>NZ_AQOR01000060.1 GCF_009846755.1 Alcanivorax sp. S71-1-4
TTTGGCTCTACCCACCCTACCCCGCTTTTGCCTTACAGCCCCCTACTGCAATTGATGGTGCCGCCTCCCAGATCAATCCAGTAGGTGCCACGCAAATACATGTTCAGGCCACCGCTGAGCCGCTCGATACGGATCGGCTCATACTCAAGCCATTCATACACGGCGATACCGCGGATATCGGCTTCCAGGTTGCGGGCGCCCGTGGCGACCCCGGCGTCGTCGGGGTACGCCAGCATGTCATGGCGGGTGACCTGCACCGTCAATGGCGGCACCGGCGGCAGGCCGGCTTCATTGGCGATCGCCGCGCTCGGGTTGTACCAGACCGTGCCGGAGCCCGGCAGGGTGTTGCCGAGATAGCCCTGCGGCACCGAGGCACGGAAACTGCCGGTGGCGCCGGGCGGGATCGGATCGCCGGAAAGATCCAGGCGAACCTGGGAAAACTCGCCGGCATGATGAACCAGCCCGGTGATGCGTTGCTGCGCATCCGTTTCGATCCACTGGCCTTCGCCCGTCATCCGTTGCTGAAAATCACCCGCGACCTCGGCGCGCCACCAGCAACTGCAGTTGCCCAGCGTGATCCGGGCCTCTGCCATGACTGATTCATCCTCCTGCAAGCGGGCGATGACGCGCGCACTGCCATCCGTACTGCCTGCGGTATAACGACCGCCTGCCGTGATCTGCCCAGGCCCTTCCACCTGCCAGATGACGTCCGCCGGCTCGCCCGCCATGGTGGTGGCAGTGAATTGCCGGGACTCACCGTCGGCAACACACGCGGCACCCGGCGCGACGGTGAGGCCCTGCACTGCCCCGTCGGCGCTGAGCAGCAAAGTGCCGCGGCGCACCGGGGGGCTGTGCACCGGGTTACGCAGGCCGCTTTCCAGTGTGACCACGGCCTCGACTTCCAGCACGGTGTCTTCCGGAAAGCCGCTTGCCGGAGGCGTGTAGGTAAACCGCATCACCGCACCGTCGCGCTGCTGCAACACGGCACTGCCAAGGGTAAAACCGTCAAGGAAGGCGGCCACATCGATAAAGTCCCCGCCGCTGACGCTCTGCGGGGCGGCGTTTTCCAGTGTCAGGGCGAAATCCACCGGCTCATCCGTCACCCTCAGCACCGGCGGATCAAAGCGCAGGTTCAGGTAGTCCAGCGAAACGATCTGCGTGTCGATGGCCGGCGCTGCGGCAGGCAGTGCTTCCGGCCGTGTGTTGAACCGCAGCACCGAGCTCTGGCGCTGGAACGCCTGCGGCGAGCGCAGCCGGAACGCCATCTGATGCGACCCGGCCGATGCCTGCTCGACAATGGCGCTGTCCGCGCTGCCATCCAGCGTGCGCGCCTCCACCGCCAGCCATTGCTCCGGCGCGTTGTGCACCAGATCGATGTCGTCCCAGAAAAACACCATGTCGGCGCCGACGGGAAAACGTTCGAGCACCGATTTGCCGGCACGACTGGCGGCAAAATCGATCACCATCGAGGCACCGTCCTCTGCCAGGCCAGACTGCTGCACGGCGGTGCTGAACTGCTCGGCAACGCTTTCGCTGAGCTTGCCGGTCAGGGCGCCGCCAGCTTCGGCCAGGATAATGTCCGTGACTTCACGCGTCAGGTTGACCGGCGCACTTTCCGCACGGGCACGGGCCTCCTCCAGCCATACCTGGTTTTCCGGCAGGTCTTCCGTGACACGGCCACCGGCCGGGTCCAGCGTGATGGCGAGAGACGGGATACAACAGGGCGAGAACCACTTGGCCATGGCATTGACCCGCGAAAAAACCGTGGCGATATTGCCGATCTGTGCCATCAACTGGCGCCGCGCCGCCGTGATGGCTACCGCAGACTGGCCACCGCTGCCCGCTGCCACCGGCAGTGCCGCCAGCACGCCCACGGCCGCCAGGTAGGTGCCCACGTGCTTGTCAAAGTTGTCCATATTGCGATGAAAACGCCGGGCGTCATCGTACTGTTGCAGCGCCACCGACAATTCCGCCGCATTGCTGATCGGCAGCATGCCGGCTTCGTGCACGATGCCACCGGGCGCTGTCCGGCCTTCGTGCAGCGCATAACTTCGGGCCGTGACACCACTGCTGGTCCGTACTGGCAACAGGTTCGCGGCCTCGTCCAGCAGGCTGTGGCCCTGCGCGATGTAATCCGCCATGCCCAGCATGGCCTCGTCGATGGGCTGGGCCGCCAGCACACGCTCCAGCATCGCCGTCTGTGCCGCCGACCAGGGCTGGTTGACCCAGGCCATAGCGTTTTCGGCATCGAACATGGCATGCCACGCCTGCCAGAGCGGAATCAGATAGGCAGGCATCTGCGTCGGGTCATTGTCACGCCAGTATTCCCATTCTTCCGGGTACTGCTTGCCCAGTGCCTGCGTGGCCGCCTCAAGCATCGACTCGGTGCCGGAGAGCAGGGCCTCGACACTGCCCGTGCGCGGCGCCGGCAACGCCTCTATCCGGGTCTGGAATGTTTCGCTGGTGCTGGCCCCGTCGGTCAGCCGCCAGACGATGGTGGCCCCTTCCGTATCCAGCAACGGCAGTGGCAGCTGCACCGTGTCGTCGAGCACGAAGAGCGGCAGCAGCCGGAAGGTGTCCACGCGCCCCTGCAAGGGCACCTCACCGTCGGTGGTGTAAAACTCGGCATACAGAGAGGCGCTGTCCACACCGTCGGGCAGGCCGGTGAGCGCCAGCCCTTGCAGGGCGCCCGCCGTGTCGGTCACCGGTTGCACCGCCGTCAGGTCCGCACCGCCTTCTGCCGTCGTGGGAGGTGTACCGGGTGCGGGCCAGTCCGGCGCCGGGGCGCCGCCGCGGCCACCACCGCCGCCACCACCACAGGCGGCCAGTACGCCACACAGGATCACCGCGCTGATATAACGCATTCCGTTCACAAAGGTCACGTGCTCTCTCCCTTGACGTTCAGGCCAACGCACCGTGCCCGGTCACTTCGCTGGCCGCTGCATTCAGCCGTACCGGCCCATCCATGCCCGTGGTTCAGAAATTGACGCGCACACCGAGCTCAAACAGAAACTCTGACGCATCGAACAACCGGCTCACCCCCGCGTGCACGCCGACGCGCGGAGCAACATGCAGCACCCCCTGCGCCCCGAGAAAGGTTTCGTCGTAGCCGTCCACATCGACGCTTCGCAGAAACCCGCGCAGTTCATGCCGCGACGCCATCGCCATTCTGGCGCCAGCCTCCAGCTGATAACCGGTTTCCTTCTCGCTGAAGGTGCCCAGCCCCGGCACACTCACGGCAACCTCCGCACGCACCAGCCCCAGCTCGCCATAGGCGTCGAGCCCATCCTGCAGCGGCACTGCCAGACCCGCACGCAGCGTCATGATTTCCTGACTGACGCCGCTGTCCTCCAGTTCGTCGTAGCCCGCCGCCAGGTAGACGCTGTCCGTCACCTGGACGGCGCCCCGGAAGAAGTAACCGTCAAAACTGCCGTCGCCCGTCATCCGCTGATAACCGGCTTCCAGATGGCTGTAACTGATCTGATCCGCCGCCGCGAGCGCCGGCATCCCACCCCAGGTCAACAACACCACAAGACATCCTTTCCACTTTTTCATACCGCCAGAACCTTTTCCGTTTTTTTAAGCCCATGCCACCTCAGCAGCGCAGCAGCCCTGTATGACCAGCCGAATGGCGGGCCTGCAGCAATCCACGCCACACCTCATGACCGGGGGTGATGGTGTATTGCTGGCAAAATGGTTTGTATCGTGCATTTGCACCACAGGACGCGGCGGTTCTGCTGGAACACAAACGGCGATTGAGCGCGCGTCGCTCTCTGCGACGGTCCCGAAACAAAAAATGGCTGGGAGCCATTTTTGACGTTGCGTTAGCGACGGCCCGAAGGGTGGCGGCCATGGATGGCACGCCACAAAAAAAGCCCGGCATCCGCCAGGCTCTCTTTCTATCGCAACGAAACGATCTGTTGTCTGCTTCTATTGATCCCGTGACACCGGCATCGCCGTGGCCTCAGGTGCTCGCCCTTCCAGCACGGCCATCACTGCAGAGACTTTTTCCAGCGGAATCAGCATCAATTCGCCTTTCGTCTCTCTGGCCAGCATTTTCAGTGACGCCAGCCGTTGTACTTCCGTGACACCGGCGCGGCTGCGCATCATGACGCCCCCCATCGACGCCGGGCCTGTTGTCCGACCAGCCGTCGCGCTGCACCCGCATCACCTGTCTTCTTCCCGCGCGCCGACAGGCCGGACATTACCGGCATGGCCGACAAAATTTCCACATCGTGCATAGCAGCCCCCCTTGGCGCCCCACCCGAAAACAAGGACATATGACCGATACGGCATCATATCCGGCGCCGACACGGCCACCTATCACTGAACTCAGGGATATTGGCGAAACAGACGGGCGCGGGGCACCGGCCATAACGCACTCCGCGCGATGGCACCCCTCGATACCCGACAGGACTTTGTGAAGGCACTCTCGGCGTCAGCACGCGGATGCCGGCCGGCTGGCCGGTGCGGGCAAGACCGGTGCGAGCAAGACTGGTGCAACAGTACCGCTGCCTACAGCAACTTCACCCGCAATGAACGTCCTTTGATGCGCCCTGCGTTCAGCCGTTCCAGCGCCAGCGGTGCCACCTCCCGCGCTACCGCCACGAACGCCTGGAAATCGGTAATGCTGATCTTGCCCACTTTGTCGCCGGGCAGCCCGGCGTCACCGGTCAGCGCCCCGAGAATATCGCCGGGGCGCAGCTTGTCCTTGCGGCCGGCGGCGATACACAGGGTCTTCATCGGCGGCACCAGCGGCCCGCCGGGCCGGGGTTTCAGGCTGCTCAGCGGGTGCCAGTTCAGCGGCGCGCCCTGCTGTGCCTCGATGGCCTGGGCGCGCCGCATTTCCGGCGGCGCCACCAGGCTGACGGCGATGCCTTTTTCGCCCGCACGGCCGGTACGGCCGATGCGGTGCACGTGGGTTTCCACGTCACGGCCCAACTCCACGTTGATGACCAGATCCAGCGCATCAATGTCCAGACCCCGGGCAGCCACATCCGTGGCCACCAGCACAGTCAGGCTGCGATTGGCAAAGCGGATCAGCACGTCGTCCCGCTCACGCTGCTCCATGTCGCCATGCAGCGCCATGGCGGCCATCCCGCGTGCACACAGCGCGTCCGCCACTTCCTGGCATTGCTGCCGGGTAAAACAGAACGCCACGCAGGACACCGGCCGGAAGCAGGCCAGCGCCTGGGCCACAACGTCGGTGCGCTGGTCCGGGTCGATCTCGATGAAACGCTGCTCGATACGCGGTGCGGCCTGTTCAGACGCAATGCTGATCTGCTCCGGCGCGCGCATGAACTGCGCGGCGATCTGCCGGATGCCGTCCGGGTAAGTGGCGGAAAACAGCAGCGTCTGTCGCCGTGCCGGTGTCTGCGCGATGATGCCGGCGATGCTGTCGTAGAACCCCATGTCCAGCATCCGGTCGGCTTCGTCCAGCACCAGGGTATTGACCCCTTCCAGCACCAGCGAACCCCGCGTCAGGTGCTTCTGGATACGCCCCGGCGTGCCGACAATCACCTGCGCCCCATGTTCCAGCGACGCGGCTTGCGGCCCCATCGGGACACCGCCGCACAGCGTCAGCACCTTGATGTTGTCGGCGCCCCGCGCCAGCCGGCGGATTTCCCGCGCCACCTGGTCGGCCAGCTCGCGCGTGGGGCACAGCACCAGTGCCTGGCAGCCGTAATAACGGGGATTGAGCGCCTGCAGCAGGCCGAGGCCGAATGCGGCGGTCTTGCCACTGCCGGTGCTGGCCTGCGCGATCAGGTCCGCGCCGCGCAGGATCACCGGCAGGCTGTGTGCCTGGATGTCGGTCATGGCGGTGTAACCCAGGCTGGCGAGATTACCCAGCAAGGCATCGGACAGCGGCAACGAGGAAAACGCGGTATCAGTCACGGGTATCGACCTGCGGCAAAGAATGGCGCGCAGTGTAGCAGCAGGCCGGCCTGATCGCGGGATTAATGGCGAGGTTGTGCAGCAGAGGCTGATGAAGAGGAAGGCGCCTGCCCCCTACCCATTCAGGCGCGCGGGGAATAGCGATCAATGACGGCTGTGGCGCCGCTCTTCACTGCTCATGGCCTGCCAGGTGCTCTGTGCTTTCTGGATATTCTCCTCACGGGCACGCTGCTGGGCCCGGGTGGGCTTGTCCTTTTCCGGCACGTTCGGCCGTGGTTTGGCGCGGAAGATATCGCCCTTGACGTGCACCGGCTCTGAGCCGAGCTGCGCCAGCACCTGTTTCGCGTCATCGGAATCCGCCACCAGCTTACCGTCGGTGACGTGGGCGTGGTCCTTGGCAATCAGCCATTTCAGCGTATCCCAGGAGCCGCTTGGCCGTTTGCCGGCCACGCGCTGGACACCCCCCGGGTCACCCACGTCGTGGGTACGGAACAGCTCGAACTGGTATTTGTCGCGCACTTCCACATGGTAGTAATCGCCCTTGCCGGTGCGCCCCGGCTTGATGCGCCGGCGGCCTTCCGGCTGCGAACGGGCCCGCTCTTCCGACGACATGTTCTGCCAGGCTTTCTGCGCCTTGCGGATATTCCGCCGGGCGGCATCGATCTGTTTCTGCGTTGCCATCACCTGTCCTCCTGCGTTGCGTCAGTGAAGACTGACTTCAGGCCCACAGTACGCTCCTTCCCCGGGGGAGATACCGAGGCATGCCGCCGGATTTAGCACCCTTTTACGTTCCCGGCTCAGTCCGGGGCGCGCGGTACCACGAGGACATCCGCGTCGGCATGGGCGAGCACCTGACTGGTGACGCTGCCCACCAGCAATTTTTCCAGCCGGTGGCCACTTTCCTTGCCCATCACGATCAGGTCAGCGTTGAGTTCCCGGGCGCGCTGCAGGATGCCCCGTGCCGGAAAATCACGACGTACGGTGCAGGTCACGCGTTCCGGCGCCAGCCCGTGCGCTTCGCACAGCCGGCTCAGGCCGTCATGGCCGGCAGCCTGCTGGTCAGCGGCATAGGCCGCCATCATGTCGCCGCTGATGGACATGAAACCACCGTAGGGCACCGTCACCGGCGCCCAGGTATAGAGCAGTTCCAGGCTTGCCTCCGGCGCGATGGTCAGTGCCATGTCGAGCGCCTGGCCGGACACATCCGTGAGGTCCACCGGGACCAGCACGCGCTGGTAGTCCCCCTGTGCCGCCCCGCGTACCGCCAGCGTCGGGCTCTGGCTGTGGCGCACAATGCGGGTGGCGGTGGAACCGAGTACCCGGTCCTGCCAGGCGTGCGCCCCCTGGCTTCCGAGCACCAGCAAGGTGTCGGCGCCGGCCCCTTCAAGCAGGTACTCGGTGACCTTGCCTTCGTGGATATCGCCGGTCAGCCGGTAGCCTGTGTCCGCCTCAATGGCCTCGAGGCTGGCGTCCATGGCGCGGGCCATTGCTTCCTCAATGGGATCGGCAAGCAGCGCCTGCACCGCCAGCAGGCCGGGCTTTTCGGCAACGTGGATCAGGCGCGCCCCGGTGATACCCAGGGCGTGGGCCAGACGGGCGCCGCGACGTGCGGCGCGGTCGGCGTGTTCGGAGAAATCAGTAGCAATGCGCAGGGATGAGATACGAGCCATGACAAGCAACCTCCCGGGTGGTGGATGACACTCCATGTACTCACCAGTCTATGCCTCCTGGCCCACCCGGTCTTGATGCGCGTCAACAGGCCGCTTCGGCGGACGGCACCGCGCGCTGCCGCAACAACAGCCCGGTGATGACCGCGACGGCGGTCACGATCACCGCTCCGATCACTGCATTGGTGTGCAACGCGGCAGAAAATGCCGCCCGCGCCGGCACCAGCACGCTTTCCGCCTGCAAGGGCGGCAGCCCCGCCGCGACCCCCAGTGCCCCGCCCAGCGTATCGGTGGCTGCCAGCGCCAGCTCCTCGGGCAGCCCGGCCGGCAGATGCTGCGCCATCTCGCTGCGGTAGATCGCGGCGCCGATGCTGCCGATCACCGCGATCCCCAGTGCCATGCCCAGTTCGCTGGCGGTTTCCGAGGTCGCCGAGGCCGCCCCCGCCTTTTCCGCCGGGGCGGCGCTGACCACCAGATCCGTGCCCAGGATCATCATCGGCATGACACCAAACCCCATGATCACCGTGCCGATCATCAGCCAGGCCATATTGTCGAGCCCGGTGACCTGGGCCATGCTCAGGAAACCCAGTGCCGCGAGCAGCAGGCCGCCGCTGATCAACACCGATTTCGGCATGCGCCCGGCCAGCAGCGGCACCAGCAACGAACCGAATATCTGCACCAGCGTCGCCGGCAGCATCACGATGCCCGCTTTCAGAGGCGACAGCCCGAGCACACCCTGCAGGTACTGGAACACCATCAGCCAGGCACCGGAAATCGCCAGCACGGTCAGCATCATTGCGCCCACCGACGTGCTGAACGCGCGGTTGCGAAACAACGCCATGTCGAACATGGGCTGCGCCAGCCGGCGCTGTCGGCGTACAAACACCGCCCCCACCAACAGGCCGAGCAACACCGCGCCCAGCGCCATCAGGCTGGCACCGTTGCGTGCCATGTCCTTGAGGCCGTAGATCACCACCAGCACCATCGCCACGGACAACAGCGCGCTGGCGAAATCCAGCCGGCCCGCGTTGTCATCGCGAAACTCCGGCAATATCCAGCGGCCCACCACCAGCAACAGCAGCATCACCGGCACGCCCAGCAGAAATACGGACCCCCACCAGAAGAATTCCAGCATCAGCCCACCCACCAGCGGACCGATCGCGCTGCCGACGATAAAGCCGGTCATCCAGATGGTGATCGCCAGCGTGCGCTGGGTATCCACCTGGAACATGTTGCGCAGCAGGGACAGCGTCGAGGGCATCAGGGTAGCGCCGGCCACGCCAAGCAGTGCCCGGCTGGCAATCAGCGCTTCAGCCGTGTGCGCAAACGCTGCGAGTACGGATGCCAGGCCAAATGCCGTGGCCCCGAAAAGCAGCAGCCGGCGACGGCCGATGCGGTCGCCCAGTGTGCCCATGGTCACCAGAAAACCGGCGATCATGAAGCCGTAGATATCGAGGATCCACAGCAACTGTGCGCTGGTCGGTTTCAGGTCGGCGCTCAGGTGCGGTGCGGCCAGGTGCAGCACGGTCATGTCCAGTGCCAGCAGCACCGTAGGCAGCATCAGTACCGCCAGGCCCAGCCATTCCCGTCGTGTTGCCGGCCGAGCCACGCTGGCCGGAATATCGGTCGTCATTACATTCTCCCTGGTCCCGGGGCTCACGCCCGGACGCGCACTATAGAAGCTCAAGCTGTCCTGAGGTCAAGTGAACGGTCATCAATAGCCGGTCTCTGATCGTTTCGACGGGGCCGACATCGACAAGGCAACCTTACCTTTCAGCCACGCAGGCGCCGCCCCAACACTTCATTGCTGACCTCACGCCGGCCTTGCCCTGCGTTACAAAAAACGCATTGCTCGCCGTGCCCGGGTTCTGTGTCACTGATCCGGCGAACGCACCTGCCATTCGTCACTTTTTTCATTGTTTCTTTCCAGAACAGACACACTCATTTTTCGGATGGCCGTGCGGCGCTGGTCACCTATCTGCGCAGTCGTACCGCCAGCCCCGCGCCCTGACCCACCCGGCACGGGGCAACCCGTGCCGTTCACCTGCCTGCCTGCGCAGGGTATGCTGTGTCGCCCGATCTGCTGGAACCGTTCGACATGGCCACCCTGCGCGCCATTTTCACTTCCCCTGTGCGTGGCGCGGCCATTCAGGCCAGCGACGCGGTGCAGGTGCATGCCGGTTGCGGTATCGTCGGTGACCGCAACTACCGTCGCAACAATGCGCCCGCGGACCAGATCACCCTGATCGAACAGGCGGCGGTGGATTTTTTCAATCAGACACACGGCTGCCACCTTCCCGCCTCATTGCTGCGCCGTAACCTGCTGATGGATGACGTTGCACTGAACGACCTGGTCGGCCAGACCTTTCGGGTTGGCCGGATACGCCTGCGCGGTATTGAGCTGTGCGAACCGTGTGCCGTGGTCGGCCGTATCCTGCAGGCCGAAGGCATCCCCGCGCACGCCGCCGTGCGCACGCTGGTCGGGCGTGGTGGACTCCGCGCTGAAATTCTCGACACCGGTGTCATCCGGGTCGGCGAGACACTGACTCTGGAACCCTGATGCACGCAGACAACACCCTGATCGAACATACGCGCCGCTGGCTGGAAGAGGTGGTCATCGGCCTGAACCTGTGCCCGTTCGCACGGCGCCCGTTGCAGGCCGGGCAGATTCATTTTGAGGTCACGCACGCCACCGACGCCGGCACGCTGCTGACCGACCTGCATCTGGCCCTGACCGCGCTGGACAACAACACGGCCATCGACACCACGCTGCTGATCATTCCCCGCATGCTGGCCGACTTCGAGGACTACAACGATTTCCTCAGCCTGTGCGATGCACTGCTGGAACGCTTTGAGTGGGAAGGGGTGTATCAGGTGGCGAGTTTCCACCCGCACTATCAATTCGAGGACACCGAACCGGAGGATGCCGAAAACCGCACCAACCGGTCACCCTGGCCGATGCTGCACCTGCTGCGCGAGGACAGCGTGAGCGAGGCGCTGGCGCATTACCCGGACCCGGAACAGATCCCGCAGCGCAATATCACGCGCATGCGGGCCCTGACGGAAACCGAGCTGGCGCGGCTGGACGCACTTCAGGCACAGCCTTCCACATAGAACACGGCGGGCGGCACCCCAATACGCCAGCTGGTCACCACCTGTTCTTCGTTGACCTCGAACACCAGCCGTGCGTCGCTGCCGTCCTCGGGAGCGACGATCACATACAGCCAGTCCGGCGCGTACTTGTGCGGCTGTTCGGTGAGGCGGCCGGCATACGTCTCACGCAACTGGTCCAGCGTGGCGCCCACCTTGATGTCGCCCGGCGCGGCGAACTGTGCCATGTCCACGTCATAGCGCGCGAATTTCCCGTCCACGATCATGAAGCCGATCCCGAAGCCGCCATTGTCGGGCTGTGGCTCGCGGAACAGGTAATAGCAACTGTCTGAGGTCGAGCCGCCTTCACGCAGCGGCCGCCCCCAGGACATGCGCACCTGTTCCTGGTCCTGACCAAAACGGGCCGGGCCGAAACCGTGGAAGCCGATCACCGCAGGCTGTTCAACAGTGGCCGGGGTGTCGTCCACCATCGGTGCAGCCGGTTGTTGACCGGCAGGTGGCAGGGTGGTTTCCGGTTTGGGCGGATCCGGCTTGTTGTCACAGGCCGCCAGCGTCAGCACGCTGGCCAGCAATAGCATACGGGACACAGACATAAGACCTCCTGTTGCCGCGCAACGTGGGGGAAATGACGAGTCCAGTGTATACGTGGCGACCGGGAGTGGCAGTGCCACGGGGGGAGGATGGCAGAAGTTTTACGCTTGTCGCGGTGTGCCATGTTTGCGCGATGGGGGGCAGTTTCGCTGGATTTTTGGGAGCAATGTGGCACATGGACATGGTGGGTTTCGCCCGCCCCGCCAACCCTGCGAAGCTGCCGTAGGGTGGGTAGAGC
>NZ_AQOR01000061.1 GCF_009846755.1 Alcanivorax sp. S71-1-4
ACTCAACAGGGCCGATGGATTTAATGTGAACAGGCCCTAGGCAGGCGATTCCCTGCCGCTGGGCGAGCCCTCCCCTTCCTCCCTCTGCGCCCCCTGCCACCTGTGAATCCTCACTCTCCACCATTCAGAGCCTAGCGAAACTCTTGTCCTTGGCGTTTTTGCATCAAATTTATGTTGAGATATTTTGCTCTCTGCGCAAAATAGACCCTGCGGCACGGCGTCACCCGGGACCGGCTTCTGACGACAACAACAACTACCCGGACGTGATGATCAGGGAAGCCGGCCGCTGGCAATGAACTGTCAGGGAGTCAAAACCATGCATGCACCACCGTTTCGGCGAAACGAGCTTGGTCTGGTACAGACCACCCGTCCGGTCACGCCGGATGAACTGATCCATTACGCGGGCGACCTGTTGTGCGCCGACCTGCTCCAGCGCCGCAGCCTGAAAGACCCGGTCGAAGCGCGGGAATTCCTGCGCTTGCGCGTCGCCAACCAGACCCGCGAGGTGTTCGGCGTGGCGTTCCTCGACAACCGGCACCGCTTACTGCACTTCGAGATCATGTTTCAGGGCACCATCAGTTCCACCACCGTGCACCCGCGCGAAATTGCCCGGCGCGCACTGGAGCTGAATGCCGCTGCAGTGATCCTGACGCACAATCATCCCTCCAACGATCCGGAGCCCAGCATGATGGACTACGAGATCACACGACGTATCAGCGACACACTGGCCCTGGTGGATGTACGCATCGTCGATCATCTGGTCATGTGCCGGGACAGTTCGGTGAGCCTGTCCGACCGGGGCTGGCGCGACGATGGGCTGCACAAACCACCCCGCTGAATTTTTCTTTCTTCGATAATGGCGTTTTCGCCATAAACGTTCTTGCGCATCACCCGGCCGGATGTTTCTCCAGTCCCAGGCGGCCGGCGTGATGCGCCCTTCCCCCTGGCTGCGCGCCTGATCATGCCAGGCTTGACAGGTTCCTTTTGGGAACTGACTATCGGGACACTCGCAACAAGCTCGGGGAGCCCCATGACCCACTCTGCACGGGAAGCCATTCTGGTGGTTGGCGCCGGCGACGCGACGGGCGCCGCCATCGCCCGCCGCTTTGCCCGCGAAGGCTACATCGCCTGCGTGGCCCGACGCAGCGCCGACAAGCTCACGGCACTGGTGGACAGCATTGAGACAGAAGGCGGCCAGGCACGGGCGTTCGCCTGCGATGCGCGCCGCGAAGACGATATCCAGCGCCTGTTCGCCACCATTGAGCAGGACGTTGGCCCACTGGCTGCCGTGATTTTCAATATCGGCGCCAACGTCTGGTTCCCGATCACCGACACCACCGAGCGCGTGTACCGCAAGGTCTGGGAAATGGCCGCCCTGTCCGGCTTCCTGACCGGCCGCGAAGCGGCGCGGGTGATGCTGCCCCGGCAACGCGGCACCATTATCTTTACCGGCGCCACCGCCTCACTGCGCGGGCGAGCACACTTCGCTGCCTTCTCCAGTGCCAAGTTCGCGCTGCGGGCGCTGGCCCAGAGCATGGCGCGCGAGCTGGGCCCGCAGGGTATCCATGTGGCCCACCCGATCATCGACGGCGCCATCGACACCGCGTTTATCCGCGACACTTTCCCCGACCTGTACCGCAAAAAGGAACAGGACGGCATCCTCAACCCCGAGCACATCGCCGACACCTACTGGCAGATTCACTGCCAGCCACGCGACTGCTGGGTCCATGAACTCGACCTGCGTCCCTGGCAGGAAACCTTCTGAGATGGAGCCCTCGCCCATGAGCAAACAGGTGGAATTCTTTTTCGACTTCGGCAGCCCCACCGCCTATCTGGCCTGGACACAGTTGCCGCGCATTGCCGGGGAAGCCGGCGCGGACATCGTCTGGCGGCCGGCGCTGCTCGGCGGCATTTTCAAGGCCACCGGCAATCAGTCGCCGGTGATGATCCCGGCCAAGGGCCGCTACATGACACAGGATCTGGCGCGTTTTGCCAGACGCTATGCCGTGCCGCTGGCGTTCAATCCGAATTTCCCGATCAACACACTGCCGCTGATGCGCGGCGCCGTCGGTTACCTCGATACACCCCAGTTCGACGCGTACATGAAAGCTGTGTACGAGGCCATGTGGGTCACACAGAAAAACATGGGCCAGGCCGAGGTGATCGCCAGTGTCCTGGCCGAGGCAGGTCTTGATGTGGCTGATTTCCAGCAACGCATTGGGGACGAGCAGGTCAAGGCCGGGCTGAAGACCTTCACGGAAGAGGCCGTGGCACGCGGCGCCTTTGGCGCACCGACGTTTTTCGTCAACGGGGAGATGTTCTTCGGACAGGACCGCCTCGACTTCGTCGCCGAGGCGCTGCGCTGACGCCGATCAGGCGCGTCGCGCAGTGTCCTCGATCAACTGCGCGATACGCGGCAGCAGCGACTCCGGCATGTCATGGCCCATGTTCGGGATCATGACCAGTTTCGCCCCCGGAATGTGCCGTGCGGAAGCACGACCGCCAGCGGGGCGAATCAGCGGGTCGACGCTGCCGTGAATCACCGTCACCGGGCAACGGATCTTTTTCACATAACGGGTCAGGTCGCCGGTGGCCAGGATCGCCATGAACTGTTGCCGAACACCGCGCGGGTGCAAACCGCGCTCCCAGCTCTCACCGAACATCTGCTCCAGCAGTGCATCGCCCTGCGGCAGGCGGCCACCAATGGTGCGCATCATCTGCCGGCCGAACTCGATGTACTGCTCGCGGTTCTCAATCCGCACGCGCGGCGCCACCAGCCCTTTCAGTGCGGCCGGTTTCGGGGGCGGCAGCCAGCGGCTGTTGGTGCCGGACATGATCGACGTCAGGCTCAGCACCCTCTGCGGCCGCGTCGCGGCCATCAACTGGCCGATCATGCCGCCCATGGAAACGCCCACCAGATGAGCCTTGTCGATGCCCAGGCCATCGAGCAGCGCGCAGGTGTCATCCACCATGTCGTGCAGCGTGTAGGGCACGCTCAGCTTCAGGCCGAGCATGGAGCGCGCAATGGCGCCCAGCGGGGAATGCCGGATCGGCGCGCGCAGGTGCGTGGACAGCCCGACATCGCGATTATCAAACCGGATCACGCGGAAGCCCTGCTCCGCCAGCCGGTCCAGCAACGGTGCCGGCCAGAATACCATCTGCGCGGACAGGCCCATGATGAACAGCAACGGCGCACCGTCCACCGGTCCGCGTTCGTCGTAAAAGAGTTCGATACCCTGCGGCGTGGTGATGCGGCCGCTGCGTGGGGTAGTGGCCGGCTGGGCCACGGCAGTTTCTGCAGTCGTCATGGGCCAAGACAGTATGAGAATGCCTCCGCGGCGGCAAGCCGGCCCTGCGCGATTGGCCCAACTGGCCCACGTGTATTGTCCCGGCGCCCTGACCGGGGCAGCATACGGCCCCACCCACCCACTGACGGACGCCGGATGAACCACGCCCGCCGCGAACCACCCCTCCTGTGGCCTGCCGTCACCAGCGTGACGCTGCTTGCCCTGCTGGCCCTGGCAGCACTGGGCAGTGCCTGGGCGCTGCATTTTTCACCCGGCCTGGACCATGGCCTGCTGATCGCCCTGCTGTATTGCAGCACCAGTCTGCTGTGCTTTCTGCTCTACGCCCGCGACAAACATGCTGCACGCCACGGCGCCTGGCGTACGCCGGAAAAACACCTGCAACTGCTCGCTCTGCTCGGCGGCTGGCCCGGCGCGCTGCTGGCGCAGAAACTGCTGCGGCACAAATCACGCAAGGCGTCCTTCCAGCGTCTGTTCTGGAGCATGGTCGGCCTGAACCTGCTTGGCACGTCACTGCTTTTTCCTGACGTCCGCGCATTCGTGGTTTCATCGCTGCACTCGCTATAATGCCGCCCATGCGCCTTGATTACTTTCTCGCCCACGCCACCGGCCTCAGCCGCAAACAGGTCAAGCAGCTCATCAGCAGCGGCGCTGTCACTGTCGAGGGTATCGCTCGGCCAAAATCCGGCCACCTGCTGCATGGCGAATCCGTGCGCCTGCACGGCGAGGTCGTGAGCCTGCCGGGCGCGCGATATCTGATGCTGCACAAACCCGCCGGCGTGGTCTGCTCCACCGACGATCCACAGCATGCCTCCGTACTCACGCTGCTGCCGCCGGAGCAACGTCGCGATCTGCGTATCGTCGGCCGCCTGGATATCGATACCACAGGACTGCTGCTGCTCACCACCGACGGCCAATGGTCGCATCGCATCACTTCACCACGCACTCATTGCCCGAAACGCTATCGCGCCACGCTCGCGGCACCGCTGAACGAGCACGCGCTGCAGCAACTGCGCGAGGGCGTTGTGCTGCACGATGACCCGACACCCACACGTCCGGCGTTGGCCGAGATGATCGACGATACCGTACTGCTGCTCACCCTCACCGAAGGACGCTACCATCAGGTCAAACGCATGGTGGCGGCAGTGGGCAGTCGCGTTGTTGCATTGCACCGCGAAGCGATTGGTCCGTTGACGCTGGATGCCGATCTGTCACCGGCAGCCTTCCGCACACTCACGGACAGTGAAGTCGCAGCACTGGCGTAAAACGCATCCGCTTTCCTTTGTGCTGAAAGTATATTCACCGCACGTTGGTGCTGCCCCGCGTTCATTTTTCCCTGTCGTCTCTGCACAATCGTATAGATAAAAAAACAACTTGGTAAAAAGTGTAAATTTGCGCTTTCACCCTATGACCGACACGTCATACCGCATAGTAGAGTGACACTCAGTGCATGCTGCAGGTCGCATCGGCAGTGACCGATGAGTCCGCGCAAATTATGCGGAGATTTTTCAGCAATGGACGCTGACACACGGTTTCAGAAAGGTACAATTGCCGCGTTTCGCCCACATTGCTCGGGCCAGGGCGAAACACTCGCCGCATGCCTCCGCCATAACGGACTTCTGCCCCGTTGTGTGCGGGCCAGCTTGTCACAGCACGGCATCACCACTCTGCGGAGTTCGGGTCGCGCTGCCACGGATGAAGACCGGTACAGGACGTCCCCTGTATTTCGCATTGCGTCAGAAAACCCACATCGCGGGCTCGCCCGCGCTCGGAAGCTATCAGGACAATACCGATGACAAGAATTTTTTCGCTACCCACGGTTACAGCGATCTCTGCTGCCATCGCTGCCGCGCTCAGTGCGCCGGCCACGGCCGGAGGTCTGTCGCTCAACGAACAAAGCGCCAGCGGCATGGGCACGGCCTACGCCGGCCGGGCGTCTTCGGCGCTGGATGCCAGCACGGTGTTCGGTAACCCGGCCGGCATGTCACGGCTCAAGGCGCAGGCCAGCGGCGGCTTCGCCTTTATTGACGCCAATATCGACATCAAGAATGCGAGCGGCGCGGGGACAGGCACCAATAAAGGCGACATGGTGCCGTTCAAGACCATTCCGTTCGGTTACTACGTCAACCCGTTGAATGACGACTGGCACTTCGGTATCGGCCTGTACGCGCCGTTCGGTGGCGATGCTGACTACGAAAGCACGTTCCAGGGCCGCTACAAGGGCACCACCACCCAGATTCAGGTGGTGACCGTGCAACCGACGCTGAGCTACCGCATCAATGATCGCGTCTCCGTCGGCGCGGGCCCGACCATCAGCCGCATCGATGGCACGCTCGGTTTCAACCTCGATACCACCCTGCTCGGCGGCGGTGATGCGGAAGTGGAAAGCTCCGGCCACGACTACGGCGTTGGCTACAACATCGGCGTGATCGCCGACGTGACCGACAACACCACGGTGGGCCTGACTTATCGTTCCAAAACCGATTTCGAACTGCGCGGTGAAACCAAGGCGCGGAATCTGCCGCCGGCGGGTGCCGGCCTGGGCCTGATCAACGGCGACTATCGCGGCAAACTGGATTTCACGGCACCGGAAACGGCTGAACTGTCTGTCACCCATCGCCTGACGGACCAATGGACCCTGCACGGTGGTGCCGTGTGGACCCGCTGGGACCGCCTGGACCGCATTGTGATCAACAACAGCGGCGCGGTGGGTGCGCTGGAGCAGTTGAATGAAGAAGTGCAGTGGCGCAACACCTGGGCCTATGCAGTGGGTGCGTCCTACCAGGTCAACCCGAACTGGGTGCTGCGCGCCGGTGTCGCGCTGGATGAAGCGCCGGCCACCAACGAATTCCGCAGCGTGCGCACGCCGTACGGCAACCGCAAGGTCGTCTCGCTGGGGGCAGGCTGGTCGCCGACACAGCACCTGACTGTCGACGTGGCCTATGCGTACCTGCGCGAGAGCGAGGCGGACGTCAACCAGCCAACGGAAAACCTGCGGCCCGGCTATGCCGCCACGTATGAAACGGAAGCACACGGCGTCTCTGCCCAGTTCACCTACAAGTACTGAGCCGGAGAAAAAAGCGGGGCATCCGCGTTTCTTTGGGGAGGGCCCGCTGGGTGGGTAGAGCCAAAGGCGAAACCCACCCTGTCCAGGCAGCGCACTGGCTGCACAAAACCATCGAGACTATCCACCTATGAAGCGGCGGTAGTTTCGATGGTTTTGGGGGAGTGATTAATGGGCATGGACGTGGTGGGTTTCGCCTTTGGCTCTACCCACCCTACTCATTCACTTCTTTTCTAACGCCATGCTGTCAACATTCTGGAAGCCACGCGGCAGCTTCGCACCACGACGACCGCGCTCACCGAAGTAATGTTCCAGGTCAGATGCTTTCAGGTTCAGGTGACGACGGCCGGCATGGATGGTCAGCGTATCCTCCGGCGACAGCACCTGAACCGCCTGCACAAACTCCACCCGGTCCTGCACCCGCGCCGAGGGAATCGACATCATCTTGTTGCCCTTGCCACGCGGCATTTCCGGCAACTCTTTTGCCGGGAAGACCAACAGCCGTCCTTCGTTGGACAGCACAGCGATCAGCGCCTGCTCCATATCCGTCACCGCCTGCGGGTGCAGCACACGGCTGCCCTTCGGCACGGTCAGCACCGTCTTGCCACCTTTCTTGTTCGCCTGCAGGTCACCCAGGCGAGCGATAAACCCGTACCCGGCGTCCGTCGCCAGCAGCCACGCTTCTTTGTCCTGCCCCATCAAGGCGGCCACAAAGTGCGCGCCACTGGGCGGGCTCAGCCGGCCGGACAGCGGCTCGCCCTGCCCCCGTGCGGACGGCAGCGTGTGCGACGGCAGCGAATAGCTGCGCCCGGTGCTGTCGAGGAAACAGGCAGGCTGGTTGGATTTGCCTTGTGCGGCGGACAGGAAACTGTCGCCGGTCTTGTAGCTCAGCGAGGTCGGGTCCACATCGTGGCCCTTGGCGGCACGCACCCAGCCTTTTTCCGACAACACCACGGTAATGGCGTCGGCGGTCATCAGTTCGGTTTCGTCCAGCGCCCTGGCCTCTTCGCGCTGCACCAGCGGCGAACGGCGGTCGTCGCCGAATTTTTCGGCGTCTTCCTTCAATTCCTTGGCCACCAGGTTCTTCATCTTCGCCATTGAGCCCAGCGTCTCGTTCAGCCAGTCGCGCTCTTTCGACAGCTCGTCTTGCTCACCCCGGATCTTCATTTCTTCAAGCTTGGCCAGGTGACGCAGCTTCAACTCGAGGATGGCTTCGGCCTGACGGTCGCTGATGCCGAAGCGCTCCATCAGCACCGGCTTGGGCTCGTCTTCAAACCGGATAATGCGGATCACTTCGTCGATATTCAGGAAGGCGACCAGCAAGCCTTCCAGGATATGCAGCCGGTCCTCGACCTTTTCCAGCCGGAACTGCAGGCGGCGACGCACGGTGATCATGCGGAACTGCAGCCATTCATTGAGAATGGTATCCAGCGACTTCACCCGCGGCCGGCCATCAATACCGATCATGTTCAGGTTGACGCGGTAGTTCTTTTCCAGATCCGTGGTGGCGAACAAATGCCCCATCAGTTGCTCGACATCGATCCGGTTCGAGCGCGGCGTGATGATCAGGCGGGTCGGATTCTCGTGATCGGACTCATCGCGCAGGTCGCTCACCATCGGCAGCTTTTTCTTCTGCATCTGGTCGGCGATCTGCTCCAGCACCTTGGCCCCGGACACCTGGTACGGCAGCGCGGTGATGACGATATCGCCTTCCTCACGTTCCCATACGGCACGCTGCTTGATGCTGCCTTTGCCTTCCGCATACATGCGGATGATGTCGTTGCGCGGGGTAATGATTTCCGCCTCGGTGGGGAAATCCGGCCCCTGGATGAATTCCATCAGGTCATCCAGCGACGCGCCGGGGTCTTTCAGCAGATGAATGCAGGCGCTGGTCACCTCGCGCAGGTTGTGTGGCGGAATATCCGTGCTCATGCCCACCGCGATGCCGGTGGTGCCGTTGAGCAGGACGTTCGGCAACCGCGCCGGCAGCAGCTTCGGCTCATCCAGCGTCCCGTCGAAGTTCGGCACCCATTCCACCGTGCCCTGGCCAAGCTCGGACAACAGTACTTCGGCATAGGGTGCCAGTCGCGATTCGGTGTAACGCATCGCGGCAAAGGATTTCGGGTCGTCCGGCGAGCCCCAGTTGCCCTGGCCATCCACCAGCGGGTAACGGTAGCTGAACGGCTGCGCCATCAGCACCATGGCTTCGTAGCAGGCAGAGTCGCCGTGCGGATGGTATTTACCCAACACATCACCGACGGTGCGCGCAGACTTCTTGTACTTGGCAGTGTTCTTCAGCCCCAGCTCGCTCATCGCGTAGACGATGCGACGCTGCACCGGCTTCAGGCCATCGCCGATATGCGGGAGCGCGCGGTCGAGAATCACGTACATGGAATAATCCAGGTACGCCTTCTCGGTGTAGTCGCGCATGGATATCTTTTCGAAATCGTCAGCCATCGTGTTCACTCTCAGACGCCTTCACGGCATCACTTTTCGGCAGTTTCTTTAAAGCGTCAGACGTCCGACGCTTTTTTTACACCTCGGCCAGGTTACCCTTGGTTTCCAGCCAGTCCTTGCGATCACTGGCGCGTTTCTTCGACAGCAGCATGTCCATGATCTGGTGCGTATCGTCATCACCGCTGATCGACAACTGCACCAGCCGGCGGGTATCCGGGGCCATGGTGGTCTCGCGCAGTTGCAGCGGGTTCATTTCACCCAGGCCCTTGAAGCGGGTAACCTGCACTTTGCCTTTCTTTTTCTCCGCCGCGATGCGGTCCAGAATGCCCTGCTTCTCTTCGTTATCGAGCGCGTAGTAGACATCCTTGCCGATATCGATCCGGAACAACGGCGGCATCGCCACGAACACATGCCCTTCGCGCACCAGCGACGGGAAATGCCGCACAAACAGCGCGCACAACAGCGTCGCGATATGCAGGCCATCGGAGTCCGCATCAGCGAGGATACAGACCTTGCCGTACCGCAGGCCGGACAGATCGTCCACGCCCGGCTCGATACCCAGCGCCACGGCGATATCGTGGATTTCCTGCGAGCCGAGCACTTCGGTGGATTCCACTTCCCAGGAGTTCAGAATCTTGCCGCGCAGCGGCATGATGGCCTGGAACTCGCGGCTGCGCGCCTGCTTGGCGGAACCACCGGCGGAGTCGCCTTCCACCAGGAAAATTTCTGTCTGTGCCGGATCATCACTCGCACAGTCCGCCAGCTTGCCAGGCAGCGCCGGGCCGCTGGTGATTTTCTTGCGCGCCACTTTTTTGGCTGCCCGCAGACGCTTCTGCGCATTGTTGATGCACAGCTCCGCCAGTTGCCCGGCTTCATCGGTATGCTGGTTCAACCACAGGCTGAAGGCATCTTTCACTACCCCGGAGACAAACGCGGCGGTGGCGCGCGAACTCAGCCGCTCCTTGGTCTGGCCCGCGAACTGCGGGTCCTGCATCTTGACGCTGAGCACGTAGCTGGCGCGGTCCCAGATATCCTCCGGTGAGAGTTTCACGCCGCGCGGCAGCAGGTTGCGGAATTCGCAGTACTCGCGCATTGCATCCAGCAGGCCGGCGCGCAGTCCGTTGACGTGCGTGCCGCCCTGGGCGGTAGGAATCAGGTTCACATAGGATTCGGTGACCAGTTCGCCACCTTCAGGCATCCACAGCACCGCCCAGTCCACCGCTTCGGTGTCGCCGTGCATGGCGCCAGTGAACGGCGAGGACGGAATTTTTTCCCAGCCCCGGGTGGCGTCATCCAGGTACTCCACCAGGCCATCGGCGTATTGCCAGGTTTCTGTCTCGCCGCTGTTTTCGTCTTCCAGCGTCACTTCCAGGCCAGGGCACAGCACCGCCTTGGCGCGCAGCAGGTGGCGCAGGCGCGGCACGGAAATACGTGGCGAATCGAAATATTTTTCATCCGGCCAGAAACGCAGTTGCGTGCCGGTGTTGCGCTTGCCGACCGTGTCGATCACTTCCAGGTCGGACGTCTTGTGGCCGTCGGCAAACGTCATGCGATGCACCTGGCCATCACGGCGCACCTGCACTTCCAGCTTTTTCGACAATGCGTTCACCACCGATACGCCCACGCCGTGCAGGCCGCCGGAGAACTGGTAGTTGTTGTTGGAGAACTTGCCGCCGGAGTGCAGCGTGGTGAGGATCACCTCGATGCCGGGTATCTTCATCTGCGGGTGCATGTCCACCGGCATGCCGCGACCATCGTCCTCCACCGACACGGAGCCGTCTTTGTACAGCACGACGCGCACACGGCGCGCATGGCCGGCCAGCGCCTCGTCGACACTGTTGTCGATCACTTCCTGGGCAAGGTGGTTCGGGCGGGTGGTATCGGTGTACATGCCCGGGCGCTTGCGCACCGGGTCGAGGCCGCTCAGGACCTCGATATTCTCGGCAGTGTAGTTATTGCTCATTGCTGTCCTTCGTGAAGCTGTCCTTCATGGCGAGGCAACGCCGCGCCACTCACAGGCTGATGCCGCAGAAACGCAACACTAGCGGAATAAAGGCCTCGAAGTCATCAAAGCCGTGGCTGCCGCCCAGGCCGCGGTACAGGTGGCAGTCGGCATACAGCTCCCAGGCGTCGCGCCAGTCGAGCGTCTCGTCGCCGGTCTGCAACAGCACCAGCAGTTGTTCGGGCCGGGCGATCCCGCCGGCGTCGTAGTGGCGTAGCTGGCTCACCCATTCGGCATCGAAGTGGTAGCGCTCGCCGGTGTGGTAGTGCGCCACTTCACCGACATGCGCCTGCAGCAGATCCCAGGGCCGCACGGCCGGGTTGATGAGCACGGCGCGCAGGTCGTGGTGCGCCGCCAGCCAGGTGGCATAGAAGCCGCCGAGGGAGGAGCCCAGCAACGCCACCGGGCCGGCCCCGGCCAGCGTGCTCTCCAGGACGGCCATGGCCCGGCGCGGTTCCGGCGGCAACGCCGGCACATGCAGCCGCGCCGCCGCGCCGCGCTCGCTGAACCAGCGCACCAGCTGTTGCGCCTTCCAGGAGTCCGGCGAGCTATTGAAGCCGTGGATATACACCAGTGAAGTCTGATCGGAAGTCATCATGCTCAAGCCGGTCAAGGGACCGGCCGATGGTACCACGATGCCGGCCAGGGGGCGGTAGGGTGGGTAGA
>NZ_AQOR01000062.1 GCF_009846755.1 Alcanivorax sp. S71-1-4
GGGTGCGCGCCTGTGTCACCACCCGGGCGGGCAGTTTTTCCCCGCCGCCCTGGCACGGTTTTAACCTGGGCAGCAACTGCGGCGACGACCCGGATCGCGTCGAGCGCGCCCGCCGTCATGTCCAGCGCCTGCTGGGCACCGCGCACCCGCCCAACTGGCTGAAGCAGGTGCACGGCACGGACATCGTCCAGGCCGGCGCCGGCGAAGTGGCCGCCGATGCCGTCTGGACCGACCAGCCTGGCTGGCCCTGCGTGGTGCTGACCGCCGATTGCCTGCCGGCGCTGTTTGCCCGCACAGACGGCTCCGCCGTGGCGGCCGTGCACGCGGGCTGGCGGGGGTTGCAGGCTGGTATCCTGGAGCGGACAGCCGAACGGCTGGCGCCCGCTGGCGAGCCGCTCTCGGTCTGGCTCGGGCCGGCCATCTCCCAGCCCTGTTATCAGGTGGGCGCCGAGGTGCGTGCGGCGTTTGTCGACGGCGACCCCGAGGCTGCCGTGGCGTTTCGCCCGGACAGCACCCCCGACCACTGGCGCATGAGCCTGGTGGAGCTGGCCAGCCGCCGGCTGGCGGCCGCAGGCGTCGGTGATGTGCAGGGCGGCGACCTGTGTACTGCCTCTGACCCCACCCGGTTTTACTCCTATCGCTATGAAGGCGAGACAGGCCGTTTTGCCACGCTGGTGTGGCTGGCCGATTGACCTGCCCGGCCAACACGGGCACGTTTGATGTCATGCTGTTGATGCGTCTGGGTTGAGCAGGAAGCTTGCTACAGATCAGTGTCATGCCTCTGCCTGCCGCTCAGACTTGTTCTGATGCGCTGGAATACCCTTGAAAAGTGTGCGCGTAAACCGCATTTGCCGGGGTAATTCCTGAACCTTTTTTCGGAGGCACCACTGATGCGTCCTGACCGTTTTACCAGCCGCCTGCAAGAAGCGCTGGGCGAAGCCCAGTCGCTGGCTGTGGGCAGCAGCCACACCGCCATTGAACCTGTGCACCTGATGCTGGCGCTGATGCGCGCCCGGGGTGGCAGTGCCCGCCCGTTATTGCAGAAAGCCGGCATCAACGCGGGTGATCTGGAAACCGCGCTGCAACTGGCCGTCGAGAAACTGCCCAAAGTCTCCCAGTTCACGGGCGATGTGCAGGTGTCGCGCAATCTGTCCAGCCTGTTGAATCTCGCCGACCGCGAAGCACAGCAGCGTGGCGACCAGTACATTTCCAGCGAAGCCGTCCTGCTGGCGGCCTGCGATGACGCCGGCGAACTGGGCAAACTGATGAAAACCGCCGGGGTGAAAAAAGCCACGCTGGCGCAGAAAATCGACGAAGTGCGCGGCGGCGAATCCGTGGACGACCCGAACGCCGAAGACAAGCGCGAAGCGCTGGACAAATACACGGTGGACCTCACCTCGCGTGCCGAAGAAGGCAAACTCGACCCGGTGATCGGTCGTGACGACGAAATCCGTCGCACCGTGCAGGTGCTGCAACGCCGCACCAAAAACAACCCGGTGCTCATTGGTGCCCCCGGCGTGGGCAAGACCGCCATTGTCGAAGGGCTGGCGCAGCGCATCGTCAACGGCGAAGTGCCCGAGGGCCTGAAGGACAAACGTGTGCTGGCGCTGGACATGGCGGCGCTGATTGCCGGTGCCAAATACCGCGGCGAGTTTGAAGAACGCCTGAAAGCCGTGCTCAATGAACTGGCCAAGCAGGAAGGCCGCGTCATCCTGTTTATCGACGAGCTGCACACCATGGTCGGCGCCGGCAAAGCCGATGGCGCCATGGACGCCGGCAACATGCTCAAGCCGGCCCTGGCGCGCGGCGAGCTGCACTGCGTCGGCGCCACCACGCTGGATGAATACCGGCAATACATCGAGAAAGACGCCGCGCTGGAACGCCGCTTCCAGAAAGTGCTGGTGGACGAACCCTCCGTGGAAGACACCATTGCCATCCTGCGTGGCCTGAAAGAACGTTACGAAGTGCATCACGGTGTGGAAATTACCGATGGCGCTATTATTGCGGCCGCGAAACTGTCGCAACGCTACATCACCGACCGCCAGTTGCCCGACAAAGCCATCGACCTGATCGACGAAGCCGGCAGCCGTATCCGCATGGAAATCGACTCCATGCCGGAAGAAATGGACCGCCTGGACCGCAAGCTGATCCAGCTCAAGATGGAGCGCGAAGCGCTGCGCAAGGAAGAAGACGAAGCCAGCCGCAAACGGCTGGAAAAGCTCGAAGAGGACATCGCCCGCTTCGAGAAGGAATACGCCGACCTGCGCGAAATCTGGGACGCCGAAAAAGCGACCCTGCAAGGCGAACAGGAAGTGAAGGCCGACCTGGAAAAAGCGCGTGTTGAAATGGATCAGGCGCGCCGGGCCGGTGATCTGAACCGCATGTCCGAATTGCAGTATGGCGAAATCCCGGCGCTGGAGAAAAAGCTGGAAGAAGCCAAAAACCGCGAACAGCAGGAAACGCAACTGCTGCGCAATAAAGTCACCGACGAAGAGATCGCCGAGGTCGTGTCCAAATGGACCGGCATCCCGGTGTCGAAAATGCTCGAAGGCGAACGCGACAAACTGCTGCGCATGGAAGAAGCGCTGCACAAACGCGTGGTCGGCCAGGACGAAGCCGTGCAGGCAGTGGCCAACGCCGTGCGCCGTTCGCGCGCTGGCCTGTCCGACCCGAACCGGCCGAACGGCTCCTTCCTGTTCCTCGGCCCGACGGGCGTGGGCAAGACCGAGTTGTGCAAATCGCTGGCGGAGTTTTTGTTCGATACCACCGACGCCATGGTGCGCATCGACATGTCCGAGTTCATGGAGAAACACTCCGTGGCGCGGCTCATCGGTGCCCCGCCGGGCTATGTCGGTTATGAAGAAGGCGGCTACCTTACCGAAGCCGTGCGACGCAAACCCTACTCGGTATTGCTGCTCGACGAAGTGGAGAAAGCGCACCCGGATGTGTTCAACATCCTGCTGCAAGTGCTGGACGATGGCCGCCTGACCGATGGTCAGGGCCGCACGGTCGACTTCCGCAACACCGTGGTGGTGATGACCTCCAACCTGGGGTCAGACCTGATCCAGCGCCTGGCGGGTGAAGAGCAGTACGACGCCATGAAAGCGGCGGTGATGGAGGTGGTCGGGCAACACTTCCGGCCTGAGTTCATCAACCGGGTCGACGAAGTGGTGGTGTTCCATCCGCTGGAGAAAGGCCAGATCCGCGGCATTGCCGACATCCAGCTCGACGCCCTGCGCAAACGGCTGGCAGAACGCGACATGCGCCTGGTGCTCTCGGATGCCGCCCTGGATCAACTGGTGGACGCCGGCTTCGACCCTGTCTACGGTGCCCGCCCGTTGAAGCGCGCCATCCAGCAGAAGGTGGAGAACCCGCTGGCCACCGCCATCCTGCGGGGCGATTTCCTGCCGGGTGACGTGATCCAGGTGGGGGTTGAGGGTGAGGCGCTGAGCTTCGGCAAGGCGCATTAAAGACAGCGACGGGCGGCGAGCTTTTGGCTTGCCGCCCGCCGCTAGCCACCCACAGCGGAAGGCCGCAGGGCAGCCTTCATGAACACGCTTTCAGCGCCTCCTGGGTTCGCTGGATCATCTCCTCGCGCTGATCGGCATCCAGGGCCGTCACTTCGCCCGTTTCCGGGTCAGTGCGGCGTACCACCGGGCGTTCATTCAGCACCTTCAGGTTCTCCCGGTGCTGGGCGCAGTATTCTTCCGGCGGCTTCGGGGTGGCGGGGGTGTTCGCGGTGGCGTCTTCCTGGCGGGCTTCGTCCCGGGCTTCGCGGCGTTGTTCCAGTGCCTCCAGGGCCTGCGGCTGGTCCGAAGAAGGCTTGCCCCAGGTCCGCACCGGTTCGCTCGCCCGGCCTTCCGGCGGGGTGGCGGAGTAGTGGGTGACGCCGTTGTCGTCCACCCAGCGGTAGAAGGTCGAGGCCAGTACCGGCGTCGCGGCCATCAACAGGCCCAGCGCCAGCGGTATTGTTATGCGTTTCATCCTGCTTCCCCATCATCACAACGGCTGCGAGCGCAGCCCCGTTAGCATGCCCTCCCAAAGGCATTTTCCGCAACCGCAAGTGTTTGACACTACGCACAAATCTGCGACAATCGGGCATTCCGGAAATCGGGACTCCTGAACTTTACCCAAGTGACAGAGGGGCCGGGACCGGGGGCGTCATTACCGTGGCGTCCACAGCAGCGACACTGCCGCATCGTCCCAGCATCCGTCTGTCCGCGTTCTTGTCGGCCACCTCCGCAAGAGCCACGGGAAACCAAAGTAGGGTTTTCTATCTGCGGACACCCAATGACCATATTCCTGCTGCGCAGGCCGCCGGCCGTGGTGGTTTCGTGCGCGCTATGCTGCGTGGCAGTCTGAACTGAGGTGACAGTTGTGGAAAAGCTATCCGGTGCGGAAATGCTCATCCGCGCCTTGCAGGACGAGGGGGTTGAACACCTTTTTGGCTATCCTGGCGGCGCAGTGCTGCACATTTACGATGCCATCTTCCAGCAGGACAAAGTCCAGCACATCCTGGTGCGCCACGAACAGGCCGCCACCCATGCCGCCGACGGTTATGCCCGCGCCACCGGCAAGCCGGGCGTAGTGCTGGTCACATCCGGCCCGGGCGCCACCAATGCCGTGACCGGCATCGCCACCGCCTACATGGATTCCATCCCGATGGTCGTGGTCTCCGGCCAGGTCCGCTCGGACTGGATCGGCGATGATGCCTTCCAGGAAACCGACATGGTCGGCATCTGCCGCCCGATCGTGAAGCACAGCTTCATGGTCCGCCGCACCGAAGACATTCCCGAGATCGTGCGCAAGGCGTTCTACATCGCCACCACCGGCCGCCCCGGCCCGGTGCTGATTGATATCCCCAAGGACAAGACCGCCCCGCAGGTGAAGCTGCCCTACGAGTTCCCGAAAAAGGTCAAGATGCGCTCCTACACGCCGGTCGCGCGTGGCCATTCCGGCCAGATCCGCAAGGCCGTGGAAGAGCTGATGAAGGCCAAGCGCCCGGTGATCTACGCCGGCGGCGGCGTCGTCAGCGGCAACGCCAGCGAGCTGCTGACTGCCGTGGCGCACCGCCTCGGCTTCCCGGTGACCAACACCCTGATGGGCCTGGGCTGCTTCCCCTACAACGACAAGCAGTTCGTCGGCATGCTCGGCATGCACGGCACCTACGAAGCCAACATGGTCATGCACAACGCCGACCTGATCATGGCCGTGGGCGCGCGCTTCGATGACCGCGCCACCAACGACGCCAGCAAATACTGCCCCGGCGCAACCATCATCCACATCGACGTCGACCCGGCCACCATCTCCAAAAACGTCCGCGCCGACGTGCCGATCGTTGGTCCGGTCCAGCAGGTGCTGGAAGACATGCTCGGCATGCTCGACGAACACGGCGGCCAGCCCGACCAGAAAGCCCTGGGCCGCTGGTGGGAAGAGATCGAAGGCTGGCGCAAGGTCCACGGCCTGCGCTTTGAAGTCAACGAAGACGGTTTGATGAAACCCCAGCAGGTGGTGCAGGCACTGCATCGCGTCACCAAAGGCGATGCCTACGTCACCAGCGATGTCGGCCAGCACCAGATGTTTGCCGCGCAGTTCTACGGCTTCGACAAACCGCGTCGCTGGATCAACTCCGGCGGCCTCGGCACCATGGGCTTCGGCCTGCCGGCGGCGATGGGCGTGCAGCTCGCGTTTCCCGATGCCACCGTCGCCTGCGTCACCGGCGAGGGCAGCATCCAGATGAACATCCAGGAGCTGTCCACCTGCCTGCAATACGGCCTGCCGATCAAGATCATCAACATCAACAACCAGGCCCTGGGCATGGTGCGCCAGTGGCAGGACATGCAATACGGTGGCCGCCACAGCTCCTCCTACATGGAATCCCTGCCGGACTTCGTCAAACTGGCCGAGTCCTACGGTCACGTGGGCATCAAAGTGGACCGCTTCGAAGACCTCGAAGGCGCCATGGAAAAAGCCTTCAGCCTGAAAGACCGCCTGGTGTTCATGGATATCTATGTAGACCCGACCGAGCATGTCTACCCGATGCAGATTGCAGACGGCGCCATGCGTGACATGTGGCTGAGCAAGACGGAGCGGACCTGATGCGACGCATTATCTCGATCCTGATGGAAAACGAGCCGGGCGCCCTGTCCCGCGTGGTCGGCCTGTTCTCTCAACGCGGATACAACATTGAAACCCTGACGGTCGCGCCGACCGAAGACAACACCCTGTCGCGGCTGACACTGACCACCTTTGGTGATGACCGCACCATTGAGCGCATTACCAAGCACCTGAACAAGCTGATCGAAGTGGTGAAGCTGGTTGATCTGACCGAAGGCAGCCACATCGAGCGCGAGCTGATGCTGATCAAGGTGAAAGCCACGGGTGCCCAGCGTGCGGAAGTGAAGCGGACGGTGGATATTTTCCGTGGGCAGATTGTGGATGTGACCAGCTCGGTTTATACCGTGCAGCTTACTGGTGCCAGTGACAAACTCGATGCGTTTATTAATGCGATTGGGGAGACGCAGGTGTTGGAGGTGGTGCGGTCTGGGGTGAGTGGGATTTCGCGGGGGGAGAAGGTGTTGAGTATCTGAACCTGAAAAAATTTTAGGTTGGTATACAACGGACCCCGCCTTGTGCGGGGTTTTTGTTTTGGGGTTGCCATCACATTTTTGGCGGGGCAGTATCCGGAAAGGGTTGCTGGCATGCCGGGCAGGCTTTCACAGAAGAGCCCCTGAGTTGCTAATTTGAATTATTGATAATTTCAGGGATGCTCGCTGGTGCATGGGAAACTGTGCGCGGGATGTTGGGCGGGGCGGTAGCGTGTCTGGAAAGGTTGCTGGCGATACAGAAGAACAAGCGCATTCAATGCCTGGGTTTGAGTAGCAGCTGCGGCATCGCGCTCGTGGCTAGTCAGGTCAGAAAGGCCGAGACCTGTGGCTCGGTTATTTCTGATGGATAGCGCATTCGGTTGAAGCGGATGAAATAGCGAATCCAGTACCAGTAGGTTTTCTCGGTGCGCACGCTATAGTGGCGAACGCGAATGGTATTGCGAAACTGGTCGTGCAATTTTGGTTGCCTGCGGCTATCCGTGCGCATGGCTATTTCCTTGGGCTTTCCATATGGACAGCGTTGTTGAAATGAGGAAAGAAGAAGTCAAGCGAACAGGGGGTGGTTTTTGGAGGGGATAGTTAAATCATTGATTCCAAAAGACTGTTTTATCATTATACAGAGCAGTGAACTGTGATAGGCCGCGCGCGTCGTTATTCAATATACGAGCCGGCGTCCTAATACCTGTTATGTGTAGGGGGGATCGTGAGTGAGAAGGGTGAAACGTCGTATCTAAAGCAGGGAGGGTTGGCAGATGTTCTTGCTCTAATACAGGTTCTCGCATATGACAAATATACAAGTCGTAGCGAATCCGGTTTGGTCGATGAGTTAAAAAACAAGCCGGATTCAGAGGAAAGCTGGATTGATTTGGGGAGGACGCACCCTGAATTTTTTCGAGTTCGCTTTGAAAGCGAAGATGAGGAAGAAGATGGGAAGGTGAATCGAGTTTCTCTGATTTCGAGGTATGCGCTGCCAAACACTAGCGAAAACGGGAAAAAGATACGCCCAATTCTCGACTCTAATGCAGTGAATAAACTGATGGATGTGGCTATTGAGATTAATGATAGGCAGCTGTCTAGGTCTGAACGCTGGAAGATTTTGCTCCCTATGGTGATTGCGATAGTTGGCGCAGGGGCGTCCATAGTCGCAGCTATAATCGGGGCTGGCACATAACAATGCCATGCATGCGACAAGCGCATGATGGCCGGCGTTATGAGGGGAATTCACGTTGAAACGTGACATGGAAATCGTAAGAGAAATATTGATCTCGATCGCGGAGAAGGGCAGCGCTGATCCGTCGAAGGAAATAGACCACGACGTCCTTCAGTATCATCTATGGATCATGCAGGAGGCGAGTCTCATTGGTTTCTTCAGTCGCTTCGGACCTGAGGGCGGCGCCGCACTTCATTCTCTTGAGTTAACTTGGGCAGGGAATGAGTTTCTAGAAGCAGCACGCAGCGATTCGGTATGGAACAAGGCAAAGGCGATTGTTCTTGATAAGACAGGCGCTATCTCCTTTGAAGTAATGAAGACGGTTTTAGTAAATCTGGCAATGAAGGCAGTCGAGTGAGGTCCGCAAAGCTCATAACAAAGCCGAGCAGTAGCGCCCCTTCGGAGCTGGACCTCGCTTCTCTCGGCCGCTGTCGGCGGCGTTATGCTAAAGGATAGTACTGATGCAGAGTTATAGAAGCGAACACCCCAATCATGTTCACCAGCTTTCAGTCTGCGTGTCCAAGCACTATTGGTTCACAAATGATAATATTCTTAGGTATCAACAAAAGAAATTGGAAGTCCCATTGGCTAAATGTGGTGAATCAAAAAAGAATCACCTAGTCCACTATGTATTAAGAGATCACTGCTCTGGAGTTATTTATGCAGAAGTATGCTCGTCTAGGGATCTAAATAATCTTGACGGGTTTCTTTTTAGAGCATGGAGTAGAAAAGAAGAATATACGTTTTGTGGTATTCCTGAACATCTAACAATTCCGAAAACGATAGAATCTGTATTCCCTGAAATAAAGGGACGGGTCTCACTTCTTGGGGTCATATTTCCTAAAGTAACCAGTGGTTTCCAATCAGGAATCAGAGATATTAAGTCGCTCGAAAGCTTTATGAGTTTTTACCTAGATAAGCCATTTTGTGAGCTTCAGGAAAGCATGCAAAAAATTTCAAGATGCTTTTCCTCAGAAAAATCTAGAACTGGCAATGAGTCGAAAATTCAGTTGTGGGAGAATGGAATTAATACAGTTAATATTCCATCTGAGTCGTGGCTAGAAATAGCATAACAAGGCCAAGCACAGCGCCCGCAAAAGGACGCGGGCTGGACCTCGCTACGCTCGGCCTGTGTTGGCGGCGTTATGTGGCGTAAATACCGATGAATCTACTTTTTGTATGTAGCGAGAATCGTTTTCGAAGCCCTACCGGAGAGAATCAATCCGGGACACGCATGAATTGTCGATATCAATCCAGGACACCCAT
>NZ_AQOR01000063.1 GCF_009846755.1 Alcanivorax sp. S71-1-4
CTCGGTGGGTTTCGCCTTTGGCTCTACCCACCCTACGGAACCAAGGGGGGGTCAGAAGGGCTTCACCACTACCAGGATGATAATAGCGATCAGGAACAGCACCGGCACTTCATTGAACCAGCGATAGAACACATGGCTCTTTGTATTGGCGTCGGCGGCAAATTTCTTCATATAGGCTAGGCATACGTGGTGGTAGCCTACCAGCAGCACCACCAGGGTGAGCTTGGCATGCATCCAGCCCATTTTCAGCCAGGCCGGGTTCAGGTACAGCAGCCAGATGCCCAGCCCCAGCGTGGCAATCATCGACGGCGTCATGATGCCCCGGTAGAGCTTGCGCTCCATGATCTTGAACCGTTCCCGGCTGGCGCTGTCTTCCGCCATGGCGTGATAGACGAACAGACGCGGCAGGTAGAACAGCCCGGCGAACCAGGTAATCACGGCAATAAGATGGAAGGCTTTGACCCAGAGCATGCGAACTCCCGTTTGGCGCTGACCCGGCGCGCATCATAACAGCGCCAGCGGCGGGTTGCTGGTAAGGTAATGCCTTTCTATCATGCCGGGTTTCACGATCCATCATCGGAGCACAGGTTATGAGCAGTACGGCGAAGAGATTCCGGGCGGGTATCGTCGGCGGCACCGGCTACACCGGAGCGGAGTTGTTGCGCCTGCTGGTCAACCATCCGGAGGTGGAGATCGCCTGCATTACCTCGCGCAGCGAGGACGGCACCGCCGTGGCGGACATGTTCCCGAGCCTGCGTGGCCACCTTGACCTGAAGTTCACCGTGCCGGATGTGGCGCGGCTGGCGGAGTGCGACGTGGTGTTCTTCGCCACCCCGCACAATGTGGCCATGCGCATGATGCCCGAGCTGATGGCGGCGGGTGTGCGGGTGATCGACCTGTCTGCGGATTTCCGCTTGCGTGACGCGGATGTCTGGGCGCACTGGTACGGCGAGACCCACACCGCGCCGGACCTGCTGGCACAGGCCGTTTACGGCCTGCCGGAGCGCAACCGGGAGCAGATCCGGCAGGCGCAGCTTGTTGCCTGCCCGGGCTGTTACCCGACCGCCATCCAGCTCGGCTTCCTGCCGCTGCTGGAAGACAGCCTGATCGACCCGAACCAGTTGATTGCCAACGCCGCCTCCGGCGTCAGTGGTGCCGGGCGGCAGGCAAAGATCCCGATGCTGCTGGCGGAAGCCAGCGATAACTTCAGCGCCTACGGCGCTTCTGGGCATCGGCACCTGCCGGAAATTGAGCAGGGTCTCGCGGATATCGCCAATGACCCGGTGTCGCTGACGTTTGTGCCGCACCTGCTGCCGATGATCCGGGGGATCCACGCCACGCTGTATGCCCCGCTGCGTGATCCGACGTTGTCGTTGAAGAATATCCAGGCGCTGTTCGAAGAGCGTTACGCGGATGAGCCGTTCGTGGACGTCATGCCGGCTGGCAGCCATCCCCAGACACGCTATACAAAGGGTGCCAATTACTGCCGGATTGCTTTGCACCGGCCGCTCGACCGCGATGTGATCGTGGTTTTGTCCGTGATTGATAACCTCGTCAAAGGCGCTTCCGGCCAGGCGGTGCAGAATATGAACATCATGCTCGGGCTGCCGGAGCGCGCCGGGCTGGAAGGGGCGGCGCTGCTACCGTGAGCATGAAAAAACGCAAGGCCGTCAGCGAACTGACCCTGATGCCGGTGGACCTGCGCCGGCAACGCCGGCAGCGTATCAGCTGGGTATTGGTGACCGCGCTTGCCGTGATACTGGCGTTTGTGGGCGGCTACTTCAGCGCCGGCAATGACGGCTGGGGCGCGAGCATCGATCAGCAGCGCCAGCGGATGAAGATCAACAGCCTGGAGGCCAGCCTGCGTGAAGCGCGCGACGAACTGGCCCTGCACCGCACCAACAGTGAGGTGTCCTACCAGGCTCAGGAGCAGGTGCGCCAGGAATTGCGTGGCCTGCGGGACCAGATTGCCGAGCTGGAAGAAGCGGTGGCGTTCTACAAGAACGTGATGTCGCCCACTGAAGGGGAACAGGGGCTGCGCATCGAGCGCTTCGACGTCACCCGCACGGAGACGGAGGGGGTTTACCAGTATCGTCTGGTGTTGACCCAGATCGGCGATAACCGCAATTTCATCGCGGGGGATATCAACCTGACCCTGGACGGTCAGCGCGCCGGCAGCCCGGTTTCGATACCGGGCGCCGAGCTCATCAGCACGGACGCCAGCAACACCAGTTTCCGGTTCCGCTACTTCCAGGAGCTCTCCGGCCGCCTGGAGCTGCCGCCTGAGATCGTGCCGGGCACCATCACGGTGGAAGCCGTGGCCGGTGGCCGCGGTGGGCAGCGAGTGGAACAACAATTTGGCTGGCAGTGACAGGAGAAAGACAGTGCTCGGGCGGGATAAAAAGACAGTACGCGAAGACTACCGCAACCACACGCTGGTGGCGCCCAGTGCCGAAATCCGCGGGGATATCGCCTTTTCCGGCGGTTTGCACATCCAGGGCAAGGTCGAAGGGAACATCAGTGTCTCAGGTGACGGCGGCAAGCTGGTGATCGGGGAGTCCGGCACGGTGAAGGGTGAAATCCGTGTGCCGGATATCATCATCAACGGCCGCGTGGAAGGCGATGTACACGCCAGCGGTAACCTGGAACTGGCTGAAAAGGCCGTGATCGAGGGCAACGTCTACTACAACCTGATCGAGATGGTGGTGGGCGCCCAGGTCAACGGCAAGCTGGTGCGTCAGGGCGAGCGCAAGCATCTGCCGGCGCCGGAGAAGAAGGCGGAGGCCGCGCCGGCAGGGGCCAGTGAGGCCAATACTTGACTATATTGGTCGGGTATCTGACCATTTGTGCCGTGACGAACTGCTGTTAATGGCCCAATGACCGATATTGCTGCAATGACATTCACTGATCGCGCGGCCGCCAAGGTGCGGGAACTGCGTGATGAGGAAGGTAACCCGGCGCTGAAGCTGCGGGTGTATATCACCGGCGGCGGATGCTCGGGGTTCTCCTATGGCTTTACCTTCGACGAACAGATGAAGGAAGACGACACCGTGGTCGAGAACGGTGACGTGACGTTGCTGGTGGATGCCATGAGCATCCAGTACCTGACCGGCTCCGAAGTGGATTATGACCAGGGCCTGATGGGGGCCCGTTTTGTTGTCCAGAATCCCAACGCGACCTCCACCTGCGGCTGCGGCTCCTCCTTCTCGATCTGACCTTCGCCCGGTGCTTTGTGTTATTGCACCCCACCACCGGGCTGCTACCCTTCAGCGCAGACATCACAACAACGAGGTGGCTATGCGTGCGCTGCAAGTGGAAGCCTTTTCCGAACCTTCCGCCCTGAAAGTCTCTGATATTCCCGAACGCACACCCGGCAAGGGCGAAGTCATGCTGGAGATGGCCGGCGTCGGCGTCGGTTACTTCGATGGCCTGCTGGTGAAGGGTGAGTACCAGATCAAGCCGCCGCTGCCCTTCGTGCCGGGCAGCGCCATTGCCGGCGTGGTGGTGGAGGTGGGCGAAGGCGTGACGCACGTCGCGCCGGGTGATCACGTGGCCGCGTTTGCACTGCTGGGCGGCATGGCCGAAAAAGTGACGCTGCCAGCGCAGTCCTGTGTGCCGCTGCCCAAAGAAGTGCCGTTGCTGGATGCAGCCAATTTCTTCATCGCCTACGCCACCGGCTTGTATGGCCTGCGCGAGTGCGGGCACCTGAAAGCCGGTGAAACGCTGCTGGTGCTGGGCGCTTCCGGGACTACCGGATCAACCGCCATCGAACTCGGCAAGGCCATGGGCGCGAGAGTGATCGCCTGTGCTTCCACCGAGGAAAAGCGCCAGCGATGCCTGGAGGCGGGTGCGGACGTGGTGATCGACTACACCCAGGAAACATGGCGCAAGGAAGCGAAGGCGGCAGCGGGCGGGCAGGGCGTGGATGTGGTGTACGACCCGGTGGGCGGTGACCTGGCCGAGCCGGCGCTGCGGCTGCTGGCCCCGGGGGGACGTTATCTGGTGGTGGGGTTTGTCACCGGCATCGCCAGGATTCCGCTGAACCTGCCGCTGTTGAAGCGTTGCGCGATCATCGGCGTGAACTGGGGCGGCGAGGTGATGGGCAATCCGGCAGTGGTGCCCCCGGTGATCAGTCAGTTGGTGGAATGGACGCTGGCGGGCAAGCTCAAGACTGCACCGGACCATGTTTATCCGATGGCGCAGGCAGGCGAGGCGTTTGCTGCCCTCTTCGAGCGCCGTTCCAGTGGCAAGATCGTGGTGACGCCCTAGCGCGCGTTTCTAGATATGGCTGTCTTTCAGCAGCGGCCTGAGCATGCTCTCCAGGCCGTTGAGCTTGATCTCGTAGATCAGTGCCAGTTGCCGGCCCAGCTTGCTGTTAGGGAAGCCTTCGCCGTGGTACCAGACCAGGTACGGCTCGGGCAGTTCCAGCAGCCGGCGGCCGGTGTATTTGCCGTAGGGCATGATCTGGTTGATGGCTTCAAGGAGCTGGCTGCTGTCAGAGAGAAAATCGGGTTGATCCGTCATGGTGGCCTTCAGGCTGGGTAACAGGCGCCGAGTACAGCGTCCCGGCGAGCGCCGGTGACTTGCGGTGCATTGCCGGGCACGCGGTTCAGGTGCGCCCAGGCCAGCCAGGCAAACGCGCAGGCCTCCACGGCCATCGGATCAATGCCGGCCTCGCCGGTGCTGGTGATACGCGTGCCCGGCAACAGCCGGGTCAGTAGAGACAGCAGGTGCGTGTTGAAGACTCCCCCGCCGCATACCAGCACGGTGGTGGGTGAAAAGGGGTTGATGGCATCGGCAACGGTGCGGGCGGTGAACTGTGCCAGAGTCGCCTGGACATCTTCCGGAGCTTCATGGCCCTGCAACTGACGGGCCAGCCAGTCCATCCGGAACAGCTCGCGTCCGGTGCTTTTCGGGTGTGGCCGCTGAAGATACGGTTCGCCCAGCAGGCGTTCGAGTAGCGCCGGCAGACACTGCCCCTGTCTGCTCAACGCGCCATCGTGGTCAAAGCGGGCGCCAGTATGTTGCCGGCACCAGGCATCCAGCAGCACATTGCCTGGCCCGGTATCGAACCCGGCGACCAGTTGCTCGCCGTCCAGCAGTGTTACGTTGGCCATGCCGCCGAGATTCAGTACGACGCGCCGTTCCCCGCCCTGGGCCAGCATGGCCTGATGAAAGCGGGGCACCAGCGGAGCGCCTTGCCCGCCAAGCGCAATATCGCGATTGCGAAAATCACTGATCGTGGTGATACCGGTGCGGCTGGCGATCACGTCTGCGCTGCCGACCTGCAGGCTGAAACCGGTGGCAGGGCGGTGGCGCAGAGTCTGCCCGTGACTGCCAATGGCGACAATGTCGCGGGCGCGCAGGCCGCTGTGTTCAAGCAGCGTGAGGGCGGCGTCGGCGAAGCATTCGCCGAGCTGGACATGCAGCGCGCCAGCGCGGTCGATTTCATCCGCGCCGCTGTCGTTCAGTGCCAGAATGGTGTCGTGCAGGGCGTCGTCCAGAGGCAGGCTGTGGCGGGCCTCGAGATGGCAGTGGTGGCGGTCGACCCGCACCAGCACGGCGTCAATGGCATCCGCGCTGGTGCCGGACATCAGGCCGATAAAATGGCCGTCAATGGAAGTTCTGGGCAAGTGTGAATGCCTCGGCGTGCAGAGCCATCTGGTTGCGCAAGCGGTTGGCGTAGACCAGGAATTGCTGGCGCTCAGCGTCCTTCACGCCCCGTGCCTTGGGCAATTGCACGGTAAGCGGATCGCGGTGCACCCCGTTGACCAGAAACTCATAGTGCAGGTGCGGGCCGGTGGCCAGGCCGCTTTTGCCCACATAGCCAATGGTCTGCCCCTGACGGACCCGGGTGCCGTTGCGCATGCCGCTGGCGAAGCGGCTCATGTGCGCGTAGAGCGTGCTGTACTGCTGGCCGTGCTTGATCACCACGGTATTGCCGTAGCCGCCTTTGACGCCCACAAATTCCACGCGCCCATCGCCGGAGGCACGAATCGGTGTGCCGGTGGGGGCCGCGTAGTCCACGCCGCGGTGGGCGCGCAGCGTGTTCAGGATCGGATGCCGGCGGTTCGGGTTGAAGCGTGAACTGATGCGAGCGAACTCCACCGGCGTGCGGATGAAGGCGCGGCGCAGAGAATTGCCGTTCAGATCGAGGAAATCGATGTCTCCTTCTTCCGTCTCGTAGCGAAACGCGACCAGATCACGATCACGATTGCGGAATTCAGCCATGGTGATATTGCCCACGCCGACTTTCTCGCCATCCAGATACAGTTCCTCGAACAGCACGCGGAAGCTGTCGCCCTGACGAATATCCAGCACGAAATCGATATCCCAGGCGTAGATATTCACCAGTTGCATGATCAGGTTGTCGGTCATGCCTGCCCGCTGGGCAGACAGAAACAGCGAATCCGTGATGGTGGCTTCGGCATAGCGCATCTGGCGCTCATACTCGCGCACCTGTTCGGTGACCTGCCAGCCGTCAGCGGTATGTTCTGCCTGCAGTGACTCGATCAGGCTGACTTTATACTCCAGTGCGTCGAGCTTGCCCTGGTCGTCCAGTGCGATGCGCAGCACATCGCCGGGGCGAATGCGGGTCAGCGCTTTCAGGCGGTCATCAGCGGTGACCAATCGATGCACATCGCCGGACGAAACGCCCTGGGATTGCAGCAGGCCAGACAGGGTATCGCCATTGCTGACAGTCAACTCTCGCCACTCGCGGGCCGGTGGGGCCGGGGGCACGGTCGACGTGTCGGAGGCATTCTCGGCAACGCGGGGTTCTGGTGCCGGCAGGGCCAGCGGTCGGGTGGCAACGTCCGGGGTGTCTGCGTCTGACTCGGGCAGCAGGGAGGCGGCTCCCAGCAGGGCGATCAGCGCAAAACAGGCCAGCAGGTGGCCCCGGGGGAAACAACGTGCCAGCTGCACGAACCGGGTCATAGCGGATCCCATATTCAGCGGTTTATTAGCTTGTTGACGTAACCCCCGGAAAAATCGAGGAACAGGGAATCTTCAGGTCAGAAGATAACCGCCTTTCGCCGGGGCATTCAAGTGCTACAATGGCCGCCCGTTTTACCAGATGTTGCAGGCCCTGCCGGGCCTAGGGGCAACATTCTCGTATTTCCGGTAACACCCAGCTGCCGGCCCGCCCGATTTCGGGAGGTCTGCAGAGGTGCGTCCGTGGGTGGTTCTGCGACCAGCAGGTCGCTCCATCATATTAAGGGTGCCGTGGGCCGTGACGGCCCGCAGGGCAGGCGAAGAGCCTGCGTAAACGAACCGGCTGCATTGTATAGAGGTAGGCATGGCCGATCTGGATCTGGAACAGACACTGGCGATCATTCGCCGTGGCACCGAGGAGATCATCCTTGAAGAGGATTTGCGGCGCAAGCTGGAAACGGGGCGGCCGCTGCGGATCAAGGCCGGCTTTGACCCTACCGCGCCGGACCTGCACTTTGGCCATACCGTGCTGATCAACAAGTTGCGTCAGTTTCAGGATCTGGGGCATCAGGTGGTATTCCTGATCGGGGACTTCACCGGCATGATCGGCGACCCAAGCGGCAAGAGCGCCACCCGGCCGCCCCTGACTCGCGAGCAGGTGCAGGCCAACGCCGAGACCTATAAAGAGCAGGTGTTCAAGATCCTCGACCCGGCCAGGACCGAAGTGCGGTTCAACTCCGAATGGATGGACCAGTTGGGGGTTTCCGGCATGATTCGCCTGGCGGGGCAGTACACCGTGGCGCGGATGCTCGAGCGTGATGACTTCGACAAGCGCTACAAATCCGGCCAGCCCATTGCCATCCACGAGTTTCTGTACCCGCTGATCCAGGGCTACGACTCGGTGGCGCTGGAGGCAGATGTCGAATTCGGTGGTACCGACCAGAAATTCAACCTGCTGATGGGGCGTACCCTGCAGAAGCACTATGGCCAGGCGCCGCAGGTCTGCATCACGGTGCCGATCCTGGAGGGGCTGGATGGCGTGCAGAAGATGTCCAAGTCTCTGGGTAACTATATTGGCGTGACGGACGCTCCTGGGGAGATGTACCGCAAATTGCTGTCGGTACCGGACCAACTGGTCTGGCGCTACTTCGAGCTCCTCAGCCTGCGGAGTCTGGAGGAGGTGGCGGCAATGAAGGCGCAGGCCGAAGCAGCCGGCACCCCGCAGGAGGCGAAGAAGGTGCTGGCAGACGAGCTGATCACCCGTTTCCACGATGCCGCCGCCGCCGCCGCCGCGCCGCGCTCCGCCGGCAACCAGATCGCTCTGGGCGACATTCCGGAGAACCTGCCGGAAATGGAGCTAGGTGCCGGAGACGAGGGGTTGCGGCTGCTGGATGCCCTGCGGGATGCCGGGCTGGTGCAGAACGGCAAGGCGGCCAAGGATGTGCTGGCCCGCGGCGCAGTCTATGTGGACGGTGTCCAGGCTGATCCGGGGTTGGTGCTTCGGCGTGGGCAGGCGTATGTGGTCCAGGCCGGTAAGAAGAAGATTGCCCGTGTGATGGTGGTCTGAGGCGGGGCTGCGCCAGCCAGTGCTGGTCAGTATTTCGCCTGTCCTGAAATCCCTGAAAAAAGCTGTAGAAAGTGTTTGACAGGGAGCGGCCGATCAGTAGAATGGCCGCTCTCTCGACGAGGCCCTGCCTCGAAGCGAAGCGCTCTTTAACAATCAGGCAGA
>NZ_AQOR01000064.1 GCF_009846755.1 Alcanivorax sp. S71-1-4
GAAGCAGTGCGGTTGATGGTAGCTGTGCTGGGAAAACCGGAGAAAGAATAACGCATCGTCGTGCGGCGCGTCCCGCCGCCGGCTGGCGGTAGGGTGGGTAGAGCCAAAGGCGAAACCCACCGGGACCATGTCACGCACTGCTCGCACAGAACCACTGAAACTGCCCATCTCCGTAGAGGGGTAGTTTCGATATTTTTGCGGGAGTGAATAACAGGCATGGACATGGGGGGTTTCGCCGTTGGCTCTACCCACCCTACTCCACAAAAAATGAAGGGCCGAGCTGGCCCCTCATTCATTGTGACGCACTGGCGGATGCCTTACTTTTCGAGCACCGCCACCACACCCTGCCCGCCTGCTGCGCAGATGGAAATCAGGCAGCGGCCGGCGCCTTTTTCGTTCAGCAGCTTGGCCGCGTTGGCCAGGATGCGGCCGCCGGTAGCGGCGAACGGGTGGCCCGCGGCCAGCGAGCTGCCTTTCACATTCAGCTTGCTCATGTCGATGCTGCCCAGCGGCTTGTCACGGCCCAGACGGGTCTTGCAGAAGTTGTCGTCTTCCCAGGCTTTCAGCGTCGCCAGCACCTGCGAAGCAAAGGCTTCGTGGATTTCGTAGAAATCGAAGTCCTGCAGTGTCAGGTTCAGCTTGTCGAGCATGCTCGGCACGGCATAGGCCGGCGCCATCAGCAGACCTTCCTTCTTGTTGACGAAATCCACCGCGGCAGCTTCGCCCAGTGTCAGATAGGCCAGCACCGGCAGGCCGCGCTCTTTGGCCCACTCTTCCGAAGCCAGCAGCACAGCGGAGGCGCCGTCGGTCAGCGGCGTGGAGTTGGCCGCCGTCATGGTGCCGTCCGGGCCGCCGAACACCGGCTTCAGACTGGAGAGCTTTTCCAGGGTGGAATCGCCGCGCAGGTTGTTGTCGCGCTCCAGGCCCTTGAACGGGGAGATCAGGTCTTTCTGCCAGCCGTCTTCATAGGATTTGGCCAGGTTCTTGTGCGAGGCCAGCGCCAGCTTGTCCTGCGCTTCGCGGGTCACACCCCACTCGACCGCCGTGATGGCGGCGTGGTCACCCATCGCCAGGCCCGTGCGCGGCTCGGCGTTTTTCGGGATATCCGGCAGGAACCATTTCGGGTTCAGCAGTTTCAGCGCCAGCTTGGCTTTCTCGCCGTTGGTCTTGGCCTTGTTGATGGCCATGAACACTTTGCGCTTTTCATCGTTGACGCCCAGCGGTGCGTCGGAGGTGGTGTCCACGCCACCGGCGATGCCGCTGTCGATCTGGCCGAGGGCAATCTTGTTCGCCACCAGCAGCGCTGCTTCCAGGCCGGTGCCGCAGGCCTGTTGCAGATCGTAAGCCGGGGTTTCCGGCGCCAGGCCAGAGCTGAGCACGCATTCGCGCACCAGGTTGAAATCGCGGGAGTGCTTCATCACCGCGCCAGCGGCCACTTCACCGATGCGCTCGCCCTTCAGGTTGAAGCGCTGCACCAGGCCCTGGAGGGCGGCGGTCAGCATGTCCTGATTGGACACACCGAAATAGGCGGTGTTGCTGCGTGCGAACGGAATCCGGTTGCCACCGATGATGGCCACTCTACGTACTTTACTGGCTGCTAACATCTTCCTTCCTCCGGTCAGGGCGGCGCGGGGCGCGCACGCAGAGCCAAGCTATAAAGAACCAAGCTAAACAAGAACAGTGCGCGCAGTCTAGCCAGATGCCCTGCGCGCTCATTGGCTGTGCCGCCAACCCGGCTTCCGCTGCGGGTCAATATCGACCGGGGCGCGTGGTGCTTCAATAGCGCCCAGCCTGGGGGTGCCCATGTTAAGGTGCTGTCTCTGGCGCACCCTGCTGCGGCCCAGCGCCGCATGCACGCCCCCACATCAACCGGATTACCTACTCTCAAGGTGAGGATAATGAGCGACGTCTATCAGGCCATTGCCAACTCCGCCGTTGGCAAGAAAGTCTTCAGCGCGATGAACCTGCCGATTCCCGTAATGCTCGAGCGCTTTGAGCCCGGCGCCGTGTCCTTTATCAAGGGCGGCGTGGTGCTGGGCGCCGCTGCCGGCGGCAGTGCCGCGCAAAGCGTGCTGGCGACGCTGAAATCGGCCCCGGAAGCGGTTGTCAGCACCCTGGCCGGCGCCGCTGCCGAAGCAGATATCCGCAAGGCCGCCGAAGCCGCCGGCGAACAGGTCAATGCCTACAGCCCGAGCCGCGAAGACGGCCAGCGCTTCAAGGCGCTGGTGTTCGATGCCACCGGCATCCAGAACACCAGCGAGCTGCGCGCTATCTGGGATTTCTTCAACCCGGTGGTCCGCAAGCTGGAAAAATGCGGCCGCATCGTGGTGATCGGGCGCACCCCGGAAACCTGCGCTATCGAGCAGCGCATTCCGCAACGCGGCCTCGAAGGGCTGGTCAAGAGCCTGGGCAAAGAGATCAAGAGCGGCGCCACCGCCAACCTCGTCTATGCCGATGCCGGCGCAGAGAGCCAGCTTGCCGGCGCACTGCACTTCTTCCTGTCGCCGAAATCCGCCTATGTGTCCGGCCAGGTCGTGCGTGTCGGCGACGCCGGCTTCACCGGCCAGGGCTTTGACTGGAACCAGCCGCTGTCCGGCAAGACTGCGCTGGTCACTGGCGCCGCGCGCGGCATCGGTGCCGCCATCGCGCAGGTGCTGGCCCGTGACGGCGCACGCGTGATCGTGCTGGATATTCCGCCAATGGCCGAGGACCTGAACGAAGTCGCTTCGCGCATCAACGGCATTGCACTGGAAGGCGACATCACCGCCGCCGACGCGCCGCAACTGATCAGCGACAAGGCACGCGAACTCGGCGGCCTGGACATCATCGTGCACAACGCCGGCGTGACCCGTGACAAGACCATGGCCGGCATGCCGGACAAGTTCTGGGACATGGTGATCGACATCAACATTGCCTCCGAAGAGCGCATCAACGCCCGCCTGCTGGCAGACGGCACGCTCAACGAGGGCGGTCGCATTGTCTGCGTCAGCTCGATCTCCGGCATCGCCGGCAACATGGGCCAGACCAACTATGCCACGTCCAAGGCGTCGGTGATCGGCATGGTGCAGGGCATGGCCGGTGAACTGGCCGACCGCAATATCACCATCAATGCGGTTGCACCGGGTTTTATCGAAACGCAGATGACCGCTGCGATTCCGTTTGCGATCCGCGAAGCCGGCCGCCGCATGAACTCCATGAACCAGGGCGGCCAGCCGGTGGACGTGGCGGAAACCATCGCCTTCTTCGCCAGCCCGGCCTCCCAGGGCGTGAGCGGCAATGTCGTCCGCGTGTGTGGCCAGAGCCTGCTCGGCGCCTGATCACTCGCGGCAGTTGCGCATAAAAAAACGCGGGCCCGGCCCGCGTTTTTTTATGTTCGGCCTCAAGGGCCAGATTAAACCCCTGCTACTCGTCGCTTTTCGCCTTGCGGTACTCGATCGGCGTCATGCCGACCCACCGCTTGAAGGCGCGATAGAACGTGCTCGGCTCGGAGAAGCCGGTCAGGTAGACGATCTCATCAATGGATTCTTCCGTGCCACCCAGCAAACGCTTGGCCAGGCGACAGCGGTAGTCGGCCACCAGCTGGTTGAAGTTGGTGCCGGCATCCGCCAGCCGGGTACGCAACTGACGCGGCTTGATGTTCAGCCGTGCCGCCACGTCTTCCAGGTTGGCGTGGCCGGATTCCAGCAGCTCCGCAATCAGCCGGTTCACTTGCGCCACCAGGTCCTGCTTTTCCAGACGCGCCACCTGCTCGATGGCGAGCTGTTCGTGCAGGCGGAGCAATTCCGGTTCATGGTGAGAAGAAGGCAGGTCCATCAGGCTGCGGTCAAAGCGCAGGCCGGTATGCTCCTGGTCGAACAGGATCGGGCAGCCGAAGATGCGGTCGTACTCTTCCATGTCGGCATGCGCGGAGTGCTTGAAGCAGATCTGCAGTGGCTCGAACGCGCCATCCGTCACAAAGCGGAAGAACTTGATGATGCCGACCATGCCGCACTCATTGAAATGGTGCAGACGGCGGCTCCAGAACATCTGTTTGAGCACCACCGTGTCGCCCTCTTCCTCCAGCTCGCCCCGGGCGGCGTCGGACAGCAGGCGCTGGTAATTGAGGGCCCGGCGCAGACCTTCGCCGAACGTGGAGCTGCTCAGAAACAGGTACTCGAGCACCTGCCCTTTGAAGATCGGGATATGGGCGCCAAGGTGCAGGCCGACATGCGGATCACCGGAGACTTCCTCCGCCGCCTGCCAAAACCATTCCTGGGCGTCATGGGGGGTGCGCAGATCAGCCTGCTTGAGCACTGAGGCCTGCAGGCCCACTTTCTGGAGTACCGCGTCAGCGTCGATGCCGGCCGCGCGCATGGCGGTGTAGGCCATGCGCAGCAGCACACCTGAATCAGTCAGTTCTGCCATCCTGCTTGGTTATCCTGACAGTGCTTGAAGAACCGGCAGATTAGCACAGCCGGGGCCGGGGCCGGAACCGGCAGGCTGCCGGCCCGGCGCCCGACCGTCGGAGACCTCAGGCCAGTGCCGGCTTGCGGCGACCCGGCAGGGACAGACGCAGGATGCGCTTCATCACCGTACCGAACTGACGCGGCAGGCTGCCGGTGTTGTAGGGCAGGTCATATTTCTCGCAGATGGCCTGCACTTTCGAGCCGATTTCCGCATAGCGGTGCGCCGGCATGTCCGGAAACAGGTGATGCTCAATCTGGTGGCTGAGGTGGCCGGTGAGGATATGGAAGGCACGCCCGCCCTCCAGGTTGCTTGAGCCAAGCAACTGGCGCAGGTACCAGCGCGCCCGCGTTTCGCCGACGATATCTTCCTCGGAGAACATCTCCACCCCGTCGGTGAAGTGACCGCAGAAAATCACCGCGTAGGACCACAGGTTACGCACCAGGTTGGCGGTCACGTTCCCCGCCAGCGTAAACAGGAAGCCCGGGCCGGCCAGCGCCGGGAACAGCAGGTAATCCTTGAGCACCTGCTTGCTGGACTTTTTCCAGATCTGACGCAGTTGCTGGCGCACTTCCGTCCAGCTCTTGTCCTTGCCGACGCGCTCGAACTCCAGGTCGTGCAGCGCCACGCCCCACTGGAACAGGCCGGCCAGCACCCAGTTATAGGCCGGCTGCGCCAGATACACCGGATGCCACGGCTGGTCATCCGACATGCGCAGGATGCCATAGCCGACATCGCGGTCCTTGCCGACGATGTTGGTGTAGGTGTGGTGCATATAGTTGTGCGAGTGCTTCCATTGTTCCGCCGGGCAGGTGTTGTCCCAGTCGTAGGTGGCGGAGTTCAGCGCCGGGTCTTTCAGCCAGTCCCACTGACCGTGCATGACGTTGTGACCGATCTCCATGTTCTCGAGGATCTTCGACAACGACAGCAGCGCCGTCCCCGCCAGCCAGGCCGGCGGCAGGAAGCCCAGGAACAGCAGACCGCGCCCGGCGATCTCCGAGTAACGCTGGGTTTTCAGAATCCGGCGGATATAGCGCGCATCGCGTTCGCCCAGGGATTCCATCACTTCGCGGCGCACCGCTTCGATGTCGGCGCCGAAGGCTTCGACCTGTTCGGCACTCAGGTGGCGCCAGCCACGGGGGACCGGCGTGGTGGTTTGAGCAAGCGCACTGGCTGATACTGCTGCATTCATGTCCGTTCTCCCAATCTGATCTGATGTGACGGCGCGCTCTTCAGCACCATCCGTACAGGCGATGTTCTAACCGCCGGTCAAAGTTCCAGTTGCACGCTGCCCGCAGCGGCATGCACACAGAGTTGAATGTCTTCGTCACGCACGGTGCGCACTTCACCGTTGCGCAGGTCACGGACCTGGCCTTCCTGCACGCGGCATTTGCAGCCATGGCAAATACCCATGCGGCAACCCGACGGCGGGTTCAAGCCCTGCCCTTCGGCCAGTTCGAGCAAGTTCGGCGCGGCTTCACCACTGGCTTCACGGCCGCTTTTCACGAATCTCACCTGGCCCTCGCCCGCCACCGCAGCGAGTTTGACCTGAAACTGTTCCTGCGCCGGGCGCGCCCAGCCACGGGCGGTGAACGCCTCGTTGACACGTTCCATCAGCGGCGGCGGCCCGCACAGCAGCGCAGTGCGGGCGCTGGCATCCGGCACCAGCTCATCCAGCTGCTCAATGCTGAACAGACCGCGCCGGTCTTCACCAATCGGGGTGCCCTGGCCAATCACCAGACGCAGATCAAGCCAGTCGCAACGCGCTGCCAGCGCCCGCAACTCACCGTAGAACAAGGTGTCTGCGTAGCTGTTGCTGTAATGCACGAACACCACGCTGCCACTGCCGCCGAGGGCCGCCCGCTGGCGCAGCATGGCCATCAGCGGCGTGATGCCGCTGCCGCCACTGATCATCAGCAGCGGCGCCTCGTCCTGCGGCAGCAGGAAATCACCACGCGCCTGACTCAGATGCAGGATTTCGCCGGCCTGGGCCTTGTCGACCAGATAGTTGCTGACCAGGCCGTTGCCGTTGCGCTTCACCGACACGGTGATTTCACCCTGCGTGGCCGGCGCGGACGAGATAGAGAAGCAGCGGGTATAACGTACGCCACCGATCTCCACGCCCAGCACCAGATGCTGGCCGGCCTGATGGCCCTGCCAGTGCTGGTTGGGGCGGATATGCAGCGTCACCGCGTCGGCGGTTTCGCGCACGGTGCGGGTGATGCGGCCGCGCACTTCACTGACGGACCAGAGCGGATTGAACTGGCTCAGGTAGTCATCCACGGACAGCGGCGAGGCCAGCGCCCGGGTAACGGCGTTATCCAGCAGGCGATATCCCAGGCGGCTCAGGCCCGGATTCTTGCGCTCGGCGATGTTCCCTGTGTTCATGACAGCGACTCCGGCTATTGATGTGAACATGCGTACACTTTATTTTTGCCGACCATGCAATGTCAACACCCGTACACAAAATAATGTATATTCTTTTATATTCAACAAGTTGCAAAGTGAACACCCGAGGCCGCTTTCTTTTGAGGGAGCCAGAGGCCACAATCCTGTACACACGAACAGCCGGACACCACCGCCTCATGGAACCCAGCACCGAGACACGCCGCGACCCGCGACGCGGGCGCACCCGCCGCGCGCTGATGGATGCCGCACTCGAACTCGTTGAAAAGAAAGACAATTTCACCGCCCTGTCCTTGCGGCTGGTGGCCCGCAAGGCCGGCGTGGTACCGACGGCCTTCTACCGACACTTCCCGGACATGGACTCGCTGGGGCTGGCACTGGTGGATGAATCCTTCCGCACCCTGCGCCAGCTGATGCGGGAAGTGCGCTCCACCAGCGTGCCGGTGAAGCAGGTCATGCGGCAGTCAATGGAAACCTATGTCGCCTACGTGCGCGCCAATGCGCGGCACTTTCAGTTTGTCGCCAAGGAGCGCTTCAGCGGCAGCCCGGCAATCCGCACCGCCATTCGCCAGGAGATACGGCTGTTCACCAGCGAGCTGGCCACCGACCTGTCACGCTTCCCGATGCTCAATCAGGTCAGCGCCGAGGATCTGCAGATGATGGCCGGGTTGGTGGTGAACAACATGACGTCACTGACCGAGCAGATTCTTGACCTGCCCGCCGGTGACGCAGAGGAAGAACAGTTCCTGATCCGCACGGCGGAAAAACAGCTGCGCGTCATTATTCTCGGCGCACTGGCGTGGAAAAGTAGGGTGGGTTGAGCCAAAGGCGAAACCCACCATGTCCATGCCCGTTATTCACTCCCGCAAAAATATCGAAACGATCCGGCCTTTGGGCAGGCCGTTTAGATAGTTCTGTGCGATGGTTGCCAGCCCCCTGTGTGCCACTTCAGGCTTGGGCGGTGGGCAGTTTCGATGATTTTGTGCGAGCAGTACGTCACATGGACCCGGTGGGTTTCGCCTTTGGCTCTACCCACCCTACCGGCATTGATACGGGGCTGAACGTACGCTGGATGTCCTCGCGCATGCCGCCGTATTGCGCCGCGATCACCGTGTCGTAAGCCGCACGCAACTGGGCTTCCAGTTGCAGCCGCTCCTCCGCCAGGGACACCCGCAGGTCGTCAATCAGTTCATCGCGGTTGGCATATTCATCGATCTTCAGCAACGCCCAGTCGGTCGCCACCCAGGACACCACACCACCCGCCAATGCGCAGGCCAGTGCCCCCGGGCCAGTGGGCGCGCACAGTGCAGCCCCTGTTCCCGCCCCTGCCGCCGCGCCGGCCCTGGCGGCGCCTTT
>NZ_AQOR01000065.1 GCF_009846755.1 Alcanivorax sp. S71-1-4
CGGCACCGGACGACCCGGCACCGGCTCAGCGGGCTTTTTTGCCGGGTCTGTGCCCCCCGCGAGGACACCATCGGGGCGGAACACCAGCATGCGCAACAGGATCATCTCCAGCCCGGCACGGGCATCCGGCACGTCCGACAGGTCGCGGCGACCGCGTACGGCGATGTCGTAGAACAGCTGCAGTTGTTCGGCCTGAAACGCCGCCGCCAGTTCGGTGATGGCGCTGTCACTCTCGCGTTCGGGCACGATCTGCGCCACCGCCAGGCGATGCAGGGTATTGATGGTTTCGTCCAGCAGCGACAGCTCATCCGGGCTGTGCTCGGCCACCTGGTCCAGCGCCGCCAGCACGCCGGCAGGCTCACCGCCGGCCAGCGCGCGCAGCAGCACCAGCACATGGGCGCGGTCCACCGTGCCGAGCATGGCGGCAATACTGGTTTCGCTCAGTTGCTCGCCGCTGAAGGCAATGGCCTGGTCAGTCAGGCTCAGCGCGTCACGCATGGACCCGCGCGCAGCCCGGCCCAGCAACATCAGGCCCGGTTCCTCGAAGCGGATCATCTCGCGCTCAAGCAGCACTTTCAGGTGGCTGGCAATCCGGTCCGCCGGCAACCCTTTCAGGTTGAACTGCAGACAACGCGACAGGATCGTGACCGGCAGCTTCTGCGGGTCGGTGGTGGCGAGCAGAAACTTGACGTGTGGCGGTGGCTCTTCCAGCGTTTTCAGCAGCGCGTTGAAACTGTGCGCGGAGAGCATGTGCACTTCATCGATCAGATAGACTTTGTAGCGGCCACGCGTGGGCGCGTACTGCACATTGTCGAGCAGCTCGCGGGTGTCCTCGACCTTGGTACGGCTGGCCGCGTCCACTTCGATCAGGTCGACAAACCGCCCTTCGGCGATCTCGCGGCAACTGTCGCACACACCGCAGGGTTGCGAGCTGACACCCTGCTCGCAGTTCAGGCATTTGGCGAGGATCCGGGCGATGGTGGTCTTGCCGCAGCCACGGGTACCGGTGAACAGGTAGGCATGGTGCAGGCGGTCCTGGTCCAGCGCGTGGGTGAGCGCTTTCGAGACGTGCTCCTGACCCACCAGCTCGGCGAAGGTGCGAGGCCGGTATTTGCGCGCAAGAACCTGATAATTCATGAAATCCGCAGCCATTGAGGGAAGACAGCAATGCTAGCCCAGCGGGGGCGCGACTGCCAGCGGGAGCCGGGCCGGCAAACAGGATCGGGGAAAGCGGGAAGGCGTAAATGGAGGCGGCCCCGCCAGCCACACCCCGGCACACGATGTCACTGCTACCGTTGCTCCCTTCCGGGCCTGGCGGGGTTCACAGCTGATCATTGCGGGGGGACCAACGGGGCCACCATTGCACACTGGCCGGGCACGCCGGTCAGGAGGCGCGCATTGTGGCCAAAGGCGTGTCGCTTTGCAACCGCCGGCCAGCACAGACACGCCGTGTCCGGGTTCTCAAAGTGCCATGGCGCGCTGCGCCCAGGCATTGAGTATGTCGCGCAGGAATTCTTCCTCGTTCAGTGGCCGCGCCACCAGATAACCCTGCACATCATCGCAGCCGAGCGAATCCAGCAGCCGCAACTGGCCTTCGGTTTCCACCCCTTCGGCCAGCACATTCAGGTCCAGGTTGGCGGCCAGTTCGATGATGCTCGCCACCAGCACACGGTCATGCCGGTCCTCTTCCATGTCACGAATGAACGAACGGTCGATCTTCACCGTGTCCACCGGCAGGCTGCGCAGGTGCGAGAGCGATGAAAAGCCGGTGCCGAAATCGTCCAGCGACAGGCCATAGCCCAGCGCGCGCAAGCGGCTCAGCACGCGTACCGCATCCTGCATGTCACGCATGGCCGAGCTTTCGGTGATCTCGAATTCCAGTTGCGAGGCAGACAGATGATAACGCTGGCGCAGCGCTTCGATGCGCTCCACCAGCCGCTCATCGAACAACTGCCGCGCGGACAGGTTGATCGACAGCACCAGCGGTTCCCGTTGCGCGGGCCAGCGCGACAGCGTGCGGCAGGCCTGTTCCATCACCCAGTATCCCAGGCGCAGGATCTGGCCGGTTTCCTCGGCCACGGGAATGAATTCATCCGGCGGAATGGTGCGCCCGTCCGGTGTGCGCCAGCGCAGCAACACCTCGGCGCCGGCCAGTTGCCGCCCGTCAATGCGCATGCGCGGCTGGAACGCCAGCCACAGTTCGCGGTCCGGGTCGAGCCGCTTGAGCAGCGTGGCGATTTCGGCCTTGTGATTGAGCTGGGCGAGCATGGCCGGGCGGTAGTAGTCATGCTTGTTCTTGCCCGCGCGCTTGGCCTCGTACATGGCCAGGTCGGCGCTGCGCACCAGTTCCTCGACGTCCTGCCCGTGCTCGGGGAAATGCGCCAGCCCGATGCTGCCGCTGAGCATGAATTCCACCCCGTTGAACGCGATCGGCTGGCGCACGGCGGCCACCAGCCGCTCCACCCAGTCCTGCTCGTCGTCCGGCGCCGCTTGCGGCACAAACAATACGAATTCATCACCGCTGTAGCGCGCCGCCAGCAGGTTTTCACCTGCCAGCACCGTCAGCCGGCGCGACATCGCCCTCAATGCAGCATCCCCGGCCTTGTGGCCGAGTGAATCGTTGAGCAGCTTGAAGTCATCCAGGTCGAGAAACGCCAGCAACCCGCCCTGGCAGCCCGCCAGGTGTTCACCCAGGCGACGCTCGAAACAGCGCCGGTTCGGCAACCCGGTGAGGCCGTCGTGATCGGCCAGGTAGGCCAGCTTTTCTTCCTGTCGCCGGCGCTCGGACACGTCGCGGACGATGGCGATGAACTGGCGCTCTTCATCAATTTCCATGTCCGAAACGCTGATCTCCACCGGGAACAGCCGGCCGGTAATATGCCGTGCGGTGAACTCCCAGGGCCGCGAACCGACTTTCCCCGGCAAGGTCCGCGAACTCAGCCGCAGCAGCGAATGCCGTTGCGTTTCATGCAGCGCGGGCGGCGCCAGCATAGTGACGGGTTGCCCCAGCACCTGCTCGGCGTCGTAGCCAAAAATCCGTTCGGCGGCCCGGTTGAAGCCGGTGACCATGCCCTCGGTAGAGCAGATCACCACCCCATCGGAAATCTGGCTCAGCAAGGTATCGGTCCAGGTGCGCAGTTCCCACTCGCGCCGATGGCTGTGGCGTACGTGCTGCAGCGCCCGCTCACCGGCGTCCAGTGCCTGCGCTGCCAGCCGCTGTTCGCGCCGCCCCCAGACCAGCATCAGGGTGATCGCCATCATGTAGTGCAGCCCCTGCGCCACCGCATAGCCCCAGGGCATCCAGGGGGAATAGTGCAACAGCGGATAGTTCAGCAGGTGCAGCGCCATCAGCCCGCAGGCGAGCGCAAAAAAACGGTGGCCGTGCCAGCGGTAGTCCGGCTGGCGCATCAGGAAGCTCCACGCGAGCGCGGCGTACCCGGCCGAACCGAGCAACGACAGCGGCAAGGCGCGCCACGGTGAGGCCATGCCCACCGCCCAGGCCAGCCCCAGCCAGCCCAGTGGCAGCAGCATCCACAGTACGCTGGCGCGTGGCAGGCTGCGGCCGGCAAACAGCCAGGCACCGGCGAGCATCAGCAGGCCACGGCCACCGGAGGCATATTCAGCCGCCAGGCCGGCCAGAATCGCGGTCTCGCCGCGCGCGGTGGTGACACTGGGTAACAGATAGCGGACCGCCGCCAGGGCGAAGCCCAGGGTCCAGAGCAGATAGGCCAGGTGCCGTTCACGGCGCCAGAACTGCGCCATGATCAGCGCTACCAGGGCAGCACTGACGGCACTGCCATACAGCAGCAAGGTGTAGAGCAGCGTCTGATTGAGCATCTCGTTATTCTTCTTGTGTAGGCCGACGCGAGCGTCACGACGACGCACGCGGGGCGCATTCGCAATGCCGTTCAGGTTAACCGATGCGGTATCGCCATGCCGGTCGCGGCCCACATTCTGTGCCGGCACCCAGGCCGGCTCCCCGATGAAGTGTGGGCAATGTCACAAATCATCCCCGCTCTGGCGGTGGATGTAAAACCCCGTCGCTACACCGTGCGTCGGAAACGTCCGGGGCTCACACCGGCATGTCGCCGGAAGGCCCGGTTAAACGCCTGGCTCGATTGATAGCCCAGTTGTTCGGCGATGGCCGTCAGCGACAGTGGCGTGCGTTGCAGCAACTGTTCCGCCTGGCGCATTCGCAACACGCCGAGATACGCGAGCGGCGATTCTCCCACCAGTTCCCGAAACCGTGCCGCAAACGCCGAGCGCGACAGCCCGGCCGTCTGCGCCAGTGTCGCCACGGTCCACAGATCGCCGGGCCGTTCATGCATCGCCGCCAGCGCCCGCGCCAGGCCGGCGTCCCGCAGCCCGGCCAGCCAGCCCCGGCTCCCCGACAGGCCCGTGTCCATGCAGTAACGCACACACTGGATAAACAGCACGTCCACCAGACGATTCAGGATGGCGTCGTTGCCCGGTGCGGCGCTGGCCAGCTCGATGCGGGCAAACTGGATACCCAGCACCAGCCAGGCCGGCGGGTTACCCCCGCTGACATGCACCACTGACGGCAGCATGCTGGTCAGCATGCGCGCGCGCGCCCGGTCGATGCGGAAGCGGCACATCATCATTGAGACTTCCATGGTGCCGCTGCCCAGGGTGATCTGCCGCTCGCCGGTACGCATGGCGCCCAGCACATGGGTCAGGCATTCGGCGCGTGAGGCATCGGTGTCTGGCAGCGAGATCAGCCGGTGGCCATCGCCGCCCGGAAACAGCAGCACATCACCGGCCTCGGCCCGATACAGCTCGCCGGTATCGAGCAGGCACCCCAGGCGCCCTTCCAGCACCGCATAGAAGCCCGCCGCATCATCCTGCTCCGGCATGGATAACTGCCATGCTCCCCGGAAGGTGGTGAAAATATGGCGGGCATCGCGAAAATGGATGTCATTGATGACGGCGCTGAGCGCGTCGGTGGGCTCTGTGCCAGCATGATCGATCCCGGCATTCTCCGATAGCGTGCGCTCTGATGCGTCGTCACATCGTAGCTCTTTCTTGCCGTTCAATACTCCGCCCCTGTTATGCGAAAAACGCGCAAACCAAGTGTTCAAGTGTGTCCCGGGTCGTACAGCACGCCGGGATCGCGGCCCCCTGTTACCGCGATCCCGCATAATGCCTGTCTACGACGCCGGACAACAAGCCAATCTGACAGGCTCATCACGATGCGTTTCAACAGGCTTGAACGTCATGGGACAAAGCAACGCAAAAACCGATGCCGCGTTCACGGCATCGGTGCAGGGCGGTGTAGGGAACCCGTCAGAAAAAGGGACTGTAGCCGTCTTCTTCGCCGGCCATGGTGGCTTCGCGGTGCTTGCCGGTCATCACCCGGTGCACACGCCGGGCCTGGTCTTCATCGTCGGCGTCCACCATGACCAGATAATTGCCCCGCTCCACCTCGGTAAGATAGCGCATCAGGTGATGATTCCGGCGTGACAGCCCGATCAGGCCGCCAAACCAGGCGCCGTGAAACAGGAAAAAGGCGCCGGCAATCCACACCGCCCACATGTTCATTGATACGCCGAACGGGTCCATCGCCATCAGCGCCAGCCCGACCAGCAGGCCGACCACCAGCCCGATGGCCGCGCCGAGGAAGCCGCTGTGCATGATGTCGGTCTGGTCCCAGGGCGAGACCGCATGCACATGCGCCCGCTCCAGCTCGGCCACATCGCGGCCCATCACGGAAATACGATTTGGGCCGATGCCTTCGGCCGCCAGATCCTGATTGATGCCGGTAACACTCGGCAGTGACTGCGTCATGTAATAGAACCGTTTCATGCAGCGCCTCCTGTGCCTGCCCTTTTCTTTGACAGCGGCCTCAGCGTGCCGCTGTGTCGTAGCAGGTCCAGTATCACGCCGTGTGCGTGAACAGGGGCAAGCCTCTGGCTAGACTTTCTCGCCATAAAGAAAAACGGCTGATAACCAATGGTTATCAGCCGCAGAGCGCTGAGGATAACTGTTGCCTGACTGACTACGTCAGTGGGCGATCTCGATCTGACGCGGGCGGCTGGCTTCCGGCACCACGCGGCGCAGGGAAATTTCCAGCAGGCCATCGCGCATCTCGGCACCTTCCACCTGCACATGATCGGCCAGGCGGAAACTGCGTTCGAAATTGCGACGCGCGATGCCCCGGTGCAGCCAGGTTTGTTCGGCGTGCTCCGGGTTCAGGTTTTTCTCCGTGCTCTGGCGACCGGTCACCGTGAGCTGGTTTTCACGCGCAGTAATCTGCAGCATGTCGCGGGAAAAACCCGCCACGGCCATCACGATGCGATAACGGTCTTCGCCTTCACGAACGATGTCGTAAGGGGGGTACGTGCTGGACTGATCCGCACGCAGCGCGGAGTCCAGCAGTTCATTGAAACGGTCAAACCCTACGCTGTGACGGAACAGCGGCGCCAGGGAAAACTCGGTGTTCATCATAACTCCTCCGATACGCGTCACTCAGGCCCGGTTCGCGACAACGAACCCTGCGGCACCTGCGCAACGCTATGCACAAATGGTATGAGACACGTGACGTTTTCAACCGGCCGGGTTGTCACAGGGGCAAAAGTGGCGACGGGGAAATCGTTTTCAAGAGCCCGCGAAGAAATTTCCGGCAGGGCAACGTGGGGGTCAGTCGCGCGGCATGACCATGACGTGCACCGACGCGTCCTGACGCGGCAGGTCAACGCCAGTGTCCGGCGCGCGGACTTCTGCCTCCAGCGTGAACAGCGCATCCTCGACGGTCGGCTCTGTCTGCAGTGGCACACGCAACCGCAGACGCACACAGACGGCCGCGCCTGCCTCCACCGATAGCCAGCGGCTGAGCGAGATATCCTGGTAGAGCGACTCGCCCTGGCAGGTCGGATCAAGCAGCAGGGTATGCTCCCACTCGGCCTCGGCTGGCGGCACGTAATGAAAACGGACCTGGCTGTCCGAACCGGCCTGGAAACGAAAAGGCAGCAGCTCTGTCGCGCCGGGTGCCACGACACGCGGTGGGGGTGGCTCGAGCCGGCCTTCGCGCAGCAGTTGCAGGCGCAGGCCGGTGTAGGCGGTTTCGGTGCCGGCCGGCAGTCGCCAGCCCTGGCCATCCACCCACCGGGCCGGTGTACGGGCGGCAAGCTGCCAGCCTGGCGGCACCGGCGCCCGCACATACAGGTCGGTGCCTGCGTGACGCTCTGGCAGGCGCAGCCGAAACTCTCCGGTGCCCTGGGTGGTCACCTCCACCAGCACCCGGCCCGCCGCGTCCGTCACCTGCAGCGGCCAGCCAGGCAGGCCCGTCACGGCCTGGCCCTGTTGCGCCAACGTCTCAATCCGGCCGCTGATCAGCGTTCCGGCAGGCTGACAGACAAACCCCGGTGCCACACCGGTCTCGCCCACCTCA
>NZ_AQOR01000066.1 GCF_009846755.1 Alcanivorax sp. S71-1-4
AGGCGTCCGGCGCGTTACCCGGCGGGAAAATGCCCAACTCGTCCCAGATGGCATCGACCCGTTCTTTCACGGCGTTGTCCATGACGATCGGCCGGCCCCATTCGCGGTGCGTTTCACCCGGCCATTTGTTGGTCGCATCAAAGCCGATCTTGGAACCCAGGCCAGACACTGGTGAGGCGAAGTCCAGGTAGTCAATGGGGGTGTTGTCCACCAGCGTGGTGTCGCGTATCGGGTCCATGCGCGTGGTCATGGCCCAGATCACGTCTTTCCAGTCGCGTGCATTGATGTCGTCGTCGCAGACGATCACGAACTTGGTGTACATGAACTGCCGCAGGAACGACCAGACACCCATCATTACGCGCTTGGCGTGGCCGGGGTATTGCTTCTTCATGGTCACCACCGCCATGCGGTAGGAGCAACCTTCCGGTGGCAGATAAAAATCGGTGATCTCGGGAAATTGCCGGCGCAGGATCGGTACGAAAATCTCGTTCATCGCCACACCCAGCACGGCCGGCTCATCCGGCGGGCGACCGGTGTAGGTGCTGTGATAGATCGGATCGCGACGGTGCGTGATGCGCTCCACCGTGAACACCGGGAAGCGGTCCACTTCGTTGTAATAGCCGGTATGGTCACCGAACGGCCCTTCATCCGCGTATTCATCCGGATAGATGCAGCCTTCCAGCACGAACTCCGCGCTGGCCGGCACTTGCAGCTCATTGCCGAGGCACTCGGCCACCTCGGTGCGGCTGCCACGCAGCAGGCCGGCGAAACCGTATTCGCTCAATGAATCCGGCACTGGCGTGACGGCACCGAGAATGGTGGCCGGGTCGGCACCCAGCGCCACCGAGACCGGGAACGGCTGGCCGGGATGCGCCTGCTGCCATTCCTGGAAATCCAGCGCGCCACCACGATGACTCAGCCAGCGCATGATCAGCTTGTTGCGGCCGATCAGTTGCTGGCGGTAGATCCCCAGGTTCTGCCGGGCCTTGTTCGGCCCGCGCGTCACGACCAAAGGCCAGGTCACCAGCGGGCCGGCGTCGCCGGGCCAGCAGGTCTGGATAGGCAACCGGTACAGATCAACCTCGTCGCCTTCCACCACCACCTGCTGGCAGGCTGGGGAACTGACCACTTTCGGGTTCATCGACAGTACCTGTTTCAGGATCGGCAGCTTGGAGAGCGCATCGCGGAAGCCTTTTGGCGGCTCCGGCTCTTTCAGAAAAGCCAGCAACTCGCCCAGCTCGCGCAACTCGGCCAGCGATTCGCGACCCATGCCCAGCGCCACACGCTTTTCCGTGCCGAACAGATTGCCCAGCACCGGCGTGGAGAACCCCTTCACGTTCTCGAACAGCAGTGCGGGGCCGCCGGCCCGCAGGGTGCGGTCGCAGATTTCGGTCATCTCCAGATGCGGGTCCACCTGCAGGGTGATCCGCTTGAGTTCGCCGCGCTGTTCCAGTTGCGCGATAAAGTCGCGCAGGTCGCCGTATTTCATCCCCACTCCTGCCAGGCCCGGTGTGCCGGGGAGTATAGCAGTAGCCGGATGGTGTGCTGCATCACGGGACCGTCACGTCACTGTCGCGCAATGGTCATGCGGCGATAACCGGGCTTTCACCTGTGAAACGTAGGGTTATGCCAACCCGAGTAGTGCATTCCGAATACGTGACACAGCCTGAAGGACCCCGACGCCATGAACAGTAAATTCGAGCAGCCGAACACCGTGCTGGACGGCAACATTCCCGAGCCATGCGCCAATCAGTCTGACAACCGTCATTTTGCAGACATCATCCAGGCGCGTTTTTCCCGCCGTGCGATGTTGCAGGGTTCACTGGGTGTGGCCGCAGTCGGCTTCCTGGGGGGCACGCTGGCAGCCTGTGGGGGCGATAGCAGCAGTAGTCGTCGCAAGGCAGGTCTGGGTTTTGAAGCCATCCCGGCCGGTCGTGACGATGCCATCGTGGTGCCGGAAGGCTACACCGCGCGCGCCTTCCTGCCCTGGGGCACGCCAATTCTCGGCAGCATGCCGGCGTACATGGACGACGGTAGCAACACCGGTGCCGATCAGGCCGAACAGATGGGCTCGCACCACGACGGCATCCACTATTTCCCGATCGATGACAGTTCTGATCACGGCTTGCTGGTGATGAACCACGAGTATGTGGACAAGAAGGTCATTCATGCGGCCGGCCCGTCGGCGCGTCCGCGTCCGCTGGATGAAGTACGCAAAGAGATGAATGCACACGGCGTGTCCGTGGTGGAAATCCAGAAAAGCGCCAACGGCGAGTGGGAAATGCTTAACAATGGCCGGAACCGGCGTATCACCGCCTTCACCGAAATGGAAATTGCCGGGCCGGCGCGTGGCAGTGAGCTGCTGGCGACCGCCTTCAGCCCGAACGCCACCAGAACACGCGGCACGTTGAATAATTGCGGCAGTGGCTTCACGCCATGGGGCACTTACCTGATCTCGGAAGAGAACTGGGCTGGCTATTTCCACCCCGATGCCAGTATCGACCCGATGCCGCGTGAACTGGCCCGCTACAGTGTGTCCGGCTGGCAGGGCAATTTCTGGTATGACGCGCAAGAAGGCGGGGTAGTGACCGCCGACGACAACTTCTCCCGTTTCCTTACTGCGGCCACGGGCGCTGATGCGTCTGAAGATTTCCGCAATGAGCCGAACAATTTTGGCTGGCTGGTGGAGTTCGATCCGTTTGATCCGAACAGCGTGCCGAAAAAACGCACTGCCATGGGCCGTTTTGCCCACGAAGGTGTGGTGCCGGTGCAAGCCGTGGTGGGTAAGCCGGTGGTGTTTTATTCCGGTGATGATTCCACCAACGAGTACGTCTACAAGTATGTGTCCAATGCCAACTATGAAGAAGGCATGACCGGCGACGATCTGCTGGACGATGGCACCCTGTACGTCGCGCGCTTCAACGATGACGGCACGGGTGAATGGCTGGCGCTGGATTTCGATGACGTGGGTTTCCAGGCCGACATGAGCGAATCCCCAATCAAGTTCACCTCCCAGGCGGATGTGCTGGTGAATACGCGCAGCGCTGCCGACATGCGTGGTGCAACGCCGATGGATCGCCCTGAATGGGGGGCCGTGAATCCTGTGACCAACGAAGTGTACTTCACGCTGACCAACAACAGTGGTCGCCAGGTGGCGGATGAAGCCAACCCGCGCGTCCTGAACCGCACAGGCCATATTATCCGCTGGAATGAAGACGGCGAGCCGGCGGCGGCCGCTTTTACCTGGGATATCTTCGTGTTTGGCGGTCGTGACCAGCAGCATTTGAAAGGCTACGTACCGAGTGCGGGCGAGTATCTCGATGAAGACAATTATTTCGCCAGCCCGGACGGCCTGCTGTATGACGAATCCGGCATCCTCTGGATTCAGACGGACATGTCCGGTTCGCAGCAGGACGGCAGTGGCCCGGATGGTGATTTTGGCAACAATCAGATGCTGGCGGCGATTCCGGAAACCGGCGAGATCAAGCGGTTTCTGGTCGGCCCGATGGATTGTGAAGTGACGGGTGTGACGCTGACCCCGGACCACAAGACCATGTTCATCAACATCCAGCATCCGGGTGACCGCTCCGAGCCGGGCAACTTCACCAGCCATTGGCCGTCAGGGATGGCCGGGGCACGTCCGCGCTCGTCCACGGTGGTCATCACGAAGGATGACGGCGGCGTCATCGGTCTGTAAGACGGTTACCGCCACCACTGAACAGGGCCCCGAAAGGGGCCTTGTCCGTTCAGGGCAACAGTGTGGTGGGCAATGCGCCGCGTTGCAGCAATGACAACACATCCATGCTCACCGCCAGGCACACGTGCACCAGCACCCCACCCCAGATCGAGCGGCAGCGCCATGCCAGCAGGCACAGGATCAGACCGAACAGCAGGGAGCCGAAGCACTCCATGAAGGGTTTGGGCAGATGGATGGTGAGATACACCAGGCTGGAAACATAGATCGCGTAAATCCCCATGACGGGCTTGAGGCCACGCAGGAGCACGCCGCGATAAAAGAATTCGATACAGAAAAACTGCAACACGTACAGCATTTCCCACAGCAACAGGTCAAGCCAGCTACGGCCGGCCAGTGGATAAAACGGATAAGTGTCAAGAAAGGTGTCGCTGAATGACGCGAGCAATGCCATGCCGGCCATGACGCCGCCGAACAGCAGGTAATACCGGAAGTGCGTGCCGGTGTCGCCCCAGGCGAGGCCGTATTCCTTCAGCGGCTCGCGCAGTACGAAGCGGATCACCAGCATGGGAAGGATCACGTAGCCCAGCAGCAGCCAGCCGGCCCAGCGGGCCTGTTCCATCAGGCGGGCGAAGCCGGTGCGTTGCACATCGCGCCAGAGCTGGCCGCGCGCTTCGCCGGTGAAGCCGGCCAGCACCTCGACCAGGTGGCGCAGGGAGCCATTGATGGCGAGGTACTGGTTGATCAGCAGCGCGGCGCCGGTGATCACAGCGAACAGCAGCAACCGTCGGTGCGCGGCCAGCCCGCGGAGGCTGTCGGCGGTGATGGCGGGCTCGCGCAATAATGCGGTCAGCGGAGACAGAAAACCGTGGCGGGAGCGGGCCATGGGCGATTTCTCAGGCAAGCCATAAAAAAAACCGGATGCCGCGCTGCGACATCCGGTCTGTTTTGTCACCGGATCTTGCGCCGGTGTTATTTGCGTTTCATCGCGTCGAAGAATTCATTGTTGGTCTTGGTCTGCTTCAGACGGTCGATCAGGAATTCAATCGAGGCAATTTCGTCCATCGGGTGCAGCACTTTGCGCAGTACCCACATGTTCTTCAGTTCGTCCTCGCCCACCAGGCGCTCTTCACGACGGGTGCCGGACTTCTTGATATTGATGGCCGGGAACACACGCTTCTCGGACACCTTGCGGTCCAGATGCAGTTCCATGTTGCCGGTACCTTTGAACTCTTCGTAGATCACTTCGTCCATCTTCGAGCCGGTTTCCACCAGCGCGGTGGCGAGGATGGTCAGGCTGCCGCCTTCCTCGATGTTCCGGGCGGCACCGAAGAAGCGTTTCGGTTTCTCCAGCGCGTGGGCATCCACACCACCGGTCAGCACCTTGCCGGAACTCGGCTGTACGGTGTTGTAGGCACGCGCCAGACGGGTGATGGAGTCGAGCAGGATAATCACGTCCTGCTTGTGCTCGACCAGCCGCTTGGCTTTCTCGATCACCATCTCGGCCACCTGCACGTGACGGGCCGGCGGCTCGTCGAAGGTGGACGCCACCACTTCGCCGCGCACGGTGCGCGACATTTCCGTCACCTCTTCCGGCCGCTCGTCGATCAGCAGCACGATCATGTGGGATTCGGGATTGTTGCGGGCGATGGAGTGGGCGATCTGTTGCAGGAGCATGGTCTTGCCGGCTTTGGGCGGCGCGACGATCAGGCCGCGCTGGCCTTTGCCGATCGGTGCCACCAGATCGATCACGCGGGAGGTGATGTCCTCGGTGGAACCGTTGCCGAGTTCCATCACCAGCCGTTCGGTGGGGAACAGCGGGGTCAGGTTTTCGAACAGGATCTTGTTCTTGGCGTTTTCCGGTTTATCAAAGTTGATTTCGCTGACTTTCAATAGAGCGAAATAACGCTCGCCTTCTTTCGGCGGGCGGATCTTGCCGGAAATGGTGTCGCCGGTGCGCAAATTAAAGCGCCGGATCTGGCTCGGGGAAACGTAGATATCATCCGGGCCCGCCAGATAGGAGCCTTCGGAGCTGCGCAGGAAGCCAAAGCCGTCCTGCAGAATCTCGAGGACACCATCGCCGTAGATGTCGGAGCCGTTTTTGGCGGCCTTTTTCAGAATGGAGAAAATGACATCCTGCTTGCGGGTGCGGGCGAGGTTTTCCAGGCCCATTTCGCGGGCGATTTCCAGCAGCTCTCCAATGGGCTTCTGCTTCAGTTCAGACAGGTTCATCGGCTTGATTACGTTTCCAGAAAGATTAGTGGTGTGCGGGCCGCAGCTGGGCCGGCTGAGTTTTAGGTGTTTTAGGAAAAACTGCGCCGACGAGGGGCCGGACGACAAGGGAAGTGCGAAGCTGGACCGGAATGTACCACCCGTGATCGGGCGCTGTCTAGACCCGTCCCCGCCGCCAGAGGCCTGCGGGGCCGGCGGCG
>NZ_AQOR01000067.1 GCF_009846755.1 Alcanivorax sp. S71-1-4
CGGTCCGCCCTCCCTGTGGCAGACGTGCCGCCGCCCCCGCTGACACCGGTGCCGCCCGCACCACCTGCCCGCGCCGGGCTGCCCGCCAGCCCGACGCTGGCCGACGCGGTGCAGCGCCAGGCTGAACAGGCCGAGGCACCGATGATCAGTGCACCGCGCGAGGTCACCACACCGGTAGGCGGCGCAACGCAGACACCTATAAATCCCGCGCCGGCCACGTCGACCACCAGCCTGCCAGCGCCCCTCCACAGCCCACAGTGGCCGCAGGATTTCAGCCAGCAACTGGTGCAGTTCAGCCGTGGCCTGCGCGGCGGTGAACAGCACGTGGCCATGCATCTGAACCCGGCCCATCTCGGCCCGCTGTCAGTCAGCCTGACGCTGGATGATCAGGGTGCCCAGGCACAGTTTTTCTCCGTCCATGCGCCGGTACGAGCCGCAGTGGAACAGGCCATTCCGCAATTGCGCGAAGCACTGGCCGAGCAGGGCATCACACTCGGTGACGCGATGGTCGGCGAACACCGCCAGCCACCGGGCGAGCAGCACGCCTCCCGGGGTGGCCGGGGCCGCGCCGGTATCACGGCCCCCGTCAGTGAGATGCCTGTCGATGCCGCCCCGGCGACACAGCCACTGACTGTGCACGGCGTCGACCTGTACGCCTGAGGCGGGCGGCGGGCACGCAAAAGCCAAAGCTGACGTCTTTATTACGCCCTTTTCTCGCCATCAGCGCCGGCACGCCAGCGGCATACTGATTCACAGAATCTGCTGACACCGTTAAGGCAACACGATGGCGCTTTCTGAAACAGGCTCGCGAAAAACACAATGGCTGCTGGTCCTGGTGCTGGTGATGATGGCGGGCCTGGCGGCCACCAATATCTATCTGCTGTTCAATCAGCAAAACGCTGCGGTACCGGCGGAGCCCGTGGTCGAGAACACGGTACCGGAGGCCGGCTCGCCGATCTTTGTGCGCATCGATCCGTTCACCGTCAACCTGCAAGGCGATGCCTACAGCCGCAACCTGCTCTACACAGCGCTGTGGCTACAGGTGGAGGACACCCGCACGCGCGACTATCTGACCACGCACATGCCACAGGTGCGCAGCCAGTTGCTGTCGCTGCTGTCCGCACAGGATGTCGCGCTGGCCACGGCGCCCGACGGCAAGGACATCCTGGCGGCGAAAATCCGCGACATGCTGCAAACCTCACTGACCACACCACCGGCGGTGCTGTCGGTCAGCAAGGTGCTGTTCAGCGAATTCATTGTTCAGTGACCGGATAAGCCCGCCATGGCCCAGGACGACCTGCTGTCACAGGAAGAAATCGACGCGCTGCTGAACGGCCCGGCCAATGACGACGAGCCGGCCGAGCCGCAGGCACCGCGTGTGCGCCCTTACGATCCGGCGTCCCTGCACCGGGTGGTGCGTGAGCGCCTGCACAGCCTGGACATCATCAACGAGCGCTTCGCGCGCCAGTTCCGCTTTGCGCTGTTCAACCTGATCCGCCGCGGTGCCGACATCACCGTCGACTCGGTGCGCTACCAGAGCTTCAAGGATTTTGCCCGCAACCTGCCGGTGCCCACCAACCTGAACCTGATCTCGATGAAACCGCTGCGCGGCACCGCGCTGCTGGTGTTTCCCCCCAGCCTGGTCTTCATGGTGGTGGACAACCTGTTTGGTGGCGACGGCCGCTTCGTGACCAAATCCGAAGGCCGTGAATTCACCAACACCGAACAGCGCATCATCCGGCGCATGCTCTCGCTGGCGCTGGATGCCTACCAGGACGCCTGGAAATCGGTGTTCGCGCTGGACATCAGCTACCTGCGTTCCGAAATCCAGGCCAAGTTTGCCAACATCACCAACTCACCCAACGAAATCGTCGTCAACACCACCTTTCATCTGGAGGTCGGCAATCTGGCGAGCGATTTCCAGGTCTGCATTCCGTATTCGATGATCGAGCCGCTGCGCGACCTGCTCAGTAATCCGGTCGCCGACAGTGGTGACGGTGGCGACCAGTCCTGGAGCCAGCGCATGGCCGGCGAGATCCGCCAGTCGCGGGTGGAACTGGTGGCGGAATTCACCGCCATTGCCAGCCGCCTGGGCCAGGTGCGCACGCTCAAGCCCGGCGATGTGCTGCCGATCGAACTGCCCGAGATGATCACCGCCAGCGTCGATGGCGTGCCGGTGATGGAATGCGAGTACGGCAGCCGGCATGAACAGCGCGCACTGCGCGTATTGCGCATGATCGACCACACCAGCCCGACGCCGGCGCACAGCTTCCGCAAGGCCGCGACGACGACAAGCCGAGACAACGACCATGACTGACAAAAAGAAGCCGGATCAGCACGACGACACCGCCCTGCCTGCGGAAGATGCCAGTCAGGACGACCCGTGGGCCGAGGCCCTTGCCGAGCAGGGCGCCATGGACGCCGAACCGAAACAGGCGCGCACGGCAGGCGATGACGTATTCCGCCCGCTGGACGACGGCAACACCACCGGTGATGTTCGCGACCTGGACATGATCATGGACATCCCGGTGCGGCTGTCCGTGGAGCTGGGGCGCACCCGCATCACCATCAAACAACTGCTGGAACTGACTCAGGGCTCCGTGGTGGAACTCGACGGCCTGGCCGGCGAACCGATGGACATCCTGATCAACGGCTACCTGATTGCGCAGGGTGAAGTGGTGGTGGTGGATGACAAGTACGGCATCCGCATCACCGAGATCATCACCCGCTCCGAACGCGTCCAGAAACTCAACCGCTGATTGACCATGAGCCCTGCCATGACTGCCACGCACACCGCACAGGCCACCACCAGCACCCTCGGCAACGATGCCGTGGTGGGCCTCGCCGTGATCGGCAAGACGGTGTTCGCGCTGGCACTGGTGCTCGGTTTCATTCTGCTGTGCGCATGGCTGGCGCGGCGCGTCAGCCCGGCGCTGCACGGCGACGGCCGCTGGCTGCGTATCATCGCCAGCCGAGCCGTCGGCCCGAAGGAGCGTGTCGTGGTGGTGGCGGTGCAGGACACCTGGCTGGTGCTCGGTGTCGCCGCCGGGCAGGTCAGCAAGCTGCACGAGTTGCCAGCGCCTGCCGGGACACCTTCACCGGACACTGCTGAACAGGGTTTTGCCAGCCGTTTTGCCCGCGCCCTGCGCGCGCAGACCCGGCAGACGTTTTCGCCGCGGAGGGACGCATGACATGGCGCCGCGTGCCACTGGCACTGCTGCTGTGCAGCGCCCCTGCGCAGGTCTTGGCGCAGGCGGCCATCCCGGGCCTGGTCAGCTCGCCGACTGCCGATGGCGGCCAGCAATGGTCGATCCAGCTACAGACCCTGCTGCTGCTCAGCAGCCTGGCATTCTTACCCGCACTGTTGCTGATGATGACCTGCTTCACCCGCATCATCATCGTGCTGGGGTTGCTGCGCACCGCGCTGGGCACGCCGTCGGCGCCACCGAATCAGGTGCTGATCGGCCTGACGCTGTTCCTGACGCTGTTCATCATGTCGCCGGTGCTGAACCGGGTCCACGAAACGGCCTGGGTGCCACTGAGCAACGACGAGATCACGCTGGAAGAATTTTTCCGCACCGGCAGCGAACCGTTTCGCGCATTCATGCTGGCGCAGACCCGCGAACCGGATCTGGCGCTGTTTGCCCGGCTTGGCGAGGTCGGCGACCTGCACGGCCCGGACGATATTCCGCTGCGCATTCTGGTGCCGGCGTTTGTCACCAGCGAACTGAAAACCGCCTTTCAGATCGGCTTCACCATTTTCATCCCGTTTCTGATCATCGACCTGGTGGTGGCCAGCGTGCTGATGGCGCTGGGCATGATGATGGTGCCACCGGCCACTATTTCTTTGCCCTTCAAACTGATGCTGTTCGTACTGGTGGATGGCTGGCAACTGATCATCGGTTCGCTGGCACAGAGTTTTTTTCCGGCATGAGCCGGCCACCGCGTTTCCTGAACCGTGGCCTGGCTGATGAACCCCCATTCATCAGCCAGGTCGCGGCTTTTTATTCCCCCCGAGGTGCGGCATGACGCCCGAAGCTGTCATGAACCTCGCTTACCAGGGCATGATGGTGACGCTGCTGCTGGCGGCGCCACTGTTGATCACCGCCTTGTTGATCGGCCTGCTGGTGAGCCTGTTCCAGGCCGCCACGCAGATCAATGAAATGACACTCTCTTTCATTCCGAAAATCCTCGGCGTGTTCACCGTGCTGGTCATCGCCGGCCCCTGGCTGCTGGAGCTGATCACCCGCTTCACCCGCGAACTGTTCCAGAACATTCCACTGCACCTGTTATAAGCCGCCATGTTGCAGGTGACCTTCGAACAACTGCATCTGTGGCTGGTCAGTTTTCTCTGGCCCTTCACCCGCCTGACCGGCTTTCTGCTGGTGTCTCCCCTGTGGGGCCACCCTAGCGTACCGAAGCAGGTCAAGCTGTCACTGGCCGCCCTGATCAGCATGGTGCTGGCACCCGGCCTGCCGCCGCTGCCGGACGCGCCGCTGATGTCCTGGGCCGGTTTCGGCGTGCTGGTGGAACAACTGCTGGTGGGCGCCGCCATGGGGCTGGTGGTACGGGTGATGCTCAGCACGGTGCAGGCCGCCGGTGACTTTATCGGCCTGCAGATGGGGTTGGCGTTCGCCACCTTCGTGTCACCGGACACGGGCGCCAACACCATGATCCTGGCGCGGGTGCTGTACATGATCACGTTACTGATGTTCCTGGCGGTGAACGGCCACCTGATCGTGATCGATATCCTCGCCAGCAGTTTCCACACTCTGCCCATCGGCCTGCTCGGGCTGAACCCCGACGGCTTCATCCTGCTGGTGCGCTTCGGCGGCACGCTGTTTGTTTCCGGCCTGTTGCTGGCCCTGCCGCTGGTCGCCTCTCTGCTGATCATCAACCTGACCCTGGGCATCCTGAATCGCTCCGCGCCGCAACTCACGGTGTTCTCGGTGGGTTTCCCCACGTCGCTGACGGTGGGTATTTTCCTGCTGACGGTGTTAATGACGGATCTGGGGCGTTTTCTGCAAGGGTTGTTCGGGCAGGGGCTGGCGATGATGGAGACAGTGATTCAGGCACTGGCGCCGTTGGGGTGAGGCTTGACATCCCCAGCCCAAATGTAGAAACATCACTACATTATTGAGTCCGACCACCGGGGAGTACCCTGATGACGATCACCACCCTCTCCAGCCGCGAGTTGAACCAGGATGTCGGGCGGGCCAAAAAAGCTGCCCGGCTGGGGCCTGTCTTTATTACAGACAGGGGCAAGCCTGCACATGTCTTGCTCAGCATCGAGGAATACCAGCGGCTCACCGGACAGCGACGCAATATCGCCGAAGCCCTGGCCATGCCCGAGGCTGCGAAGATTGATTTCGAACCGGAGCGTATGCAAATCACCGAACGACCGGTTGACCTGTCCTGATGTTTATCCTGGACACAAACGTCGTTTCTGAACTGCGCAAGGCCCGCACGAACAGGGCCAACGCCAACGTGGTCGCCTGGGCAGGCAGTGTGGACGCCAGCAGCCTGTTTATTTCCACCATCACCGTGTTCGAGCTGGAAAAAGGCATTCTACAAGTCATGCGCCGAGACGGCAGCCAGGGGCGTCTGCTGCGCGAATGGATGGATCGTCATGTCATGCCGGAATTCCGTGGCCGAATACTCCCGATTGATACCGCTGTAGCGTTGCAATGCGCCCGGTTACACGTGCCGGACCAGCGCAGTGAAGCAGATGCCCTGATTGCAGCCACTGCGATGGTACACGGCATGACCGTGGTAACACGCAATATCGCTGATTTCGAACCGACGGGAGTACATCTGATCAATCCCTGGGAGCACTGACAGACAGGACTCGCCCGGTTCAGATGCAGACAGGGCCGTAGGGTGGGTAGAGCC
>NZ_AQOR01000068.1 GCF_009846755.1 Alcanivorax sp. S71-1-4
TGGATTGAGTGTAAACAGGCCCTGGAACACGGCAAACGGCACGAACACCAGCAGGGTGATCACTTCCTGAGTGATCTTCAGTTGCGGCAGGCTCATCACGGTAAAGCCGGTGCGGTTGGCGGGCACTTGCAGCAGGTATTCGAACAAGGCGACGCCCCAGCTCAGCAGCGCTGCGATGATCCAGGGCTTGTCGTTCAGGTGTTTGAGGTGGCCGTACCAGGCGAACGTCATGAACACATTCGATCAGGTCAGCAGGATCAGGGTGGTCAGCAACGGGTACGCGGTCATGGGCGGTGATTCCGGACAGGCAGGACGGGCATGGGCCGATTCTACGCCTGTCCGGACATTGCGCCACGGGGGCGTTTCAGTGCCGGCGCGGCGGCATCCAGTACAAGGCGGCGACCACATACACCAGCACCAATCCCCATTTGCCCACGGAACACAACCAGCTCATGAAGACCAGGCCGTCAGTGAGCGCGGCGGGATGGTTCAGGAACATGGCCTGCATGCCGTTCTCGAGCACGTCGAGCAGGCCGGACAACATTGGCAGGGGCAATAACCGGTCCCAGGCAGCGCTGGCTCCGCGACGGCTGAACAGGACGGCCAGGACGCAGGTGGCGAACGTAGCGTACCAGACCGGGTGCAGCGCATCGAGAATCAGGTGGGCCTGGTAGGCGCCGAGCACGCCGTCTGCTTCCCAGGCGCTGAACTGCGCCTGGTAGTCGGCGGCGTTGGTGAACAGCAGTTGAACCCGGAACAGGATCTCTGGCTCGCCGAGCGGCACCAGTGTCAGCGCCAGGGCAGTCTGCGAAATGACGAACACAATGCCGACAACCAGCATCAGCCAGGGCAGGTTGAACAGCGTGCGCAGGCGCGGCAGCGTCAGTGGTACGGTCATGATGTCCCTCTCTGTCGGGCCGGCATGGCGTTATCGGTATGGCCGGCGTTGATCCCTGTGGAGCCTGCTATTCTGTCGCGCGGGTCGTGGCGGGATCAATACGGGAGAGCGGGAACGGGCCGATTGGCCGGGCGGGACTGCCGCCCCCGGACCCGCCGGGGGCGGACCTGGTTATTCGGTGATGCGCAGGCAGACGCGCGTGTCGTCACCGCCGCTGAGCACCGCTTCATCGCCCTTGGTGTGCCATTCGATGGCGTCATTGCCGTACAGGGCGCCGGAGGCTGACACCTGTTGCGTCAGCGAATAGCGCTCGCCATCAATGATCAGTGTGGCGGTTTCGTCGCCGTAGGTCGCTTCCACGATCAAATCGCTGGCGCACTGGTAGCGCACCGTGATGGCCGGTTGTGGCGCGGGCGTGTCGGCGTCCGGCACGGGCGATTCCACAGGTGCGGTATCGGTCTGTTCGGCCGGCGCGGGCGAGGGCACGGCGGTGGAGGAACTGGCCGGCTCCTTGTCGCCGTCGCTGCAGGCAGTCAGCGTCAGCAGTACGGCGGGCAAGAGCAGCAGGGAAGCAAGGCGGGACATAGGGCGCATCCTGTTGTGTCAGGCAGAGGCGGCCATTATGTCGGATTGAGAATCAGGTCGCAGCGGGCCGGGATGTAAAAAATCAGCTAACAAGGCGGTAGACGCCTCCGTGCCGGGTGCGGCACGGAGGCGTGGGCGATCATTTCAGTTCGGACGATGACAGCCCCAGCAGACGGCGGGCGATGATCAGCAACTGGATCTGCTGCGTCCCTTCAAAGATATCGAGAATCTTCGAGTCGCGGGCCCATTTCTCCAGCAGTTCCTCTTCGGTGTAGCCCAGGGTGCCGGCCAGTTCCACGCAACGCAGGGTGATGCTGTTGCCGACCCGCCCGGCTTTGGCCTTGGAGATAGAGGCTTCCAGCGAGTTGGATTTTTTATTGTCCGCCATCCAGGCCGCCTTGATGGCCAGCCAGTAAGCGGCTTCCCACTCGGCTTCCATGCGGTACAGCTCGGCTTCCACGGCAGAGCAGTTATCCACCGGTTTGTCGTAGTCGTACTCGATATGGTCGGCGAGCAGTTCGCGCAGCCGTTCCAGCGACGCCTTGGCCACGCCGATGGCCATCGACGCCACCAGCGGGCGGGTGTTGTCGAAGGTTTCCATGACGCCGCCGAAACCCTTTTTCACATCAATGTCGGGGTTGCCGAGCAGATTCTCCGCCGGCACGCGGCAATCGCTGAAGTTGATCGCGGCGGTGTCCGAGGCCTTGATGCCGAGTTTCTTTTCCAGCCGCACCAGTTCCATGCCCGGTGTGCCCCATTCGACCACGAACGATTTGATCGCGGCGCGGCCGACGGACAGGTCCAGCGATGCCCACACCACGACGCAGTCGGCGCGTTCGCCAGACGTGACGAAGATTTTCTCGCCGTTGAGCACGTAGTGATCGCCATCCTTGACGGCGGTCGTGCGGATAGCGGCAGAGTCGGACCCGCAGCCCGGTTCGGTGATCGCCATGGCGGCCCATTTGCCTTCAAAGCGCTTGAGCTGCTCGTCGTTGGCCACGGCGGCGATGGCGGCGTTGCCCAGGCCCTGGCGCGGCATCGCCAGCAGGAAGCCGGTGTCGCCGTAGCAGAGTTCCATGGCGCCGAGACAGGTGCTCATGTTGGCGCCGTTCTTCACTGTGCCGTCATCGTTGATGCGGCCCTTGCCCGTGCGCGTGGCGCCGGCGCTGGACTCCGGGTCGCCTTCATTGAAGCCGTCGAGCACCGAGGCGAGCATGTCCAGTTCTTTCGGCGCTTCGTGCTCGGCTTTGTCGTACTTGCGTGAAATCGGGCGGAATACGCTCAGTGCCACCTGGTGCGCATTGTTGATGATCGGCCGGATCTTTTTCGGGATTTCGATATTCATGCTGTGCTCTCCTGGATGCGCGCAGTCACAGATGCAGGCCGCCGAAGGCGACACCAATGGCGCGCAGGTCGCGATACCAGCGCTCGACAGGGTATTCCTTGGTGAAGCCGTGGCCGCCGAGCAATTGCACACCGTCGGTACCGATCTTCATCGCTTTTTCCTTGCACAGGGTGCGTGCCAGATGGGCTTCGCGGCGGAATGATTTGCCTTGCTCGGCGCGGCATACGGCGCGCCAGGTGAGCATGCGCATGGCATCCAGTTCGATGGCCATGTCGGCGATCAGGAAGGCGACGGCCTGGCGCTGGCTGATCGGTTCGCCGAACGCCTTGCGCTCGTTGCAATAGGGAATCACGTAATCCAGTACCGCCTGGCTGGTGCCGATGGCCAGTGAACACCAGGCCAGCGTGCCGAGATCAACAAAGGCACGGTAGTCGAAATCGTCGTCACCGAGTTTTTGCGCGGCGGGGACACGCACGTTGTCCAGCAACAGCGGACGCTGGCCACTGGCGCGTATGCCCATGGAGGGATCCTCGCCGGCGCGCAAGCCGTCGGTGCCGCCCTCGACGATGAACACAGCGGGGCCATCATCGGTCTGTGCCGCGATCAGGAACAGTTCTGCCTCGGCAGCCAGTGGCACCAGCGACTTGGTGCCATTGAGCACATAGTGGTCGCCGTCGCGTCGGGCGGTGGTCTGCAGTTGCAATGGATCGAACAGCGGCCGTGGCTCGGCCACGGCAAGGGTGGCTTTCGGCGGGTTCTCGCTGGCAAACGCCGGCAGGTAGCGTGCCTGCTGATCGGCGTTGCCCCACTGGGTGAGCGCGTTGGCTACGCCCATCGGGGCGAGGATAGCAACCGCCTGGCCCATGTCGCCCCAGGCCAGATCTTCCGCTACCAGCATGGTGGTGACCGGTGACCGCTCACTGGCGGCCCCGCCGAAGGCTTCCGGTACCGCGAAGAAATTCAGGCCCAGTTCCAGCGCGGCAGCCACGGTTTCCTCGCTGGTGCAGCTGGCCGCATCGGCGGCCTCTGCGCGCGGGCGCAGCACGTCATCCGCGAACGCCTTCACCGAGTCGCGGATCATCTGCTGTTCGTCGGTGATGTTCAGATCGAACAGGTCGGTGGTGTGGCCGGGGGTGTTCAGGCGCTGGGGACGGTTCGGTGTGCCGGCGCTCTTGAACGTGCGGGCGCTGGTGGTGATGACCTGAAAACCGGTGCGGGTCAGCGTATAGGCCATCCGTTCCGCCAGCTTGCGCAGCCCGAGCCTGTCGAGCAGATCGGAGCTGGCCATCTTGTTCAGTGCGGTCAGTGCATAACCGACGGCATCTTTGGCCATGTGATATTCCTCATGAGTGAAAAGCAGGTCTGAAAAACGGAGTTGGTCCCGATTATGGACGCGGACCTGAGGCTCACAATGACTCCTTCGCCTGGTGCGGATGGCGGCGCGGCAATTGGTCGCGGCGCACGCCGTGCAGGGCGATGCAGCAAAGATGTTTGCCGGAGGGTAAAAACAGGAGGGCAGAGCAATGCGCTCTTTACTAGGGCCTGTTCACACTAAA
>NZ_AQOR01000069.1 GCF_009846755.1 Alcanivorax sp. S71-1-4
TAGTTCCGCTGGTTTTGTGCGAGAAGTGTGCGACTTGGACATGGTGGGTTTCGCCTTTGGCTCTACCCACCCTACGCCATCACCTTCCGTTGAAGGGCTCCAGCAACCGTTCTCGCACATCCAGCAACCCGAACGGCCAGCACAGCTCGCGGCCGGCGTAACGCACCACCGGGATGCGCTCGCCGTACGCCTCGATCAGCGCATCGTCCTCGGCGATATCGATCTTCTCGATCTGCACCATCGGCAACGCCTGCCGCAGCAGGGTTTCCGCCTGCTCGCACAGATGGCAACCGAGTGTCGTCAGCAGCTCAATCTTCATGGCCGTGGGTGATCCTGTAGCAATGGTGAATGCGCTCGTTGCGACTGAAGTCCGGCGGGATGCTCCAGCGCGTGATGTCTTCCACCACATACCAGCGGCGAATATTTTCCTCCAGCTCAAAGCGGCGGAAATTGCAGGAAAAATAGAGCGTGCCGCCGGGTTCCAGGCGCTTCATCAAGGCACGGATCAGGTCACCGTGGTCGCGCTGGACGACAAAATCATCCCGGATCTTGTTGTTCGAGAACGTCGGCGGGTCACAAAAGATCAGGTCAAATTGCTGCGGCGTTTCTTCCACCCACTGCCGTACATCGGCACGCACCAGCTCATGCTGTCGCATGCCAAACCCGTTCGCGGCCAGATTGCAGCCAGCCCAATCCAGATAACGACGCGATGCATCCACCGTCACAGTACGCGCGGCGCCCCCCAGCGCGGCATGCACAGACGCCGCACCGGTGTAGCCGAACAGATTGAGAAACCGTTTGCCACGCGCTTCCTCGCCCAGCCGCAGACGCATCGGGCGATGGTCCAGAAACAGCCCGCTGTCGAGATAATCGCGTAAGTTGATCAGCAACCGCGCTTCGCCTTCCATGACCACATGATAGTCGCTGCCCTGATCCAGCTTCTGATACTGGCCCTTGCCTTTCTGCTGACTGCGCGTGCGCAGAAACACCTGTTCACGATGCACGCCCAGTGCCGCACGCACCGCGCTCACGGCCAGGGTGCGCCGCTGCGCGGCGGCCTGCTCGTCAACGGTCTTCGGCGGCGCGTACTCCTGCACTAGCGCCTTGTCGCCGTAGATATCGATAGAGAAATTGAATTCCGGCAGGTCGCGGTCATACAACCGGTACGCCTGCACGCCGGACTGGTCCAGCCAGCGCCGCAATTGCCTGCTGTTCTTGCGTAGCCGGTTCACCAGCGCCTGCGCGGGCTCTGGCACATCGAAAGCCGCCTCGCCCATCACCTGCAATGGCGGCGGCGGCACTTTGCGCTGCGGCGTCATGCGACGCAGATAGACCTGCATCGGGCCGTTACGCACACGCCAGCTTTCCAGCATCTGCATACCGCTGCGATCCAGCGCTTCGACCTGGCTCGCCACCACCAGGGCGTGCCAGTGCGGCGCCAGCCGTCCCAGCACCTGGCCGAGCGCATAATACAGCCAGCCGGCACGCTGCTGTTCTTCCAGCCGCTCGCCCCAGGGCGGATTGGTTACGACCAAGCCGGTATCGCCGGCGAAATCCCGCGCACGCAGTGCCCCGAGTTCGCGGCGCTCCAGATGGAGCAGCGCGCCGACGCCGGCACGCTCGGCATTGGCACGCGCCTGATGCAGGACGGAGGCATCGGCATCAAAGCCTTTCAGGGACAGGCCCGGCGGCGGCGCCCGCCGGGCGGCGGCGGCGTCCTCACGCAGTTGCCGCCACAGGCTGAGGTCAGTGCCCGGCCAGTGCAGCAGCCCATATTCGTCCCGCAGCAAGCCGGGCGCGTGTTGCAACAGCATGCCGGCCGCTTCCACCAGCAGCGTGCCGCTGCCGCAGAAGGGGTCCAGCAGCACCGGGGGGGTGTCATCAGGCCAGCCAGCGGCGATCAGCATCGCGGCGGCCAGCGTCTCGCGCAGTGGCGCCAGCCCCCCGTCAAGGCGATAGCCGCGCCGTTGCAGGGATTCGCCGCTGAAATCCACGAACAGCTCGCTGCACGTCTCGCCCACGCTCATGCGCAGGCAAAGTGCGCCAGCGGCGTGATCCGAGGGCGTCACGCCGTCCGGTGCCTGACGCAGAAAACGGCTGCGGGTGACCCGACTGTCGCCGCGTACACCGCGCTCGTGGTCCACACGCACATGGAGGCGCCGTACCTCCCGCGCATGCGTGGCCCAGTCAAACGCCTGCGCCAGCCCATCGGCGGCCTGCTCCGGCGCCCCGTCGTGCCGCGCCACGGGCAACAACACGCGTTCGGCCACGCGCGACCACAGGCATACTCGCATCGCGGCATGCACGCCGCCCTCCAGGCGCACAGCGGCGCCCCCCTGCTCTGTCGCACGCAGGCCGAGGCCAGTCAGCTCACGTTGCAGCAACGGCGCCAGGCCAGGCATGCAAGTAATGACAAATTCCATAACAAATCCACTGCAAGTGTTTGAATAGCTCTGTAACAGGCGGTCAGAAAAGCACACGAGGTCTTTTCGCGGACCTGAGCCAGCCGTCAGCACAAGTGTTTCTGACGGCCTGTGAATTGCTCTTCAGTGAACACCGGTTATTCAGCCTATGCCTAACCACGCACCGGCATATGACAACTCGATATTCGACCTGCCCCTCGTGCGTTCCCATACTGGTCTTGCACACATCGCCATCATGGCTTCCCGCCCGGCCTCTCCGGGCACGCCATCATGCGCCTCAGCTTTCACTTGGATTACTGCTACCAGGAAAGGGGAACAGTAGATGAAAAGACAGAAACGCGATCGGACCAACCGCGCCTATGCTCGAGGCTACCACGCCGGATTACATGGCAAATCCCAGGATCTCTGCCCATTTGATGCCCTCATGTCCCGCTCAAGCTGGATCAACGGCTGGCGCGAAGGCCGTACCGACCATATCAACGGCTACGTGGGTGTGGCCAGCGTGCAGAATCTGAAAAACCTGGGCTGATTCCCCGCCCGGTAGTTGTTGTGTTCCACAACCTGTTCACCACGACGCGCGTCAAGCGCTCTCCAGGGCCCCTCCAGGGCCCTTTTTAATGCAGCGCAGCAAGCCTGGCGGTCACGCCCTCTTCTGCATTGCCCGGACTGATTCCGCCACCAGCGCCGGCCCGCGATAGATCAGACCGGTGTAGACCTGCACCAGCGGGGCGCCGAGACGTTGCTTGTCGGCCGCGTCCTCGCCGGTCAGGATGCCGCCCACCCCGATCACCGGCAGGCGCCCATCCAGCGCTGTCACCATGTCCGCCAACGCCTGGTCCGCCAGAGGTTTCAGCGGCTGTCCGCTGAGGCCGCCCTGTTCGGTGCCATGTGGCAAGGCTTCCACTTGCGGGCGCGTGACCGTGGTGTTGCCCACCGTGACGCCATCAATACCGTGGCGCACCAGGGCTTCCGCCATCACGCCCATCGCCTCGGCGTCGTTGTCCGGTGCAATCTTGATCACCAGCGGTACCCGCCGGCCGGCACGCTGGTCCAGCCGGGTCTGCCGTTCACGCAGGGTCCCCAGCAGGGATTCCAGTGCGTCACCATGCTGCAACGTACGCAGGCCCGGCGTGTTCGGGGAGGACACGTTCACCACTACATAGCTGGCCTCGGCATGGACCCGATCCAGGCAGTACAGGTAATCGTCCACCGCCTGCTCTACCGGCGTGCTGGCGTTCTTGCCGATATTGATGCCCAGGACACCATCGAAGCGACGTGCTGCAACGGCCTTGACCAGATAGTCCACACCCTGGTTGTTGAAACCCATACGGTTGATCAGAGCCGAGGCCGCCGGCAGCCGGAACATGCGCGGTTTGGGGTTGCCCGGCTGGGGGCGCGGCGTCACCGTGCCCACTTCGACAAAGCCGAAGCCCAGGCTGGCCAGGCCGTCCACGCAGTCACCGTTCTTGTCCAGACCCGCTGCCAGCCCCACCGGGTTCGGAAACTGCAGCCCCATCACCTCCACCGGCAGTGCCGGCACGCTGACCGGGTACAGCCGGCCCAGCCCCTTGCGCAGCATCGCCAGGGTCAGCTCGTGCACCGTCTCTTCGGGCAGGGAAAACAGCAGCGGGCGGGCGATCTGGTACAGCATGAGAGGCTCCGTGGTGAGGAATGGCGCGCATTATATACAACCGCGCGCCGGGGCGCCGTAGGGTGGGTAGAGCCA
>NZ_AQOR01000007.1 GCF_009846755.1 Alcanivorax sp. S71-1-4
ACCCACCCTACCTCCCTGCTGCCAGCGCTTCGATCAACGGCGCGGTGGTGCTGGGGCGCACGACACGCGCCACCTCCTGGCCATCGCGCAGGAAAACCAGCGTGGGCCACAGTTTTACCCGGTATGAGCGCCCCAGCGGCCGGCCGGGGCCGTCGGCGATTTTCAGATGGCGCAGGCCGGTGGTGTTGCCCAGCGCCTCATGGATCACCGGCTGCGCGCCGATGCAGTAACCGCACCAGGAGGCGCCGAATTCCAGTACCGTGGCGCCGGGCAGGGCATCGACCTCGGGGCGGGTCAGTGTCTCATCCTGATAATCGGGCAGCGGGGTCATGGGCATCTCCGGCAGTGGTGCGCTGACCTTACCGCAGGTATTCAGTCATCGCCATGGCCTGTATCCTCTCGATGAAACAGGGAGGGGCCGGTTTGACACAGCACACATTCTATTGGCACGACTACGAAACCTGGGGCGCCAATCCGTCGGTGGACCGGCCCTCGCAATTCGCGGGCGTGCGCACGGACGCTGAGCTGAATGTCATCGGTGAGCCGCTGATGCTCTACAGCCGCCCGGCGCCGGATTACCTGCCACATCCGGAAGCCTGCCTGATCACCGGCCTGACGCCGCAGCATGTCCTGGAAGAAGGCGTCCCTGAAGCGGAGTTCATTGCCCGGATTCACCGCGAACTGTCACAGCCGGGCACCTGTGGCGTGGGCTATAACAGCATCCGCTTCGATGACGAAGTGACGCGCTTTACCCTGTACCGCAATTTCTACGACCCCTATGCCCGCGAGTGGCAGAACGGCAATTCCCGCTGGGACCTGATCGACGTCGTGCGGCTGTGCCGTGCGCTGCGCCCGGACGGTATCCAGTGGCCGGTGCGCGAGGACGGTACCCCGAGTTTCAAACTGGAAAGGCTCACCCAGGCCAATGGTTTGGCGCATGATGCTGCGCACGATGCGCTGTCGGATGTGTACGCCACGATTGCATTGGCGAAACTGATACGTGAAAAGCAGCCCAGACTGTTCGAGTATGCCCTCGGGTTGCGTTTCAAGCATGCCGTGGCGGCACAATTGAATCTGGTCACCCAGGCGCCGGTGCTGCATGTATCGGGCCGCATTCCGGCGGCGCGTTTCTGCAGCGCGCTGGTGATGCCACTGATGGCGCATCCCACCAACCGCAACAGCGTGATTGTCTATGATCTGTCCACCGACCCGGCGCCGTTGTTGCAGGGCAGTGTGGAAGAGATCCAGCGGCGGGTCTTCAGCCGCGCCGCAGAGCTTGAGGAAAACGACGAGACCCGCATTCCGCTGAAGGAAATCCACATCAACCGCGCGCCGGTGGTGGCCACGGTGAAGCTGGTCGATGATGCCGTGGCAGCGCGGCTGCACCTGGATATGGATGCTTGCCGCCGGCACTGGCAGCAATTGCGTGACGCAGGCGAGACGTTGCGCGGCCGGTTGAAACAGGTGTTCAGTGCCCGCGAATTTGCCGAACAGAACGATCCCGACAGTATGCTCTACAGCGGTGGCTTTTTCAGTGATGCCGACCGGCAATTGATGAATCGTCTTCGCGAAACGCCGCCGGCAGAACTGGCGCGGCAAAGTTTCCCGTTCGAGGACCGGCGGCTGCCGGAAATGCTCTGGCGCTATCGGGCGCGCAATTATCCGGAAACGCTGTCGCCGCAGGAACTGGACGACTGGCGGCAATTCTGTGCAGAGCGCTTGCGGGAGGCGGACCCGGCACGGCTTTCCCTGACGAGCTTCCGCGAACGGCTGAGCGCGCTGGCGGCTGGGGTCGAGGACGACAAGGGCCGCTTTATACTCCAGGAACTGTCGGAATACGCCGACGATCTGGAGGCAGCCCTGTCAGGCTGAGGTCAGGCCGCCAGTGCCGACACCAGAGCGGTGTTGAACGCCGGCAGGTCATCCGGCTTGCGGCTGCTGATCAGGTTGCCATCGCGCACCAGCGCTTCGTCGCGCCAGTCGGCGCCGGCGTTTTTCAGGTCGTCTTTCAGCGACGGGAAGCTGGTGATCTGCTTGCCTTTCACCACCCCGGCGGAGATCAGCAGCCAGGCGCCGTGGCAGATCACGGCAATCGGCTTGCCGGCGCCGACCGCCGCCTGCACGAACGTCACGGCGGCATCGTTCATGCGGATCTGATCGGCGTTGACCACGCCGCCGGGCAGGACTACCGCGTCGTAATCGTCCAGCTGGATTTTCTCGAAGGTGTTGTCGACCTTGAACGGGTCACCGGGATCGGTGTGATGCCAGCCGCTGACCTCGCCCGTGCGGTCGGCGATGATGTCGACGCGGGCGCCGGCCTTTTCCAGGGTCTCTTTCGGGCTGGTCAGCTCGATCTGTTCAAAACCGTCGGTGACCAGAATGGCGACGCGCTTGTCGTCCAGTGTCGGGGTATCAGTGCTCATGACAGTGCTCCTTTCTTGGCCCATGAGGGCATGAAATGGATGTCCTGTCAGGTGGGACACGGCGCAGCCTGTGAGTTCCTGTCTGAGGCCACAGATGTGAAACAGAACGGAAAAACCACCCCGGCGTTGCCGCGCGGGGTGGTGGGTCACCGGGTTGTGCCGGTGTATCAGGCTGCTGCGTCGACCGACTGGCGGATCAGGTAGTCGAAGGCGCTGAGCGATGCTTTCGCACCTTCGCCGACCGCGATCACGATCTGCTTGTAGGGCACCGTGGTCACGTCGCCGGCGGCAAAGATACCGGGGATCGAGGTTTCGCCGCGTGCATCGGTGATGATCTCACCGAAGCGGGACAGTTCCACCGTGCCTTTCAGCCAGTCGGTGTTCGGCACCAGGCCGATCTGGACGAACACGCCGGCCAGGTCCACACGGTACTCCTCTCCGCTGTTGCGGTCCTTGTACACCAGCCCGTTGACGCGGGTGCCGTCGCCGGTGATTTCACTGGTCTGGGCGCTGACGATCACAGCGACGTTCTTCAGGCTGTGCAGTTTTTTCTGCAACACGGCATCAGCGCGCAGCTTGCTGTCGAATTCCAGCAGCGTGACATGCTCGACGATACCGGCCAGGTCGATGGCCGCTTCCACGCCGGAGTTGCCGCCGCCGATCACCGCCACGCGCTTGCCCTTGAACAGCGGGCCGTCGCAGTGCGGGCAGTAGGCGACGCCGCGGCCGCGATACTCTTTTTCGCCCGGCACGTTCACTTCGCGCCAGCGGGCGCCGGTGGCCAGGATCAGGGTTTTTGCTTTCAGGCTGGCGCCGGAGGCGAATTTCACCTCATGCAGGCCGCCGCCGGTGCCCGGGATCAGTTGCTCGGCCCGTTGCAGGTTCATGATGTCCACGTCGTATTCGCGCACATGCTGTTCCAGCGCGGTGGCCAGTTTCGGGCCTTCGGTCTCGGTCACCGAGATGAAGTTTTCGATCGCCATGGTGTCCAGCACCTGGCCACCGAAACGTTCAGCGGCGACGCCGGTACGGATGCCTTTGCGGGCGGCGTAGATGGCGCTGGCGGCACCGGCCGGGCCACCGCCCACCACCAGCACATCGAAGGCCTCTTTGGCGGAGAGTTTTTCCGCGTCGCGTTCGGCGGCGCCGCTGTCCAGTTTGGCGATGATTTCTTCCAGGCCCATGCGGCCCTGGCCGAAGGCTTCGCCATTGAGGAACACGCTCGGCACGGCCATGACCTGACGCTCTTCGACTTCGGCCTGGAACAGGGCGCCGTCGATGGCGACATGCTTGATGTTCGGGTTCAGTACTGCCATCAGGTTCAGGGCCTGGACCACGTCCGGGCAGTTCTGGCAGGACAGTGAGAAATAGGTTTCAAAGCGGAAGTCGCCCTCGAGCGCTTTCACTTGTGCGATCACCTCGTCGCTGACTTTCGGCGGGTGACCGCCGACTTGCAGCAGGGCCAGTACCAGCGAGGTGAACTCGTGGCCCATGGGGATACCGGCGAAGCGCAGGCTGATGTCGCCGCCGATGCGGTTCAGGCTGAACGACGGTTTGCGGGCGTCGTCGCCGTCTTCGCGCAGGCTGATCTTGTCGGACATGCCTTCGATATCGCGCAGCAGTGCAGCCAGCTCTTGCGATTTGTCGCCATCATCAAGGGACGCGACAATCTCGAACGGCTCGCTGATGCGTTCCATGTACGTCTGAAGTTGGGTCTTGAGGTTGGCGTCCAGCATGCTGGCGTTCTCCATGAGCAAGGATTGAATTCGGGTAGTGCGGGTGATACCTGCCCGGGCCGGTCGGCCCGGGCAGTGGTGCCGGCGGTGCTTAGATCTTGCCGACCAGGTCCAGGGACGGAGCCAGGGTCGCTTCGCCTTCTTTCCACTTGGCCGGGCATACTTCACCCGGGTGAGCGGCAACGTATTGTGCGGCTTTCACCTTGCGCAGCAGGTCTTCGGCGTCGCGGCCGATGCCTTCAGCGGTGATTTCCACCGTCTGGATGATGCCGTTCGGGTCGACGATGAAGGTGCCGCGGTTGGCCAGGCCCTGGTCTTCGCGCAGGACTTCGAAGTTGCGGCTGATCTGCATGGTCGGGTCGCCGAGCATGGTGTATTTGATCTTGCGGATCGTGTCGGACGCGTCGTGCCATGCTTTGTGGGTGAAGTGGGTGTCGGTGGAAACGGAGTAGATTTCCACGCCCAGCTTCTGGAATTCTGCGTAGTGGTCAGCCACGTCGCCCAGTTCGGTCGGGCACACGAAGGTGAAGTCAGCCGGGTAGAAGAAGAACACGGCCCACTTGCCTTTCAGGTCGGCTTCTGTGACTTCGATGAATTTACCGTCCTTGAATGCCTGGGCCTTGAACGGTTTGATTTCGGTGTTGATTACTGACATGTCGTTGCTCCTTCGAAGTGTTGTCATCGTGACGGGGTACAGAATACGGGTCTTGGGCCGATATTCATAATGGATAGCTGGTATGGCTGTAATTGGTTTTGCCAATCAGTCTGTCCGCAGACGGCAAGCCATGCCCGGCGTGCAGGCAGGGGTGGGGACAGGCAGGCCGTTTTCAATGCAGGGCGGGAGTCGATTGCCTGTTTTTCAACCAGTTGCGAAGGAAAACCTTGATCCGGATCAGGCCCGCAGTGCGCTCAGATCGCCGCCGGCCAGCCGCTGGAAATCCTCCACCAGTTGCTCTGAGCGCTTCATCGCCTCGCCCCATTCGCGGATGCGAACCTCGTCGGGCATGCGGGTGAAATCACGGCGGTCGGGGATGCGGCCCTGCGGCAGGCTGGCAACCCAGTCGTCACTGGGGCACAGAATGACCACGTTGTCGTAATGCCGTGGGTTGGCACGGCGCCATTTCAGGCCCTTGTCGAACCAGCCGGGGGTGATGGTGGGGTAGAAGTGCGGATACAGCACCAGCCCGTCCTGGCTGAACGGGATGTCGAAGTGATAATCCGTGACGCCGCCATCGTAGTAGATGCCGGGGCCGGCGCCGGGGATATCAGGGATGCCGCTGAGCACCAGCGGGATCGCCCCCGACGCCAGGATCGCTGGGCGCAGGTTGTTCTCCGCCAGCGCAACCTGTCGGGTAGGCAGATCGCTGAGCTGGTAGAAGGGCGGCTGGTGGTCGGCGGCATGAAACAGGACGCGCTCGAAGAAACTGCCGAGGGCACGTCGGTGCACGGCGTTGGCCAGTGCGGTCAGGCCCAGGCCGGCGGCTTGCAGGCCACGGGCGCGGGCGGCATTCAGACCGCGGGCACGGGCCGCGATCAGGTTGAGCTTGATGTGCGGGTTGCCCAGCACTTGTTTTGCGGCGGCGTCATCCGGCAGCACCACGTCCAGCAGGGTGTGGGTATGGCGGGTGATCTCCTCAAAGCCCATGCCGGGCGCGTAGCAGATGTGCTGATAGGCCTCGGCGAAGCGGCGTGAAGCGGCGGCCGGGTTGTCCTGGGCGAAACAGGCGAAGCGCCAGGCGCCGGCGGAGGAGCCGATCAGGTGCAGGGGCTGTGCGCGGTCGCCGGCGAAGAAATCGCCGAACAGGTATTCGTCCAGCTTCGCCAGCGCCAGCCATTTTGGCCCGCCGCTGGCGCCCACCATCACGCGGATGTCCTGCGGGCGCAGGCCATCGCGTTCGATCTGGGCGCGGGCGCGGTCACCGGCGATGACGCGCAGGGCGGGCGAACGGTTCATCGGCTCAGCGCACTTCCATGCCGGGCTCGGCGCCGTCGTCGGGGCTGAGCAGGAAGATGTCGTCGCCGCCGGGGCCGGCGGCCAGCACCATGCCCTCGGACAGGCCGAATTTCATCTTGCGCGGCGCCAGGTTGGCGACCATCACGGTGAGCCGCCCTTCGAGCTGTTCCGGGCTGTACTTCGCCTTGATGCCGGCGAAGACGTTACGGGTTTCGCCGCTGCCGATATCCAGCGTCAGTTGCAGCAGCTTGTCGGCGCCTTCCACGTGCGCGGCCTTCAGGATGCGGGCCACGCGCAGTTTTACCTTGAGAAAGTCGTCGATGCTGATCGGTGCATCGTCGTCGGCTTTTTGCGCTGCCTTTTGCTCAACCTTGGCTTTTTTCTCCGGCTTGGCGGCCGGCTGCGCGGCGGCAGTGTCTTCTTTCGAGGCACCGAGCATGGCATCGATCTGTTTGCTGTCGATGCGGTTGAGCATGGCGTTGAAGCGGGCGATGGCGTGCTCGCCGAGCAACTGGTCGGCGTCCTGCCAGGTGAGCGGTGCCACCTGCAGGAAGGCTTCGGCTTTTTCTGCCAGCGCCGGCAGTACCGGTTTCAGGTACAGCGCCAGCAGGCGGAAGATGTTGACGGCGGCGGAACAGATTTCCAGCACCCGCTGGGCCTGGCTGTCGTCTTTCGCCAGCGACCAGGGTGCCTGTTCCTGGATGTACTGGTTGGCCTTGTCGGCCAGCGCCATCACTTCGCGCATGGCCTTGCCGTATTCAAGCTGCTCGTAACAGGCGGCGATGCGCGGTGCGGCGGCCTGGACTTCGCGTACCAGTGCTTCGTTGTCCAGGGTGGCGGAAAGGGTGCCGCCGAACTTGTGCACGAAGTTGCCGGTGCGGCTGGCGATGTTGACCACCTTGCCGACCAGGTCTGCGTTCACGCGCTGCACGAAGTCGTCCAGGTTGAGGTCGAAATCTTCCACGCCCTTGCCGAGTTTGGCGGCGAAATAGTAGCGCAGGTATTCCGGGTCCAGATGCTCCAGGTAGGTGCTGGCCTTGATGAAGGTGCCGCGCGACTTGGACATCTTGGCGCCGTTCACGGTCACGAAGCCGTGTACGTGCAGCGCGGTCGGCTTGCGGAACCCGGCGCCTTCGAGCATGGCCGGCCAGAACAGGCCGTGGAAATTGACGATGTCCTTGCCGATAAAGTGATGCAGCTCGGTGTCGCTGCCCTCGCGCCAGAAGGCGTCGAAGTCGAGGCCGTGCTGGTCGCAGTAGTGTTTGAAGCTGGCCATGTAGCCGATCGGCGCGTCCATCCAGACGTAGAAATACTTGCCCGGCCAGCCGGGAATCTCGAAGCCGAAGTAGGGGGCTTCGCGGCTGATGTCCCAGGGTTGCAGGCCGGCGTCGACCCACTCGCGCAGCTTGTTGGCGACGCTGTCCTGTAGCGCGTCGCTGTCGAGCCAGGTTTTCAGCATCGTCTCGAAGCGTGGCAGGTCGAAGAACAACTGGATGTTCTGCTTTTCCACCGGGGTGGCGCCGCTGATGGTGGAATAGGGGTCTTTCAGCTCCGCCGGTGTATAGGTGGCGCCGCACACTTCGCAGTTGTCGCCGAACTGGTCAGCCGCGCCGCATTTCGGGCAGGTGCCGCGCACGAAACGGTCCGCCAGGAACATGCCCTTGACCGGGTCGTAGAGCTGGGTGATTTCTTTCTCGATGATGTACCCGGCATCGCGGTTGCGGGTGTAGACCAGCTCCGAGAGCACGCGGTTTTCCGCGCTGTGGGTGCTGTGGTAGTGGTCGTAGCGGATCAGGAAGCCGGCGAAGTCGCGCTCGTGCTCGGCCTTGATCCGGGCAATGTAGTCTTCCGGTGGCAGGCCCAGTTCCTCGGCCTTGAGCATGATGGCGGTGCCGTGGGCGTCGTCCGCACAGACGTAGATGCACTGTTCGCCGCGCATTTTCTGGAACCGCACCCAGATGTCGGTCTGGATGTGTTCAAGCATGTGACCCAGGTGAATGGAACCGTTGGCATAGGGCAGCGCGCTGGTAACCAGGATCTTGCGGGGCGTGTGGCTCATGTAAGGCTGAATCCGTCGGCGGTGGCGGGGCGCCCATGATACTGGTCGGCGCCCGGTTTTTCACGTTTGCGCGTGGCCGGGGTCAGTCGGCGGTATCCTGGACGACTTCCCCGTCGTTGAGGGTGGAGCGGCGGATGGCGTCGATCACCTGGTCGCGGGAGACGGGCTTGGACAGATAGTCGTCCACGCCGGCGTCGCGAGCCTTCTGAATGTAGTCGCCGGAGGCGTGCGCGGAGAGGGCGATGATCCAGCTGCGCTGGCGGTTGTGCTGGCGCTCCAGCGTGCGGATGTGCCGGGTGGCCTCGTAGCCGTCCATCTCCGGCATCTCGCAGTCCATGAAGATCACATTCCAGTGGCGCGGGGACTGTTCGACCCGGGTCAGCGCCTCGCGGCCGTTGCTGGCCACGGTGGCACGGATGCCGGCCGTCTTGAGGATGCTGTCGATCACCAGCTGGTTGACGGCGTTGTCCTCGACGATCATCACGTTGAGCTTGTCGAGGCTGTCTTCGCCCACCGCCTGACACGCGGGCGGGGTGTGGCTGACGCGAGTCGGCACCAGCAGGTTGTAGAGTTCCTCGCGCAGGAAGCGGGCGCGGATCGGTGTCTCGATGGCCACGGCGCCGGCCGCCACGCCGGCGGCGGGAATCTCGCCGGTGGCGCCGGTCAGCAACAGCGCCGAGGGACGCAGTTCAATCGGAATCTGGTACAGCTCGTCCTTGAAGCACTGGTTCACCAGCAGCGCGTCGAACGGCGTACGGCGGGTGGCCTGTTCCAGCCGGGTGGCGGCGTCGTGAAGGTTGCGGCAGTCATCCACCTGCATGCCCCAGCGCGAGGCCATCTGGGAGACCGACAGGCTGAACGGTGGCGACGGGTCCACGATCAGCAGCCGCTTGCCATGCAGTGCGCGCAGCGTACCGGGCGAACTGATCTGCCGGCAGTGGATGGTGAACCAGAAGGTGGCGCCGCGACCGGGCGCGCTGTTGACGCCGATCTCGCCGCCCATCAGTTCGCACAACCGTTTGCTGATGGCCAGGCCCAAACCTGCGCCGCCCTTGCGGCGGGTCGAGGAACGCTGCTCGATATTGCTGAATTCCTTGAACAGGTGCTGTTTCTGGCTGTCGTCCAGCCCGCTGCCGGTGTCCGACACCTCGAACAGCAGTACGCATTGGCCTTTGTTGTCCGGTGGCTGGCGCACCGCCACATGCAGCGCAATCTGGCCCTGCTCGGTGCACTTGAACGCGTTGCTCAGCAGGTTGGTGATGATCTGCTTGAGGCGCACCGGGTCGGTGCGGATGACTTCCGGCACGCGGCTGTCGAGATAGGTGTAGATCGGCAACTGCCGCTCGCTGGACAGCAGCGAGAACAGCGACACGCAATCGTCCACCAGGCTCTCGACACTGACGTCGACACTTTCCAGCTCCAGCTTGCCGGCCTCGATGCGTGAGTAGTCGAGGATGTCGTTGATCACTGTCAGCAGTGACTGGGTCGACTGGTAGATGGTGTCCACGTACTGCGACTGCTGGTTGTTCAGCGCCGTGCGCCGCAGCAGGTCCGTCATGCCGAGTACGCCGTTCATGGGCGTGCGGATTTCGTGGCTCATGGTGGCCAGGAACTCGCTCTTCGCCTGATTGCGGGCGCCGGCCTTGAAGGCTTCCATTTCCGCGCGGGCCTTTTCGTGGATGGACGTGGAATGTTCTTCCTTGAGCCGGTTGATGCGGTTGGCCAGTGCCAGCGACAACAGGACCACTTCAATGAACACGCCGGCCTGCACCAGATATTCGGTGAACAGGTTGCGCGGCAGCACGCCAAACTTGCTCAGCGACATGGTGGCGGCACCGGCGATGAAGCACAGCCAGGCCAACGTGAACACCCGGGCGTCGGGATCGCCGGCGCGGGTGCGCAGCAGGCCGACCAGCAGGATCGAGGCATCCATGGCCAGGATGCACACCACGTCCACAGAGATGATGTACTGGCGCGGCACAAACGGGGTGAGCAGCAACAACGTGATGCCGATCAGCACATGCAGCCGCAGCAGCCGGGCCAGTAACGGCGCACGCTGGCCCAGCTCAAGAAAGTGCAGCGTGAACAGCGCCGGCAACAGCACGATGAAGGGCAGCAGGTAGACCATCATGTAGCTGCTGAGGGTGACATTGCCCGGCCACAGGAAGCGCTGGGCGAAGCCATGCAGGATGGCCAGGAACAGTGTGATGGTGAACGACCACGCGACGTACAGCAGGTAGGCCTTTTCCCGGATCGAGAAATACAGGAACAGGTTGTACAGGATCATCACCACCATGCCGCCGAAGAACAGCCCCTGTATCAGCATGGTCTGCTGCGCGCTGTCGTTGAAGGCGTCCTGCGTGATGACGGTCATCGGTACTTGCAGGCTGTAGGCGGAGTGGGTCAGCAGGAACGCCTCGGCGGTTTCGCCGGGGGCCAGTGTCAGCGGGAAGGTGGGTTGCTGCCAGGCGACCGGACGGGCGTCGTAGGGCAACGTCAGCCCGGCACTGGCGCGATCAGTGATGCGGCCGTCGGCATGACGCAGGAACAGGTCGGCACGGGCCAGCAGCGGGTAGCGCACCTGCAGCAGCCAGAGGGTATCGGTGTCAACGGCGCGTTGCAGCGGCAGGCGAAACCAGCAGTGGTCAGTGGTGAAGCCACGATTTGGCGTGGCGTCGCCCACCGCCACCCAGGCGAACTGGTCCGGGCGCGGCAGCAGGGTTTCCGGGCTGGGCAGGGTATCTGCCGGCCCGCACAGCCAGCGGGCATGGGCATGGGCGTCTGGGTGTACCGGCGTGCTGTTGTCCAGCAGCAGCACGGCACGGGCGGGCGTGGTGCCGAGCAGGGTCAGTACGAGGGTCAGCAAAAGCAGCCACCCGCCAGCCAGACAGCGAGCCGGGTGTAATGGGTTGGTTGGTTGGATGACAACCTGCCGGGCTACCCGCATATCCATGTATTGGTCTCGTTCAGGGTGTCGGGCGTCGTGCCCGCACCATGCCTGGCCCTGTTTGGGGATACCACGCGGCGGTGATATAAGTGTGCTCAGGCTTCTGAGTCTTTTTTCCTATAAGGCAATCCTAGCCGTCACGTGCGGCGGCGACAATTTTAATCATCACGGTGTGTGACCGGCGTTGGCCTGGTGCCCCGGGGTTTTGGCCTCCCGGGCATACGCAGGCCGTTTTTATATCAGGGAAGGGCGGGCGCCTGCCGAGGGCGTCCGGATAACCGATATCTGAAGGAGAAGGGGACAACAATGCAGGTGGCTGCATTTTCAGTAGGGCCGCTGGTGGGTGACTGCGGCCGCACCAGGGTACGTATTCTGGGCCGCGCGGACATCGCCGCCGCGACCGCGCGCGGCAAGGCGATGCTTGGCCGTATCCAGTGGCGGCCGCGGCCCGTGCCGGGGCAGGGGGAAGCAGACTGGACATTGCCGTTGGCCTTTCGCCTGAACAGCAACTTCGATGGCAGTGGCGTGGTGGTGCTCAATGACCTGCTGCCGGGCGTGGAGTATGAATACCGCGCCGGCTGGGTGACCGATGAAACCGTGGCCGGGGAGCAGCTGGACTGGACGCGCATCACGCCCGGCCGGTTTCGCACCGCGCCGGCGGATGACACCGCGCCGGTGAGCTTTCTGTTCGGTTCCTGCTGCTACCGGTTTTTTGATCTCAACGGGCTGGTCTCCGACGACCGCGCTGACAAGACCTTCGGCGCCATGCTCAATCACCAGCGCCAGCATGGCGACGTGGATTTTGTCATGCTCTGCGGCGACCAGATCTACGCTGACCCGTTGAACCGGCTCGGCGCGATCAGCGCGGAAGAGCAGTACCTGTCCCTGTACCGCAAGGTATTTGGCCAGCCGAACATCCGCGAACTGATGGCGACCACGCCGACCTACATGATCCTCGACGATCACGAGATCGAGGATAACTGGCCGGCCAGTGCTTCGAAGGAAGACTGGGTCGGCAAGTTGCCGGCGGCGCTGAAGGCGTACCAGATTTATCAGGCGTCGCACGGGCCGGCGATGCCGCTGGACCCCAGCGGCCGCTACCTCGACTGCGACCCGGACCATCTCTGGTACAGCTTTCGCCGCGGATGCGTGGACATGTTCGTACTGGATGTCCGCACCGAGCGGCATCTGGCGGAGACGGCGCGCGAGCGCATGATGATTTCCGAGCGCCAGGAACAGGCGCTGACCGAGTGGCTGCTCGACGGCAGTGACCGGGTGAAGCTGATCGTCTCGCCGGTGGTGGTGTTTCCCGACCAGCGCCGGTGGTTCCGCCGCAAGGATGCCTGGGAAGGTTTTGTCGCCCAGCGCGCACGCATTCTCGACGTGATCCGGCGCAACCGGCTGCAACGGGTGGCGTTCCTGTCCGGCGATGTGCATGCCTCGCTGGTGGCGGCGTTGCACAGCCGCCAGGGCGGTCAGCAGGTGACGATGTATAACCTGGTCTGCTCGGGGCTGTTCTGGCCCACGGCCCTGATGGCGTTCCGCTGGTACTCACCGATGGTGGACGGCAAGGGCCGGCTGGCGACCGGCGGGCTCTGGTCACGCTACCGGGTGGAATTGCTGAAAGGCCTGTACAGCCGGGATGCCTTTGCCCGCGTGGACGTTACCCCTGACGGCTTCCGCTACCGGCTCTATGACCGCCGCGGTGATCCGTTGCCGGAGTTCTGGCTGGAGCGCGCCTGGCAGGGGTGACATGACAGGATAGTGGCACCGTGCAATGTGGCGAATGTCCTGCGCACGATGTAGGCAAAGGCTTACAGAAACTGACGGCATTTGCCTGCGTTCAGGCGATGCCTGGCGGTCTACTCTGGTGGGGCATGGACGCACTAGAGCAACACGGAGGTTCCCTTTTCGGCCTGTAACGACATTGCCCGCTCCCCGGCGGGCCTCTTTTTCTGGCAGGGACGCTTTCCGGCAGGGATGCCGGCCTCCGGGCGAACGCACGCAGAGATGACAAACGGGTGAGGCAGGGTACTGTCTCACCCGTCGTCGTTCAGGCGGCGGGCTGTATCAGCACCCAGGGTGCGACCACCACTGCCCACAGGGCCGCATTGGTCTTTGACCATGCCGCTGCCTGCGTATCGCTGACCCGCATGACCTCGCCGGCCGCCATCCAGGCGGCCACCTCGTCTCTCTGGTCGTTGGCAAAAGCAGTGGCCACGGCCACCAGATCAAGACCGGGTTGCACCAGTACCGTCTGCCCACGGGCAAAGAAGGGCTGCAACGCGCTCCACTCGATGCGGGCAGTTTCGTGATTCAGTTTCGCGGCGGTCAGATCGGTGTCCTGAGTCATGGCATCGGCGGCGGTGGTTCCTGGGGCGGGCGAGTATAACAGGGTGTTGAGCGGCCCGCCGGCCAGGGTGAACGAATCACGCGGATCGGTATACGTGACCGGAACTATCGCTGGGCGCCATGTTTGCGGTCATTGACCCTGCGGGCTGCCCGGCGGCAATGTGAGCGCCAGAACCAGCCGGTTTTGTCGGCGCTGTTTTATTGTCAGCACCGCGTCCCCGGCATTGCCTGTCACTGGAGAAGCTCATGTCCACCACCGTCCTGCCGCCCTTGGGTGACATCCCGGCCCGGGATTCGCTGCGTTTCACACCGCCCTACACCGAGGACGCGCTTGATCAGTTGCGCACGCAGGGTGATCCGATGGCGGATGACGTGGTGGCCGCGCTGGCGGCGGAAGGCGCCCTGACCGGTTTTCACGATCTGCTGGGTGTCGTGCGCGAGCGCGCCGCGCAGCAGGGCGGTGTGTACCAGGCGTTCCTGGATGCCTGCAATGATGTGCCCGACTGGGTGGACTTCGACGCCATGCGTACCGGCCAGCGGATGCTGGCAGCCTTCCCGGTGAACATGGGGATTGCGCTGTTCACTGGCAGCCTGGTAGGCGGCGCCGTGTTTGTGAAAATGGCGCTGGTGACCTCGATGACCGGCATGCTCAGCGGCGACTCCAGCCGGCGTCTGGATGAAACCGCAGCGATGGTGTTGCGCATGGCCTTCCCCGGCAACCTGGAACCGGGCGGAGAGGGGCATGAACTGCTGATGCGGGTACGCATGCTGCACGCGGCCATTCGCCGTTTTCTGGTCGACAGCGGCCGCTTTGCCCATCCGGTCGAGGTGCCGATCAACCAGCAGGATCTGGCCATCACGCTCGGGCTGTTCGGTTACCTGAACATCCGCAGCCTGGCGATGATGAATATCCATTTCAATGATCGCGAACTGGATTCCTTCAACCTGTTGTGGCGCTACACCGGCCATGTGCTGGGGATCCGCCCGGAGGTGCTGCCGCAATCGGTGCAGGACCAGCAGGCGTTTTTCCTTGCCAGCCTCAAGCACCAGGCGCGTCCGGAACGGCTGGATGCACGCACCCGGCAGGTGATGGACAACGTCGCCGCCAATGCGGCACGGCGCATGGCCGGTGTCAGTGAGCCGATGGCGCGGAAATTTCTCTATCAGAGTTGCCGCTGGTTATCCGGCAATGAGTATGTGACCGGCATGGAAATTGAGGATGCCGGGGAGTACGCCGGCATCAAGCTGCTGAAAGGCCTCGGGCGGGTATCCTACTGGGTATGGCGCTATGTGCCCGGCGGGCAGGCCATGCTTTACGCGATCGGTACGCGCGGTTACCGCAAGGCGCTGGCGCGCATGGCGCGGACGAAAGACAAGCAGGGCGAGTATCGCGTCAGGACCGTGGAGTAGGGGGAAGACCGGACGTCCGGCGCAAAAAAAAGTGCTTGTAGCGCCGGACGTACGAGGCCTGACGTCCGACGTCCGACGCCCGCCTATTTCTGCACAATACTTTTCGCTGCCTCCAGCACCTTCGCTGGTTCCAGTTCCCCCGGCACCTTCACGCCGCGGTCCACCGCCTCACGCGCGCGGATCTGGTCCAGCCAGCGCTTGAGATGATCCAGCCCGGTGACATCCACGCCGGACCAGGCGTGAGTGCGCGCCCAGCACCAGTTGGCGATGTCGGCGATGGAGTAGTCACCCGCCAGGAATTCGTGGTCTGCCAGTTGTGTGTCGAGCACGGTCAGCAGGCGGCGCGATTCATTCTGGTAGCGGTCGATAGCCACTTCGATCTTCTCTGGCATATACCGGAAAAATACATTGGCCTGGCCCATCATCGGGCCGACCCCGCCGATCTGGAACATCAGCCACTGGATGACCTGTGAACGCCCCTTGGCATCGGCAGGCATCAGCATACCGGTCTTTTCTGCCAGGTAGATCATGATGGCGCCGGATTCGAACACCGGGAAATCACCATTGTCGTGATCGACGATGGCGGGAATGCGGCCATTGGGATTGATCTTCAGAAAGCCGGGCTTTTTCTGTTCCCCCTTCATCAGGTCCAGCGCGACGACGTTGTACGGCAGGCCCATCTCTTCAAGGGTGACGGAGGCTTTCCAGCCGTTCGGGGTGGCGGCGGTGTAGAGGTCGATCATAGAAGCTCCTGTATTTACCGTAACGAGCAACACCAGAACTCTGCCTTATCTTGCGTCACGGGAGGTGGGACCGCCATCACGATTGCAAGCGATATGACATTCTGGTGAAATACTGTCCATATGATCAGTATATGGTTTTGGCGATGACCACAGGCCGGGGCAGCACCAGTAATCTGCCGGGGCGGTTTATCCGCACGGTGACGGAATTCGAGCCGGGCGAGCGGGGCGCGGCGGCGCAGCAGGCCGAGGGCGGGGCGCCGCCAGTGCGGCCCACCCGGCTGCACGCGGAAGAGTGCAAAAGCATTCTGGTAGGCAACCAGTCGCCGGACATTCCGTTTTCCCTCAGCATCAACCCGTATCGCGGCTGTGAGCATGGCTGCATCTACTGTTTTGCGCGGCCGACCCACAGTTACCTGGAACTGTCGCCGGGGCTGGATTTCGAGACGGAGATTTTCTGCAAGGACAACGCCGACCAGGTGTTGCGCCAGCAGTTGATGCGCAAAAGCTACCAATGCCAGCCGGTGGCCATCGGTGCCGCCACGGACCCGTACCAGCCGGCGGAACGCAGCCGTGAAATCACCCGGCGGCTGTTGCAGGTGCTGGCGGCGTTTCAGCACCCGGTCACACTGATCACGAAGAGTTCGCTGGTGCTGCGCGACCTGGATATTCTCGCGCCGCTGGCAGAGCAGTCGCTGGTCTCGGTGGCCATGTCGGTGACCACTCTGGACAACCGGCTCAAGTCGATGCTCGAACCCCGCGCCAGCGCCGGCAGCCGCCGTGTAGAGGTGATCCGCGAGCTGACCCGCGCGGGGGTGCCGGTGACGTTGCTGTTTGCGCCGGTGATTCCGTTTATCAACGATCACGAACTCGAGGCCATTGTCGCGGCCAGCGCGGAGGCCGGCGCCACGCAGGCCGGTTATGTGGTGCTGCGTTTGCCGCACGAGGTGAACCCGTTGTGGCAACAATGGCTGGCCACGCATTTTCCGCAACGGGCGGCGAAGGTGATGTCGGTGGTGAACGGTCTGCACGGTGGCCGCGATTATCGCAGCGAATGGTTTGTGCGGCAGACCGGACAAGGCGCCTGGGCGGACCTGATTGCGCAGCGCTTCGACATTGCATTGCGCCGCCACGGCATGGTGGGGCGCTCGCGCCGGTTGCGCACCGATCTGTTCCGTCGCCCGGAGCAGCAGTTGTCGTTGTTCTGATGCGTGGGCATCATGCCCGCACGATCATGACTTGCAGGATGGCGCGATGTCCGAACCCTCTCCCTTGCTCTGGCGCCGACCGGCAGCCGGGCCGCACGCGACATTGCTGTTGGCCCACGGGGCCGGTGCACCGATGGACAGCGATTTCATGACAGCGATGAGCGACGCGCTGGTCGCGCACGGCATCGCCGTCGCCCGGTTTGAATTTCCCTACATGGCGCGTCGCCGTACCGAAGGCGGCAAGCGGCCACCGGATCGGCAGCCGGTGTTGCTGGCCGCGTTTGCCGAAACGCTGCAACGCATGCCGGGCCGCTGTTTTATCGGCGGCAAATCCATGGGGGGGCGCATGGCGAGCCTGCTGGCGGCCGAGGGTGCCGATGTGGCGGGCGTGGTCTGTTTCGGTTATCCGTTTCATCCACCGGGCAAGCTGGAAAAAACACGCACGGCGCATCTGCCGGGGCTGCCGGTGCCGATGCTGGTATGCCAGGGCACTCGCGATCCGTTTGGCACACGGGAGCAGGTGGAGGGTTATGCGCTGGGCCCGCAGGTCTCGCTGCAGTGGCTGCCCGACGGTGACCACGATCTGAAACCGCGCAAGGCCAGCGGCCTGACCCTCGCTGACAATATCGCTGCTGCCGCGCGTGCGGCAGCGGCGTTCATGACCGGCTGATGTGTTTCGGGCGAATCACCACGGCGGTGCGTAAACGGTTGCGGCCAAAGCGCGCCATGCGGTCGAAATCGGCGCGGGCCACGGGCAGGTACTGACAGTCCAGTTCGGTCTGCACGCCTTCTTCCGGGTCGGAGTCGTGCAGGTAGAGAAAATCGTCATCGAAGGCGGACAGCACGACCCAGTGCGGTGTGCGCTTGCCGTCCATTTGCCAGGTGGAAATCAGGATCAGCGGGATGCCGCCGGCTTTCAGGGCCTTGGTCAGGGTGCTCTGGGTCACCTCTCGATAATGCACGGTGATGCCGGCCTGTTTGCTCTGCCGCACGAAGTCCTTGTGCACCATTTCGATGATGTGTTTCTTCTCCTCGCTGCGCACGCTGTCGACAAACAACGGGCCGCGCTGGCTGATCCAGACTTCCGCGTCGAAACCGCGTTTCACCGCGGCGAGTGCCAGCCCCAGCGGGTGACAGCCGCCGTGGCCGGCGGTCATGAAAATGGTGGTGGCTTCGCGCCAGAGCTGCAGTTCTTCGCGCTGGCGGGGCGTGTGGGCGTGATCCAGCGCCTGCATGGCCATCATCAACGACGCCGGCCCGCAGGTGAAGTCGGTGGTCTGCCGGTACCAGGGCACCGGACGTTGCCATAGGCGGGCGTCGAAATGGCGAATCTGTTTCTGGTAACGCAGCGCGTCCTGGTGATCTTCGTAGTAGTCTCGATATTCGCCGAAGCGCAGATACTGCATGCTTTCGTACAGGGCGATGGCCGCGGGATTGTCCTTGCGCACTTCCAGGCGCAGATAGATGCGGCCGGCATCCAGCGCTGCTTTTTCTGCGGCCTGCATCAGTGTGCGGCCCAGCCCCTGGCCCCGGCAGGTGTCGCTGATGGCAATCGAATACAGCCGCGCCAGTGACGTGCCGCGATGCAGGATCACCAGGGCATAACCGACCAGTTCGCCGTCCATGTCCGCCTTGAGAAAGGCACGGTGTTCACTGGTGAGCCAGCGGCGCAGGCTGCGGCGGCTCAGACGGTCGGTGTCAAAGGTGCGTTTTTCCAGTGCTTCCAGGGCGTCCAGGTCGGCCAGGGTGGCGGGCAGAATCTTCAGTGTCATGACAGGTGTCCTGTGCCGGCCAGGCCGTCGAACGCCAGGCGGATGACCTGGCGGCTGCGAAACAGCACCAGCTCCTGCCATTGGCGCTGGCCGGGATAGAAATGATCGCGCATGGCCTGCTTCACTGCGCGGGTGCCGGCGGCGTGCCAGTCGGGCAGGCCGTGACGATGCAGGCGGTGATCGGCGAGGATCACATCGAACAACTGGTCGGTGCTGTAGGTGCCGAATTCCAGCGTCACGAAACAGCTGTTGGCGTCCATGATGCGATGCCAGGCGTAATCGAGCAGGCCCTCTTTCGGTACCGACGACGATGTGCCCGCCGCCGGCAGGGTCACGGCATCACCATACCAGCGCTGGGCGGTACGGGTGCCGTCACTGTCCGGCAGGTGGTCGCAGATGATTTCGCCATAGCCGTAGGGCCCGAGCCCGGTGTGCAGGTCGATCACGGCCAGTTGCCGCTGGTCCAGCCGGTGTGTACGGATCAGGGTGTGGATCAGCGTGTTGGCGGCGGCGGGGGCATGGCCGCCAAAAAACGGCCCGGCAGGGTCGCTGTACTGGCCGCCGCTGATGGCGATCTCCAGCGCGGTACGGCCGTAACGGTCGCCGTAATGGGCCAGGGTCTGCTGGCGTTGCCGGCTGTCATGATCGAACAGCGCCTCGCGCAGGGCCAGATAGCCGCTGTTGTCCGGCAGCGGCTGGCTGAAATCAATGAAATTGCGGTTCAGGTCGATGCCCTGCGGGTCGCAGCGGCGCAGCCAGGCGGTGCCCCAGGGGTTGAGCAGGTGCACCAGCAGGCAGGCGCAGTCCGGGGGCAGTGTCAGGGTGCCGGTGTCGAACTCGCGCAGCAGGTCCGCCTGGATGGCGGAGCCGGTCAGCCCCTCCACGCCGTGCGTGCCGGACAGCAGCACCAGCACCCGGGGCGCCTCCGCTGGCCCGAGCCACAGGCTGTAGCTGGCCAGTGCCTCGTCGGCCGGACCGGTGTCGTCCACCGCGTGGGCAACAGGTGTGCCGACGGCGCGGGCGCGCGCCAGAAACTGGTCGGTGGTGGCGCGGTAATCGGGCTGGAAATGCAGCAGGGCGTCGGCGTTGATCACTAAGGGTTCTGGCCTGTGAGGTGTGACACACGAACCCTAGCGTACCGTGGATATCTGTCCGGGTGGAATGGGTGTGTTCAGCCGGCGAAGGGTTTGATGACTTCCGGGTGCAATGTGGTCATCTCGCCACGGTGATCGACAATGTACAGCGCGCCATCGCTGGTGTTTACCTGCCAGGTGAACGTGCGGGGCAACGCGGTGGCCAGCGTGCCGACTTCCTGCCAGGGCAGGGCGATCACATCGGCGCGCTCCATGCGGCTGATATCTTTCTCGTGACGCTTCCACCATTGCGCCCAGGCGCGCCCATAGGGCAGCACGGTGACCCGCTTGCTGCGCAGGCAGGCCTTGCGTACGCGGTCGGCATCCGGTTCGCCGACATCGATCCAGTGCTGCACGTTGTCGAGCAGGTCGCGCCGCCACAGGTCGGGTTCGTTAGGCGTGGAAATGCCGCTGCCGAAGGTCAGCGGCGGGGGCACCAGGCCAGCAGCCGTGCCACCATGCGCTCTGCGGTTTCCGACGGGTGCAGGGCCAGTGTCAGCCGCTCGTGACCATAGAAATTCCGGTCACTGTCAGCGATGTCCAGGCTGGCGTGATAAATCGTAGCGCTCAGAGCCATGTGGTGTTCCGTCAGTTCAGCGTTGCGGTTTTTCGGTCACCCAGAGGTGGATGGTGCCTTCGACCACCACGGTGCCATCGTCGCGGACACCGCGCACGCGCACGGGCAGGTCCGGGCCATTGTCCCAGGCATCCTCGGCCACTTCGGCGATCACACGGATATCGGTCTCTGCCTTGGCGGTGTACTTCACGTCCATGCCTTTCGGAATCCAGCGCAGGTGCGACGGGATCGACGCTTCGGCGACCACGCCCATGGCGAACTCCAGGCCGTTGCAGATGGCGATCACATGCACGGTGCCGATGTGGTTTTCCACCGCGCGGCGTTTCTTGATCACCGCTTCGCAATAGTTGCGCTTGAGCGTGATGAGGCGCGGGCGCACGGTGCCGAAGTACGGCGCCTTGCGGCAGATGGCCATGGCGAACAGGGTCTTGCCGCCGGGCAGGGATTCCATTTTCTGGTACGTGGCCAGCACTTTGTTGGGTCGCTCGCTCATGACGGTGTCTCCTGTTCCGGAAAGCGTGCATTGTCCACGGCGGCCGCAGTGCAGGGAAGGACTTTCCCGCGCTCGCGCGTGGCGCTGGGGTAAGCCGCGGCGAGTCGGGTAGAATGCGCCTTTTCCCGAGGGCCCCGCATGACGGAGCTGAACCTGATCGCTGAACAGCCGGACTTTCTGGTGCTGGACAAGCCCGCCGGCATCAGCGTGCACAGTGAAGACGGTGCCGGGGTGGTGGCGCAACTGTCGACACTGCGCCACGAGCCACTGTGGCTGGTGCACCGGCTCGACCGGGACACGTCCGGCGCCCTGCTGCTGGCGCGCCACCCGGCGGCGGCCGCTGCACTGGGCGAGTTGTTCGCGACCCGCCAGGTGGCGAAATTCTATCTCGGCATCAGCGCCCGCCGTCCTCAGAAGAAAACCGGTCTGGTGGCCGGCGACATGCAGCGCAGCCGCGATGGCAACTGGCGGCTGCTGCGCGAGCAGGCGCGTCCGGCGCTGACGTCCTTTGTGACGGCGACTGCAGGCGACGGCTTGCGTGCCGTGCTGATGCGCCCCTGGACGGGCCGCACACACCAGTTGCGCGTCGCCATGAAAGCGCTCGGTGCGCCGTTGCTGGGCGATACCCGTTACGGTGGCGCAGCGGCGGACCGGCTGCACCTGCATGCCTGGTCGCTCTCTTTCGTGTGGCAGGGCGCCCTGCAATGCTTCCGGGCGCCGTTGCCGGAGGCGGGGGCATTCCGGCACGCCGTGATGCGCGCGCAGACCGCCGCCTGGTGCCCGCCGGAACAGATTGTCATGCCGGCACCCTCGCCGGCACAGAAGGCCCGTATCGGGGCCGACCAGGAGGATTGATTGATGGCCGTAGTCTGGCGCGCCGGGCGCGACGGGGTCGAATACGAGGTGCGCCGTCAGGGCCGCACCCTGCGGCTGTACGCCAACGGCGTGCAGCATTCCGAGTTCCATCCGCAGCGGCTGGTCACCGGCAGTGTCTGGGATTTGCTGTGGCTGCCGGTGTTGCTGGGCGAGCCGGATCATTTGCGCAGGGTGCTGGTGCTGGGCCTGGGTGGCGGCAGCCTGATCCCGCCGCTGCGACGTCTGGTGGACCCGCTGGCGATGGTGGCGGTGGAGCTGGACCCGCTGCATCTGGAAGTGGCCGAGCAGCAATTCGGGGTTGGCGAGTTTGGTGTGGAAACGGTGTGTGCCGACGCGGTGGAGTGGGTCAATGCCTACGACGGCCCGTCGTTCGATCTGGTGGTCGAGGATCTGTTTGCCCCGTCCAACACCAACGTCACCCGCGCCGTGCCGGCCAGCAAACGCTGGTTGCAGCAACTACAGGCACTGGTCAGCCCGCGCGGCATGCTGGTGATGAACTTCGGTGATTGGGCGGAGTATCGCCGCAGCGATGCCACTGTCAAACCGAAAGGCTGGGGCAGCGGCTTCCGGCTGGCAACACCTGACTGTCACAACGCGGTGATCGTCTGGACCCGCCAGACCACCAGCAGCAAGGCGCTGCGCCGCCGTGTGCAGGCCGACGAAGAGCTGGCGCGTGAACTGGCCCTGGGGCGGCTGGATTATTCCATCAGGCAACTGTTCTGACGGGGCCAGTAGGGTGGGTAGAGCCAAAGGCGAAACCCACCGGGTCCATGCCGCACACTGCTCGCACAAAACCATCGAAACTACCCGCCTCCGAAGCGGGGCGGTTTCGATGATTTTGCGGGAGTGAATAACGGGCTTGGACGTGGTGGGTTTCGCCTTTGGCTCTACCCACCCTACTCCTGCAACAGAGCGATGTGATAACCGGGATGCCGCTCGCTGGCGTTAATTAGTGCCACGCGGCGCTGTGCTTCCGGGCGGTCCAGCTGTTCCAGCAGGACGCGATAGGCCAGCACCGCCTGCACGTATTCGCGGGTTTCATAGTAGGGAATCGATTCCACCCAGACATCGAACGGCAGGGTGGTGGCGCTCAGCCATTCATCGACCCGTTGCGGGCCGGCGTTGTAGGCCGCCAGCGCCAGCAGGCGGTTGCCCTGGTAGCGTTTGAGCAGGTCGCTGAGGTAGGTGCTGCCGAGGCGGATGCTCATCAGGGGGTCGTACAGGTCGTCGGTGTCCGGCGCGGGTTCGTCCAGCCATTTGGCGACATGCCGTGCTGTGCCCGGCATCACCTGCATCAGCCCGCGTGCGCCCACCGGTGAGGTGGCGTGGCTGTGGAAAGCACTCTCGCGGCGGGCCACGGCCATCAGCAGATACGGATCAATGTCGCCTTCGCGGGCGGCGTTGACGAATTGGTCGCGATAGGCGCGCGGGAAACGCCACACCAGCACGTTGTGTGCGCGGGCATGGATAGCGGTGTCGACGGCCAGCGCGGGCCAGCCCTGTGCCAGCGCGTAATCGGCCAGCGCCGGCATTTGCGTTTCCGGTTGGCGGCGCAGCAGGGTGAGCCATTCGTCCCGGGCCAGGTGTGGTTCGTCCGTGGCCAGCAACAGTGCCACCCGCTGCAAGGCGGCGTCGTCGGTCAGCGGATCGCCGGCGGGGGGTGGCACCTGGTTCAGCGCGTAGGGCTGGCCAAGCTGGTCGGCGGCGGTGAATCCCCAAAAGCTGCGGTGCGCGGCCGCCTCACGGTAAGCGATGTCGGCCAAGTCGGCATCGCCCATGGCCTGGTGGGCACGGCCGAGCCAGTATTGCCAGCGCGCACTTTGCTGGTCTGCCACCGGCAGCCTGGCGATCCAGCTGATGACGGCGGGCCACTGCTGTTCGATCACGGCGCGGCGGGCGCGCTGTTCGAGCAATTCCTCGTCACCATTGTCGCGCAGCCAGCGATCGGCCCAGGCGCGATTTTCCGGCAGGTCGCGGATGATCGAATACCAGGCGATGCGGCGTTCTGCCTCGGCGCGAATGTCGCTGTCCAGGCCGCCCGGTCGCTGGCTCAGGGTGTGTACTGCCGCCAGCGCGGCGGGGGTGTCGGTGTGCGCCATGCGGTGCAGGCCGGCGCTGATCAGTGCGTCGCGTTGCGCCGCCGGCAGGTCCTTGTCCAGGCTGAGTATCATGTCCGGCCGGTTGTAGAGCTGGCGCAGCAACTGGCCTTTGGCGGCGTGCTCGTCAGACAGCCGTCCGGTCAGGTAGCGCATCAGGCCAGGGTTGCCCTGGCGGAAGGCCAGCAGCATGCGCTGCCAGATCAGGTCATCGTCGATCACGCCGGTGGCCAGTGCCTTGTCGAACAACGGGTCACAGGCCGCCGGGCGGGAACCGCCGGTGAGCCACATCGCCGGCACGGCATCCATGGCTTCCTGCGGATGCTGCTCACCCACCGCCTGCCAGTAGTAGCAGGCCAGTTCCGGTGTGATCGGCGGGGTGTCGCGCAGCGCGCGCAGTGCTTTCCAGTTGCCGGCGGCGCCATAGCGGGCGATGGCCAGCCGCTCCATGCTGTTGGCCAGTGGCAGGTCACGGTATTGCCGCATGTAGTCTTTGACCCGCGCAGCATCGATTTGTGGCAGGCCGCTGCGCACGCGATGGTAGTCCAGGTAGCCCTGCATCAGGTAATCGTTGCCGAGGCGTTTTTCCAACTGTGCCAGGCGCTCAAAGTCACCGTCGCGGGCGGCGGCCAGGGCGTCCTGGAAACGTGCCACCCCGACATGGCTGACCGGTGTGGCCGGCGCGGCGGGCAGCGTGACGGGAGTCAGCGCGATGGCGCACAGCAGGGCGGTGCGCAACAGTAAAACAGGGTGTCTGAAAACCACAGCCATAACCATCCTGATCCAAGCGGTTGGGATATGTCTCGACTGTGCAGGCCCCCAACTGGGCGAGCGTGCAACGCAGGGATTTCAGTGTACGCAGCGATTTGTGCCTGAACAGTAGTGGATGTGTAAAACCTGGGTGCGGAAGATGAACCGGCTGCGGATTTTACAAAGTGCCGCGTGAAAACAGTCTCCCGCGGTACGCCCGTGCGACAGCGGGCTGGGCTATACTGCGCGGCTTTCACACCCGTCACTGTTGTGGATGCATTGAATGGAAAATACCACCCGCCTGCTGGAGCGACAGTCCGCGCTGCTGGCATCACGCCGTGTGCTGATCGCGGACGGCGACGATGCTGCGCTGAAACAATTGCCGTCTGCCTCCGTGACGTTGCACAGCGACCTGGCCAGTGTGCCGGCGGATCAGGTGCAGGCGCTGCCGCAGGTGCCGCCTGGCACGGATCTCCTGGTGATCATTCTGCCGAAAGCGCGCGAACGGCTGGACCTGTTGCTGGCGGCGCTGGCCGGCGGCCTCGACGCGCCGGTGGAATGCTGGCTGGTCGGGCCGGGCAAGGGCGGCATTCGTGGCGCGCTGAAACAGTTCGCGGCGGTGGCCGGGGAACCGGTCCTGCTGGACAGTGCACGACACTGCAAGCTGTATCAGGGCTGGCTGGCGCCGGCGCCGTTTTCGCTGGCGCGGTTTGCACGGCAGTGGCCGGCGGCCGGGCTGCAGGTGACGTCCTGGCCCGGCGTGTTCAGCCACGGGCGCCTGGACGACGGCACGGCACTGCTGCTGGAAGAGCTGGCAGAGCGGCCGCTGCAGGGCGCGGTGCTGGATGTCGGGTGCGGTGCCGGGGTGCTCAGCGCGGCGCTGGCGCGGCACGGGGCCCGGGTGACGGCGGTGGACGTGAGCGCCACCGCGGTACTGGCCACACAGCAGACGCTGGCCGACAACGGCCTGACCGCGCAGGTCAGCGTCAGTGATCTGTATCGCCAGGTTCACGGGCGCTTCAATGCCATCTGCACCAACCCGCCGTTTCATGACGGCCTGGCGCGCACCACGGAAACCACCCGGCAACTGATCCGTGGCGCACGCGACCACCTGCAACCGGGCGGCGAGCTGGTGCTGGTGGCGAATCAGGGGCTGGAATACGGCGAGTGGCTGGCGGAGGCGTTCCGCGATGTGTCGGTGGCGCGGGAGAACCGGCGGTTCCGGGTCTGGCGCTGTCGTTGAGGATCAGGCGGCCTGCAGCATGCCTTCTGCGCGCATCCACTGGATGCATTCTTCCAGCATGGTGCGCAGCGGCACCGCCGCATTGAAGCCCAGCTCGCGTTGCGCACGTTCGCTATTGGCGATCACGCGGTTGGTGACCAGCGCCACTTTTTCGGGCGTCAGGCGCGGTTCTTCGCCGCTGAACACCGACAGCAACGGGTAGACCCGGCCGGCCACGCGCAGCACGGCTTTCGGTACCGCGCGGCGCGGCGCCTTGCGGTGCAGCAGGTCGCTGATGGTGCGCGCCAGTTCCAGGAAGCTGGCATCCACCCCGGAGAGAATGTAATTCGCGCCGGTGCGGCCTTTTTCCACCGCTGCGATATGCGCCTTTGCCACTTCCGTGACGTGACAGAAACTGCCTGCGCCTGGTGGGACGCCGGGCAACTGGCCCGCGTCGATCAGTGCAATCAGTTGTGACCAGTTATGCGTGTCGCCGGCACCGATAATCCCGCACGGGTTCAGGATCACGGCATCCAGACCGTGGCGCAGGCCGTCACGGACTTCCTGTTCGCCGAGGTATTTGGTGCGGTTGTAATTGATCCAGTCGTGTTCTGCGTTCGACGGGGTGCTTTCGTCAATCGGCTGCTGCTGGATGCCATAGGCGGAAATCGACGACGTATGGATCAGACGTTGCGCGCCGCGTTGCCGTGCGGCGTGGACCACCGCGCGGGTGCCGAGCACATTGTCGCGGTATTGCTGCGCGTTCAGCTTGCGCCACATGGCGGTGTTGCCGGCAACATGAAACACCGCATCCGGTGCCTCGGGCATGACTTCGGCGAGCTGGCTGGCTTCGTGCAGTTGCGCGGCCACCGGCCGCGCGCCGAGGTTCAGCAGATGTTCCCGGTTGCCACCCGGGCGGTGCAGCGCGGTCACCGTCCAGCCCTGCTCGATCAGCAGGCGCACGATGTGCCCGCCGAGGAAACCGGAACCGCCAGTGATAAATGCCTGCTTGCCCATGCCTGCCCTCCGTACCAGACCGCCGAGAATACCCAACCGGTGTGCAAACAAAAAGTGAGCTGTGTGCCAATCCTCGCTGCCAGTCCATCCACAGCCCGGATTGCCGTTAACAGGAAATGAACAGAACACCAACGGAACAATATCCGTCAGTGTGTGGGGCGGCGGTGGCGTACGACTGGACAGCCGCCGGGCCAGCCCAAATAATGGCGCCCCCGTAAAAACCAGAATGAGTCCGCACCATGCAGATCGAAAACGGCAAGGTTGTCAGCTTCCACTACCAGCTCTTCGGTGAGGATGGCGCGCTGATCGAAAAGACCGAAGATCAGCCGACACTCTACCTGCACGGTGCCGGCAATATGATCAGCGGCGTGGAGCAGGCGCTTGCCGGCCGCGCTGCCGGCGAGCACTTCGAGATCACCCTCGGCCCGGACCAGGCCTACGGCGAGCGCAAGGAAGAGATGACACAGCGTGTCTCTGCGAAATACCTGCGCCATGCCGGCAAGCTGCGTCCGGGCATGCAGGTGCCCGTGCAGACCGATGAGGGCCAGCGCTGGGTGACGGTGCTGAAAGTCGGGCTGAAGACCGTGGACGTCGACGCCAACCATCCTTTGGCGGGACGCACGCTGCGGTTTGTGATCGACGTGGTCGACGTCCGCGATGCGACGGAAGAAGAGGTCAGCCACGGCCATGCCCACGGGCCGGGCGGACACCACCATCACTGATGGCAGAAAAATAGCAGTTCCCCGGCGGGCGCTGCTCTGGTAAAAAGCAACCCTTCGCGGGTGTAGTTCAATGGTAGAACGGCAGCTTCCCAAGCTGCATACGTGGGTTCGATTCCCATCACCCGCTCCACATTCAAAGCGCCATGCCTGCATGGCGCTTTTTTATTTGCGGTGAAAACGGTGACGCGTCAGGCGTCTTCCAGTGCCGCCATCCCATTTTCCCTGCGAGGGGCCAGCCGTATCACCAGCGCCGCCACGGCGCTGGTGGTGGTCAGCACGGCGATACCCGTCCAGCCCCATTGCGCCAGCACGAGGCTGCCCAAGGCTGCGCCGAGGGTCATGCCGGTGAACATGCCGGTGAGCAGGATGGCGTTCAGGCGGCTGCGGGCGTCCGGGTCGAGGCCATAGATCAGGGTCTGGTGCGCGATCAGTGCCGCCTGGATGCCGAGGTCGAAGCCGATGGCGCAGGCGGCGATCAGTGCCAGTTGGCCTGAGGCGGGCAGGGTGCTGCCCAGGCCGAGCGCGGCAAACGAGACGGCGGCCAGCAGGGCGCCCAGGCGCACTACCTTTTCCGGGCCGCGACGGTCTGCCAGGCGACCGGCCAGTGGCGCGGCCAGGGCGCCCACGGCACCGGCCAGGCCGAACGCGCCGGCGATGGCGCTGCCGAGATGCAGTGCGTCGTGCAACATCACTGCCAGTGTTGACCAGAAGGCACTGAAACCGACCGACAGCAGCCCCTGCGACCAGGCTGCCCGGCGCATGCCGGGATGGCGGCGCCAGAGTGCGGCCAGGGAGCGCAGCAGGGCGCGGTAGCCGAGCTGTGTGGTGGGCGCGATGCGCGGCAGGCCAAACCAGCAGGCGATGGCGAGCAGCGCCATGGCGACCGCCGAGGCCAGGTACATGCTGCGCCAGCCGGCCTGCTCCGCCACCAGTCCGCTGACGACCCGCGACAGCAGAATGCCCAGCAGCAGGCCGGTCATCACCGTGCCGACGACCTTGCCGCGCTGGCGGGCGGGTGCCAGCGTGGCGGCGGTGGGCACGATGTCCTGGGCCAGTGTCGCGGACAGACCGATGACCAGGCTGCTCAGCAGTAACAGGTTCAGGTTCGGCGCCAGGCCGCTGATCAGCAGGGCCAGGGCCAGGATCAGGCTCTTGGCGAGGATGATGCGGCGGCGATCATAGCGGTCGCCGAGCGGTGCCAGCAACAGGATGCCCGCAGCGTAACCGAGCTGGGTCAGCGTGGGCACCACGCCGATGGCGCGGTCGCTGACCTGCAGGTCGGTAGCCAGAACGCCGAGCATGGGCTGGCTGTAGTACAGCGCTGCCACGCCCAGTCCGGCGCCAGTGGCGAGCAGCAGGACCAGCGCGAGCGGTAGTGCGCGGGTTTCTTCATGCGTTTTGGGAATGTGCTTCATGCGGGCGGTTCCGGTGTATTTCGTAAGTGGTGGCATTATCCGTGCCCGTGGTAGCAGCGGTAGTGGGCCTGAACGCAGAGTTGTTATACGCTGCACGCATGAATAAAGACCTGTTCGGGGGCAGTGACCGGCTGGCACTCATGCAGACTTTCGTCCGCATTGTCGAGGCCGGCAGCCTGTCCGCCGCCGCTGATCAACTGGGCACCACGCAGCCTACCGTCAGCCGTCGCCTGCAGGCGCTGGAACGGGCATTGGGTCTGCGCCTGCTGCAACGCTCCACGCACGAGATGACGCTGACCGCGGATGGCGAGCGCTGTCTTGGTCATGTCCGCGCCCTGCTCGCCACCTGGGCCGGGCTGGAAGAGGACATGCAGGAAGCGCAGGTCGCCCCGCAAGGCACCTTGCGAGTGCTGGTGCCGCATGCGTTCGGACAGGATCAGCTGGTCGGGCCGCTGGTCGCGTTGCTGCAGCGCTATCCGGGGCTGTCGGTGGAATGGCTGCTGCAGGATCGCTGGCCGGATTTCGCCGGTGAGCACCTTGATTGTGCGGTGCACGTGGGGCAGGTGAGCGATCCCGGTGTCGTGGCGCGGCATGTGGCGGAGGTGCCCCGTATCGTCGTTGCGGCACCGGGTGTGGCGGCGTTGCTGCCGGCATCGGCGGAAGTCGAGGCATTGCGTTCGCTGCCCTGGCTGGCATTGCGCACCTATTATCGGGACGAAGTCGTGCTCACCGGGCGGGAAGGCACGCACTGCCGTTTTCCTGTTCGTCCACGCATGAGCACGGACAGCCTGCACGCCTTGCGCAATGCGGCGCTGGCCGGGCTGGGGGCGGCCATCATGTCAGCCTGGCTGGTACGCGATGACCTGGCAGCGGGCAGGCTGGTGCAGTTGATGCCGGCCTGGCAGGCGCCGTCGTTGCCGGTCTATCTGGTCTATCCGCAGGCGCAGTTCTACCCCGCCCGGTTGCGGCTGTTTCTGCAGGCGATGCGCGAGGCGATGCCGGATGTGGCAGGGATGCTGGCGCGCTGACAGGGGTAAGAACTCAGTAAGGCCGGCAGGTCGACAGTGAGGCTCAACCTGGGCTGTTCTGGAAATCGTTATGCAAGCGCTGCGCTGTGATGCGTCGGGCCACATCCTGTTTCGCATGGCCTCCTGGATGTTATTTGTTGCCGGGCTCTGTAGTGCGCTGTTGGCCAGTGCATCGGAATCGCCGGACGGACGGCCGCCATCATCGCACTGGGGGCTCGGTGTCGGTGTGTCGAACCAGCAAAAGTCGTATGCGGGCATTGATCGTGACACGACGGCGGTGCCGGTTATTCAGTTTGAAAACCGCTATGTGCGATGGCTGGGGCCGCTGCTGGAAGTAAAAATGCCGGGGCTGGCGCTCAGTGACAGGCAGGCACTCGACCTCAGTCTGGTCGCCGTTTATGACGTGGGCGGCGGCTATGAGGACGACGATGCGCGGATACTGCGCGGCATGGACGACCGCAAGAGTGGCCTGTGGGCCGGCGCCAGTGCGGTATGGCGCACCGGGCTGGTGGATGTCAGTGCCCGCTGGATCACGGACCTGTCCGGGTACAGCGACGGGCAGCGCGTCAGTGTAGGCCTGGAGAAGGCGTGGCGGCTGGGTGACCGGTTGCGGCTGGCGCCGCGCCTGGGCCTGGTGTGGCACGATGACAAATTCGTCGATTACTATTTTGGCGTGCGCGCGAACGAGGCGCGTGCGGACCGGCCTCTGTATGAGGGTGAGGCCGGTATCAATACCTATCTGGGTGTGCAGGCACTGTATCGGCTGGGTCGCCAGCACACCGTGCTGCTGGACGTGTCGGCGACACGGCTGGCGCCGGAGATCCAGGACAGCCCGCTGGTGGATCGCTCAACGGAGAATCGTGTGCTGCTCGGTTACGTCTACCGTTTCTGATGAATCGTATCCTGCTGGTCGAGGACCACGAACGGCTGGCCCACCTGATGTGCAAGGGGCTGGCGGGGGCAGGCATTGCCGCAGACGCGCTCGGGCGTATCGATCTGGCCTGGGCCGCGCTGCAACAAATTCCCTATCAGGCGCTGGTGCTGGACCGCGGCCTGCCGGACGGCGATGGCCTGATGTTGCTCAAGCGACTGCGGGGGGCCGGGCAGGGTGTGCCCTGCATTGTGCTGACGGCGCGTGATGCCCTGCATGATCGGGTCGAGGGCCTGGAGGCCGGCGCCGATGATTACCTGCCCAAGCCGTTCGCCATGGATGAACTGGTGGCCCGTGTCCGGGCGCTGTTGCGCCGGCCGGTGATGCGCCGCTCGCTGGAGCCGGAATACGGTGATCTGGTGCTGCGTCCGGCGTCGAGTGAGATCTGCTGTGGCGAACAGTGCACCACACTGGCGCCGGCGGAAATGCAGATCATGTTGGTGCTGGTCCGGCGTCAGGGCGAGGTGGCCCGGCGCGCCGTGCTGGAAGCGGCTGGCTGGGGCATGACTGAGGCGGTCACACCGAATGCGCTGGACGTGGCACTGCATCGCCTTCGCCGCAAGCTCAAGGCGATCGGTTCGCGTCAGGGCATCGTCAATGTCAGGCGTATCGGTTATGCGCTGCGTGACGGCCATGTGGCTGAATAGCCTGGGTATGAAAGTGCTGCTGGCCTTTGTGGTCGGTGTCGCGTTGAGCATTGTGTTGCTGCTGATGAGCGCGGCGGTGGTGGTGGACTGGCGCAGCAATATCCTGTCCGGCCACGAGACCCTGGAGCGCACCAAAGAGCTGGCCAGAAAACTGGTGTTCGATCATCACGGCAGGCCGGTGGGGTTGCGCCGGGAAGTGGATGAAGTCAGTTGGGCCTTTGACAGCCTGAAGCAGGAAACAGCCTATCGCGTGCTGGATGCTGACGGACAGGTCGTGCTGACGTCGGCGGCGCCGGACCTGTTCCTGGCGTCACCGGAAGCGGCGCTCAGCCGTATGCGCGGCCGGTTCGATTTTGAACATGATGGTGTGCAGATGTACGGTGCCACGGAGCCGGTCGAGCATGACGGCCAGCGCTGGTATTTCCAGTTCGCCATCAGCCTGCGGTTGCTGGATGTGATCCAGCGCGGGTTCGCGGTGCCGTTCATGTCCACCGGCATTACGGTATTCAGCCTGGTGCTGTTTTTTGTGTTCGGTGCCTGCGCTTTCGTGACGCTGAAATATACGCTCAAGCCGTTGCGACGGCTTTCCGCCGGCGCGGCGGCGATCTCTCCGCGCTCATTGCACGCCCGGTTGCAGCTTCAGTCTGTACCGGCGGAAATTGCACCGCTGGTTGAAAGCTTCAACCGCGTGCTCGACCGGCTGGAACAGGGTTATCGCACACAGCAGACGTTCCTTGCGTCGGCCGCGCATGAACTGAAAACACCGCTTGCACTGATTCGCGCGCAGATCGAGTTGATGGATGGCGGGGAAGACCGCTGCGCGTTGCTGAACGATGTGCAGCATATGACCCGCCAGGTGCAGCAACTGTTGCAGCTGGCCGAGACCAGTGAACGGTACAACTATCACTTTACCGAGGTGGACGTGGCGGAAGTGGCCCGGCAGGCCGTCGCGTATCTGCAGCGCATGGCCGATAGCGGTGTGGTGGTATTGCAGGCGCCAGACCCCAATGCCTCGGTGCTCTGGCTGGCTGACCGCAGCGCCCTGTTCACGCTGCTGAAAAACCTGCTGGAGAATGCCATTCAGCATGCACCGCCGGGCACCGCTGTCGAGGTCACCGTGGGGGCCAGCACCCTGGCGGTGCGTGACCACGGGCCGGGTGTCAGTGAGGCGGATCGGGCGCGGATGTTCACACGGTTCTGGCGCAGTGCCGCACGCCGGGATCACGGCGCGGGGCTGGGGCTGGCGATCTGCCAGGAAATCGCCCAGGCCCATGGCTGGATGCTTTCCGTGCACCGGGCCGAGCCGGGTTTGCTGCTGAAGGTGTGTCGGGCAACGGCTGCGGACCGCACTGGATAGTGCTGGCTGGTTTGGTGGCGCTGTGGTGCGGGCTTCTCCAATGGCCGGCGACGGTGGTCAGTCTTCCTGCCGCTGGTCGAACGACACCAGTTGCAGCGTCTTTTCCAGCCCGAGTTCCGCCAGCAGTTTGCGCACGGCGTCCTTGCGTACCGGTTTGCTCAGAAAATGCGACATGCCGGCGTCGCGCATGCGCTGCCGTTGCGGTTCCAGGACATGCGCGGTCAGCGCCACCACCGGGACCGGTGGCAGCGCCGCCTGTTCTTCGATGGCGCGAATTTCCGCGGTGGCGGTATAACCGTCCATCACCGGCATTTCGCAATCCATCAGGACCAGGTCGAAGGCACCGCCTGCGGCGCGGTAAGCCGCCACGGCTTCTTCGCCGTTGCGGCAGATTACCGGGCGGATGCGCAGGGCGCCGAGGATCGCCTCGATCACGTCGCGGTTGACGTCGTTGTCTTCGGCAATCAAGACGTTCAGATGATCAAAGCGGCTGTGTTCTCGCACACGGATGCCACCGGGCGTAGCGCCCTGCAACTGGCTGTCGAGCAGAGCGGCCAGCGCGGTGGCGGTCACCGGTTTGGTCAGCGTGAGGAATTCCGGTTCGCGGCGGTCCAGCGGCACCAGCACGCACACACGCTCGCGCCAGCGATCCAGGGTGGCGCGCTGTTCGGCGCTGAGCGTGTCCAGCACCGGCGCGTCGACCAGGATGTGCCGGTAGCGTTCTGCCATGGCGAGATGCGACGGGCAACCGGCGCTGCCGGCCTGCACGTTCATGTGGCGCAGCATGCCCAGCAGCGCCTGCTGCAACGGTTGCAGTGTGGACAGCACCAGCACGTGGCCGTCAGTCGGTGGACGGCTGTGCGGCAGCTGTTCGTCATTGATTTCCAGTGGCACGGTGAAGCTGAAGCAGGAGCCATTGCCTGCGCGGCTGTGTGCCACGATGGTGCCTTGCATGGCCTGTACCAGCCGCTTGCACAGTGCCAGGCCGAGCCCGGTGCCGCCGAAGCGACGGTTGGTGCTGTGGTCTGCCTGGGTAAAGGGTTGAAAGATGGTATCCAGATGGTGTTCGGCGATGCCGATGCCGGAATCCTCGACATCGAACCGCACGCGGCCCAGTTCCGGATCTTCCTGGACTCGTATCAGGACGTGGCCGGCGGGTGTGAATTTCAGCGCATTGTTGATCAGGTTCAGGAGGACCTGGCGGATACGGGTCGGGTCACCACGCACATGCCGCATGGCGTGCAGCCGCAGATCAAGCACCAGTTCCAGTGATTGTTGCCGGGCGATACCGGCGAAGGCGCTGACGGCGTCTTCCACCAGCACCTGCAGGTCCAGCGGGATATGTTCCAGCAGCAGTTGCTCGGCCTCGATGCGCGAATAATCCAGTACGTCGTTGAGGATGGTGAGCAGGTTTTCACTGGAATGCTGCATCAGTTGCAGATAATGCCGCTGGCGTTCGTCCAGATCGGTGCCGGCCAGCAGGTCAAGAATGCCGATCACGCCGTTCATGGGCGTGCGGATTTCATGGCTCATGGTGGCGAGGAAATCGCTTTTTGCCTGATTGGCACTTTCTGCGCGCACACGCTGCTCTTGCTGTTGCTGCTGTGCCTGCCGGGCCTGCACCAGGGCCTCTTCGGTGATTTCCCGCTCTCGGATGTCCAGTTGCAGGCTGTCGCGCATGTGGTTGATGGCGTCGGTGATGTCCTGCAATTCGTCGCGCTCGGCGTGGCGGCGTTCCAGCACCAGTGGCCGGTGCAGGGTATCCAGGTTCAGTTCGCGCGCGTAGCTCGCGATGTGGCGCAGGTGGCGGGTGAGCAGAAAGCGCACCAGGGCAATGATCACGAGCGCGATGACCAGGGTTTTCAGTATCTGAAACAGGGCGATGAACGCGGCGTGCTCGGCCACCTGCTGATACAGCGACGTGCGGCTGAGCCAGATGTTCAGTGTGCCGATCGCCTGGGCGCTGCCATCGTTGCGCCGGTACACCAGCGCATAACGTTGTCGGGCGGCGTCGCCGTCGGCGGGCACCGTGCCCTGGGCGACGTTGCGTTCGCTGCCGTTCCAGTCCTGCCAGGTGACGTTGACGGCGGCGATTTCGGGCACGCGCAGCAGGGCATCAAGCTGCACCTGCAATTGCGGCTCGTCGAAGTTCCAGAGCGCACGGGTGATGGCGGGAACCGCGGACAGTTCCACCTGTTCCAGATTGCGTTCCATGCGGGAGACGCCGATGGAAAATTCACGGATGAGCAGCAGCAGCACCGCGACCAGGGTGATCACGGAGCTGATCAGCAGAATCGCACCCATCAGCCGGAAGGCCAGCGGGTTGTCTTTGCGGTAGTGTGTGATCCGGTCGAACATCATGCCCACCCTCGGGTGGACGTTCGCCGGCGCAGCAACGACATCATGCCCTCGTTTCCCTGTCTGACGCCGCCGGTGGTTGCTGCCGGCGGGCGATGAGGGCGGATACAACCCGGCTCCGCCCGTCGCAAAAATCCCTTTTTCCATGCTGGTACGCAGGTGCCTGGGGCCCCCTGACAGTACACGGCTAACCGTGATACTAGGCTCTGAAAGACGTCATTGCCATCACTGCGCCGACAACCGGTTGCTCTGTTCGCTGACCAGACGCAGCCGTTGCAGCTTCTCCGCTTCGAGTTTGTCCAGCCGCTGCAGGCAGGCGTGGAACGTGCGGCTGATGTGGGTGGAGTTGCGCACCATGTCCATGCTTGGCCAGGTGGTGCGCTCGCCGGTACGGATGTAATTGCGCACGTCGTCCACGGTCGGGTTGGCCAGGACTTTCAGCAGGCTGAGTGGCCGGCGGGGTGGAATCAGGTTTATGTCACCGACATAGTTCTGGCTGAGTACGGACTTGGCCTTGTCCAGCATCAGGCCGAGGTCGTTGGAATGCACCCGGCTTTGCGCAAGCTCGACACCGTAGCGCAGGTTCATGGCGACATTGCGCACCAGCCAGTCGGTCAGCACCGGCAGCGTGCGGGAACGGTCGCTGGCCCGGGGCAGGAACGGCACGATATGCGGATTGGTCTGGCTGACGATGGAATGGTTGACGCCGTACAGGCGCGCCAGCCGGCGGATCGGCAGGTCGTCCTTGATGGAACCGTCGACAAACTTGCGCCCTGGAATATACGGGACTTTTTCGCCTTCGAGATTTTTTGCCCACAGGTTCACCGGCGGGTAGATGCCGGGGATCGCGCATGACGCCAGCGTGGCCTTGCGGATCAGCACGTTTGGCGAGGTGCGCCAGTTCAGCAGCCGGGCATGCTGGTGGCGGTCGTACGGGCTGACCGTGATATTGATTTCGCGGCCGGTTTTCCGGTACGCCTCTTCGAATGTCAGGTCCGGAATGTTTTCTTCCAGACAGGCTTCCAGGTGATCACCGTCCAGCACGGGCGTGCCACGCAGGATGCCGGCCCAGCCGATATAGCGGAACGCCTCCAGGTAGAGGTTTTCCGGTTGCAGCTTGCACTGCATTTCGCTGTCGTCGTGGGAGCCGACCACCGAGGCGATGATGGAACCGGCGCTGGAGCCGGAGATCACCGATGGCAGCAGGCCCTGTTCCCACAGTGCCTTGCAGACGCCGATGTGAAACAGGCCCAGCGCGGCGCCGCCGGAGAGCATCAGACAGCTCTGGCCAAACGCCTGGCCGGTGGTTTCAAAGAAATCCAGCTTGTCCTTGAACGGAAATTCCTCGAATTCGTTGTCGCACAGGTAGTTCAGTGCCGTGGTGACTTCGGCCAGGTAATGTTCGATCAGGCGCTTGGTGCCGACGCGGGAAAAACGGTACAGCATCGGGTTGGAAATATTGCCCAGATTGCCGTGCAGGCCTTCGTGCAGGTGAAACACCAGTTTGTTGACGTCGCCGCGTTCGCGCGCCTGGCGGATCTGCGCCAGCCGGTTGCGGATCAGTTCGTAATCGTAATAGGGCGAGCGGTCGATCTCTTTCCAGTCCTCGGCGCCGGAGAGACGATCATGTTCTTCGCTGGCCTCGCGCCAGGTGGCGTAATCACTGGCGTGGGCAATGGCCTGTTCGAGCTGCCGCAGGGCACGCTTCATGAATGATCTCCCAGTCTGCCGCCGGGCGGGCCCGGCGGCCTGTTGTTCTGCTTGTATGCTGTGACGATCGTGCAATGGCGGGCACGACGACATGCCAGCACTTTGCCACATTCCGGGTGTCGGTGTGCAGCTTGATTGTCGGACAGTCAGGGAAGTTCGTCCTGCCCCGGGGCGACGTAGAAGAGGCAGTCACTGGCCGCGATGTCCGCCCGTCCGGTGGCCATGAACAGCCGCAGCGGCACGCGCGGCGTCAACGCGTGGTCGTGGATGGCGAACAGTTCGTTGAGTACAGGGCGGCCACGGTGATCGCGCGCGCTCAACGGGATTTCGCGCGTGTCGCGCAGCCGCGCCAGCACATCGCCGGGGCGGCTGACATGAAAGTTGCGCGCCTGGATGTCGGGGCTCAGGGTCACGTCGGCGCCGCCATCGGCGTCAAAGCTCAGGCTGGCGCCCGGTGTCAGTTCCACCCGGACCGGGTTGCGGAACACGCGCAAGGTGTCGGTCGCCGGTTGTGCGGCGAACAGTTCAGGGCGGCCGCCGAAGCGTCGCAGCACGTCCCCGGCCAGCGCGTGGGCGGCGGGGTCCTCGGCGCCGCCACACTCTACAGTGAGGGTCGGGAACAGGGTTTCGGCACAGTCCATCAGTGCGCCCAGGCGCAGATCGGTCACGATCATGTGGTCACAGCACATGCCAGCCAGGGTGCGATGGCGGTGATCGTCCAGGGCGGCCACGGCAAACGCCGGGCTGCGGCCGGAGGTGTTGTGCAAGTCGATGACGGCCTCCGGCCCCAGCGCCACCAGCTCGGCCAGAATCCCCTGCGCCAGCCGGCCCGGCGCGTCGTGCCAGGGGGCGCGGAAGCAACGGTTCAGGTCACGCTGGCCGGGCAGGTGGCGATGGCTGTAGCGCGGCGGCGTGCGGGCTGCCTCGACGCTGGCGAGGATGATCACGAGATCGGTGGCCAGGCTGTTTTCCACGGCGGCGCGGCCGTCGCGCAGCCAGGCGTGGGTGGCGATCAGGCCGGAGGGTTCATTGCCGTGCAGCAGGGTGACCATTACCCGCACACGGGTCGGGTCGGCGCCGTGCAGGTGGATCAGGACGGGCCCGGGCAGGGAGGCGAGCCAATCCTCCGGCCGGGCCGGCAAGGGCGTCACAAACGGGTTGATGCGATGCAGCGGCGTCATGCCGGTAGCGCCCATTCATGCACGGGCCGGCCGCTGGCCTGATGGCGATGGTAATCTCTCAGCAGGGCCTGCGTGCCGCGCAGGGTGTTGCCGTAGTGCTGCAGGCCGCGGCGCAGCCAGCGGCTGCCGGCCAGCCGTGCCTGAATCAGCGCGCACTGCCGGTCTGCTTCGGTGGCCTCGACGCCGAGTGCTGTCAGGCCCTCGCGGGCGCCGGGCAGCAACTCACGGACAATATCCGGCAGGGCGCGGTCGAACAGCTCCACCTGGGTGGCGCAGGGCCAGACCAGCCGCGCGTCCAGGCCCGCGCGCGCGGCTTCGACAAAATTGTATTCGCCGTAGCGGAACGGCAGCGCGGTGGTCAGGTGGTCAATACGTTGTCGCAGCGTGTTGGCGGCGCCGATCAGGAACGCGGTGCTGGCGGCCATGTCGGCGCCGGTGGGGCCCGCCGGCAGGGCGCGCATTTCAATGCGCAGATGGCTGCCGTCGGCGGGGTCGAACACCGGGCGATTCCACAGCCATACGGTGCCCATGTGCTGGCGCAGTTCGGTCAGTGCCGCCGGGTCGTCATCGCTGCAATCGGGCAGGATCGGCGGGTACAGTGCCACCGCCGAGGCGAACAGTTCCCAGGCGCTGTCCCGTACCCAGCCTTCGCCGAACGCCACGCGTGCCGGCGCGCGCCAGCGCTGTGCCTGTTGGCTACGGCTGTCGATGGATTGCCGGAACAGAGCGATGCGGGTTTCTTCCCACAGGTGCTTGCCGAACAGCAGCGGGCTGTTGCCGGACAGGCCGACGGCCAGCGGCGTGACCAGCTGGATGGCGTTATACCAGCCGGCAAATTCGTGTGCCGGCACGCGCAGGTGACATTGCCAGGAGGTGTTGGCGCCTTCCAGCGTGACGTCTTCGTTGTGAAGCGTCAGTGTGTCCTGCGCGCCTTCGATATGAATATGAAACGGTTCGCCGCGAATGCGGCGCAGCCCCGAGGACAACGCCTGGTAGCGCGGTTCGTCGGTCATGCAGTCGTGGAAATCGTCCTCGGTCAGCGTCGGCAGGATACCGATGGCCAGCACCCGGCCCGGTGTCGCCAGTTGGCTGGCCAGTTGGTTAAGCCGCGCGAGTTGCTGTTGCACCGCCTGGGCGTAATGGCTGAACGGCGCGCCGGTAATGGCTTGCGGGGCCAGGTTGTATTCCAGGTTGAAACGGTTGAGTTCCAATTGCAGCAGCGGGTCGCTGGCGGCGTCGAGCAGGGCGCGGTTGGCGTGCAGCGGGGCGAAGGCCGTGTCGGTGATGTACAGCTCCAGTTCTGCCCCGAGGGTCACCGGGCCATGGTCGAGACGACCGCTGCGCAACTGGCTGCGCAGCAGCGGCAATTGTTCGCGCAGGCGATGGCTGAATCGCAGGTAGTCTTCATCGCTGTAGTGTCCGGTGCAGGTCTTGGTGCCCATTCGCTGCTCCGTGTCAGTGGCCGGTCAGGGTTTTTCCCGGCTGCGGTAATCACCGGGAGTAATGCCGTTGTGACGTTTGAAGCTGCGCTGGAAGGAACGGATGTCGGAATAGCCGAGCCGTTCGGCGATGCTGGCCTGGGGCAGGTCGCTGTCACGCAGATACTGCAACGCCAACTGCTGGCGCAGTTCATCGAGCACCTGCTGCCAGGTAGTGCCTTCTTCGCGCAGCCGGCGGTGCAGGGTGCGCATGTTGATGCCCAGCTCCGACGCGATCTGTTCCTTGCGCGGTAACCGCTCGCCGAGGCTGACGCGGATCTGTTCGCGGACCTTGTGTGCCAGGGAAGTATCAATGCCCAGTTGCTGGAGCTTGCTGGCGGCATGCGCTTCCAGTGTCGACAGCAGGTGCGGATCGGGGTGGCGCAGGCGCACGTCCAGCACGCGCGGGTCGGCGCGCAGGGCGGAGCAGGGCTGGTTGAACCGGACTTCGCAGCCGAACACTTTTTCGTAGGCTGCCACGGCGCTGAGGTCGTGCACATCGTGTTCGAACAGCACCAGTTCGGGGGTCAGGGCATCGTTGTTGGCCAGCCAGCGGCTGTAGCGGACCCAGGAGCCGAACACGTTCTCGATCAGATGCCGGCGTACCGGCTGGCGCGTGTGACGGCAACACCAGCGCACTTCCACCAGTTGTCCGGCGGGCATGACTTCCGTGGTGCCCATGTCGCCGACCAGTTTCTCGTACAGCGCCACTTTCGACAGCGCTTCGTTGAGGGTGGTGGCGTTCATGGCGATATAGCCCATCACACTGTAGGAACCGGGCTGGACGAATTGCGAGGTATGCAGGCCGAACAGGGGGTCGCCGGAAATGGCGATCAGCCGTTCCAGCAGGATTTCAAAGCGTTCGCCGGGCACGCGGCTGTCGGGCTGCCGCGCGGTGGCTTCATCCAGGCCGGCATCGGCCAGGGCGGGGGAGATATCCAGCCCGGCAGCGCGGGCGCTGACCAGATACTGGTCAAGCGCCGCGCCGGAAATGCTGCCCAGGCTGGTCATCGTCAGTCGAGCGTGAAGCGGACCTGCACCTGCTGACGCACGGTCATTTCACCGGCGGCGTAGGCACTGCTTTCGCGTTTGCCGGCCATGTCCATGGCCATCATCATCGGTTGCGGCATGCTGCCACCCTGTTCCTGCACCAGGATCACCTGACCCAGCTTGCGACCGGCGGCGTCGGCCAGAATCTGCGCCTTGCGACGGGCATCTTCCACTGCCTTGCGCAGGGCTTCTTCTTCCAATGCCGCCGGATCAGCCAGCTCGGCGCCGGCCTGGTTCAGTTCGGTGAAGCCGATCTCGGTCAGTGCTTCCAGCAGGGCGGCGTAGTCATCAATGCCGTCGACGGCGAAGTCGATGTCCCGGGCAACCCGGTGGCCAATCAGTTTGCGTTCCGGCTGCCACTGCCATTCCGGCTGGATGGAGATACCGGTGGCGCTGACCTGGTTGTCAGGAATGTTCAGTTCGCCCGCCAGCTTGATGGCGGCGCTGATCTCGGCGTCGACTTCCTGTTTCATGGCGTTGATATCGTCGCCGGTGCGGCTGGAGACAGCACGTACACGGAAGCGGTCGGGGGTTGCCTTTACTTCGCCGGTACCGGATACATCCAGGGTGTCGCGCGGGGCCGGGTGGGTGCCGGCGCCACAGGCGGTCAGGCCGCCGGCCAACAGGGTCAACAGAAAGAAAGTGCCGGTGATGCGGCGGATGGCCATAATTCAGGTCCTCGCAGGCTGGTCGTTGCATTGTGCAGAAAGTGGTCGCAAATGTCTCCGGGGCCGCTGCCTTGGCGGTGACGGACGCGCTGCTTATCATGGCGCACCACGCCACCGGTCGTTGCAGCCGGTGTGCCGCTTGAATCTTGCAGGAGGTGTCATGGTTGCCCCGGATCACGCTATCAGACAGGCACTGGCCGCAGTAGTGCCCGATGCGCTGGGCTGTGACCTGATCAGCGCACAGGTTTTACAGTCGCTGACAATTAACGATGACACGGTGTCGCTGGCGTTGCGTTTCGGGTATCCCTGCGACACCCAGTTGCCTGGGTACCGGCGCCAGCTTGAGCAGGTGCTGGCGCCGTGGCTGGGCGGCCGTGCGCTGCAACTGACGCTGGACTGGCAGGTGCAGCACCACCGTGCGCAGCAACAGATGGCGGCACTGCCTAACGTGCGCAACGTGATCGCAGTCGCCTCCGGCAAGGGTGGGGTGGGCAAGTCCACCACGGCCGTGAACCTGGCGCTGGCGCTGGCCGCCGAAGGCGCGCGCGTCGGCATGCTGGACGCCGATATTTTCGGGCCCAGCCTGCCGCTGATGCTGGGCCTGCCGGTGGGCACCCGGCCCGGTGTGCAGGAGCAGAAGTACTTTCTGGCGCCGCAGGCGCACGGTATTGAAGTGATGTCGATCGGTTTCCTGGTCGATGCCCAGACCCCGGTGGTCTGGCGTGGCCCCAAGGCCAGCGGCGCGTTGCAGCAACTGGTGACGCAGACGCTCTGGCGTGATCTCGACTACCTGATCGTCGACCTGCCGCCGGGCACGGGCGACATCCAGCTGACGCTGGCCCAGCGGGTGCCGGTGTCCGGCAGCGTGGTGGTGACCACGCCGCAGGATGTGGCACTGCTGGACGCCCGCAAGGGCATCGAGATGTTCCGCAAGGTCGGTATCAGCGTGCTGGGCGTGGTGGAAAACATGGCGGTGCACGTCTGCAGCCAGTGTGGCCACGCCGAGCATGTCTTTGGTGAGGGCGGTGGCGCGGCGCTGGCCGAACAGTACCAGACGACATTGCTGGGCAGCCTGCCGCTGGCGACACGCATCCGCGCCCAGGCGGATCAGGGCACGCCGCTGGTGGCGGCCCAGCCGGACAGCGCCGAGGCCGCGCTCTATCAGGCGGCCGCACGCCGGCTGGCCGGCCGGCTGTCGCTGCAGGCCCGTGGCCAGCAGGCCTTCGCCCGCATGGTAATGACCCACACACCGCAGACGCACTGAGGTGACCCGCAGGTGATTTATCCGCCTTCAGGCTCTATGATGCGGCGATTCGCGTGGCGCCGCCGCCTGGCGCTGTTTTGGAACACAGGGGAATGGCATGAGTATCAAATCGGATCGCTGGATTCGCCGCATGGCGGAACAGGAAGGGATGATCGAACCTTTCGCGCCGGAACTGGTGCGCCAGAACGATAACGGCGGCAAGATCATTTCCTACGGGACGTCCAGTTACGGGTATGACGTGCGCTGCGCGGATGAATTCAAGGTCTTCACCAATATCCATTCCGCTACGGTGGACCCGAAGAATTTCGACGAGAAAAGTTTTGTCGATATCCGTGGCGACTACTGCATCATCCCGCCGAACTCATTTGCGCTGGCCCGTACCGTGGAATATTTCCGCATTCCGCGTAGCGTGCTGACCATCTGCCTGGGCAAGTCCACCTATGCGCGCTGCGGCATCATCGTCAATGTGACGCCGCTGGAGCCAGAGTGGGAAGGGCACGTGACGCTGGAATTTTCCAACACCACCACGCTGCCGGCGAAAATCTACGCCAACGAGGGTGTGGCGCAGATGCTGTTCCTGGAATCCGATGAAGTGTGCGAAACCTCGTACCGTGATCGCGGCGGCAAGTACATGGGCCAGCGCGGCGTGACATTACCGCGCGCCTGATGGTGGGTAGGGTGGGTAGAGCCAAAGGCGAAACCCACCATGTCCATGCCTGTTATTCACTCCCGCAAAATCATCGAAATCACCCAGCTTGTTAGGCGGGCAGTTCCGCTGATTCTGTGCGAGCAGTGTGCGACATGGGCCCGGTGGGTTTCGCCTTTGGCTCTACCCACCCTACCGTCACCGGTCCTTTAAATAGTCGAAAGGCCCTTCATAGTCGCTCATGCGCAACTCGCCGAACAGCGCGGCGGATTCGATATGGCGGGCACGCACCAGCAGATAGTCCAGTTCCGGCGCCAGCCAGAATACCGTGCGGCGTTTGCTGTCCTGATCGCGGCGTTTCTCGATGCGGATGGTGTCCAGTTTGCCGAGTGGTGTATCCAGCGTTTCGCGGCCAACCACATGAATGTAATGGGTGCGCAGGCGTTTGCCGTAGGCCGTGGTGACCTGATAATCGGTTTCCTCATCGTTGATCACGCACCGTGCCTTGAGCAGCATGGTCAGTTCATCCAGCGTGTCAGACGGGATGTCATAGCCCAGGTTTTCCTCGCCATCGTCGTCGCTGCGGGTGGTGGCGCTGACACGGGGCGGGTCCCAGAAGAAATCCATCTGGTAATCGCGTTCGCGGCGGAAACCACGGAACGTATGCATGTAGTGCATGGTACGCGGTGCGCAATCGTGCCAGCGAAAAATACTCAGCTCGGTATTCTTCATCAGCATTGAATCAATGCTCAGCTGCATGCGGTAGGTATCTTCTTCACCGGCTTCCAGTGACATGTCCGCCTTGATGGTGGTGGGGATCCGGCTGACGTTGATGCGGTACTCGACGCGGAACGGTTGCAGGGCGTCGTCGTCCGTCTCCAGCGCGTCGGCGGTGGTGGCCAAGGGCCACAGGCTGAAGACGCACGCTGTGATCATTGCCCGCAAAAACATCGCTCTGCGCATGGTGTCATCCCGGCTTGCAACAAAAGGTGGGCGGTCAGCGACGTTTCAGTTCGAGTTCGTATTCGTCGTCGCCGTTGTCCTGGATCATCCTGACCAGGGTGTAATCAAGCTCCGGCGCAAACCATAGCAGGGTGCGCCGGCCGCTGTCATCGTCGCGCACGCGTTCCAGCTTGACGGCGTTGAAACGTCCGGCGGCGGTACGCACGCGTTCTTCACCAAGGCGCCGATAGGCCATCGGCTCGCGGCGGCGCTCGCTGGCCACGTCCAGCGTGGTGGTGCCGGATTCGCCACGTTGCAGCAGGCATTGCAGCGCCAGCGTCTGTGACAGGATGTCGGTGGTGCGGGCCCCAATCTCGAACTCGCGGCTGAATTCGCCGTTGCGGGTCAGGGTCGCGAGGTCGTTACGCTGGTCCAGTACCAGCGCGGCTTCGCGTTCACGGCCGAAGCCCCGACGGTAATTGCCGTAGTAGACGCTCTGCGGCAGACACTGCCCGGCCCAGTTGAAGCGGGTGGTTTCGCGAATCTCCCCCAGCATGTTCCGGGCACGGATCTGCATTTCCCACTGGCCATTGCCGACCGGCCTCAGGGTGCGCTCGGCGTTGATGGAAAACGGGATTCCGGAACCGGAAAAACTGTAGGCGAGGGTGAAAGGGGCAACGCCGGGCTCACTGGCCCGGGCGGCGGAGGTGCTCAGCAGCAACAGCAGCAGTGAGCCGATAACCGGTGGCAGGCAGGACTTGTCCATCGAGTTCCACTCCCTGTTCCGTCAGCGCCAGGCGATCTGTGGCGCGCCATGCGATCACCAGCGGGTAGAGCTGATGTTCGGCGGTCTGTACGCGGTTGGACAGGGTTTCGGCGCTATCGTTCGCCAGCACGGGCACACACGCCTGGGCGATCACCGGGCCGCCGTCGAGTTCTTCGGTGACGAAGTGGATGGAGCAGCCGTGTTCCGCGTCGCCGGCGTCCAGGGCGCGCTGGTGTGTATTCAGTCCGGGGTAGCGTGGCAGCAACGACGGGTGGATGTTGACCAGCCTTCCGGCATAGTGCCGCACGAACAGGCTGCTGAGAATGCGCATGAAGCCGGCCAGCACCACGGTGTCGGCGCCGGCGGCGTCAATGCGTTCGATCATGGCGGTATCGAAAGCCTCGCGGCTGTCAAAGTCGCGGTGGCTGAGCACGGCAGTCTCGATGCCGGCCGCGCGGGCGCGGCCCAGGCCGGCAGCGTCGGCGCGGTTGCTCAGCACCAGGCGGATATCCACCGGCAGGGTGCCGGCGTCACGGGCATCGATCAGCGCCTGCAGGTTGGTGCCGCTGCCACTGATCAGCACCACCAGCCGGTGACGCGGCCGCTCGCTCGGATGGCCTGCGATCATTCGATGATGACGTCCGCCGGGCCGTCGTGGGCGACGATGTCACCGATCAGCCACGCCCGTTCGCCTGCGGCTTCCAGCAGCGCCAGGGACTGGTCCACGGCATCGGCCGGCACCACGATCACCAGGCCGACGCCACAGTTGAAGGTGCGGTACATCTCTTGTGTGTCCACCTGGCCTTGCGCTTGCAGCCACTGAAAGACCGGCGGCCATTGCCAACTGCTGCTGTCGATGCGGGCACGGGTGCCTTCCGGCAGCACGCGTGGCAGGTTTTCCGGCAGGCCGCCACCAGTGATGTGGGCCAGCGCGTGCACCTGGCTTTCGCGGATCAGTTGCAGCACCTGCTTGACGTAGATCCGGGTCGGGGCCAGCAGGGCGTCCATCAGCGGCACGTCACCGACGCGGGTGTCGGCGTCGTAGTCAGCCTGTTCGAGAATGCGGCGGATCAGGGAATAGCCATTGGAATGCGGGCCGGAGGCGCCCACGCCGAGCAATTTGTCGCCGGCCTTCACCTTGCTGCCATCCAGAATGCCGTCGCGCTCGACCACGCCGACGCAGAAGCCGGCCAGGTCATAATCCTCGCCTTCGTACATGCCCGGCATTTCAGCGGTTTCACCGCCGACCAGCGCACAGCCGGCCAGCTCGCAACCGGCACCGATACCGCCGATGACGCGGGCGGCGGTTTCCACATCCAGCTTGCCGGTGGCGTAGTAATCCAGAAACATCAGCGGCTCGGCGCCGCCAACAATCAGGTCGTTGACGCACATGGCCACCAGGTCGATGCCGACCGTATCGTGACGGTCATGCTGCATGGCCAGCCGCAGTTTGGTGCCGACGCCGTCGGTGCCGGCCACCAGCACCGGCTCGCGATAGCCGGCAGGCAACGCGCACAGGGCGCCGAAGCCGCCCAGGCCCCCGAGCACTTCAGGCCGGCGGGTGCGCTTGGCCACCGGGCCGATTTTCTTGACCAGAGCATTCCCGGCGTCGATATCCACACCGGCGTCCCGGTAGCTGAGGGGGCGCTTGTTGTCCGTCATGATGAACTCCAGGGGGGCGAGGGCGCACATTCTAGGGCCTGGCCGGTGCGATGTCATCGCCGCGCCGGGGTTCGCGCCCGGTCGGGGAAATATGGATAATGGCGCACGTCCGTCAACCGGCCATGAAGAGTCCCATGAGCAGACTTCCGCTGTTGCTGTCCCCGTTCTCCCGCGTTGCCCGCCACACCCTGCTGCTGATGTTGCTGGCCGTGGCCGGTGGTGTCTCCGCGCAGACGCTCAGCGAGGTGACCCTGCCCGTGGCGGATCGCAGCACCGAAGCCCGTGGCGCGGCACTGCGCGCCGGGCTGGAACAGATTCTGGTGCGCCTGACCGGCAGCCGCACCCCGGATACCGTGCCTGGCGCGGCGGCCATGCTGGACGCCCCGGAGAGCTGGGTGGCGCAGTACGGCTATGTTGGCAGCCATGACGCGCTGCAACTGCAGGCGCGCTTTGATGTGCAGGCGATCAGTGACCAGCTGGCCCGTAGCGGGGCGCCGGTGTGGGGCGCGGCCCGCCCCCCTGTGCTGGTCTGGGCGGTCTCTGACCGGGGCGATATTCACAGCCGGGATAGCGACGCCCACTTTGTGCAGGCGCTGCGCTCCGGCGCCGAGGCGCGTGGTCTGCCATTGCTGCTGCCGCTGATGGACGATGCCGACCGGGCACACATCAGCGCCTCCGACATCCGCGGCCGTTTTGATCGTCAATTGCGCGAGGCCTCGCGCCGCTATGACAGCCCGTTGACCGCCACCGTGGTGTACTACACCGGCGGCCGTCCCAGCCTGCGCTGGCGTATCGTGCAGGAAGGCAGCACGCTGCGCGAAGGCCAGCTCAGCGCCGACAGCGAAGCGGCACTGGCCCGTGACCTGTCCGATACGCTGGCGGACTTCATGGCCGACCTGTACGCCGTGCAGGGCAGCGAGGCGCGCTTGGCGCGGCTGGAGATCGCGGGCATCGACAGCCTTGGCGACTGGCAGTCCGTGCGCACCTACGTTGCCCGCCAGGCCGGCGTGCGGGATGTGGCGTTGAGCCGTCTGGGCGGCGACGTGGCGGAACTGCGCCTGGATTTTGCCGGGGACAGCGCCCAGTTGGAGCGCCTGCTGACCCTCAGTGGCGATTTGCAGCGCTGTGCCGCCCAGCCGGCAGCGGGCGAACAGGCCCCCGCCGCCGCCCTGACCGACGGCATGTTGCTGCGGCTGTGCTGGACCCGCTGAGCCGCGCATGAGTGCACAGCTTCCCCTGGCGCTGCGTCTGCGAGACGGCCTGACGCTGGAGACGTTTGTGGCCGGCGCCAATCAGGCTGTCCTGGCGACCCTGACGCCGCTGCTGGCCGGTGAACCCGGGCAACTGTATCTGTACAGCGATCCGGGGCTGGGCCGGACCCATCTCTTGACCGCCGCCGTGATCCAGGCCGAACAGGCAGGGCGACGCGCCGTGTTGTTGCCCGGACGCGAACTGGCGGCGCTGCCGCCGGCGTTGCTGGAGGATTTCGACCATTTCGACCTGCTCGCCCTGGATGACCTGGACCTGCTGGCGGGTCGGCCCGAGTGGGAAGAAGCGTTGTTCCATCTCTATAACCGCTGCCGGGACCGGGGCGCAGCCATGCTGTTCGCGGCCGCGGCCGCGCCGGCGGCGGCAGGCTTTGCGCTGCCGGATCTGCGTAGCCGGCTGGCGGCTGGCCCGGTGTTCCGTCTGCAGCCGCTGACGGACGAGGCGCTGGTTGAGCTGCTGCGTGGCCGGGCGGCCCGGCGCGGGCTGACGCTGGCCGACGAAGTGGCCGGTTTCATCGTGCACCGGGGCGCCCGCACTCCCTCGGCCCTGCTGGCCCTGCTGGACCGGCTGGACGAGCACGCCCTGGCGCGGCAGCGCCGCCTGACCATTCCGCTGGTCAAGGAAGCGCTCAACTGGTAAAAGCTACCGCTTAACAAATTTACAACAGTGACTGTCTTGCCGGCTGGCTAACATTCCGGCAGCCAATAATAAAATGTGCGTTAACTGATTGTTTCTTCTGGCAACAGGGTGCTGTTACCGAAGTCCCGGTCAGCGCGTTGCATAACGGGCGTATCAGGAAAGCGCGTTACACACGGCAACACTGGCCGGTGTGACGTGGCAACACCCATACCAAGAATAATTTCAGCGTCGGGCGTGAGCCTGCTGGAGAACAATATGATTTATCACGGGTCGCGGCCCCTCGCTCTGGGGTTGCTGCTGCTGTGCTTGGGTTCCGGGGTAGAAGCAGAAGTTCTGACCATCACCACGACGCAAGATGCGTCCCTGCCCGGGGAATGCTCCCTGCGCGATGCCGTCGAGGCGATCAACTTCCGCAAGGAAGTGAATGACTGCCCGGCCGGCAACGGCAATGACATCATCCGTTTTGCTCCCGGTGCCGTGTATGAGCTCGCCGCCCCGCTGGCGTTTGGTGGCGAGACCATCCAGGTGCCGCGCGTCGACAATGAAGGCGAGCCGGTGCTGGACGGGAACGGGCAGCAGATCATTGACGATGTGGAAGTGAACCCGCGCGTCACGCTGCAACTGGACCCGGAAGCGCTGGAGGATGACGAGGTGGGCGATAACGCCATCCTGGTTGCTGCCCCCGGTGAGCGGGTTATCCATGTGCGGGAGCAATCCACCCTGACGGTGTCGGCCATCACGCTGCGCGATGGCGACGTGTCCGCGCATACGGAGACGGAGGGCGGGCTGATACTGGCCGACGGTAACGTGACGCTGCAGGAACGTACCGTGCTCGAGAACGGCCAGGCTGCCATGGGCGGGGCCATCTATCTCACCGGCACAGCGACGCTCACGGCCATCGATGTCCGCTTCCTCGACAACCACGCCACAGTGGACGGGGGGGCGATCAGCATGGCAGATGACTACAAGGGCTCGCTGAACTTTTCCCGTTTCTATTTTGCCGGCAACCACAGCGATGGCCGCGGCGGCGTGCTGTTTGGCCGTGGCGCGGTACTGACGGTGGTGATGCGCAACGGCACGCTGCTGCGCAACAGCGCAGCGGCCGGCGGCACGGTGCTGCACATGGACGCGTTGACCACCACGCAGAATGTTGCCCTGAACAACCTCACCCTGGTGGAGAACGAAGGCACCGGCAGCGCGCTGGGCGCGGTGTATCTGGAAGAAGCCGGTGACAACGATGTCCTGATCAACTCCGTGCTGGTGGCGAACACGCCGTCGGACTGCGCCGGCCCCGGCATGGCCGACGTGACACTGGCGTATGTCGTGACAGGCCCTGGCTGCGCCACGCCGCTGCCGGAATACACGGCCTCGTCGAACATTCAGGGTGGCGTGAATCTGTCCAACGCAGGCGATATTTCCGTGCTGCGCAATGGTGACGGTCAGTGCGTGGTCGGGACGCCGTGCGATCCGATCGAGCTGGATGAACCCGGTTTCCTGCCGGGGTACCTGCCGGAATTCACCATCGCTGCAGGCAGCGGTGTGCCGGCCCTGCTGGACACGGGCAGCCCGACCACCGGTGTTGAATATATCTGCGAAAGCAGCGATCAGCGCGGTAACAACCGCGCCGAGCGATGTGATGTCGGTGCCAACGAGTTCATGAAGGCGGAAGGGCAGGTCGACAGCTTCAATCTGGTGATCGGCCAGACCACCGAAATGGATGTGGTCGCCAATGATCTGGGCGACGCGCTGATCGACTGCAACCTGGTGCCGTCCGGCGAAGAATGCATTCGTGTCGTGATTCCCTCGACCCGCCCGGGCACGGTGATCACCGCAGACATTGACGCAAACGGCTATCCGGTTCTGGTCTACCAGTTTGGCAGCCGTTACGACGGCTACGACTTTTTTGAGTATCTGGTGCACCGCGATGCGTTCGCCGGTATTACCTTTGGCGGCGCGGATGTTGGCGCGCGGGTGGCGGTGTCTTCCCGCCCGGCGACCGGCATGACCGAGAGCAAGAACGTGGATGATTTCGGTGGCGTGAATCTGTTCTGGCTGGGTCTGCTGGCGCTGGCCGGTGTGGCACGCCGCAGCCGTCGTGCCTGGCCGCTGCTGGTGCTGCTGTGCGCCGGCACGGCCAGTGCTGCGGAAATTACCGTGGACAGCCTTGATGATGTGATGCCACCGGCGTACCTGCCCGGAACCTGCACGTTGCGCGAGGCAATTCACAGTGGCATCGACAAGCAGCCGAACCTCAGTGGCTGCACCAACGGCCAGACCGGGCAGGACGTGATCCTGCTGCCGGAAGGCACCATCACGCTGGCTGGCACGCTGGAGATCAGTACCCAGAACCGGCTGGTGATCGAAGGCGAAGGCGTCGACAAGACCATCATTGATGCGGACGGCGTCGGCCGTCTGTTTACTGCCGGCAGCCAGCTGGTGCTGCGTAACATGACGTTGCGCAATGGCAATGCCGGCACGGCCGACGGGGGGGCGGTGCTGGCGCGCGCCGGCCTGATACTGGAAAACGTGCGCGTGGAAAACAACAGCGCGGCCAGCGGCGGTGCCATCTACCTGGCGTTCAACAACGATGAGAGCAGTTCCTCGGCCTTTCGCAGTGTCTACTTCCATGGCAACACCGCGACTCTGGATGGCGGTGCGATCTCGATGTTCGCGCAGACACAGCGGCGCGATCTGGAAATCAGCAACAGCACCTTTGCCAGCAATGTGGCCGGGCTCAGCGGCGGCGCAGTGGATGCCAACCAGAAGAGCGGTTCGCTGATAGTGATGAACAGCACGTTTATCGATAACCAGGCCAGCGCGGGTGGTTCAGCGGTGGACGTGCAGGACAGCGCGACGTCATTCAACGTCGTCAACAGCACCTTCATGGACAACACCGGCGGCGCTGGCCAGATCGACCTGGGGGAGACGCAGACGGGTGAGGCCGGTAACCGTACCCTGTCGAATTCCATCTACGCCGGCGTTGACCAGGCGTGCAGCAGTGGCACCCGGCGTTTCAACCGCAGCCTGTTCAACCTGTTCTCCGGTGCGGACGCTTCCTGTACTGCGGCAGGCACGGATCAGGACAATGCCACCGGTGTGGCACTGCCCGGCATTCGCGCTGCGCTCAACGGCGGTGTGTTGTATGAGGCACCGTCCGGCCAGGATTATGAACTGCCGCATTTGCCGATTACTGACCCGCTGTTTACCGATATCGTCGATGCGGGGAACCCTGCCGCGCTGGCGCAGGGCAGCACCGGCGTGGATGCCTGCCGTGCCGTCGATCTGCGCAATGCGCCACGCACCGCCGGTGAGCAGTGTGATCGGGGTGCCTACGAGTTGCAGGTGATCACGGCGGTGGACGACAGCGGCGGCAATGATAACCGCCGCAGCCGCACGGTAGTCTTCGACGTGCTGGCCAATGATGTGCCTGGCGATGGTTACCGCTTCCGGCCCGGCACGATGACGCTGACAAAAGTCACCGGCGATGCCGATCTGCCGGATACGCTGGGTGAGGCCTTCGCCCGCCTGCGAAAACGTAATGAAGACGACAAGGTTGTGCAGGGTTACGACGATGTCTGGGGCACCACCAGCGACGGCGTGAGCTTCGATTATTCGGTGGAAGACATCAACGACCCCGGGCTGTTCTGTGGCGAGGGGCTGAATACGGATGGCTCCACCAACAACCCCACCGATGGCACGCACCTGGACCAGGACTGTGTAGCGGTCTACCGCCTCGACGAGGTCGCCGGCCAGCCGAGCCAGGTGCAGTGTGACGCGCTGCCGTATGACGATTACTTCCGCTATACCGTCGAAGCCGAGGATTTCACCCTGGATGCCGAGGACGAAGTGCAATGGGGCGGTCATCGGCTGACGACCACGGGGCTGGTCAAGGTGACGATTGCCAATCTGCCGCCGCGTCCGCCGCGTGAGGCCATTCGCCGCACCATCGAGCCAGGTGGCCAGGTGACGATCGATCTGATGGCGGCCGGCGTGCTGGACGTGGATGGCGAGATCGTCGGCCTGAGCTTGCCGGAATCGGGCCGGCCGCTGTTCGCCGCGCGTGATCCGAACACCCGCAAGATCGAAGGCACCGGCATCATTTTCAATGAAGCGGCGCTGACGGTGACCTACATTCATGCCGACACCACCAAGCGTTTCAGGGATACGTTCCGTGTGCGGTTGGAGGACGATTGCGGCTCAAACACCGATGTGTCTGTGGAGATCAATTTCCCGCAGGTGGACGGCGCGGGCGGCAATCTGGGCGGGGGCGGCAGCCCGGCGCCCTGGGCGCTGTTGTGTGGTGGGCTGTTGCTGAGCCTGCGGCGCCGGGTTCAGTAGCGATCATGTGGCCTGCGTGGCGGTGGCGCCTTGCGCCCCGTCCGCCGGCGCAGCACTTCCCAGATCAGCGCACCGAGCACCATCGCACCGAGCAGCAATACCAGCTTGGGCACCTGCGCAACCTGCCAGAACAGGATCTTCAGCGACGTGGGCTCCAGATTTTGGAGCACGATCACTGCCAGCAACAGTATGCCCAGCCAGAACAGCGCCCGCCCCGGATTGCGTTGCAGCCAGTCCAGCATCTGGCGAAAAAAAGAACGGTCATTGGCCATGCCGGCTCCTTGTACGGGTTATCCCTTCCACGATTGGTTACACTCTAGTCGAATAGGGGCTTGGCGATAAGCATCCCTTGGGGGATGATGCGCCTGCACCGGCGGGCCGCCGGCCCGCCTTCAGATCCGTTTGTCTGTCAAGGAGCTGCTATGAACACCTCTTCCGGTTGGGACCTCGTAGTGATAGGGAGTGGTCCGGCGGGGGAAGCGGCAGCAATGCGTGCTGCCAAGGGCGGTCTGCGAGTGGCCATGGTGGAGGATCAGCCGCAGGTCGGTGGCAGCTGTACTCACCTGGGCACCATTCCTTCGAAAGCCTTCCGGCATCAGGTGCGGCAATTGGTGCGTCACCGTCGCAACCCGTTGTTGCAGGGTGTCGCCGATCTGCCGGACGTGGGCTGGCCGCAACTGCTGAGCCGGGTGAGTGATGTGATCGGCGCCCAGGTTCAGGTCCGCTCCGGTTTTTATTTCCGCAATCGCGTGCAGGTCTTCAATGGCCGTGGCAGGGTCGCCGGTGAAGGGCGGGTTCGCGTCAACGATACCCATGATCGCGAATGGTTGCTGGAAACCCGCCATATTCTGCTGGCCACCGGGTCACGGCCCTATCATCCGGCCGATGTGGATTTCAGCCATCCGCGGGTCTACGACAGCGACACTATCCTGTCGATGCAGCACACGCCCCGCAACATCATCATTTACGGCGCTGGTGTGATCGGCTGCGAGTACGCCAGCATTTTTACCGGGTTGGGCATGCGCGTGGACCTGGTCAACAGCCGTGAACACCTGCTCGATTTTCTCGACACGGAAATTTCCGACGCCCTCAGCTATCACCTGCGCGAGCAGGGCGCGACCATCCGCCACGGGGAGGAATACGTGGCCGTGGAAGCGGACGAGGATGGCGTGACGCTGGTGCTGGCCTCCGGCAAGCGACTGCGGGCTGACGCACTGCTGTGGTCCAATGGCCGCAGTGGCAATTCGCAGGATCTCGGCCTGGAAACGGTCGGGCTGGAACCGAATGGCCGTGGCCAGTTGCAGGTGGATGAGCGCTACCAGACACAGGTGCCGAACATCTACGCGGTGGGAGACCTGATCGGCTGGCCATCGCTGGCCAGCGCGTCCTACGACCAGGGGCGTTTCTGCGCCAGCATGCTGTGTGGCGATCCGGTCAGGCAGGTGTCCAATGTGCCCACGGGCATCTATACCATTCCGGGTATCAGCTCACTGGGGCCGACCGAGCACGAACTGACCGAAGCCAAAATTCCGTATGAGGTGGGGCAGGCGTTCTTCAAGAACCTGGCTCGCGCGCAGATCACCGGCGAGCGCACCGGCATGCTCAAACTGCTGTTTCACCGCGACACGCTTGAGCTGCTCGGGATCCATTGTTTCGGCTACCAGGCCACCGAAATTGTGCACGTCGGGCAGGCGATCATGGCGCAGCCCGCACCGCACAATACGATCGAATATTTCGTCAACACCACCTTCAACTACCCGACCATGGCGGAAGCCTACCGCGTGGCGGCGATCAACGGGCTGAACCGCCTGCGCCGCTGACGTGGGCGGGCGGTCATTCGCTGAAACGTTCGCGGGTGCGGCGCCGGTCCTCCGGGGATTTGCGTAGCAGCACATAGGTGGCGCCGGTGCCGCCATGCGGCGGTTTGGCGGTGTGATAGGCGAGCACCAGATCGAATTCCTGCAACCAGTGCATCACGTAGCTCTTCAGCCGGCCCGGTGTCGGGCTGTGCTGGCCCTTGCCGTGGGTGATCATCACGGTGCGCAGACCTTGTGCAAAGGCGTTGTTGAGAAACTCATACACCATGACGCGCGCATCGCGCAGCGTGATGCGGTGCAGGTCGAGCCGATCCTGGACCTCGTATTTGCCCAGCCGCAGTTTGCGGTAGACGCCTTCCTGCACGCCGTTTTTCCGCTCGCCGACGATGTCCAGCGGACCGATCTCCGGGACGTGCTCGGGCGTGCTCAGTGGGTTGGGGTCTTTCAGACGCGTGCGCAGCGCCGCATCGCGCTGGGCGAGCTGGCTCAGAGACGGCGCGTGGCGCGCGCGCTCCTCGATGCGGTCTGACGGGGGGAGTGGGCGCACATCCCCCATCTGTTCCAGAAACAGCTTCCGGTCGTGTTTGTCCATCGTGGCTCTGCCAGCGTCAGGCGGTGTCTGCCCTCCATGTTAACGCCTGTGATGGCATTCAGACAGGTTTCGCCATACTTGCGGCGCCCGGCCCGGCGGCGGACACTGACGCCAGCTGTCGGAGACCAGGGAGGTGACCGGTATGCAGCGGCTGCATCGTGACCCGTTACGGGTGAATGTGCGTGTGGAAGAAGCGGAGTCCGGGCGCCCGCTGGGTCATCTGGTCGACGTGTCGCTGGGCGGCTTCTGCGTCAGCGGTGCTCGTCCGGCGGTCACCGGCATTGGCCCGGTAAAGGTGAGGCTGGTGTTGCCCTGGGCCATCGATGGCGCGCGCGATATTGCGCTGGAAGTGGTGATGCGCTGGACGCAACCGGTGCGTGGGCGCCAGCGTGCCGGCTATGTCATCAGCCACTGCGATGACGCGGCGCTGCGGCGGCTGTCGCATCTGGCAGCGCGCTGCGCAGGGCGCACCGGTCAGGCAGGACGTTGCCGGTAGCTGCTGAAGTCAGGGATGTCGCGCAGATAGCTGTGGTCCATCATCGGAGAGCTCATCAGAAAGTCCGCTGTCGACTCGTTGCAGGCGACGGGGATATTCCAGACAGCTGCCAGCCGCAGCAGGGCGCGGATATCCGGGTCGTGGGGCTGGGCTTCCAGTGGGTCCCAGAAAAAGATCAGACAGTCGACCGTCCCTTCCGCAATGCGTGCGCCGATCTGCTGGTCACCGCCGAGCGGGCCACTTTCCAGGCAATGCACGGGCAAGGCGAGTTTTTCGGCCAGCAATCGGCCGGTGGTGCCGGTGGCAAACAGGGTATGCTGCGCCAGTTGCGTGCGGTGCCGGCCAGCCCAGGCCAGCAAGGCGGCCTTGCGATGGTCGTGTGCCACCAGCGCGATCTGCTTGAGGGCGGGGGCGTCGATGGTGGGCATGGATGGCGTGCTCCTTTCAGCGACGGGGTGGGGAATCAGCGGTGCCGGGAAAAACAAGAAAGACCTACGCGCTCTTCGTGAGGCGTATGCAGGGCACCTGATGTTGCTGGCGCCGGGAACAGCCGGCGCCCTGTCAGGTGTTCAGTCGTCGAGGTTGCGACGTGACCGCCTTTCCATGGCGGGTGCAGGCGAATCGTCGTTGTGGCGCCGGCGCTGTTCTTCCTTGCGCTGCCGCTGCCGTTCCGCACGGGAGTGGTTCTCTTCCCATTCGTCCTGATCGTAGTCGTCGAATTGACGGCGTCCCATAGCTCTATTGACTCGTGTGTTGCAGGTGGAATCCCCGACTGGCCGGGGGCTGCCGCAGCGCCGGAGGGCGTTGCAGCTCCATTTTTAATCGGTTTGCGGAAGCTTGTCATCGTTTTTAACCGGCGCCGGGGGCTGGCCTGCGCGATGGCGCAATGCCAGGTGACATGCGGCAGGTTGCGCCGGTGGCATTCTGCCGGGCGCTCGGGCACTCTTGGCTGCACCGTCCTGGTGCTGTATTCCGCCATCGGGGCAGGGCAGGAGACTCGGGGTCGTGGAACAGATTGCGCACTGGCAACAGCACCTTACAACGCTGCTGACACCGCTGTATGAACGGCTGTTTGAATACTGGCCGGGCATGGTGGCGTTTGGTGGCCTGGTGCTGGCGATTGCCATGATGTCACACGCGGTGCTGCACAAGCGGGATTCACGGGCCGCGGCGGCCTGGACGGGGCTGATCTGGCTGGTGCCCATCATCGGTTCTGTTCTGTACTTGCTGATTGGCGTCAATCGCATCCAGCGCCGGGCGCAGCAACTGGTGGCCGATCACCTTGACCAGAGCAGCGAGCCGCATCCCGTGGTGCAGCCCCGTCCCGCTGACCAGCATCTGCATTCGCTGGCGGAACTGGCCGGGCGGCTGACCGGATTACCGTTGCTGCCGGGCAACCTGATCACGCCGATGGAAGCGCGTGATGCCCTGCCTGCAATGATCGAGGCGATCAACCAGGCCGAGGAATCGGTCTACCTGGCCACCTATATCTTCGGCAACGACATGGCCGGTCGCCCGGTCATTGACGCCCTGGCCGCAGCGTTGGAGCGCGGTGTGCAGGTGCGGGTACTGATCGACGGCATGGGCTCGCTGTACTCCTTTCCGACGGTGATGCGGCGGCTGCGCCAGCGCAGGATTCCCTGCGCCCGGTTTCTGTATTCGATTGCCCCCTGGCGCATGCCTTACATGAACCTGCGCAATCACCGCAAAGTGCTGGTGATTGACCGCAGCATCGGTTTTACAGGCGGCATGAACCTGCGTGGCGGTTATATCTGCGAGCCGGCCAGCACGCGAGATCTGCACATGCGGGTGGAAGGGCCGGTGGTGGGGCAATTGCTGCGCAGCTTTGCTGCCGACTGGCAGTTCAGTGCCCGCGAAACCCTGAACGTGGATTACGTTGGCCCGCTGGTCTGTGGCCCGGTACTGGCGCGCGGTATCAGCGCCGGCCCGGACGCCGATATCGGCAAGCGGCGCATGACACTGCTGGCAGCTATTGGCAGTGCCCAGCATGAAATCCGCATCATGACGCCCTATTTTGTGCCGGACCAGACCTTGCTCACCGCTCTGCAACTGGCCTGCCTGCGGGGTGTGCGGGTGGAACTCGTGCTGCCGGCGCGCAACAACATGCGGCTGGTGCACTGGGCGTCGTTGCACCTGCTGCCGTGGCTGGTCAACGATGGCTGTGAACTGTATTTTTCGCCGCCACCGTTTGACCACAGCAAGGTGATGACGGTGGATGGCAGTTGGGCGCTGCTCGGTTCCGGTAACTGGGATGCACGCAGTCTGCGGCTGAATTTCGAGCTGGATATGGAGTGCTATGACCCGTCGCTGGTGGCAGCGCTGCACGACATCATGGATCGTCGCCGGCAACAGGCCCAGCGCGTCAGCCTGGAGAGCCTGCGGCCTTTTTATCTCAAACGGCTGCGTAATGCGGTCGCCTATCTGCTTGAACCCTATCTCTGACACGGGAGCTCTGCATGCGCCTGGAATCCGGCACCCAACTTCCTGCCCGCGCTGCGCGCCTGTTGCGCGTGCATTATCTGTTCGTACTGGTGGTGGTCGTGCTCGGCGTGCTGGTGTGGCTGCCGGAAGCGGAAGGCCGGCTGTTGCCGGCACGCTGGGCCTGCCTGATGGTGAGTCTGTATGTGTGGCAGGTGGCGGGCATCTACCTCGCCGGTCTGCTTCAGCAGGAAGACGCGACGCGGCCTGTCGCCGGCCTTGGCCTGGCATTGTCGATGCCGCTGGCGGTGTCGCTGCTGGCCTGGTGGTTGCCCGAGGCGGGGCGCGCCGTGGTGCTGTTGATTGCGCTGATCTGGCTGGCACTGATTGAGCATTTGCCCTCGCAACGCGCTCATTGGCCGGCTGCCTGGCTGCAATCCCGTCGCCAGCAGACGCAGTTGCTGGCGGTCGCGCTGGCGAGCGTGGCGGTTGCAGCCTGGTCAGTGGGGCACATGTACTAGCAGAGTGTTGAAAAAGCCTCTTCGATACTTTTTCAAGCCACCTTTGCGGCGCAGGTCCGCATAGGTGGACACGGAAAATCAATCGCTTATCGCGTTTGATTTTGCTGACGGCCTGATTAGGCCGTCAGCACAGGCTGTTTTTCAACAGCCTGCTAGACCCTGTTTACACCGAATTCATTCGCCCGGTTAAATCTGCAAAAGCACCGATCAGGGTATGGGGCTGCCCCCCGCCCAACGCGGCTGTGGTACCATGCCGCGCGCTGCCGTTGACGGGAACGGCAGATGGACCGGACAGCAGGTAGTACTTGATGGGGGCAAGGGCTGTTATCCGCAGCATGATGTCTGTGCTGTGTGTGCTGGCACTGAACGTGCAGGCCAGCACCGGACGCTGGACACTGGTCACGCAACGGGAAGGCGTGCGTGTCTACATGGCCCATGACGATGACGCCCGCATCAAGACCTTTCGCGGCGAAGCCCGCATTGCACTGGATGATTTTTCCGCGCTGTCAGCCCAACTGGACGACTATGTCTTTATGGCGTCCTGGCTGCACATGGTGTCGGACATTGCAGAAATTTCGCGCGACGATCCATTGAGACGGCAGCTGCATGTCAGCACACGCCTGCCCTGGCCAGTGCAAAACCGGGACATCACTTTGGAGATGGCGGTCAGCCAGGACCCGCAGAGTTATGCCGTGGATGTGCTGTTCAGGCAGAGCCCCACACCCTTGCCGGCTCGCGAAGGGTATGTCCGCATGCCGTTCATGAACGGTTGCATTCGCTTTTATCCGCTTGCGCCGCCGGACATGACGGTCACGTATCAGGTCACACTGGACCCGGGCGGGTATGTGCCGGCCTGGCTGGCGAATCTTTTGTTGCGCGATATTCCGTATTTTTCATTGCGACGGCTCGGCCGGGTGGTCAATCAGCCTTTGCGCGAAACAGCGCGGCCGGCCTATTTTCGCGCGCCGCCGGGCTGGCCCGGCGGCGGCGAACGCAGTACGACGTTCAGCGCTTCAAGGGACTGCCCGGCCCCATCAATCCCCAGATGATCAGACCGATCACGGGCAGGATCAGGACCAGCAGACTCCACAGCACCTTGTGAGCGGTAGGCGCGCCTGATTGCACGATCATCACGATGGCGTAGATGACCAGTGCGAGGATGACGAGACCGAGAATATTGCGCATGCGTATGCTCCCTGCGTACCAGTGAGAAATGACTCCTCATCATGCCGGGAGAGGCGCGAGTGCGCCAGCGCAGTGCGGGAGGAAAATGGTGCCCCGGAGACGATTTGAACGTCCGACCTAGCGCTTAGGAGGCACTTGCTCTATCCAGCTGAGCTACCGGGGCGAGGTGAGTGGCATGCACAGCATCAGGTTGGCATGCGTCGTCGAGGCGCTATTGTAGTATGTCAGGCTCAGGCTGCCACCCCCGTCAGCCGGATGGACTTCAGGGTATGCAATGACACGGGACCACATGGCATCGCGCAGCTGCTGGTTATCGGTGATCGTGCCGACATTGAACGAGGCACGGGGCATTGCGGCGACGCTCGCGCCGCTTCAACCGTGGCGTGACCAGGGCGTTGAGGTGCTGGTGGTGGACGGCGGCAGTACCGATGACACGCTGGCCACTGCACAGCCCCTGGCCGACCAGGTGCTGGTGTCGCCGGCAGGACGCGCGGCTCAGATGAATGCGGGGGCTGCGATGGCCTCGGCGCCCCTGCTGTGGTTTCTGCACGCAGACAGCGGTGTGGCTTCAGGGCATCTGGAGACGCTGCGGGCGATGACGGGGATGCAGGGGTGGGGCTTTTTTCCGGTGCGGCTTTCGGGCCGCCAGCCGCTGCTGCGGCTGGGATGACCCTGCGCTCGCGGCTGACCGCCATCGCCACCGGCGATCAGGGCATTTTTCTCTCACGCGGCTTGTTCATGGCCGTAGGTGGTTTCCCGCCTCAGCCGCTGATGGAAGACATCGCCATCAGCCGCGCGTTGCGGCGGCGGGGGCGGCCGATCGTGCCGCCTGTGCGCATCGGTGTGGACAGCCGTCGCTGGGAGCAGCGGGGTATCTGCGTGACGATTGCGCAGATGTGGTGGCTCCGCTGGCGTTACTGGCGGGGCGTTGACCCGGTGCAGTTACACCAGTCGTATTACGGCACATCTTGCGACACATCTTGCGGCACATCTGACGGCACATCGCGGAGCTCGCAGGATGGTGGATGAGCTGGTGCTGGTACTCAGCAAAGGCCTGGAGCCGGGGCGGGCCAAGACCCGCCTGATCCCCGCGTGCGGGGAAGCCGGTGCAGACGCGGTGCACCGGCAGTTGCTTGCTGCGACGTTGCGCCATGCTGTGGCGAGTGGCCGCCCGGTGCAGTGCCATCTGGACGGGGACCGCCGGCAGGCGGCGGCAGCGCTTGCCGTGCCGGACGTGGGCTGGCGGCCGCAAGCTGACGGCGATCTGGGCTGGCGCATGCAGCAGGCACTGGCCAGCGCGCATGCCGCCGGCGCGTCGCGGGTTGTGCTCGTCGGCAGTGACTGTGCCGCGCTGACAACGGCGTATCTGGCGCGCGCCTTCGATGCGCTGACCCGGTATGATTTTGTTTTTGGGCCGGCGGAAGATGGCGGCTATGTGCTGATCGGCAGCGCGCTGCCGTCGCCCTGGTGCGGAGCGCCGGTGTTCACCGGTTGCCGTTTCGGCGGCGGTGATGCGCTGGCCGACAGCCTGCAGTGTCTGGCGCCGCACGGTCGTATCGCGCAGTTGGACACGCTGTGGGATGTGGATGATGCCGCCAGCCTGGCGCGGGCGAGACACGCAGGATATCTGCCGCCGGAGTGACTGGCGGCGCGCGAAGCAGTAAGGGCCGCTGGCCCGGGAGTGGACGATGGAGCACTTGCCCGTTCTGGATACCGCACTGGTGGCGGAGTTGCGCGACATCATGGGCCAGGACTATCCCATGCTGGTAGCCGCCTGGCAGCGTGACGCCACACAACGCCTGGAAGAGCTCACCGACGCCCGGCAGGCGGACAACCGCGATGCACTGCGCCGTGCGGCGCACACGCTCAAGGGCAGCAGCAGTAACCTGGGGGCAGCCCGCGTTGCGGGGTTGTGTGCGCTGCTTGAACAAAAGGCGATGTCATTGAGCGACGTGGAAATCGACAGCTGCCTGGTCGCTATTGATACGGCGGTCAGCGAGGCGGCTGACGCGTTGCAGTCCACCCTGGATTGATCCTCCGCCCGGTCACCCGCTTCCCCCTGCCACAGCCCACGTTTCTGATTCCCTTCTGGCGGACACGGGTGCCGCCTGCCCGGCAATCAGGCAAAAAAAACCCCTCTCCAAAGAGGGTGGAGAGGGGGGGTTGTGAGCGCTATGTGTGTATAGCGCCTTGGGGGGATGGTTATGGTGTGTCACCAGTCAGGTAATGCTACGACGGGCGCAGAAAATATGCTGTTAAATCAGGCGTATAAATGTAAGCGGTTACAGCGCAAATGCGGCGAAATGTAAGTATTGAGGGCCGCTGCTGGACGTCATGGCAGGCTGGTGGCACCGACCGCTGATGGGCCCGTCAGCGCGGTCAGCGAAGGAGGCTTGTAAGACATTTCCTACAAGAGCTGTAGGAGAAACCATGAACTTATTGTCCTTCGAAAGCGCTTCTTAGCACTGGTCTAATCATAACTAGCTGATTCAATTGTTATTTTTTGTTTATTCAGGCAAAGGTATGAGAGAAACGTGTGATTTGTCGCATTTGCCGGCCGGGCTGCGCTGCTATAGTGGTTCCCGTGTCGCAGGGAATGCAGTGCACAAGGATTTGCCAGGGACTGGTAGACACGGATGTCGAGGTGAGCGCAAGACGGGTAAGGATCACTCGAAAAAAAGGGCGGCAGGATGCCGCCCTTTTTCTTTGTCTGCTGCCCGGCGAGAGCGGGCAGGCGTGCCGATCAGCGGACCAGCTTCTCCAGCTTGTTGGGCACACCGTCCCATTCCTCGGCGTCCGGCATGGCGTCCTTCATCTCGGTGATGTTCGGCCACTTCTCAGCCAGATCCGCGTTGATCTGCAGGAACTCTTTCTGGTCTTCCGGCAACTCGTCCTCGGAAAAAATGGCGTTGACGGGGCATTCCGGCTCGCACAGGGCGCAGTCGATGCACTCATCCGGGTGGATCACCAGGAAATTCGGACCTTCATAAAAGCAATCCACGGGGCAGACTTCCACGCAGTCCGTGTGTTTGCAGTTGATACAGTTCTCGCCTACTACGAACGTCATAGCGGGTCCTCATGGTATTGCTGTCTCGGGGCGGCGGTAGTCTAGCCAGTTCCCCCTGTTCAGGCAAACACGCCGGAAGGCCTGTAAACCCGAGTCCTGACAGCGTGTTAGCCAACGTCAAATCAGCTTCTGCAGACGATAAACCAGTTCCAGTGCCTGACGTGGCGTCAGATTATCCGGGTTGGCCTCCATCAGGGCCTTCTCGGCGGCAGAGGGCCCGCTGGAGAACATGTCCGGCTGCTGCGGCGCGGCGCCCGGAGCCGCGCCGGTGGCCGGACGGGGGGCGGGCGGCGTGCCGCTTTCCAGTTCAGCCAGCTTGTCCCGTGCCTGCCGGATAACGACGGACGGCACGCCGGCCAATTGCGCCACCTGTAGACCATAGCTGCGGCTGGCGGGCCCTTCCTGTACCCGGTGCAGGAAGACAATGTTGTCGCCGTGCTCCGTCGCCGACAGATGCGCATTGAATACCGCAGGCATCTCATCAGCCAGTTGTGTCAATTCGAAATAATGCGTCGCGAACAGCGTAAAGGCACGTAATTCTGATGCCAGGTGCCGTGCGGCGGCCCAGGCCAGCGCCAGCCCGTCGAAAGTGCTGGTGCCGCGGCCGATCTCGTCCATCAGCACCAGGCTTTCGCTGGTGGCGTGATTGAGGATGTTGGCGGTCTCGGCCATTTCCACCATAAAGGTGGAGCGCCCGCCGGCCAGGTCGTCGGAGGAACCGATCCGGGTAAAGATGCGATCCAGCGGCCCGAGCCGCGCGCTGGCCGCCGGCACCCCGCAGCCAATGTGTGCCATCAGGCTGATCAGTGCCGTCTGCCGCATATAGGTGGATTTACCCCCCATGTTCGGGCCGGTGATGATCAGCATGCTGCGCTGGCGATCCAGATGCAGGCTGTTGGGCACGAAGGCGTCATCGAGGACCTGTTCCACCACCGGGTGGCGGCCATCGATGATTTCCAGTACCGGCTCATCCACCAGTTCCGGCGTCACATAGCCCAATGCCTCGCAGCGTTCCGCGAAGCAGCACAACACATCCAGCTCGGCAACCAGTGCGGCGGTTTCCTGCAACAGGCCGAGTTTCTCGGCGAGGGTTTCCAGCAGGTTCTCGTACAGGGATTTTTCCAGCGCCAGGGCGCGGCTGTTGGCAGAGAGCGCCTTGTCCTCGAACGTTTTCAGTTCCGGCGTGATGAAGCGCTCGGCGTTTTTCATCGTTTGCCGACGCACATAGTCGACGGGGGCCTGTTCGGCTTCACGGCGGGAGAGTTCGATGTAATAGCCGTGCACGCGGTTGTACTTGACCCGCAACGTCGACAGGCCGGTTCGCTCACGCTCGCGCTTTTCAATATCGACCAGCACATCGCCGGCGTTCTGACTGATGGCGCGCAGTTCGTCCAGTTCTGCACTGTAACCGGTAGCAATGACACCGCCATCACGAATCAGCATCGGCGGGTTCTCGATCACCGCACGCTGCAGCAGATCGGCTTCGTCCGGAAACAGGGTCAGCGCTTTCTTCAGTGACGCAAGATCGGCGTCCTGGTCATCCAGCAGGCTGTGCAGGCGGGGCAGCGCATGCAGGCTCTGGCAGAGCCGCGTCAGATCACGTGGCCGCGCGGAACGCAGGGCCACGCGGCCGAGAATGCGTTCCATGTCACCGATGTCGGCCAGCACGCGGCGCTGTTCCTCGAACAGCCAGCTCTGGCGCAACCGCGCTACACGTGCCTGGCGCTGGCCCAGTGCATCGCGGTCCCGGAGTGGCTGGTTGATCCAGCGGCGCAGCAGGCGTGCGCCCATCGCGGTGACAGTGCTGTCGAGTACCCAGGCCAGGGTGTGCGTGTCGCGACCGTCCAGAGTCTGGACCAGCTCCAGATTCCGGCGTGTTGCGGCGTCAAGTTGTATGCCCGCGCCATGGTCTTCCCGACGCAGGCCGCGGATATGCGGCAGGCTGGTGCGCTGCGTATCGCGCGCATATTGCAGCAGGCAACCGGCAGCGGCGATCTCGAGCATATCCGGATTACCGAAGCCGCTCAGGTCGTGCGTGCCGAACTGCTGACACAGCTGCCGTTTGCCGACTTCCGCATCGAATTCCCACACCGGACGGGCGCGCGCCCCGGTACGCTGGCGCACGCTTTCTGGCAACAGGGCGTCTTCACTATAAAGAAGTTCTGCCGGTTGCCACCGTTCCAGCAGGGCAAGCAGCGCTTCGTGGCCTTGCAGATGCGTGACGGTGAAGCGACCGGCAGTGAGGTCCAGGCTGGCGGCGGCAATATATTGATCCTGCTGCGCCAACGCGCAAATCAGATTGTCGCGGCGCTCATCCAGCAACGCTTCATCACTCACCGTGCCTGGTGTGACGATGCGCGCGACGCGCCGCTCCACCGGCCCCTTGCTCGTCGCCGGGTCACCGAACTGCTCGCAGATCGCCACCGATTCACCCAGCCGCACCAGCCGCGCCAGATAGCCTTCCGCCGCGTGGTAGGGCACGCCGGCCATGGGGATCGGCTTGCCATTGGACTGGCCACGGGCGGTCAGGGTGATGTCCAGCAGCCGGGCCGCTTTCTCGGCGTCGCCGAAAAACAGCTCGTAGAAATCGCCCATGCGGTAGAACACCAGTTGGGTGGGGTGTTCGGCCTTGATGCGGAGGTATTGCTGCATCATGGGTGTATGAGCGCTGAGATCATCCTTAGACATAGAGAAAAGGTCTGCCTTGGTCCGGGGGGTCAATAGAATTCAGACGGCGTATCCGGCGTCGCAAAGAGACGGAGCATAGCAAAGGTAGTCTGCCGGCTCTATTGCCGGGGCAAAGACAGGGTTGTCCCGCTGAGGCGGCCTCTTTAATATATGACCGATCAGTCGGTTAATTGAGTGAGCCTCACTGCATGAAGGTATCCGAAGCCATCCTTTCCCGTCGCTCTGTGCGGGCTTTCAGCGAACGGCCTGTTGCTGCCGACGTATTGCGCCGCGTCACCGAACTGGCTGCCCGTGCCCCATCCGGCGGCAACCTCCAGCCCTGGCATGTGGATATTGTTGCAGGCGAAAAGCTGGCGGAACTCAAAGCCGTTGTACGGCAACGGATCATGGAGGCGCCTTCGCCGCAGGGCGAAGGTGCGGAGTACGATATCTATCCGCCGTCGCTGGGTGAACCATACCGCACCTATCGCTATCAGCTTGGCGAGGCGATGTACGCCCGCCTCGGCATTCCGCGCGAGGACAAGCAGGCGCGGGCACGCTGGTTTGCTCGCAACTTTGAATTCTTTGGGGCGCCGGCGGCATTGTTCATGTCGGTGGATCGCCAGATGGGGCCGCCGCAATGGTCGGATATGGGCATGTATCTGCAGACGTTCATGCTGCTGTTGCGTGAGCAGGGGCTGCACAGTTGCCCGCAGGAATGTTGGGCGCTTTATGCCCCGACGATCTCGTCCTTTCTGGGGCTGCCGGCGGAACGGATGCTGTTCTGTGGCATGTCGATCGGTTATGCCGCAGAGGATGACGCGTTGAGTGATTTTCGGGCCGAACGTGCGCCGCTGGAGGCGTTTGCCCGCTTTCACGGTCTATGAGGGGCTCGCCCGGCCAGGCCGGGCGAGGTCCGCCGCGCCTCAGGGAAAGGTGCTGTCCTTGAAGCCGGTCAGGAACAGTTTCGAGATGCGCAGCGCCAGTTCTTCCGGCGTCATGGTGCCGCTTTTTTCGTACCAGGTGAACGTCCAGATCAGCATGCCGAACAGCAGCATGGCGTAGGGCGTTTTCACTTTCACCGGTTTCAGCAGGCCGGGATTGATTTCCTCCAGCAGGCCGACCAGCACTTCCACGATTTTGCCCTCCAGCTTCAGCAACTGATTGCGGCGGTTGTCCGGCAGGAAGGCCACGTCTTTCATCAGCACCAGATGTTCGTGGCGGGAATCTGCCGCCCGTTGCACGAAGCTGGTGACGAAGCGGGCGAAGCGTTCTTCGGCGGGGAGTGGCAGGGTGGCCACGGCGGCGAGTTCCGCGTGCAGGGACTGGGTGTGTTCGCTGGCAATGGCGTACAGCACTTCTTCCTTGCTGGAGAAGTAGTGATACAGACGCGATTTCGACGCCCCGCAGGCGTTGGCCACGTCGATCATCGACGTGCTCTGGAACCCTTTTTCTGCGAACAGGCAAGCGGCCTGGTCGAGGATATCCTGTTTCTTGTCATCGTAATCGTCAGCGCGTACCCGGCTCATTGTCAGGTAACTCCTTGTTTTTAAAAAAATAAAAATGGGGTTCGCTGGGCGAGGTCCGTGCCTGCGCCGCGTGAAGGCGAATCCGGTAAGGCTGCATTCTAGGCAGTGATCGCGGGGCCATACCCCGACACAGATCAATAGTTTATAGACTTACCGCCTGGTCGGTCGAATAAAAGAGCTTGCTGGCAGTTCGATATCAACGCATATAGATAGATCACGCTCAGGCTCTTTTAAAGTCCGTCTGGACGGTCTATTATTCGGGAAAGGTTGCCGCCCCGGCCTGGCCAGCTGTGGGTGGGATGCGTCAGGTAGATGAAAAAGAACAGAGATTCGGGAGAACAATAATGCAATTTGAGCTGACTCACGCGCTGCATCGAATGCTTCAACAGAAGCCCCATTCCCCCGCTGTCATATTCCGTGACCGCCAACGCACCTGGTCCGAGCTGGCCGATCGTGTGGCCCGGCTGGCCGGTGCCCTGCAGTCCCTGGGTATGAGCGCAGGGGACCGGGTCGGCATGTTGAGCCTGAATTCGGATTATTACCTTGAATACATGCTCGGCGTCTGGTGGGCGGGCGGGGCCCTGAACCCGGTGAACACCCGCTGGAGCCCCGCGGAAGTCGCTTACTCTCTGGACGACTGCGATACCCGCATCCTGCTGGTGGATGACAGTGTCGCGACCTGGGGAGACGATTTGCGCGAGCGCTCGAAGGTGCTGACCACCCTGATCTATGTCGGGGACGGCAAAGCACCAGAGGGCATGCTGCATTATGAAACGTTGCTGAAAGAGGCGGCTCCGGCGCCGGACGCCCGTCGGGGTGGCGAGGACCTGGCCGGTGTCTTTTATACCGGCGGCACCACAGGTTTTCCGAAAGGTGTGATGCTGTCGCACGTCAATCTGCTCAGCAATGCCCTGGGCTACTTAATGGACCTCGATTACCGCGAGGACGAGGTGGTGCTCGGTGTGGCCCCGATTTTCCATCAGGCTGGCATGTGCATCATCGTGCGCGCTTTTCTGCGCGGGTGCCCCACGGTAGTGGTCGAAGGCTTTGAGCCGCTGGCGGTGATGCAGGCCATCGAGCGTCACCGCGCGACTTTTACGCTGCTGGTGCCGACCATGATCCAGCGGCTGGTGGATCACCCAGAACTGAAAAATCATGACCTGAGCAGCCTGCGCCGGATTCTGTACGGTGCTTCGCCCATCAGCGAAAGCGTTCTCGGGCGTGCTTTCGACGCACTGGCTGGTGTCGAATTCTGTCAGGGCTATGGCATGACGGAAACCGGCGGCCCTTACACCTTTTTGCCCCCCTGGTGCCATACGCCTGCTGGACAGAAAGCCGGCATGCTGCGTTCGGCTGGCCGCGCGATGTGGGGCATTGAAGTGCGCATCGTGGATGAGGACGGTCATCCGGTGGCGCCCGGTGTGGTGGGCGAGATTGCCGCCCGGGGCCCTGGTGTGATGCAGGGTTACTGGGGGCGGGAGGAAGAAACCCGTGCGTCGCTGAGGGATGGCTGGATGCACTCCGGTGATGCCGGTTACCTCAACGAAGATGGCTTTCTGTTTATCGTTGACCGGGTCAAGGACATGATCGTGTCCGGTGGCGAAAACGTGTATTCCAGCGAAGTGGAAAATGCACTGTGCCGCCATCCTGCGGTACAGACCTGTGCCGTGATCGGCATTCCCAATGAACGCTGGGGCGAGGCGGTGCACGCAGTGGTTGTGCTGCAGCCGGAGCAGTCGGCGACGGCCGAGGAGCTGCGGGAATTCTGCAAGACACTGATTGCCGGGTACAAGTGTCCTGTCAGTGCCGAATTCCGTGATGCGCTGCCTGTGTCCGGTGCTGGCAAGGTACTCAAACACGTGTTGCGTGAGCCGTACTGGGCAGGGCACTCGCGTTATATCGCCTGAAGAAGGGAGCGTCATCATGACAGACATTACACAGCCCCCTGGCGTGGTCATTGTCGGTGCCGGCCAGGCCGGTAGCGAAGTGGCCACCGCGCTGCGGCAGCAGGGTTTTGTAGGCAGCATCACCCTGCTGGGCGATGAAGCTTACCTGCCTTACCGCCGCCCGCCGCTGTCAAAGACGTTCCTGGCGGGTCAGGCCACGCTGGCCTCCCTGTATCTGAAGCCGGCAGATGTCTATGCCCGGCATGGCATCCATTGTCGCGTGGGCGTGCGGGCGCACCGCATCGACGCGGCCGCGCGCCAGTTGTGGCTGTCTGATGGTGAGGTGTTGCCGTATCAGCATCTGGTGCTGGCTACCGGCGGGCGGCCGAGGCCGTTGTCGGTGCCGGGGGCAGACAAGGGCAACCTGCATTACCTGCGCACCATTGATGACGTGGAGCGTCTGAAAAGCCACTTTGTGTCTGGTGCGCGGCTGGTCTTGATTGGCGGCGGATATATCGGCCTGGAAACGGCGGCTGTGGCGGTCAAGGCCGGGTTGCGGGTGACCGTGGTCGAGGCCATGCCCAGGGTGCTGGCACGTGTGGCGGCGCCGGTGCTCTCCGAGTTCTATCAGTCGGTGCATCGCGGCCACGGCGTCGAGATTGTGACCGACGCGGCGGTGGCGTCGCTGTCACAGACGGAAGACGGTACACGGGTGCAGTTGGCCGACGGTCGTGAATTGTCGGCGGATCTGGTCATCGCCGGCATTGGACTGGTGCCGGAGACGGCGCTGGCGGAAACAGCCGGTGCTGCAGTGACGCCAGCAGGCATCGTCGTGGATACCGCTTGCCGCACATCAATCGCGAATATCTACGCGGTGGGTGACTGTACCTTTCACGAGAACGCGTTCTATGGCCGGCATATGCGGGTGGAATCTGTGCCGCACGCCACCGAGCAGGCGCGTACGCTGGCTGCGGCGTTGTGCGGCAAGCCGGTCTGTTATGCCTCCGTGCCCTGGTTCTGGTCCGATCAGTATGATCTGAAACTGCAGATGGTCGGGTTGTCGGAAGGCTACGACCAGGTGGTGCTGCGCGGTGATCCGGAACAGGCGTCGTTCATCGCGTTTTATCTGCGCAAGGGAGTGGTGATCTCGGCGGATGCGGTGAACCGGCCGCAGGATTTCATGGTAGCGAAACGGTTGGTGGCGGACCGGGTGCACGTCATGCCGGAGCAGTTGCAGCAGCAGGATGTCCCGTTGAAGACGCTGCTTCAGCAGGATGCGGTGGCCTGATCCCGCAAGCGTGTCGAAATGTGTGCCATGATGGATCTTGATCTCTCAATGAAAATCCGAGATAGGTCCGTAGGGTGGGTAGAGCCAAAGGCGAAACCCACCACGTCCATGTCGCACACTGCTCGCACAAAACCAGCGGAACTACCCGCCTCCCAAGCTGGGTGATTTCGATGATTCTGCGGGAGTAACAGGTATGGACCCGGTGGGTTTCGCCTTTGGCTCTACCCACCCCACGGCACTTGCTCCTCGCGTATCCCGCGCGCACCTCGCAAACCTGTCGAGATGCCTCTCTTCAACAAGCCTCAATGCGCCGAATCCTTTCTGGCGGGCAGCACGAAAAAAAGCGCAGACCGGCAGGTCTGCGCCTCGTAGCTCGTTGAGAAAAGGCAGAAAGAAAATCAGTATTGCTCTTCAGGCAGGTGAACCACCATGCCGTCCAGTACATCAGTGACTGTGAGCTGGCAGCTCAGGCGGCTGCGACCGGGCTGCTGATCGGGCACGCCTTCCACCAGGAAGGCTTCGGTTTCCGACATCGGGGGCAGTGCACCTTGCCAGGTTTCGTCGACATAGACGTGGCAGGTGGCGCAGCTGCAGACACCGCCGCAGTCACCGAGGATGCCGGGGATCAGATTGGCCTGTGCGATCTGCATCAGGTTCTGACCTGACGGCGCATCCACCTCGTGCTGGGTGCCATCGTGTTGAATGTAAGTAATGCGAGGCATCGGGCTTCTCTTGTCCGGGTTGTAAAGGGAGGTTATCAATTAAAAGACCGTCCAGTCGGACTATTATTTTGAAAGAGGCGGTCCTTGTCCAGTCCCCGGGCATGATTTCTTCACTTTTTTTGACGCCACAATGCTGCTTCAGTGCCTGTCAGCTGCGGCGTATCAACTTTTTTGACAATCAAATCATGGCCTTGAAGGGCTTTGACAAGAAAAGCCTGGCCATCTGTTTACAAAGACCGTCCAGTCGGTCTATTATTTTTTCAAGCATAACAAGCGTGCGTGCAGCCGCCGGCCATGGCCGAGAAAACAGATTGGGGGCAACGCCCGGCGGGTGATCTTCAACTTGCTGAAATAGGTGACGACATGAGTGCTGGAGCAGCAGCGATACCGGACCTGGGAGAGCTGATCCGTCCGGAGCATGTGCATGGTTCCGTGTACAGCAGTGAGGCGTTGTTTGAGGCCGAGCTGGAAAAGATCTGGTATCGCACCTGGGTTTATGTGGGGCATGTCAGCGAAGTGCCGAACGCCAATGACTATGTGCTCAAGTCCATTGGGCGCCAGCCGGTGATCATGACCCGTGACCGTGATGGCGGCATCCATCTGCTGCTGAATCGTTGCACCCACCGTGGCAACCAGGTGTGCGTGTTCGACAAAGGTAATACCCGTACCTTTACCTGCCCCTATCACGGCTGGACGTTCTCCAACACCGGGCAATTGCGCGGCTATCCTTTCCCCTCCGGTTACGAAGGTGCAGACCGGGAAAACCTGGGGCTTGGCCGCGTGCCGCGCATGGCGCAGTACAAGGGGTTTGTATTCGGCTCCTTCGCCGAAGAAGGTCCGTCCCTGGAAGAGCATCTTGGTGGTGCGCTGGAAGCGATTGATCGTCTGGTGCGCAATTCGCCGGAAGGCGAGGTGGAGATCACTGCCGGCTTCCTCAAGCACAAGGCCAAGGCAAACTGGAAATTCCTGGTCGAGAACGAAACCGACGGCTATCACCCTCAGTTTGTGCACGCCTCCATTTTCAGTGTGGCAGAGAGTGGTATCGGCGACCTGTACAGCAGTGACTCGACCGCCGTGACACGCTACTTGGGCGGTGGCCATTCCGAGTGCGACCTGCGCCCCGAGTTTCGTCGCCTGGACAAGCCGCTGGGCTGGTTTGGCACCAGTGCCGAGCGCATGCCGGACTATGTCGAGGCCATGAACGCAGCCTACGGTGCTGACAAGGCGCGCGAGATCATGATCGATGGCACGCCGCATACGATGATCTTCCCGAACCTGTTTATCGCAGAAATCCAGATTTTCGTGCTCGAACCTGTGGCGGTGAACGAGACCATCCAGCACGTCACCGCGATCCAGTTCAAGGGGGCGCCGGAAATGAATCGTCGCCTGCGCCAACAGACCATGGGCTCGGTCGGGCCGGCCGGTTTCCTGCTCGCGGATGACTCGGAAATGTACGAACGAAACCAGCGCGGCATTCAGGTGCGTGATCCGGAATGGGTGTTTCTCGGGCGTGGCAAGCACCGTGAGCGCCTGGATGAAGACGGTTTCATGGTTGGCGACGCCACTGACGAAGTGCCGTCGCGCGGGATGTGGGCGCACTACCGCGCCATGATGGAGGCTGAATGATGGCGCTGGATCAACAACAGAGTGCGCTGTTGCAGGAAGTGACGCAGTTCATTTACCGCGAGGCGCGATTGCAGGACGAGCATGCCTACGATGACTGGGAAGCGCTGTGGACCGACGACGGTGTCTACTGGATTCCCGCCAATGGTGATGCCTGCGATCCGGAACGCGATATGTCGATCGTCTACGACAATCGCTCGCGTATCGCGCTGCGTATCCGGCAACTGCATACCGGCAAGCGCCATGCGCAGGCACCGCGTTCGCGGCTGCGCCGGGTCGTGTCCAACATCGAATTGCTGGAACCGGCGGGTGATGAGATCCGTGTGACCTGCAACGCCATGGTGTTCGAGTCGAACCTGCGCGATGACACCGTCTGGGCATCGCGCAATGAATATCAGCTGCGGCGTGTGGATGGCGCGCTGCGCATGGTGCGCAAGACCGTCAATCTGGTGAACAACGACAAGGCGTTGTTCTCCATGTCATTCCTGATCTGAGCCGGAGGCATCATGGCCGTACAGGCAGAACACCCGATTGAGCAGCGCGTCAGCGAAGGTCCCGTGCTGCTGGACATTCACGATCAATGCATTGCGCATATTCGCCTGAACCGGCCCGAGGCCGCCAATGGCCTGAGCGTTGAGCTGCTGAAGGCACTGTATGACGTGATCATGACCTGCCACGGTGATCCGCGCCTGCGTGCAGTGGTGTTGACCGGCGAGGGCAAGCATTTCTGCGCTGGCGGCGACGTGCGTGATTTTGCCTCCAAAGGCGAGCAGTTGCCGGATTATCTTCGGCAGGCCACGTCCTATCTGCAGATCGTCGCCGGTGCGTTGATTCGCCTGGGGCCGCCGGTGATGGTCAGCGTGCAGGGCTTTGCCGCAGGTGGCGGCGGGCTGGGGCTGGTGTGTGCGGCGGATCTGGTGATCGCCGGGGACGACGCCAGCTTCATGGCCGGCGGCACGCGTGTCGGCATGGCGCCTGATGCGGGGGCCACCGTAACGCTCTCGCGGATCGTCGGCCTGCGCCGTGCGATGGATATTCTGCTCAACAATCCGGTGATCGACGCCGCCAGTGCCCTGGAAATGGGGTTGATCAATCGGGTGGTACCGGCCGCCGAGCGCGAGGCCCGGACATGGGCCTGGGCGCGCGAGCTGGCGGCTGGCGCACCGCTCGCCCTGGCCGCGACCAAACGAATGGTCTGGAACGGTGTCGGGCTGGGCGTGGAAGCGTGTCTGCCGGAAGAAAGCCGCACCGTGTCAGCGTTGTCCGGCACGGCGGATTCCCGCGAGGGGCTGGCCGCCGTGATCGAAAAGCGCAAGCCGGTCTTCACGGGGCGTTGAGCATGATCGGGCTGCGTGGACGCAGGGTACTGGTCACGGGCGGCGCCAAGGGTATCGGCGCCGGCATTGCCCGGCGTCTGGTCGACGAAGGGGCGACGGTGGTGATTGCCGATCTGGACCGGCCTGCCGGTGAACAGCTCGCGCACGAACTGGGTGTGGTGTTCTGGGCGCTGGATGTCAGTGACACAGACGCCGTGCAGCAACAGCTGGCTGCCAGCGCGCCGTTCGATGTGCTGGTCAATAACGCCGGTATGGACCAGCACGCCTGGTTCACGCATACCGATGCCGGGCAATGGAAAACCCTGATGGCGGTGAACCTGTACTCGGTCCTGGCCACGACGCATGCGGTATTGCCCGCGATGCAGCGCGCTGGCCACGGCAGGCTGATTCATATCGCCTCCGAGGCCGCACGGCTCGGCTCCGCTGGCGGGGCTGTTTACGCCGCCGCAAAAGGCGCTGTGCTGGCGTTCTCCCGTTCCATGGCACGCGAAAACGCGCGTTACGGTATCACGTCGAACGTGATTGCCCCGGGCCCGGTGGATACACCGATGCTGCGCGAGGCGGTGGCGCGTGGGGGGGGGGCGCTGGCGCAGTCGATGATCAACGCGACGCTGGCGCGGCGGCTGGGGACAGTGCAGGAGATTGCGGCGGCGGTGGCGTTTATCGCCTCCGACGAAGCGGGATTTATCACCGGTGAAGTGCTGGGGGTCTCCGGTGGCATGGGGTGCGGACAATGAACACGACACCATTACAGCAGGTGATTGACCGCGTGCGCGGTGTCTACGGCAGTTGGCGGCGCGATACCGGCGTTACCCGGATGCGCGAAGACTGGGAGGCGTTGTTTGCGCCGCGCGAAGAAATTGCGTTGTCGCACTTTACGCTGGGCGGTGTGGACGTGGCCTGGGTGATTGCGTCGGGCGCCGATGCGTCGGGCGCCGCCGCGCCGGACGCTGACAGTGCGCGCACCCTGGTGTACTTCCACGGCGGCGGTTTCCGGGTCGGTTCGGTGCGTTCGCATTGCGAGCTGATGTGGCACCTGTCCCGTGCGGCCGGATGCCGCGTGCTCGGGGTGGATTATCGGCTTGCCCCGGAGCATGCGCATCCTGCGCCGTTGCATGACGCCCTGGCCGTGTACCGTGCGCTGTTGGCCGGGGGCGTTGAGGCGGGGGATATTGCGCTGGCCGGCGATTCTGCCGGCGGCAATATCGTGCTCAACCTGCTGTTGCAGTTACGCGATACCGGCGAGCCCATGCCAGCCAGAGCGGTGTTGATGTCTGCCTGGACGGATCTGGCGGCGACAGGGGAAAGCTATCAGACCCGCGCGGGCGCGGACCCGATTCATCAACAACGCATGATCCAGTCAATGGCCGCCGGTTACCTGGGGGTCGCCGTGTCGCCGGAGGACCCTGCCGTTTCTCCGCTTTATGCGCCGTTGCATGACTTGCCGCCTCTGCTGCTTCAGGTCGGCGATGCAGAAACCGTGCTGGACGATTCACGCCTGTTCGCGCAACGGGCACAGGCCGCCGGTGGCGCTGCCACGCTGAGCGTGTACCCGCACATGATTCATGTATTCCAGCAGTTCATGCATGACCTGCCCGAGGCGCGCGAGGCCATCGACGAGGCCGGTGCATTCCTGCGTGATGGCTGGCACTGACGCCCATTTTTTCAGAGGACTCAAGGCATGATCGGTATTGTTGCGTATGGCGCCTACCTGCCCAGGCTGCGGCTCAGCCGCCAGGCTGTGTTCGAGGCCAATGCCTGGTATGCGCCGCAGTTTGCGGGCAAGGCGCGTGGCCATCGGGCGATGGCCAACTGGGATGAAGACAGCGTCACCCTGGCGGTGGCCGCGGCGCGCGATTGCCTCGGCCCGGACGATGACCGTTCACGGGTGCGTGCATTGACACTGGCGTCGTCGTCGCTGCCGTTTGCCGAGCGTCTGAACGCGGGCATTGTGGCCGAGGCGCTGACGCTGGATGAACGTATCCAGGCGCAGGACGTGACGGGCAGCCAGCGTATCGCGCTGTCGGCCATCGGGCAGGCACTCGCGGCGGTGCGGGGCGGGCAGGGCGAGAGCCTGGTGCTGGCCGCAGATTGTCGCGACACCAGCGCGGCCAGCGGCAGCGAGCTGGATTACGGTGACGGGGCGGCGGCGGTGTTGCTTGGTGAGACCGGTGTGCTGGCCGAATTCCTCGGCGCGGCGCACCGCACGGTGGATTTCGTTGACCGCTTTCGCCTTGCCGGTGAAACGGTGGATTACCACTGGGAAGAGCGCTGGATTCGTGACGAAGGCATCAGCAAGTTGATGCCGGTGCTGATCGGCGAGGCGCTGGCCGACGCTGACCTCGACGCCAGCGCCGTCAATCATTTCATTTTTCCTGGCATCTTCCCGAAGATGGATGCCCAGTTGGCGGCGCGCTGCGGCATCGCCGCCGGGGCTGTCGTGGACAACCTGAACAGCCAGGTGGGCGACACCGGCGTGGCGCATGGTTTATTGCTGTTGGCCAGCGTGCTGGAACGCGCGCAACCGGGGCAGGTGATTCTGCTGGCGCAGTTCGGCAATGGTGGCGAGGCGCTGGTGTTCCGCGTCACCGAGGCGATCAACCGTTTCCGGCCGCGTGTCGGCGTGTCCGGCTGGCTGGCACGCGGGCAGGAAGAAACCCGCTATACGCGTTTTCTGTCGTTCAAGGGGCAGTTGCGACTGGAGCGGGGCATGCGTGGCGAGCAGGACAAGAAAACGGCACTGACCACACTGTATCGCCATCGCCGTGCCATTCTCGGTCTGGTCGCGGGCCGCTGCCGCGAAACCGGGCAAGTGCATTTCCCTCCGTCACGCGTCAATTACACACCGGGGCAACCGCTACAGGACACTCAGCAGCCGTGGAAACTGGCGGAACGCCAGGGGCGGGTACTGAGCTGGTCGGCAGAATATCTGTCCTGGCACATGTCGCCACCGAATCAGTATGGCCAGGTGGATTTCGACGGCGGCGGCCGGATCCTGCTTGAGTTCACTGATGTCGAGCGTGGCGATGTCAGCACCGGCTGCGAAGTGGAGATGGTATTTCGCATCAAGGATGTCGACGAGAAGCGCGGCTTCAACCGTTATTTCTGGAAAGCCACGCCGGTGCGCCGTGGCAACACACACGCAGACCAGGCGGAGTAACCCATGGCGACAGGTATCAGAGACAAGGTAGCGATTCTGGGCATGGGCTGCAGCCGCTTTGGCGAGCGTTGGGAGGCCAGCCCGGAAGACCTGATGGTCGAAGCCTACAACGAAGCCATGGCGGATGCCGGCATCGGGCCTGAGCAACTGGACGCCGCCTGGTTTTCCACCCATATGGACGACGTCGGCGTTGGCCGGGGCGGCACGCCGATGGGCATTGCGCTGCGGCTCCCCAATATCGGCGTCACGCGGGTGGAAAATTTCTGCGCGGGCGGTTCCGAAGCCATTCGGGGTGCGGTCTATGCGGTGGCTTCAGGCGCGTGCGATATCGCCATTGCGCTGGGCGTGGAAAAACTCAAGGACACCGGCTATGGCGGCCTGCCGATGGCCACCGTGGGCACCTATATTCCGCAGTGGTATCCCAACGCAGTCGCCCCGGCCAATTTTGCGCAACTGGCCGCAGCCTATCAGCGTAAGCATGGTGTCGACCCGGGGCTTCTGAAACGGGCCATGGCGCACGTTTCTGTCAAAAGCCACGCCAATGGCGCGCTCAATCCCAAGGCCCACCTGCGCAAACCGATTACAGAAGAGCAGGTGCTCAGGGCACCCGTGATCGCCGAACCGCTGGGGCTGTTTGACTGCTGCGGCGTCTCCGACGGTGCGGCAGCGGTCATTGTGACCACACCGGATATCGCCCGTGGCATGGGCAAGCGTGACCTGGTCACCTTCAAGGCATTGCAGGTGTCGGTATCCAGCGGCTGGGAAATGCACAGCAACGAGTGGGACGGCAGCTATGTGCACACGGCGCGTGTTGCCGTGCGCAAGGCCTACCAGGAAGCTGGCATCCGCGATCCGCGCAAACAGATCAGCATGCTGGAAGTGCACGACTGCTTCTCGATCACCGAACTGGTGACCATGGAAGATTTGTTTATCTCTGAGGAAGGCGGCGCCGTGCGGGATGTACTGGACGGTGTCTTTGATGCCGACGGCGCTATTCCGTGCCAGATCGATGGTGGCCTGAAATGCTTTGGCCACCCGATTGGCGCCAGTGGCATTCGCATGCTGTATGAAATGTATCTGCAATTGCAGGGCCGTGCGGGCGAGCGGCAATTACCGGGCCCGGTCTTCGGCCTGACGCATAACCTCGGTGGTCAGCCGTCGCAGAATGTCTGCTCGGTGTCGATTGTCGGGCGGGAGGGGGCATGAGCGCGTTGCAGTCAGTGGTGACGCAGGCGCCGGCGGTGTTGCGGGTGGACGAACCCGCGCCCGGGGTATTGCGCGTACTGATCAACCGGCCGGACAAACGCAACGCCATCGATTATGACGTGCGCGCGGCAATGCTCACGGTGCTGGGTGACGCGTTGGCCAGTGATGCCTGCCGGGCGCTGGTGCTGGGTGGCGTAGAGCAGGTGTTTTCCGCCGGCGGTGATGTGCACAGCATGGGACAGCTGGACGAGGCCGGCGCGCGTGAACGCATGCAGCATATCCATGTATTGTGCCGTCTGCTCGCCACAGCACCTGTGCCGGTGGTCACCGCGATGGAAGGCATTGCCGCCGGTGCGTCCATTGGCATGGCACTGCTTGGTGATGTGATTGTGGTCGGTGAGCGCACGCGCATCCTGTTTCCTTTTCTCAAGCTGGGCCTGACGCCGGACTGGGGCATGTTGCTGACGTTGCCGCGCCGCGTCGGCGTGGGCCGTGCCAGGCGGATGTTCAGCGCCGGTGACCTGATCAGCGGCCCGGCGGCATTCGAGGCGGGTCTGGCGGATGTCCTGGTGGCGGATGACGTCGTGATGGCGACGGCGGTGGCGCAGGCGGAGGCCCTGGCGGCGTTGCCGCGTGAGGCGTTCGCACGCATGAAGGCTCGCCTGAACAGTGTGTCGATGACGCTCGATGACGAACTCGCGCGTGAGGAAGACGACCAGGCGCAGTGTCTTCTGGGCGCGGAATTTACAGAAGGCCTGAGCGCCTTTTTGGAAAAACGCGCGCCGAACTTTCGTGGTGCGGGAGAGCCCTGATGACAGACAACGTGCTGATCAGTCGCCACGACCGCGTGGCGCTGCTGACGCTGAATCGTGCCGCGCGTCGCAATGCACTGGACCTGACCCTGCGGGCTGCGATTGCCGAGGCGGTGCGTAAGCTGGACGCTGATGACAGCGTCGGTGCGCTGGTGATCTACGGCGGCGAAGATATCTTCGCTGCCGGTGCGGACCTCAACCTGCTGGTGGACAAGGGCGCCCGCGAGGTGGAAGACCTCGACCTCGGCCAGTACTGGGCGCCGCTGCTGGCCTGCCGCAAGCCTCTGTTCGCGGCGGTGAACGGTTTTGCGCTGGGAGCAGGGTGCGAACTGGCGATGATGTGTGACGTGGTCATCGCTGATAACCGTGCGCGCTTTGGCCAGCCTGAACTGCGCGTCGGCATCATGCCCGGTGCCGGTGGCACGCAACGTCTCGTGCGGCATATTGGCCGGCCGGCCGCGGCATTGATGCTGCTGTGTGGCGAGATGATCGATGGTGAACGCGCGGCGGCGCTGGGGCTGGTCAGTGCCCTGGTGCCAGAGGGCGAAGTGCTGGCGCGTGCGCTGGCGCTGGCGGCGAAGGCCGCTGCCATGCCACCGCGTGCGGTACGCGCGGTGAAACGTGTGCTGGCGCAGGGCGAAGACCTGCCATTGCCTGCAGCGCTGGCGCTGGAACACCGTGAATTTTTGTTGTTGTTCGATACACAGGACAAGACCGAGGGCATGCGTGCCTTCCTGGAGAAACGCACCGCGCAATTCAGCGGCCAGTAACCGTCTTCTTATGCAACAGGGCAGTCATGAACGCAATTGACAGACAATGTATCGGGGTAGTGGGTGCCGGCGTCATGGGGCGCGGCATCGCGCAATTATTCGCCCAGGCCGGACACCGCGTCCTGTGTCATGACGCTGCCGCAGCCTCGTTGGCGAATGCGATGGAGGACGTGCGCGGCCAGTGGCGGCGCATGGGCGAAAAAGGCCGCCTGAGTGCGGAACAGATCGCACAGGCCAGCAGCAACCTGTGTGCCGTCGATTCGCTGGACGCCCTGGCAGAGTGTGACCTGGTGGTGGAAGCCATCGTTGAGCGTCTCGACGCCAAGCAGCAATTGCTGGCCGAACTGGAAGCACGTGTGCGGCCCGACACCATACTGGCCAGCAATACCTCGTCGCTGATGATCGCCGCGATTGCCGCAGAATGCCGGCACCCCGAGCGGGTGGCGGGGCTGCATTTTTTCAATCCGGTGCCGCTGATGAAAGTGGTGGAGATTATCGCGGCGGTACGCACATCGCCAGCCGTGGTCGACGGCTTGCAGGCGCTGGTGGCCAGCACCGGGCATCGCGCGGTGACCGCTGCGGACCAGCCCGGTTTCCTGATCAATCACGCCGGGCGCGGGCTGTATACCGAAGGGCTGCGTCTGCTGGAAGAACAGGTGTGCGACCATGCGGGCATTGACCGCGTGCTGCGCGAAGCGCTCGGGTTTCGCATGGGGCCCTTCGAGTTGATGGACCTGACCGGGCTGGATGTGTCCGGGCAGGTGATGGCCTCCATCTATGAACAGTTTCAGCAAGAGCCGCGCTTCCGGCCTTCGTCGCTGGTGCCGCCGCGTGTGGCCGCCGGCCTATATGGCCGCAAACGTGGCGAAGGCTGGTATCGCTACGAAGGGGGCCGGATCGTGCGCAGCGAGACACCGGCGGTACCGCCGCTCACGTTTGACGGTGCTGTCTGGGTCGATGCCGAAGCCCCGGATGCTGTCGCGCTGCGCGAGCGTATTCAGGCGCGCGGCCTGACACTGGTGGACGCGCCGCAGTCGGCCGATCTGTTGTTGATCCAGCCTTGGGGGGAGGATGCTTCCACGGTGTGCGCGCGCCGGGGCCTGGATGCCACCCGATGCGTGGCGGTGGATCCGCTGACCGGCCTGGCCGGCCATCTCACCCTGATGCTCACCGTCGCGACACATCCGTCGGTCCGGGATGCCGCATGGGCCTTGCTGGCCAGCGACACGCTGCCGGTGACCGTGATCCAGGACAGCCCCGGTTTTATCTGCCAGCGCGTGCTGGCCACGCTCGTCAACATTGCCTGCGACATCGCACAACGTGGCATCGCCTCGGTGACCGATATTGATGAAGCGGTGCGCATCGGCCTGGGTTACCCGCAGGGGCCACTGGCCTGGGGTGATCAGATCGGCGCGCAGCGCGTGCTCACCATTCTGCACAACCTGCACACCGAACGGGGCGACCCGCGCTACCGCGCCAGCCCCTGGCTGGTCAGACGGGCGCGGCTGGGACTGCCGCTGCGCCAGGCGGCGACGCCGGGATAGCGTGCCCGGCCTCCCGGGTGATTGCCGGGAACGGCTGATTATTTAAAAGTCCGTCCAGTCGGAAAATGAAAAAAATCCTGGTTGTCATTGCGACCACCCATTACGAGGACTGCACCATGACTACTTCCGCCTCCTACGACAGCATCATCATCGGCGCCGGTGCTGGCGGCCTGTGTGCCGCCGCACGACTGACAGCGGCCGGCAAAAAAGTGCTGTTGCTGGAAAACCTGAATCGTGTCGGTGGCCGCGCCGGCAGCGAGGATATCGAAGGTTTCACGGTCAATATCGGCGCCATTGCCATTGAGCTGGGCAGCACGTTTGAAGAAACGTTCAGCCTGTTGAATGTCCCGCTGGACCTGCGTGAGCCAAACCCGGCCACGGTATTCCGCATCGATGGCAAGCTGGTCAACGTTTCCAAGGGCGGAGGCTGGGGCCTGCTGCTCGGCGGGTTTACCAAACAGGCTGCCAAAATTGGGGCCAAATTTGCCGATGCGCGCGGCGGTGATCTGCCCGAAGCCCGTTTGTCCACCGAGGAGTGGCTGAACAAATACACCAAGAACGCCACGGTGCACGCGATCTTTCGTAACCTGTGCGCAGCGATCTTTGCGGCCAATGCCGATGAACTGCCGGCCCGTGCTTTCCTGACCTATTTCGCCATAAAAGGCGCCTTCAAGCGCTTTGGTTTCTGCCCGCGTGGTACGCAGGGAGTGTGGGACGATCTGGCTGACGGCATCCGGGCACACGGCGGCGAGATTCGCCTGCAAAGCCAGGTGACCGGGCTGACGTTCGATCAAGGCCGGGTCACTGGCGTCACCTATACCCATAACGGGCACACCGAAACGGCGCTGGCGGCCACGGTGATCAGCAATGCCGGGCCGCTGGCGACAGCAAAACTGGCCGGCGGCGAGGCATTGGGCGAGGGCTATCTGGCCCGGGCGCAGCAGACCCTGCGGCCGGCGGCCAATATCGTCATCAATTTTGCCACCCGGGAGCGTCTGGTCGACGCACCGGGGCTGATCACCTTTGGCCGCACGCGCCGCCTCTGCAACATGGGTGAGCTGACCGCCACCTGCCCGGAGCTGGCGCCTGCCGGCTGGCACCAGTATGTAGCCTACGCGGTACCGCGTCCGGCGCTGGGCGATTTCGACGAGCAGGCCGAAACCGAACTGGCATTGCAGGATTTGCGCGACGAATTCCCCGGTTTCACCGAGGCGAAAATGCTCTCTGTGCGCATCATGCGCGATGATTGGCCGGCCCAGCGCGCCTGTGCCGGTTTCGATATGCCGCAGGACACCGCGTTGCCCAATCTCTGGCATGTCGGCGACGCCGTGAAGGATTATGGCGACGGCGGCACGCAGGCCTGTGCCCTGACGGCGAAAATCGCGGCGGCCAAGGCACTGGATTATTTGCAGGAGCAGCCGGCATGACAGGGCCGGCCGCAGTACAGATCGGTTCGGCGCACTCGTCGGCGGGCGCGCTGCTGTTGGCACTCCGGGCGTTTTTCCAGCACGCCGTGCAGGGCCTGGCCGAGTGTTGTGCGCCCGACGGGCGGCTGGCCAGCGCGCAACTGGACCACTGGCAACAAAGCAGCTACGAGCTGGCGCTGGCCAATGCCGAACTCGCCGCCGCTGAGCAGGTGCTCAAGCATGCCGAAGGCAGCGACGAGCCGCTGGAACGTGCGTTGGCGCTGGTGTTTGTCGCAGACGCCATTCCTGCCACAGGCGCGCGGCTGGAAAGTATTTTTCTGGATATCGGCGCCACCACGTTGCGGCAGCGTCTGCAGCACTGGCTGGCACAGGATGCGTTGGCGACATTGCGACACGCCGCGACAGGGGCCACGGCGCTGGCAGAGACCGGACGGATGCTGGTGGCCCACGACGGTGACCTGGGCGAGCCTCCGCTGGATGAGGCACTGGCAATGGCCCGCGATGCATTTCGCCGGTTGGCGCGCGAGCGCGTGGCACCGTTGGCGGAGTCGATTCACCGCGAAGACCTGATCATTCCCGAACGCATTCTGCAACCGCTGCGCGAACTCGGCCTGTTCGGCCTGTCGGTGCCGGCGCAATACGGTGGCAGTGCCGCCGAGGCGGGGCAGGGCGACGAGACTGACAACCTGATGATGCTGGTCGTGACCGAAGCGCTTTCGGAAGCCTCACTGGGCGCCGCCGGCAGCCTGATCACCCGCCCGGAAATTCTGACCCGCGCGCTATTGGCAGGGGGGACCGAAACACAGAAGAAACACTGGTTGCCCCAGGTGGCCAGTGGCGAGCCACTGTGCGCCATCGCCATTACCGAACCCGATTACGGCTCCGACGTGGCGGCGTTGTCACTGCGCGCCACGAAAGTGGAGGGCGGCTGGGCACTCAGCGGCGCCAAGACCTGGTGCACCTTCGCCGGCAAGGCGGGCCTGCTGCTGGTCATTGCCCGCACCGATCCGGATCGCAGCCGGGGTCATCGTGGCCTGAGTGCGTTCCTGGTGGAAAAACCGTCGTTTGACGGCCACGACTTCGCGGTGACCCAGGAGCAGGGCGGCAGCCTCAGCGGGCGTGCAATCCCCACGATCGGTTATCGCGGCATGCACTCGTTCGATCTGGCGTTCGATCATTTCGTCGTGCCCGAGGCCAACCTGATTGGCGGCGAGGACGGTCTGGGGCGGGGCTTTTACCTGACCATGGCGGGCATGATGGGCGGCCGCCTGCAAACCGCCGGGCGCGCCTGCGGCGTGATGCGTGCGGCGCTCACCGCCGCACTGCAATACAGCCGCGACCGGCGGGTGTTCGGCGCCCCGCTGGCGGCCTACCCGCTCACCCTGGGCAAGTTGGTCCGCATGGCGGCGCGCTACGTTGCCTGCCGACAACTGGCCTACGCCGTGGCACCGCAACTGGACAGTGAGCCAGGCCGTCTGCTGGCAAGCCTGGTGAAACTGCTCGCCTGCCGCAGTGCCGAGTGGGTAACGCGCGAAGCACTGCAGGTGCACGGTGGCATGGGCTACGCGGAGGAAATGCCGGTGAGCCGCTATTTTGTCGATGCGCGGGTGTTGTCGATTTTCGAAGGCGCGGAAGAAACCCTGGCATTGAAAGTGATTGCCCGCACGCTGCTCGAGCAGGCCGTGCAGGCGGGAGGCTGACATGCAGGGCAGTGTGCTTTCCGGAATGCGTGTGGTGGAAGTGTCGGCGTTTGTTGCCGCGCCGCTGGGTGGCATGACGCTGGCGCAACTCGGGGCGCAGGTGATCCGTATCGATGCACCGCAGGGCGGGCTGGATTACCACCGCTGGCCGGTGACCGAGGCCGGCGTCAGCCTGTTCTGGGCCGGTCTCAACAAAGGCAAGCAATCGGTGGCGCTGGATGTGCGTCAGCCGGCGGGCCAGGAAATCGCGCAGGCGCTGATAGCGGCGCCCGGCGATGACGGCGGCATGTTGCTGACCAATTTTCCGGCGCGCGGCTGGCTGGATTACGAGACATTGCGCGCTCGCCGTGCGGACCTGATACAGGTGGTGCTGATGGGCGACCGGCATGGCGGTTCAGCGGTGGATTACACCGTGAACCCGGCCATGGGGCTGCCGCTGTTGACCGGACACGATGCCGATCAGGTGGTGAATCATGTGTTGCCGGCGTGGGATCTGATTGCCGGCCAGATGATGGCATCAGCGCTGCTGGCCGCAGAACGGCACCGTCATCGCCAGGGGGCTGGGCAGCAGGTCAGGCTGGCGCTGGAAGACGTGGCGCTGGCGGTGATGGGCCATCTCGGTTTTATTGCCGAGGCGCAATTGGGGCAGCGTCGTGAACGTGCGGGCAACAATTTGTACGGCGCGTTTGGCCGGGATTTTCACAGTTGCGACGGCGAACGCGTCATGGTGGTGGCACTGACCGGCAAGCAGTGGAAAGCGCTGTGCGCCGCCACCGGTCTGGGAGAGGCGTGCGAGCAACTGGCGCATGCCCGGGGCCTGGATTTTCGCCGGGAGGGGGACCGTTACCGTGCCCGCGACGCACTGGCTGCCCTGTTTGAACCCTGGTTTGCATCACGCCGCTTTGCCGACATCCGCACGCAGTTGCAGGAGCACGGCGTGTGCTGGGGACGTTATCAAAGCGTCGCGCAACTGGTGCGCGAAGACCCGGCCTGTTCAGTGGCCAATCCGTTGTTTGACCAGGTGTCGCAGCCGGATATCGGCACGGTCCTGACGCCGGCCTCTCCGCTGATGTTTTCCGGCTGCGCGCGGCCGCCCGCAGCGGCGGCGCCGCGCCTGGGACAGCACACCGAACAGGTGCTGTGTGACCTGCTCGGGCTGACCGCCGCTGAGTACGGACGGCTGCATCAACGTGGCCTGGTCGCTCATCCGCAGGACGCTCACCCATAGGACGCTCACCCATAGGAGTAGTGCCATGTCAGGTCCTTTGCAGGGCATCACGGTTATCGAAATGGCCGGCATCGGCCCGGGGCCGTTCTGCGGCATGTTGCTGGCGGATCTCGGCGCCGACGTTATCTGCATTCAGCGCAAGCCCGGTGCGCAGGCCGGCAGCCTGGACCAGTTCAAAGGGCGCACCAGTGTGGTGGACCGGGGGCGGCGTTCCCTGGCGCTGGATCTGAAAGACCCGGCGGCGATTGAGCTGGTCTTGCAACTGGTGGACAAGGCGGATGCGCTGATCGAAGGGTATCGCCCCGGCGTAATGGAACGTCTCGGGCTGGGGCCGGAGGTCTGTCACGCCCGCAATCCTGCCCTCGTGTTCGGCCGCATGACCGGCTGGGGGCAGACCGGCCCGCTGGCGCGCGTGGCCGGCCACGACATCAATTACATTGCGCTTACTGGCGCCCTGCATGCCATCGGCCCCCGTGACCAGCCGCCGGTCGTGCCGCTGAATCTGGTTGGCGATTACGGCGGTGGCGGCATGCTGCTGGCGTTCGGGCTGGTCAGTGCGTTGCTGCATGCACAACGCAGTGGTGAAGGGCAGGTCGTGGACGCTGCCATGTGCGACGGCGCAGCCACCTTGATGGCGATGCTGTATGGCTTGCAGGCCGGGGGCCAGTGGCAGTCGCAGCGCGAGGCGAACTTCCTCGACGGCGCAGCGCCGTTCTACAGCACCTACGCCTGCGCCGACGGAAAATATATCGCCATCGGCGCCATCGAACCGCAGTTCTACCAATTGCTGTTGAACAAACTGGCGCTGGACGATCCGCGCCTGTCGGAACAGTGGCGACAAAGTGCCTGGCCGGAACAGCGCCGCCTGCTGGCGGCCCTGTTCAGCCAGCAGACCCGTGACCACTGGTGTGAGTTGCTGGAAGAAAGCGACGTCTGCTTTGCGCCGGTGCTGGACATGAGCGAGGCACCCCGGCATGCACACAATCAGGCGCGGGGCACCTTTACGAAAATAGACGGTGTCACACAGCCCGCGCCCGCGCCGCGCTTTTCCCGTACGCCGGGGGCGATTCGCCACGGTGTCGTCGCGCCGGGGCAACACAGCCAGGACATCCTGTCGACGCTGGGTATGACGGCGGGGGACATCGAGGCGCTGGTGCGTCGGGGAGTCGTGCATGTCCATCAATAACGCGCCGGTAGCGCGAACTCTGGTGCATCAGCGCGAGGTGATCTGTCGCGGTTACGCGCGTGAAGACGGTCTGTGGGATATCGAAGGCTATTTGTGCGACACCAAACCGCACTCGGTGTTTCTGTCGGACCGTGGCGAAGTGAAACCCCATGAACCGATTCATGAGATGCGGCTCTGCCTGACGCTGGACACGCAACTGCTGATTCATGACGCCCGTGCAGAAATGCTCAATCATCCGCATCGTGTCTGCCCGGCCATTACCGGTGCTTATCGCAGTCTTGTCGGCATGCGTATTGGTGCCGGGTTTCTCAGTGCGGCGCGCCAGCGCTTTCGCGGTGTGAACGGGTGCACCCACCTCAGCGAACTGATCGGGCCGGTGGCCACCACCGCATTTCAGGCGCTCTGGGACCGGCTCGGTGATCCCGGCGAAGGCGGCCGTCGTGACGGCTGGCAGGTAGGCGGATGCCATGCCCTGCGCGCCGATGGCGAGATAGTGCGCGAGCAGTTTCCGGCCTTGTACCGCCCTGCGGAATAGGGCTGCAAGCCCCCCGGGCGAGGCACGGAAATATAATTGACCGACCGGACGGTCTTTAATATAGTGGATTGCGTCACGATGTCAGAAGGCCATGACCTCCGCGACGCCATGACAACAACAAGTACGCGCGACAACGACAACAAGAGGTCTGCATGAAGATGCGATTCGCGGCCCTGGCAACGCTTCTGCTCAGCCCGCTGATGACGGCGCCGGGCACGGCGGCGTCGCTGCCGGACCGGGTGGATACCCCTGCGATTCATTCCCCGAAAGCGCTGCAGGAACCGGTGCTGGCGTTGGCGGCTGCCGGGCAGCGGGTGGTCGCCGCAGGCGTGCGCGGGCATGTGTTCTGGTCCGACGATCAGGGTGAGCAATGGCAACAGGCCGATGTGCCGGTCAGCAGCGATCTGACCGATGTATTTTTTGTATCGCCGCAACGTGGCTGGGCCGTGGGCCACGATGGTGTGGTGTTGCGGACGGACGATGGCGGTGCCACCTGGCAGCGACAACTGGATGGCCACGCCATCGCGGCGCTGTATGCCGCCCGCGCGGACACGCTGCAGGACGATGACCCGGAGCTGGCACGACGCTACCGCGCCTACGCGGAGCAGGGGCTGAATCAGTCACTGCTGACGGCGTATTTCGACAATGAGAACGAAGGTTATGTGGCCGGTGCCTACAACCTGTTGCTGCGCACAGAGGATGGTGGCGAACACTGGACGCCCTGGCTGGAACAGGTGGACAACCCCGGTGCGCTGCATCTGTACGGCATGCGCCGTATTGGCGGGCAACTCTATATGGCGGGCGAGCAGGGGTTGCTGTTGCGCCAGGCTGCACCTGACGCCGGTTTTGATGCGCTGACGTCGCCCTATGGCGGCACCTGGTTTGGTCTCGCCGGGTACGATGATGTGCTGCTGGTGTATGGACTGCGCGGCAACGTCTGGGTCAGCCATGATCAGGGCGCCTCCTGGCAGGCCTCTGCGCTCGACAGCCATGCGGCCATTACCGGCGCCAGCGTCCTGCCTGCGGGCGACATCCTGCTGGTGTCGCAAAGTGGCGTGTTGTTCCGTTCCAGTGACCGGGCACACAGTTTCTCTCCTGTTTCTCTTCCGGTGCGTTTTTCATTCTTTGATGTCCTGGCTCTGTCCGCTGACCGTGTCGTGGTGGCTGGCCTTTCCGGCCTGCGTACGTTGCCGTTGCCGGGCCGTGCCAGAGGAGAACAATGATGCCGATCTCCACTGATGCACCACGTTCCCCTGCGACCTTGCACTTCGACCCTGCCTCCGGGGGACGCCTGGAGCGCCTGGTGTTCAATCGTCGTGGCTTGGTGTTGCTGTGCTGTGCGCTGGTCAGCCTGGTGTTCGGCTACAGCGTATTCACCCGTCTGGCCCTGAATGCCAGCTATGAAAAAATGTTGCCGCAGGGCCATCCCTACATCCAGCACTACCAGGAAAACCGTGCCGAGCTGCGCGGCCTGGGCAGTGCACTGCGGGTGGTCGTGGCGAGCCCCGAGGGCGACATCTTCGACGCCCGCTATCTGGAAACGCTGCGGCAGATCAACGACGAGATTTTCCTCGTTCCGGGTGTGGACCGTGCCTGGATAAAATCGCTGTGGACGCCGGCAGTACGCTGGACTGAAGTCACCGAAGAAGGTTTCCGTGGCGGGCCGGTCATGCCGGGCAATTTCACCGCCACCCCCGACCAGCTGGACCAGTTGCGCCAGAACATCAGCCGTGCCGGCATTACCGGTGATCTGGTGGCTGGCGACGCGCAGTCGAGCATGATTTTTGTACCGCTGATGGACCGGGATCCGGTCAGTGGTCAGCCGCTGGACTACGCGGTGCTGGCGCGACAGATCGCCGAGATCCGTGACAAGTACGAAGCCACCGGTGATGTGAAGATTCATATCGTCGGCTTTGCACAATTGATCGGTGAGCTGATCGGCGGGCTGTTCAAGGTGATGACCTATTTTGTGATCGCCATCGTCATCGTCAGTGCCATTCTGTTTCTGTATATCCGCTGTGCGCGGACCACGGCACTGGTGGTCTGCTGCTCACTGGTGGCGGTGCTCTGGCAGTTGGGCATGGTGGCGCTGCTGGGTTACCAACTGGATCCGTTCTCGATACTGGTGCCGTTTCTGGTGTTTGCCATCGGTGTATCGCACGGTGCGCAGAAGGTGAACGGTATCGCCCAGGATATCGCGCAGGGCCACGACCGTGTGGCGGCAGCGCGGCTGACCTTCCGGCGGCTGTTCGGCACGGGCGTGGCGGCATTGCTGACCGACGCGGCCGGCTTTGCCGTGTTGATGGTGATTGATATTCCGGTGATCCGCGAACTGGCACTTGCGGCCAGCGTGGGGGTCGCGGTGCTGGTGGTGACCAACCTGATCCTGCTGCCGGTGCTGTTGTCCTACGCCGGCATCCGGGTACGTGCACCGCACCCGCCGGCGGCGCGTCCGCGTTTCAGCCTGGTGGGGCTGTTGCTGCCATTGAGCCGGCTGACAGAGACTCGCTGGGCCGTGGCGGTACTGGCGGTGGCGCTGGTGACGATCGGTGTCGGGCTGGGCATCAGCCGCGATCTGAAGATCGGTGACCTGGACGCCGGCGCGCCGGAACTGCGGGCGGATTCGCGCTACAACCTGGACAACGCCTACATCGTCGACCATTACGCGCTGTCCAGTGACCAGTTTGCGGTGATTGTGCGCACGCCGCCGGATGGCTGCATGCTGTACGACACGCTGGAGGCGGTCGACCGTCTGGCCTGGGAGCTGGAACGGACAGACGGTGTGCAGACCACACAATCACTGGTCAAGGCGGTCCGCCAGATTACCGCCGGCAGCTACGAAGGAAACCCCAAGTGGCTGACCATCAGCCGCGACCAGAACGTCATCAATTACGGTGCCCAGGCCGCCAGTGTCAATAACCAGGACCTGTTCAACGTCGACTGTTCGGTAATGCCGATCATCGCCTACCTGACCGATCACAAGGCCGATACGTTGCAGCGCGTCGCGGATGTGGTCGAGCGTTTTGCCGCCGACTACGGCCAGGACGACATGCAGTTCCTGCTGGCCGCCGGCAACGCCGGTATCGAGGCGGCCACCAACCAGATGGTCAGCCGCGCCTGGATGCAGATGCAGTATCTGGTCTACGGCGTCGTGATCCTGTTCTGCATGCTCACGTTCCGGAGCTGGCGCGCAGTGATTGTGGCAGTGGTGCCGCTGATGGTGACCTCGGTGCTGAGCGAGGCATTGATGGTGCAACTGGGCATTGGCGTGAAAGTGGCCATGTTGCCCGTGATTGCCCTGGGTGTCGGCATCGGTGTGGATTACGCGCTGTACCTGATCAGCGCGCAATTGGCGGCGCAGCGTCAGGGCCTGTCATTGCGTGACGCCTATGCGGCGGCGCTGGGACGCACCGGCAAAGTGGTGGCGCTGGTGGGTGTGACGCTGTCGGCCAGTGTCCTGACCTGGGCCTGGTCACCGATCAAATTCCAGGCGGACATGGGCATTCTGCTGGCCTTCATGTTCGCCTGGAACATGCTGTGTGCGCTGGTCATGATCCCGGCGCTATCCCGGTTTCTGCTTCCGTCCGCCACCGGAGGGGCTTCATCCCGTCCGCCTGACCGTATCGGTGAGGGAGGCGCCTGATACCTGAATCAGGGCGCCCGGCGCCCAGACATCGCCGCCAGTGCGACAGCCTGGCAGCAAAACAAAAACAAAGAGAGAGCTGGAGGATAGAAAAATGGACAACAGGCTCAGTAAAGCCGGCACGGCGCTGCTTGCCAGCGCACTGTGCGGCGCGGTCGGCACGGCGCAGGGGTTTGCCATTGATACGGGCAATCACGACCTGCAGTTGCGCCTGGACAACACGGTCCGGGCCAATTACGTGCACCGCATCGAATCCCAGGACAGCAAACTGCTCGCGCTGCCGAACAATGATGACGGCAACCGCAATTTCGACACCGGCATGGTGTCGGCGCGTATCGACCTGCTGACCGAAAGTGACTTGGTCTACAAAGGCCGTCACGGTGTTCGTGTCAGTGCAGCAAGCTGGTATGACTACGCGTATCGCGATCTGGACAATAACGACCCGACAACCTCCAACTACCTGGAAAACGGCGCGCCGGCTGTCGGGTTGTCGCGCTACGCCGAGCGGTACTACGAAGGGCCGTCGGGTGAGATTCTCGATGCCTTCGTTTTCACCCAGCTGGATGTCGGCAGCATGCCGGTCAACGTGCGTGCCGGTCGCCATGTGGTGTACTGGGGCGAAAGCCTGATGGGCAACGGCGCGCTGCATGGCATTACCTACGCCCAGACCAGCCTTGATCTCGGCAAGGCGTCGGCGGTGCCCGGCACGGAGGCCAAGGAGCTGTTTCGCCCGCTGAACCAGATTTCATTGCAGGCGCGGCCGAACAATCAATGGTCGCTGGCAGCGCAGTATTTTTTCGAGTGGGAAGAATTCCGCATTCCTGAAGCCGGCACCTTCCTTGGCAACAACGACCTGTTGCTGCGCGGCGGCGGTTCGCTGGTGGCCGGCGGCGGGACGCGTATCCCGCGCGGCCGCGATGCCACACCGGACGACCGCGGCGAATTCGGCCTGGCTGCGCGCTGGACGCCAGGTTTCCTCGGCAGCGGCACGCTCGGTTTCTACTACCGCAATTTCTCCGACAAGCTGCCGCAGGCATTTATCAATACCACCACGGGCAGGTATGGCCTGGCCTACGCCGATGACATCAACCTGTACGGGATCAGCCTGACCAAACAGGTGGGTGGCCTGAGCATGGGCGCAGAAGTCTCTTACCGCGAAGACATGCCGTTGGTCAGTGACGCGGCGTCGGTGGCACAGATCCGCGATGGCGACGCGCCGGGTGCGCGTGGCAATACCTACCATGCGCTGGTCAATGTGATGGGCGTGCGCCCTGGCAACGCGCTCTGGGACACCCTGTCCTGGGCAGCGGAGCTGACCTATATGCGCGTGGATGAAGTGACCGAGAACGAAAGCCTCTACAAAGGACGCAGCAGTTACGACGGCGTCGACAAGGTCACCGATGACTACGTCGGCCTGGCCCTGAACCTCACGCCGACGGTGTTCCAAGCGCTGCCGAGCGTGGACCTGCTGTTTCCGGTCAGCGCGTCTTATGGCCTGCACGGCAACGCGGCGGTAACCGCCGGCGGCAACGAAGACGGCGGCAACTATTCGCTGGGCGTGGCGGCCGAAGTCATGAGCCGTTACCGCTTCGACCTGCGCTACACCGATTACTTCGGCGACAACGAAGTGAACAACGCCGGTGCCCGTATCTACAACGGCACCAACGCGCAGTTGCATGACCGGGGCAATGTCAGCCTCACCTTCAAGACCACTTTCTGAGCCGGGAGAACGATGATGAAAAAGATTATTCTGGCGATGCTTGGCCTGGCCCTGAGCCAGGGTGCACAAGCGGCGGTCAGCGCCGAAGAAGCGGCCAAACTGGGCGATACCCTGACCCTGTTCGGCGCCATCCAGGCCGGTAACGAGGCCGGCACCATTCCGCCCTATACCGGTGGGCTGACCACTGCGCCGGCGGACTACACGCCGGGCAGCGGCAAGTACACCAACCCGTTCGCCGATGAACAGCCGCTGTACAGTGTGACGGCGGCCAACATGGCCGAGTACGACGACGTACTGACCGAAGGCACCAAGGCGCTGTTGAAGAAGTACAGCACGTACCGTATCGATGTGTATCCGACCCACCGTACCGTAGCGTACCCGGACAGCCTGCTCGACGGCACCCGGGAGTGTGCGACCTCGGCACGCCTGACCGATGAACTGGGCGGCGGTTTTACCGGCGGTTTCAACTGCATCCTGTTCCCGATGCCTCAAAACGGCATGGAAGTGATGTGGAACCACAAGACCCGCTATATCGGCGAACGGACGCAGGTGCGCAACTTCGAGGTGTACAACATCAACACCAGTGGCCGCGCGGTGCTGTCGTCGGCCGGTACGCAGGACTTCCACTATCCGTTCTATGATCCGGATGCGCGCAAGCTGTTCGACAGCGAGCAGTTTTTCCAGATGTTCCGCGTGGCCTACCAGCGCCCGGTACGTCGTACCGGGGAAATGCTGATCCTGAAGGAGCCCACCAACGACCTGACCCATGGCCGCAAGGCGTGGAGCTACCTGCCGGGGCAACGCCGCGTGCGCATGGCGCCGGACATCAGCCACGACACCCCGAACCCGACCTCCGCCGGCATGACCACCTATGACGACAATTCCCTGGGCGGCCTCAACCGCTATGACTGGAAACTGGTCGGCAAAAAGGAAATGCTGATTCCCTACAACAACTACGACGCCATGTTCGGCGCCAGCAAAGAAGAGCTGCTGACCGTGAACCACGCCAACCCGGACCTGGTGCGCTGGGAACTGCACCGGGTGTGGGTGGTGGAAGCCACGCTCAAGCCGGGCGAGCGCCATGTCTACAGCAAGCGTCGCTACTATATCGATGAGGACAGCTGGGCGGTTTCCGCTGCCGAATCCTATGATTCCCGTGGCGAACTCTGGCGCGTGCCGCTGCTGATGATCACGCAGAGCTACGATCAACAGGCGCCGTTCTCTGGTTGGTCCAGCATGTATTACGACCTCAATGCCGGTACCTGGAACATGTACTTCCTGCTCAGTGATGAGCGTTCCGGGGTGTTCTATCCCGACAGCTTCCCAGCGGGCCACTTTGTGCCCGAGCAAATGTCAGGCAGCGGTATCCGCTGATCCCCTGACACCTTGTGGCGAAACGGGGGATTCTGACTGGCCCGTTTCGCCATTTTTTTAACCCGTCCAGTCGGATTATCAATTCTGGAGCATGGGGCGATGAGCTTCTTTTTCAACGAACCGCCGCTGGATGACGACATCGAGATGATCCGCGCCCAGGTGCGCCGCTTCGTCGAGGACGTGGTGGTGCCACAAGGAGAGCAGTGGGAAATCGACGGCCACGTGCCACGCGAGATTTTCCGCCAGATGGGCGAACTGGGTTTCCTCGGCATGAGCGTGCCGGAAGACTGCGGCGGCAGTGGCCTGCCGGCGACGGCGGCAGTGATGTTCGCCGAAGAGCTGTCGCGCAGCACCTTTGGCGGCTTTGCCTCGTCGGTCACCGTGCACACGGACATGTCGCTGGCGCATATCGTCAAACGTGGCAGCGAAGCACAGAAGCAGCGTTATATGCCGGCAGCCTGCGCCGGCGAAAAGATTGGCGCCATCTGCGTGACCGAGCCGAATGCCGGTTCTGACGTGGCGGCGGTGCGCACCCGTGCCGTGCGCGATGGCAATGACTGGGTCATCAATGGCTCAAAGATGTTCATCACCAATGGCATCCATGGCGATATTTTCATTGTCGCGGCCCGTACCAACCCGGACGCACGTGGCAGCCGCGGGCTGTCGATGTTTATCGTCGAGCGTGATACACCCGGCTTCACCATCGCCAATAAACTGGACAAGCACGGCTGGCGTTCCTCCGACACGGCTGAATTGTATTTCGACGATGTGCGCGTACCCGCCGACAACCTGATCGGGGAAGAAGGCAAGGGCTTCTACTATATTGTCGGCACTTTTCAGCATGAGCGGCTGCTGGTGGGCGGGCTCTGCGCCGGTCAGTGCTCGAAGGCGATCGAGCTGACGCTGGACTATGTGAAAACCCGCAAGGCGTTCGGCAAGACACTGTGGGAACAGCCCGTGGTGCGGCACAAACTGGCCGACCTTGCCGCCCGTGCGGCGGCGGCGCGCGCGCTCACCTATCAATGTGCGCGCATGATCGAAAACGGCCAGGACACCATCATCGATGTGTCCATGCTCAAGGCCTATGCGGCGGAAACACTGCAACAGGTGGTGCACGGCTGCCTGCAATTGCACGGCGGCACCGGCTACATGACCGGCACACCGATCGAGCGCATGGTGCGCGACGCGCGCATTCTCACCATCGGCGGCGGCGCCACCGAGGTGATGCTCGAAGAAGTGGCCAAACGGATGTGAACCAGGAGCCGCACGATGAACAGCACAGAGACCATTGCTCAGGCGAAAGCGCTGTACGAGGCACTGGCGACCGGTGACCGGGATACCCTGGCGGCGTTGCTGCATGACGATTTCCACGGCGCAGTGACCCCGGGCATGCCGGCGGGCCTGGGCGGTGAGTACACCAGCGCCGACGCCATGCGGCGCGAATTCTGGGGGCGGCTGGGCAAACTGTTTGCGGCCCGCGCCGTGCCCGGGCGGTTCGAACCGCTGGCCAGCGGCGACCTGCTGGTCGAAGGCACCTACCGTGGCCACGCCCGCGCCAGCGGCCACCCGGTGGAAGCGGTCTTTATGCATCGGCTGACATTCCGCGATGGCCGTATCGCCGCACTGCATCAACTGACCGACAGCGCGCAATGGCAGGCGGCACTGGCTGGCCAGACGCCGGGGTTCGAAACACTGAGGTTTTCCATCGACGACGGCCTGGCGACGCTGTGCCTGAACCGGCCGGCACAACGCAATGCCATCGACCTGCGCATGGCCACCGAATTGCAGCAGGTGGCGGTGCAGTGTCGCGCAGACACCTCGCTGCGTGCCGTGCTGATCTGCGCCGAGGGCGCCGCGTTCACTGTGGGCGGCGATCTGGCGTTTCTGAACAGCATCGCGCCAGAGGCATTGCCCGGCATGCTGACCCGAATGACCAGCGCCTACCATCAGGCGCTGTCGATCCTGGCTGATCTGCCTGTGCCAGTGGTTGCGGCCGCGCAAGGGGCAGCGGCAGGCGGCGGGTTGGGGCTTTTGTATGTGGCGGATATCGTGCTGGCGGCAGACGACCTGCGTGTGGCGCTGGGCTTTGGCACGCTCGGCCTGTCCATGGATGGCGGCAACGGCTGGTATCTGCCGCGTCTGGTCGGGCAGCGCCGTGCCGCGCAGTTGTATTTCCAGGGGCGCACGCTGAACGCGGACGAAGCGCTGTCCTGGGGGCTGGTCAGCGACTGCGTGCCGGGGAGCACGTTGCGCGAACAGGCCGGGGCTGTGGCGCGGCAACTGGCCAATGGCCCGACCCGCGCCTACGGCGAGGCACGCCGTTTGCTGCGCGAGAGCGATCAGCGTTCGCTGGCAGAACATCTCCGTGATGAGACCGAAGCGCTGGCGCGGTCCGCGGCCAGTGCGGATGTGCAGGAGGGGATAGAGGCGTTTCTGGCGCGGCGGGCACCGCGTTTTAACGGCCGCTAGGGCGTCATCGGTAAAATCGGGGTTCTGTTGTCGCAGTCAATTTATTGCGAATGCTTCTCATTTGTGTAATGGTGGCCGTCAGTGCTGCCGCCCGGGTACCGGTGCCGGCAGGGCCGTCTGGCGACTGCGGCGTTGTGCTGAGCCGCCGCACACGGGGGCGTCATCAACAGACAAGGCAAAAAAATATCACCTTGGGGTGAGGGGTTTGGCGGGTTGGCTCGTCTTGTTATCAGATGCGGGCATTTTCCGCCGCCCGTGCCTTGCCGTCGTATCGGGAATCCATCATGAGCCAGGACACCATCTCATCGAAGCTGCCGCTTTCGCTGCACCTGAAAGAAAGCTCCACCGACGAACATGAACGGCTGGACAAGCGCATCATGGCGCTGGCGCCGTTTGCCAACCGTGAGCGCTACGCGCGCTTCGTGCGCATGCAGGCGCGCCTGCAGCGGGTTGCCTCGCCGCTGTATCAGGACCCGGCGTTGCAGGCCAGCCTGCCGGATCTGGCCAGCCGTGATCGCCTGCAGGCGGCGCTGGCCGATTGCGCCGACTTCCATATCAGTGCCGCTGAACTGGCCGAGGACGATGCCGCGGCCGCGGCCATGACCGTCAGCGATCTGTACACCTCATTGGGTTGGCTCTACACCGTGGAAGGCTCCAACCTCGGTGCCGCTTTCCTGCTCAAGCACGCCCGCGAGCATCTTGGGCTGTCGGAAACCTTCGGCGCCCGCCACCTGGCCGGGCATGAAGACGGCCGAGGCCTGCACTGGCGCCGCTTCCGCGAAGCAATGGATGCGCTGGACCTCACCGACGCCCAGCGGGCGGCCGCTGTCCAGGGAGCGCTGGAGGCGTTTGCCTTCGCCCGCGCAGGCGTGGAAGAACTGCTGGCCGACGAAGCGGCCGCCTGATGGTGCGGCGCTGGTGCTGGCGGCTGCTGGCACTGCTGTTTGTCGGGCTGGGCCTGATCGGTGTGATCGTGCCGGGCATGCCCACGACGGTATTCATGCTGCTCGGCGCGTGGGCCGCGTCACACGGCTGGCCCGCGCTGCACGACTGGCTGCTGGCCCATCCGCGTTTTGGTCCGCCGATCCATCACTGGCGCGAACAGGGCGCGGTGCCGCGCCGGGCCAAATGGCTGGCGACGGTGACCATGACGCTGAGCATGCCGCTGATCTGTGTGTCGGCGGCGCCGCTGTGGGTGAAGTGGAGTGTGCCGTCGCTGATGTGCGCGGTGCTGCTGTGGCTGTGGAGCCGGCCGGAATACCGCGGCAATCTGCCGGCCTGATCGCGCTCTGGAACAGGGCGTTGCTCGGCCTGGTGTTGTAAATGCATATCATTGTCTGCCCGCTGATGCGGGCAATGCTGTATGGGAAACGGACCATGAAGACATTCGGTGTACTGATGATTGCCCTGCTGTGCAGCGGCCTGCTGCTGCCGGCCCAGGCTCAGGAAAGCACCTCGTCGGCGGCGACGCTGGCGGCGCCAGACGCCATGCCGCTGGCGGACGTGGACGCCCCTGCGGCGCCGGACGCGCAGGAAGAACCGGCGATGCAGGACACGCAGGAAGCGCCGGCCGGAGCGGCGCCGGTCATGGCCCATGATCTGTCCCCCTGGGGCATGTACCAGGCGGCGGACTGGGTGGTGAAGGCCGTGATGATCGGCCTGCTGCTGGCCTCGGTGCTGACCTGGACCGTGTGGGCCTTCAAGACCGTGCAGTTGCGGCTGGCCCGTCGTCGTGCCGCCCGGCTGCTGGATATCCTGATCGCTGCGGACAATTTCGCCCAGGCGGACGAAGCCTGCGCGGCCGGCCAGGGCGCCGGCATGCACCTGTTGCAGGCTACCCGGCACGAACTGACGCTGTCGGCCCGCGGCCCGGCCTCTGACGATGGCATCAAGGAGCGGGTCGCCGCGCGGCTGGAGCGGGTACAGGCTGCCGCCAGCGCGCAGATCAATCGCGGCACCGGGGTGCTCGCCAGCATTGGCGCGGTGGCGCCGTTCGTGGGCCTGTTCGGCACCGTGTGGGGCATCATGAACAGTTTTATCGGCATTGCCCGCACGCAGACCACCAACCTCGCAGTGGTCGCGCCGGGGATCGCCGAAGCCCTGCTGGCCACGGCCATCGGCCTCGTCGCGGCGATCCCGGCGGTGATCATCTATAACCACTTCTCGCGCAGCATCGGCGGCTACCGGGCGCTGCTGGCGGACATCGCCGTTGCCCTGCTGACACTGGTCAGCCGTGACCTGGACCGCCGCCGTCCGGATGCCCGGCCGGTGACGCTCGTGGAAGAGGGCGAGCACACGGTGTTGGCGATGGCGCGGGGCGGGCACTGATGGCGTTCAACCTGTCATCCGGCGCTGGCGATGAGTTGCCGGAAAACCACGAGATCAACGTCACGCCTTTTATTGATGTGATGCTGGTGCTGCTGATCATTTTCATGGTGGCTGCGCCGCTGGCCACGGTGAGCGTGCCGGTGGACCTGCCGGCCGCCGCCGCGACACCGCAGCCGGCACCGAAGGACCCGGTCTACCTGACTCTGCAGCGCGACCTGACGCTGACGCTGGGCGAATCGCGCCAGGTCAGCCAGGAGAATCTGGCGGCGGCCTTGCAGGAACAGGTGCCGGATACCGCCCAGCGCATCCTGTTGCGTGCCGACCGTGACGTCGCTTACGGCGATCTGATGCAGGTGATGAACCGGCTCAGCCAGGCCGGCTACCTCAAGGTGGCGCTGGTCGGGCTGGAGATCCCCGGGGGTACGGACAGGGCGGCGCCATGACCCCACTTGCAGGCGCGGGATTCGCGCCGCGCACGCGCGAACCGCTGTACTGGCTGCTGGCCGCGCTGGCCGCACTGCTGGCCCACGTCGGTGTGGCGCTGGCGATGCTGTGGCAGCCCAGGGCAGAGTCTGTGCAGGCGCCACCGGCCGCGCCGATGGTGATGGACGTGGCGCTGCTGGCCGCGCCGCAAGCCCAGCCGTCGGAGTTGCCGCCCGGCCCGGAGCAGACCGAAGCCGCGCCGGCACCGGAGCCGTCTGTGCCGGAGGAGCCGTTGCCGGAACCGGAACCGGTCGAGCAGGAACCGCTGCCGGAAGTGGAGCCCGAGGTGGTGCTGGAAACCCGGCCTGAACCGCCGCCGGCGCCACAGGAAGTGTCTGAGCAGGAACCGGATCCGGACGTCACCACCGCCAGTGATGCGCCGAACGATCAGGCCGCGCCGGAAACCACAGCACCGGTCTCGCTGCCGGCGGCACCTTCGGATGTGGCGGCCGCGCCCAGCGTCGGCGCTTTCAGCCAGCAGGCGGCCGACGCCCGCCAGCGTTGGCAGAGTGCATTGCAGGCACACCTGGAGCGGCGCAAGCGTTACCCGCGCCAGGCACAGATGATGCGTCGTGAAGGCGTCCCCTGGGTGACATTCACGATAGATCGTCAGGGCAAGGTGCTGGCCGCGACCCTGTTTCGTGCCAGCGGCGTCTCGGTGCTGGACGAGGAATCCCTGGCGCTGATCCACCGGGCCGAACCGTTGCCAACGCCGCCGCCGGAAGTCCTTGGCGAGACGATCAGCCTGACGGTGCCGGTGGAGTTCTTTCTTGGCCGCTGAGTGATGCGCTGCGCACGTCACAGCAACCATTCGATCGGCAGCCACGACAGGACTTTCACTCCCATGCGCTTGAGCAGGCCGGTGCCGGGTTCGCGGGTATAGAGGATTTCCTCGTCGCCGCGCTGTTCGGTCCAGTACAGGCGCCCGCGCTCGTCCAGTTGTACGCGATAGGCTTCTCTCGGAATCTGCTGGTCGAAGGCGTCATTGATGGCACCGGCCAGCGTCGGGCTGTCGATGACAAAACCCAGTTCGGTGTTCAGGCGCGCTGAGCGCGGATCAAAATTGAACGAGCCGATAAACACCTTGCGGCCATCCACCGCGAACGTTTTCGCGTGCAGGCTGGAACCGGAACTGCCGAACGGCCCGGCGCTTTCGTTGCGGCCGGGGTCGCCGGGTTGCCGCTGGGTTTCCAGCAGGGTGATGCCGGCTTCCAGCATGTCCCGCCGTCGCTTGGCGTAACCGGCGTGCACGGCGGCCACGTCAGTGGCTTCCAGGGCGTTGGTCAGTACCCGCACTTTTACGCCGCGCGCCGACATGGCGGCCAGCGCGCGGACGCCGTCGGCGGTCGGCACAAAATACGGCGAGACCAGATCAAAACTCTCGGTTGCCTCGCCGATCAGGGCCGGCAATGCGCTGATCAGCAGTTCACTGTCGTCCGCCTCGCCCAGCCCCTTGGCCGGGTCGTCACTGACCAGCCGGGTGGGTGCCCATTCAAAGCGCAACGTGTCCAGAGCAATGTGGTTGTCCCGCGCCTGGACTTGCAGGGCTTGCAGATACTGTTCGGCGCGTGGGTCGCCTTGTGCCTGTGCCGCCGCTTCAGACAGGGTGGCCAGGCGCGTGTCACTGACTTCGGGCAGGATCAGCGACACCGGATAGGAGGAGCCGCTTGCCCAGTAGCGATCAAAATCGCTGGCGGTATCCGCGACCACCGGGCCGATGGCGAGCACATCCAGGTCCGAAAACAGCAGCCCGTCGGTCGCGGCGAAATACTCATCGCCAATATTGCGGCCGCCGATGATGGTGGCGCGCTGGTCGGCGGTGAACGACTTGTTGTGCATGCGCCGGTTGGCGCGCGAAAAGTGGGTGATGAAACCGAGCATCTTTGGTTTGCGCACGCTGAACGGATTGAACAGCCGCACGTCCATATTGGGGTGCCGGTCCAGCGCGGCCAGCACTTCGTCCATGTCGCGGATGCCGTTGTCATCCAGCAGCAGCCGCACGCGCACACCGCGGTCCGCTGCGTCGTGCAATGCTTCCAGCATCATCGTGCCGGTAATGTCCATGTGCCAGATGTAATACTGCACGTCCAGCGTGCGCTCGGCGCTGCGTGCCAGCACCATGCGCGCGGCGAACGCCTGGCGCGGATCCGTCAGCGGCAGGATGCCGGATTCGTTCGGGTGCAGCCGTGCCAGCGGCACCGTGGCCGCATCCAGCCAGGCACCCTGGAGGGCCTGTTCCGGCAAGACGGTGCTGTTGATGCGCTGGTCCAGCGCCGGCAGGGCACAACCGCCCAGCAGGGCCAGCAGGCAGGCGACGGTGAGAGAGCGTGTTGGCGGCATGGGTGCCGGGTCCTGTGGTGTGCGTTGTCGGGTCAGCATAACTGGCAAGGTGCCGGTATGTCGGGTGAATCAGAGCATCCATTCAATCGGCAGCCAGGACAGCACCTTCACCCGCGCGCGTTTGAACAGTCCGGTTTTCGGATCATGTTCGAAGCGCTGTGTGCTGTCGCCGTGCTGCTCTGTCCAGTAAAGCCTGCCCCGGTCATCCAGATGCACGGCGTAGGCATCGCCTGGCACCTGCCGGTCGAACACGCTGCTGATGCCGCGCGCGATGACAGGGCTGTCGATGATGAACCCCAACTCGGTGTTCAGCTCCGCAGAGCGTGGATCGAAATTGAACGAACCGATAAAGGCCTGGCGTCCGTCGATGGCAAACGTCTTGGCGTGCAGGCTGGCGCCGGAACTGCCGAACGGGCCGGCGCTTTCATTGCGTTCCATGTCCTCGGACAGTTTGCGCATTTCAAACAGTTCGATCCCGGCGGCCAGCATGTCCTTGCGGTAGCGCGCGTAACCGGCGTGCACTGCCGCCACATTGGTGGCTTCCAGCGAGTTGGTGAGAATGCGCACGCGCACGCCGCGCTGGCTCAGCGACGTCAACAGCGCCACACCGGGCCGGGTGGGTACGAAATAGGGCGAGATCAGGTCCACCGAGTGTTCTGCGGCCTGAAACAACGGCGGTAGCTGGCTGATCATCAGGTCGGTGCGCGCGGCCTGGCCCAGCCCTTTGGCCGGATCGTCGCTGATCATGCGTACCGGCGCCCACTGGAAATGAATGGCGCCGCTGTTGAGACGGTCAGCAAACGGCGTGGCTTCCAGCAGGCTCAGGTACTCGATGGCGTCGTCATCGAGCATGGCGTCTTCCATTGCGGTGCCCAGCAATGCCACCCGGTCGTGTTTGGACGCGGGCAAAATCTGCGTGACCGGATAGGCGGACTGGCTGGCCCAGTAGCGGTCGAAATCCACCGCCACCTGCTCCGCCGCCGGACCGATGGCCAGCACATCCAGATCGGTGAACTGCACGCCGGTGCTGGCACCGAAATATTCGTCACCGATATTGCGGCCGCCGATTACCGCCACGCGCTGGTCGACGGTGAAGGACTTGTTGTGCATGCGGCGATTGGTGCGCGGGAAGCCGGCCAGGAAACCGAGCATTTTCGGTTTGCGCAACGCAAACGGATTGAACAGCCGGATGTCGAGGTTCGGGTGCGTGTCCAGCGCGGCCAGCAGTGTGTCCATGCCGGGCACGCCGTTGTCGTCCAGCAGCAGGCGCACGCGCACGCCCCGGTCGGCGGCATCATGCAGCGCGTTCAGCAGCAGCGTGCCGGTGACGTCCTGGTGCCAGATGTAATACTGCACATCCAGCGAGCGCTCGGCGCTTTCGGCCAGCATCATGCGGGCGGCAAAGGCCTGGTGAGCATCGGGCAGGGCGATCAGGCCCGACAGGCCGGGGTGTGCCTCGGTCAGGGGCTGCGTGGTGCTGTCCAGCCAGGTGCCGTGCAGCGCGGTGTCCGGCAGGCGTTGGGCATTGACGCCCTGGTCCACCGCCGGCAGGGCGCAGCCGCCGAGCAGCAGGGCACAAAACAGGGGAAGTAGCAGTCTCGGGCAGGGCGGCATGGTCTGGTCCGTGATCATGGCGTCCCGATGATCATAGCGGTCGATGCCGCCGACAGCCATGCGCGCGTGACCGGACCTGATGGTACAATCCGCGCCGTCCTGTATCCCGGCAATGGCCGGTGGAGTGGAGAAACCCCGATGGCTTCCAAGCCTGTCCTGATTGCCTGTGCTGGCCGTACCTTCCCGCAGATCAGCGCCCGACAGGGTGATTTCGATGACTGGATTGCCCAGGGCCTGGGCGAACGCCTGCCAGTGACCGTGCTGGATATCCGCGCAGCACAGGTATTGCCCGCCGCCGATACCCTGGCGGGCGTGGTGGTGACCGGCTCGCACAGCATGGTCAGCGACCGTGAACCCTGGAGCGAACAGGCCGCCGACTGGCTGCGCACAGTGACCGTTGCCGGCGTGCCCGTGCTCGGTATCTGTTATGGCCATCAATTGTTGGCGCATGCGTTCGGCGGTGCCGTGGATTACCGCCCGGAGGGCATCGAGATCGGCACCGTCGACGTCACATTGACTGACGCGGCACGCGATGATGCGCTGTTCCGCGAAGCGCCGCAGACGTTCGCGGCGCAACTGGTGCATCGTCAATCCGTGCTGCGATTGCCGGAGCACGCCGTGCTGCTTGCAAGCAGTGGTGAGGAAGTGCACCAGGCATTCCGTCTTGGCGAGTGCGCCTGGGGCGTGCAGTTTCATCCGGAATTTTCCGCCGGGGCCATGCGCGCGTATATCGCGCAGATGACGCAGGTGCTGGTGGAGCAGGGCCGGGATCAGGCAGCGCTGGCTGCGGGTGTCCGCGAGACGCCGCAAGCGGCAGCGTTGCTGGCACGTTTTGCGGCGATTGCGGCGCAGCGTCTGTAAAAAAGCCGCGTGGAGTCTGAGACTTTCGGCCAATAATGACCGCAGGCGCGCAGACGCAATGCTACACTGCGCGCCATCCCGTATCCCGCCCCCGCGGCGGGCTTTTCGTTCACGCAATCTGCAGAGGCGAGTCAGTGAGTGCACTGTGGCTGGTGGTGATCTGTATCGGCGCCGGGGCGATAGCCGCCCGGTTCCGGCATCCCGAGGGTTTGGTGCCCGGCCTGAACTGGTGGGTGTTGCACGTGGCGCTGCCGGCGCTGGTGCTGCAACAGATCATCCTGCTGGAGTGGTCCAATGATTTGCTGTTTCCTGCCGTCTCCATGTGGCTGGTGTTCGCCGGTGCCTGGCTGCTGATCAGTCTGGTGGGCCGCTGGCGCGGCTGGAGTCGCGGCCAGGTGGGGGCGCTGGTGTTGACCGCCGGGCTGGGCAACACGTCGTTTGTCGGCTACCCCCTGATCGAGGCGCTGCGTGGACACGATGCGCTGGGCGTGGCGGTAATCGCCGATCAGCTCGGGTCGTTTCTGGCCTTATCGTCTGCGGGCGTCATCGTGGCCGCGCTGTACTCGGGCCTGCGGGTTCACCCGGCGGCGCTGGCGAAACGCGTGGTCACCTTCCCGGCCTTTATTGCCCTGGTGGCGGCATTGCTGCTGCGCCAGGCCGGCGGCTTGCCGCCGGTCCTGATGGAAGTGGCGGGCCGGCTTGGCCTGACGCTGACACCGCTGGCGCTGTTTTCGGTCGGCATGCAGTTGCGGCTGCGTGCTTCCGGCCATGACCTGGGTCCCATGCTGTACGGCCTGGGCTGGAAACTGATGCTCGCGCCGCTGATGATATGGGGCATTGCCGTGGCCATCGGCGCGCCGCCTGCGTCGGGCGACATTGCCGTATTGCAGGCGGCCATGGCACCGATGATCACCGCCGGTATTCTGGCGCAACAACACGGGCTGGCACCGTCGCTGGCGAATCACATCGTCGGCATCGGTATCCTGCTGTCTCTGGTCACGGTCCCCCTGGCCAATTATCTGCTGGGCCTGTAGGTACCGCGCCGCAACGGAGGGCATCACGTGCGACACTGGCAACTGGCAAAAGAAGTGGGCGAGGCGCTGGCCAGCGCCAGGGTCTCGCTGGCCACGGCGGAATCCTGCACCGGCGGTGGCATCGCCGCGGCCATCACGGATATTCCCGGTTGTTCCGGCTGGTTTGAGCGCGGTTTCGTGACCTATTCCAACGCCGCGAAAATGGACATGCTCGGTGTCCCCGCCACGTTGCTGGATGAGCATGGCGCGGTCAGTGGCCCGGTGGTGCGGGCCATGGCCGAGGGCGCGTTGCAGCACAGCCTGGCGGACATCAGTGTCGCGGTCAGCGGCATCGCCGGCCCCGATGGCGGCACGCCTGCCAAGCCGGTAGGCACCGTCTGGTTTGCCTGGGCCCGCCGTGGCGGCCGCACCGACATTCACTGCCAGTGCCTGTCCGGTGACCGCGATGCGGTGCGCGCCGGCACCATCGAAATCGCCCTGCGCGGCGTGCTGGCGCGGCTGCGCTGAGCCCTGATCACCGTCCCGTTTTGCCGGGGTTGCAGGGGCAGGGCCTCCTGAGCATAATACTGTCCATATTAACAGTGTCCGGTCCCGGGCCATCCCCTGTGCCAGTCACCACCGAGCATTCACCACCGAGAGGGTTTTGCAATGGATGACAACAAGAGCAAGGCGCTGAGCGCCGCGCTGTCCCAGATCGAGCGTCAATTCGGCAAGGGTTCCGTGATGCGCATGGGCGACCGCAAGCGCGAGCCCATGCCGGCCATCTCCACGGGCTCTCTGGGGCTGGACGTGGCGCTGGGTATCGGTGGCCTGCCGAAAGGCCGCATTGTTGAAATCTACGGCCCGGAATCCTCGGGCAAAACGACGCTCACCCTGTCCGTGATCGCCCAGGCGCAGAAGAATGGCGCCAACTGTGCCTTCGTCGACGCCGAGCATGCGCTGGACCCGGACTACGCCGAGAAGCTGGGCGTCAACGTCGATGACCTGATCGTCTCCCAGCCGGACACCGGCGAACAGGCGCTGGAAATCACCGACATGCTGGTGCGTTCCGGCGCCGTGGATGTGGTGATCGTCGACTCCGTGGCGGCCCTGGTGCCCAAGGCGGAAATCGAAGGTGAGATGGGGGATCACCACGTGGGCGTGCAGGCCCGCCTGATGAGCCAGGCGCTGCGCAAGATCACCGGCTCGGTGAAGAACGCCAACTGCCTGGTGATCTTCATCAACCAGATCCGCATGAAGATCGGTGTGATGTTCGGCAACCCGGAAACCACCACCGGCGGTAACGCGCTGAAATTCTATTCCTCCGTCCGCCTGGACATCCGCCGCATCGGCGCGGTGAAGCAGGGCGACGAAGTGATCGGCAGCGAAACCCGCGTCAAGGTGGTCAAGAACAAGGTCGCGCCCCCGTTCCGCCAGGCTGAATTCCAGATTCTCTATGGCAGCGGCATCAACAACCTGGGCGAAATTCTGGACATGGGCGTGCAATTGGGCCTGATCGACAAATCGGGTGCCTGGTATGCCTACAAGGGCGACAAGATCGGCCAGGGCAAACAGAACGCCTGTGATTTCCTGCGTGATAACCCGCAGGCACGGGATGAAGTCGAAGCGCAGATCCGCGCTCGGCTGCTGGCGCCTGTCAACAAGGAGGGCAGCAAGGAAGATGCACAGGTGGTCGAGGAAGAGGATTGATTTACCCGGCTTGCTGAGCAGAGTGCCGCAGCATGATCGGTGATGATGCCGGGGCTCCCGCGGGCCGTCATGAGACGGCCGCCGCCGCGGATGATCCCCAGGCGCGTGCGGCAGAAATGCGCCGCGTCGCGTTGGGCATGCTGGGGCGGCGCGAATATGCCCGCGCTGAACTCCGGCAACGGCTGACAAAGCGCTTCGGCGAAGACGCACCGGTCGATGCGCTGCTGGACTGGCTGGAAGCGCAGCGTTTCCTCGACGACACCCGCTATGCCGGCATGCTGGTGCGCAGCCGGATTGAGCGGGGGCAGGGGCCACTGCGTATCCGGCAGGCACTGCAACAGAATGGTGTGAGCAACCCGCTGGCGGAGCAGGCACTGGCCGAGGCAGGTTGCGACTGGTTTGCTCTCGCCGCCGGCACCTGCCGCCGCCGGTTTGGTGCCGGGCCGCCGGCAGACCTGAAGGACAAGGCCCGCCGGTTGCGCTTTCTGCAGTATCGCGGTTTCACCGCCGATCAGTGCTTTGAGGCACTGGATGGCGATGACACTGGCCTGGACTGATCCATAGCGGGCGTGTCGGCGCCTGATTTTCTGGCAGATGGCTCGCTTGATGACTTGCCTGATGACTTTCCTGATTGTCTGGCCGCCGTTGCCCTGCTGCCGGTGCCTGGCGGCCAGCGGCTGGTAAGCCGCTACAGACCCGTTTCCCCCGTGGAGAGCCTCGCGCTGCCATCATCCCCCCCGGAAGGCAGGGCGGGGCTCTCCGCGTTCTCACCCCCTTCCGCCATGGCATCAGCCCCTGCGGTCGCATAGCGCCTGCATTCTGGCCCCGTTATACTTGCCGCTTTCCGTCATACCCCGACTGATACGACAGCGAGACTTATGAAGAGCGCCGACATTCGCCAGGCTTTCCTAGATTACTTTGCCCGCCAGGAGCACGCCGTCGTGCCCTCCAGCTCTCTGGTGCCGGCGAATGACCCGACCCTGCTGTTCACCAATGCCGGCATGAATCAGTTTAAGGACGTGTTCCTGGGCCGTGAAAAGCGTGACTACACCCGCGCCACCAGCAGCCAGCGCTGCGTGCGGGCCGGCGGCAAGCACAACGATCTGGAAAACGTCGGCTATACCGCACGTCACCACACCTTCTTCGAGATGCTGGGCAACTTCAGCTTCGGCGACTATTTCAAGCGCGAGGCGATTCGCTTCGCCTGGGAGTTCCTGACCGTCGACATGAAGCTGCCCCCAGAGCGGCTGTGGGTCACGGTGCATATTTCCGACGATGAAGCCGCCGATATCTGGCTCAAGGAAATGGGCGTCAGCGCAGAGCGCTTCTCGCGGCTGGATGAAGACAACTTCTGGCAGATGGGCGATACCGGCCCGTGCGGTCCCTGCTCGGAAATCTTCTATGACCACGGCGCCGACGTGCCCGGTGGCCCGCCGGGCTCTGAAGGTGACGACCTGGACCGTTACATCGAAATCTGGAATCTGGTGTTCATGCAGTATGACCGCCAGCCCGACGGCGAACTGGTACCGCTGCCGAAGCCTTCCGTGGACACCGGCATGGGCCTGGAGCGTATCGCCGCCGTGATGCAGGGCGTGCATTCCAACTACGAAATCGACCTGTTTCAGGCGCTGCTGAAGGCCGCGGCAAAGGCCACCGGCACCCGCGACCTGGAAGAAAAATCCCTGCGCGTGATCGCCGACCACATCCGCTCGGCCAGCTTCCTGATCTGTGACGGTGTCATCCCGTCCAACGAAGGCCGTGGCTACGTACTGCGCCGCATCATCCGCCGGGCACTGCGTCACGGACACAAACTCGGTTGCGAAAAGCCGTTCTTCCACACGCTGGTCGGTGCGCTGGTAGAACAGATGGGGGAGGCCTATCCCGAGCTGCGCGCACAGCAGGCGCGGATCGAAAAGGCCCTGCTGGCGGAGGAAGAACAGTTCGGCCGTACCCTGGCCCAGGGCATGAAAGTGCTCGAGCAGGCCATCAGTGGCCTTGAGGGCACCGTGGTGCCGGGCGACGTGGTGTTCACGCTGTACGACACCCACGGTTTCCCGCCGGATTTGACCGCCGATGTCGCCCGCGAGAAAGGCCTGTCCATCGACAGCGCCGGTTTCGATGCTGCCATGGAAGCCCAGCGCCAGCGCGCGCGGGGGGCCGATGCCTTCGCCAATGACTACAACGATCGCCTGCAGATCGACAGCGAGACGGCGTTCTCCGGCTATGAACTGCTGGATGACCAGGCCAGCGTTGTCGCGCTGTACCGCGAGGGCGAAGCGGTACAAACCCTCAACGCTGGTGACGACGGCCTGGTGGTTCTGGACCGCACACCCTTCTACGCCGAATCCGGCGGCCAGGTGGGCGATACCGGCCTGCTGACCGCAGGAGACTCCCTGTTCCGTGTGGCGGATACGCGCAAGCGCCAGCAAGCCTACGTCCACCACGGCAAGCTGGAAAACGGCAGCCTGAGCGTCGGCGACACCGTTGCCGCGCGTGTCGACACCCGCCGCCGCCGTGCTGTCATGCGCAACCACTCCGCGACCCACCTGATGCACGCCGCCCTGCGGCAAGTGCTCGGTGAGCACGTCGGCCAGAAAGGCTCGCTGGTGGGGCCAGACTACCTGCGCTTTGACTTCTCTCACGGCGAGAGCGTGAGTGCCGAACAGATCGCCGAGATCGAACGTCTGGTGAACGAGCAGATCCTGGCCAACAGCCCGGTGACCACCGAGCTCATGGACATCGACGCCGCGCGAGCCGCCGGTGCCATGGCGCTGTTTGGCGAAAAATATGACGACCAGGTGCGCGTGCTGACCATGGGCGAAGCGGCCTTCTCGAAAGAGCTGTGTGGTGGCACCCACGTCGCCCGCACCGGCGATATCGGCCTGTTCAAAGTCACCGCTGAGGGTGCTTCCTCCGCGGGGGTGCGCCGTATCGAAGCCGTCACCGGCGAACAGGCACTGGCCGCCGTGCGGCGCCTGTCAGACACCGTCAGCCGCGTTGCATCGCTGGTCAAGGCGGCGCCGGATCAGGCCGCTGCCCGCGTGGAACAGATGGTGGGCCGTACCCGCGAACTGGAAAAAGAGATCGAGCGCCTGAAACAGAAACTGGCCTCCGGGTCCGGCAACGACCTCAGCGCCCAGGTGAACGACATCGGCGGTATCAAAGTCATCGCCACCCAGCTTGACGGCGCTGATGCCAAGACACTGCGCACGGCCGTCGACAGCCTGAAAGACAAACTCGGCTCCGCCGTGGTGCTGCTGGCGGCAGTAGAGGGCGACAAGATCAGCCTGGTGGCTGGTGCCACGGCCGACCTGGCCGGCCAGTACCCGGCCGGTGATCTGGTGCGTCATGTGGCCAGTGCCCTGGGAGGCAAAGGCGGTGGCCGTGCCGACATGGCGCAAGGGGGGGGCAGCGATGTGCAGGCCTTGCCCGGCGCGCTGGCCCAGGTGGCGGACTGGATCGCTGCACGCCAGCACTGACGGGGCGTTACGCGGCCGGCTGTAACACATTTGTACAGTCGTGCCGCCCGGCCTTCATGCATCTTTGCCGCGCAGATGCTAAAGTAGCGCGCCCTTTTTGCTGACAACTTCTTTATATGGCCCTCATCGTACAGAAATATGGCGGTACCTCTGTCGGTACCGTGGAACGCATCCAGGCGGTGGCCGAGAAGGTGGCCAAATTCCGTGCCCGGGGGGATCAGATTGTGGTGGTCGTGTCCGCCATGAGCGGTGAAACCAACCGCCTGATCGAACTGGCCAAGGGGATCACCGACGAGCCGACGCCGCGCGAAATGGATGTGCTGGTCTCCACCGGTGAGCAGGTGACCATCGCGTTGCTGAGCATGGCGCTGCACAAGCTGGGCCTGGATGCCCGCTCCTACACTGGCTCACAGGTGCGCATCCTCACCGACAGCGCGCATACCAAGGCGCGTATCGAAGACATCGACGACCACAACATGCGTGCCGACCTTGATGCCGGTCGTGTGGTCGTGGTGGCCGGCTTCCAGGGCGTCGATGCCCAAGGCAACATCACCACGCTTGGCCGTGGCGGCAGCGATACCACCGCCGTGGCCCTGGCCGCCGCGCTGAAAGCCGACGAGTGCCAGATCTATACCGATGTGGATGGTGTCTACACCACCGACCCGCGCGTGGTCGACAACGCCCGCCGCCTGAACACCATCACCTTCGAGGAAATGCTCGAAATGGCGAGCCAGGGCTCGAAGGTGCTGCAGATCCGCTCCGTGGAGTTCGCCGGCAAATACGGCGTACCGCTGCGTGTGCTGCACAGCTTCCAGGATGGCCCTGGCACCCTCATTACCGTCGACGACGAGGTAGATATGGAAAAGCCGGTTATCTCCGGGATCGCCTTCACCCGTGATGAAGCCAAGATCATCGTGCGCGGCGCGCCGGATACCCCCGGCATCGCCTACAAAATCCTCGGTCCGGTCGGTGCGGCCAATATCGAGGTCGACATGATCGTGCAGAACGTGGGCAAAGACGGCGCCGCCGACTTCACCTTCACTGTGCACCGCAACGACTTCAAGCGCGCCCAGCAGGCGCTGCGCAACGCCTCCGAAGAGCTTGGCAACCCCGAGATCATTGGCGACGACAAGATCGCCAAGGTCTCCCTGGTGGGCGTGGGCATGCGCTCACACGCCGGCGTGGCCTCGAAAATGTTCGAGGCACTGGCAGGCGAGGGCATCAACATCGAGATGATCTCCACCTCGGAAATCAAGATTTCCGTGGTGATTGCCGAGAAATACCTGGAACTGGCCGTGCGGGCATTGCACACCGCGTTCGAACTCGACCAACCGGTCGCGGGCTGACAGAATGACCCGCCCGGCACCGCCAGGGTGCCGGGCGGGTGACTGCTGGCGGCAAGACATCGCTGCCGGCATGCTGCATAATGATTGCCCGCATCAGGGAGCGGGTATGTGGTCCCGGGCCCAAGGAATCACCCGGAGGAGCCGACCCCTGAGCAGCGGACATGCGCTCATTTACTGAAGGACCCAGGAGGGACCAACCATGCTTATTCTTACCCGGCGAGTAGGCGAAACCCTGATGATCGGTGATGATGTCACCGTGACCGTGCTTGGTGTCAAAGGCAACCAGGTGCGTATCGGCGTCAATGCGCCGAAGGAAGTCGCCGTGCACCGCGAAGAAATCTACCAGCGGATCCAGCACGAAAAAACGGCGGATGGAGACGCTGTCTGATTTTTCCCCAACCGATTGTATTAGGGCTGGGATTTCAGATCAGAAATGGTATTATGCCCGCGGTCGGCAAACGCCGGCCCCGAGCTTGGCCGGCAATGTTGCTAGGCCTTGCAAAAATCCGGTGAGGTGGCCGAGTGGCTGAAGGCGCTCCCCTGCTAAGGGAGTATACGTTAAACCGTATCGAGGGTTCGAATCCCTCCCTCACCGCCAGACATAAAAGAACCCGCGCAGTGCGCGGGTTTTTTTATGTCTGGCGGTGAGGACTGGCACGACGAGAACCCCAGTTCGACAAGCCGCCGCAGGCGGCACAGGGCGTCATCGCAGATGACGGGGCGTAGCCCCGAGCGCGTAGCGCGAGTCAATCCCGACCGACGCCGTAGCACCCAACCCGTTTGAGGCACTGCGCGGGTTTTTTTATGTCTGGCGGTGAGGGGTGAGCGGGGCGTATTAGAAGCAACGCTTCGCGCCCCGCGAACGCCGTTTCGCCGTCAGGCGAATCGGCCGGGACCCAACTTGACGTATCCCTGATCTGGATGACGGGGCGGTAGGGTGGGTAGAGCGAATGCGAAACCCGCCACGTCCAAGCGATGGCTAACTCCCACAGAATCATCGAAACTCCCCTCTACGGAGATGGGCAGAGAACGGAGATAGGCAGAACGGAGGCGGGCAGGTTCGCTGTTTTTGTGCGAGCAGTGCGCAGCATGGTCTCGGGGGGTTTCGCATTCGCTCTACCCACCCTACCCACCATTCGGGATTTTATCCGGACTCCCGATCTGCCAGGGAGAGTCGACGTCGTATGTCCTTGAAGAAGCCAGGACGAAGCCCGGGCGTATGCCGTATCCCCACAAGGAACTTCTTGTCGCAATGTTTCAAGTCCAGGCGCACCAAAAGAATAGTGAAAAAATAAAAACCATTGTGAAGGGATTGTTTGAGGTAATCCATATGAATACGGCGTCTGGGATTGTATGTGGGCAAGGAGCAAGGGATTTGAAATTCTATGGAATTGTCAGAATATGGATTATCGGGGTACGGCATATGAAATGATATCTTAATGATATCGTCCGTCTCTGCTTAAAATACACGCGATCAATTTTTCCGACGAATGACATGCAGCGCGCATGCAAAAATAATTGTTTAGTTTCATGTGCTTGAAGAATCACGCACCGTTTTCGCTCCATATATGCCTGATTTTGACGCAACCTTGACGGTTGTCGTCGTGCGTCGTCGAACATTATTATCGGTCTCGCTGCCATTTTCCGGGGGAGAAAGTGGCGGTCGATTTTAGTTCGGGGCCTGTCTGTCAAGTCGGGGAATCCAGGAATTCAGCTCTAGGGAAGGTGTCTTTTGCTTGCGGGGATGCTGCCCGCGGGTATTCGTTTGCTGACCAGAATCACCGCCATTATCGGAATAATGGCGGCGGCTCATGCTGTAGCGGACGATATCCGTGTCGAATCGGTTATTAACCACACCTCATCGGGGCCGGTGCCCTATGTCGTCACGTTGGGCGAATGTGATGACGTAGCGAGACTGGCCACATCGGACGACGCGGGATTGGTCATGACGCGTGATGCCCGGCTGGGCGTCTGTGAAGCGCGTTTCTCTGCCTCGGGTGCAGAGCGGTTATCGCCTTCCGTGACAGTTCATCGGCTGGATGGCAGCACGCGCACTATCGCTGAACAATTTCCGTCAGCGGATGATGCGCCGCCGCAGATTGCCTATGTGGGGCTGGGGATTGATGGCAATGACCAGGCACAGCAGCTGGTGCTGCAACTGCAGGCCTCCGATAACGTCGATCTGCGCTATCTGTCGGTAGACGTCCTCGGCGTGCGAGCCTCGGTGCTGCGGGCTGCTGGCGGTGTTCTCGGGGCGGTGGAAGATCAGGCCTTTGCGCAGGTGTCCGGTTTGCGGGCTTATCCCGTGGAGCACGGGCAGAACAGTTTCAGCATCACCATTCCTCTTTCCGAAGTGCTCAGCGCCGACGCCATCGCCAGCGATGCAATGGTGATTCTCGATGCGCGTGCGGTAGACGCGCACGGTAATGAAGCAGCCCTGTCGAAAATCGCCTTTGTCGGTGGTGAAATCAATGAGCGTGTGGACGGCCTGAGTGTGACGCCGGGTCGTCTGGTCCTGACCCACCCGTTGCAGACACCGGCGCTGGTGCCGGTGGCGCAATTCCAGTTTCGGGGTGAAGTGGCGTTGCCGGGCGCAGGCAGTGGCGTTAGTTACGTCAGCAGCGATCCGTCCGTTGTCGGCGTTTCTGCCAGTGGCATCGTCTATCCCCTGGCAGAAACCCAGGGTACACCGGTGATCATCACCGTCAGTTATCCCGGTACCACGAGCGTGCAGGTCCCGGTCACGGTGGACTTCTCGGTGACCATGGAAAGTCTTCTGCTGGAAGGTGTAGACGATAGCAACCCGCTGGTCCTGCCACGCCTGAATCGCTTTATCAGCCTGCCGCCCCTGTATGCCGTGCTCAGCAATGGCGAACAGGTGGCGATGCCGGGCAACTGGCGTCGCCAGGTGGAGATCGAAGAGGACCAGGGCCTGCTGGAAAGCAATGGCCAGGGTGATCTGCGCGCGCGCGGGGCGATCCATGGGGGAGCGCCGGCACGCGTGCGGTTGCGGCTCAACGAGGCGCCTGGCCTGAGTCTGAGTTTCCCGGTGCATGCGCATGACGCAGCGCCCGACGTGAGCCTGCAGGCGCCAGCCTCGGTGACGGTGGGCGAAGAACTGATCATCGGCGCGGTGGCCACGGATGATGTCGCCATCAAGCGAGTGACTTTCCTGGTGGATGGCGCCCCGCTGACGTCGGACGAGACCGCCCCCTACGGCATGACCTTGCCGGTGGGCGAGAGCCTGCTTGGCAAAACCCTCTCGGTGGCCGCCATGGCGGTGGACAGTGCCGGCAACCAGACCTTCACGCCTGCGCAGGACGTGGCAATACAAAGCCAGGATAAACCGCTGGACGTGCCGGGCATGCAGATTGAGGCACCGGCAGATGGTCAGCGCGTGGTGGAATCGTTGCCGTTGACGGTGCAGGTGGCGCGTAATCTGGGGGGCGAATTCGCTGAACCGGATGGCCTCGTGCGGCAAATCCAGTTGACCCTGGACGGCCAGCTGGTGGGGCAGATTGGTGCGCCGCTGTACGAAACGCGCCCAGGCGGTGACGGTGAAGAAGTGTTTGAAGTCTGGCGTGGCCGCATCACCCTGCCGGCCGTGTCGGCACGGGAAACCTCACTGGCATTGCAGGCAACGCTGATCGGCGCGGATGGCGCCATGCAGGCCTTGCCGGCACAGCTGATCCGGGCGCTCGCCAACCAGCCGCCTTCGGGGCGCGTCATGGCGCCCGTGGAAGGGGCTTCAGTGACGGCCGGCAATCCGGTCAGGGTATCGGTGCAGGCGGTGGATGATGCAGGCCCGCTTGGCGTGGAGGTGGCACTGCTGAACGGCGAACAGGTGATCGCTACGCAGGTCCCCGCACAGGCGCAGAGCGAACTGCAGCGTGATGCGCTAGACCCGATGGTATCGCTGCTGACGTTTGACGTGCCCACTACACAGGAAGACATGGGGCGGCAACTGGCGCTCAGCGCCCGTATCACGGATTACCACGGCAAGGTGTTCCGCACCGAAGCGGTTCGCGTCAGCGTCGTCGGGGATCAGCCGCCGACGGTAGCACTGAGTCACCCGCAGGAAGGCAGCGCCCATGTGGCTGGACTGCCGCTGGACATCCGCGCCCAGGCGGTGGATGACGTTGGCATCGAACGGGTGGAATTTTATCTCGATGGCCGGCTGGTAGGGTCTGATTACCAGGCCCCCTATACCGTCACCGTGGTCACTGATCCGATCCAGCGCGAAGAACAGCGCGTGGTATTGAGCGTGCGTGCGTTCGACAACGCCGGGCAACAGGGCGATGGCGCGCCCGTGGCGATCGTACTGGGGCATGATGAACAGCCGCCGGTCATCAATCTGGCATCGCCAGTGATCAGCGAAACCAGTGGCGGCACGGATATCGCGTCGCTGATCGAAAACCAGCAGTTCGTTTTCAAACTCACCGGCTACGACAACGTCGGCGTGACGGCACTGGAAGTCAGCGGCCTGCGCCGCGCCGCCAACGGCCGTCTGGTATTGACCGGCCGGCCGGACGACACGCTGGATCACAACGCGTTGCCGCTGCAGTCACTGCCGGGCACCGCCAACGGCTATTCGGCAGCGGCACTGGTCAGCGCACCGGCATTTTCCGGTGCCGGCACCCAGGATATCTATCCGCTCAGCGCCCGCGTACGCGACCAGGCGGGCAATGAGTCGACGCTGCACTTCACCGTGGCGATCCGCGCCGACCAGGCGCCGGAAGTGAGCCGGCTGTCCGCGGATAAACCCGCCTACGCGCTCAACGATACCCTGTTGTTGAGTGTTCAGGCGGTGGATGACCAGCAGGTGGATCAACTGCGTCTGCGGCTGCGCAATGGCGGCGGTGTCCTATTGCGGGAAGTGACACACCGCAGCCAGGACGGCGATTTCGTTCCGATGCGCAATGTGCAGCATCGTTTTACCTTGCCGCTGGCAGATTTTGCCTTGCCGAACGAGGCGCAGACGTTGAGTGCTGAAGTCGTCGCCCTGGACCGCCTGGGTCAGTCCTCGGCAGCGCTGACGTTGCCGATAACGGTACAGGCCGACGAACAGGGGCCGGTCATCACGCTCTATGACCCGACACCGCAGTCGGTACTCACCGCCGGCGCGAGCGTCACGTTCCAGTGGCGCGCTACCGATGAAAACGGGCTGCAGGGCATCACGGTGTCCGGTCCCGATGGCACACTACTGACACGCACTTTGTCTGGCCTGGAGCAGAGCGGCAGTTTCATCGCACAAGTGCCGCAGCAAGCAGATGAACTGGTACTCGACGTCACCGGGACAGACCGTTACGGCAATACTGCACAACGAGCCTGGCGCTATGTGGTGACGCAGGATGCGCCGCCAGTGATTGATATTCGCAGCCCTGCGCCGGGGCTGCGTGTCCGGGAAGGGGAGCAACTCTCGGTCAACTTCACCGTCAGTGACGATAAACGGGTCGAGCAGGCCCGGGTGCTGGTGGAACAGCAAGGCAACGTTCGTTTCGAGAAGGTGTTTTCGGCATCGCAGATTGCAGCGGCGACCAGCGCCGGCAGCTTCCTGAATGCATTGCTGCCAGTGCCGACTGCCCCCGCGCAAGGCGAAAGCTTCCGCTTCGTGGTGCAAGCCACAGACAGCGCTGGCCAGACCAGTGAAAAGCCGGTCGACGTCAGGATTGTCGATGACGAAGAAGCACCGGTGGTGCAGATGACGCAACCCGCCTCGGACCTCAGCGCCTTGCCGGGGGAGATGCTCTCCATTCAGGGCATCGTCGTGGACGATATCCATGTCGCGGACATCCGTGTGGTGGTGCGCAACGAACAGGGGCGTCATGTGCTGCCCTGGTCGGGCAATCTGGTGCGCTCCGACGAGATCGAGGAAATCCGGCAGCCGAATCCCGGCAGCTTTGGCAGTGTGATCATTGGCCGCCGGCACGTCAGCACCTTCTCCGGCACGGTGCGGTTGCCGCGTGATTTTGTCCAGTACACGGGCCAGGTGTTCGAACTGCTGCTGGAAGCCGATGACAAAGGCGTCAACACCGGCGAATCGCCGGCGCGTACCCTGACGATACTGGCCGACGAAGACGCGCCGGGTATCCGCATCGACAAACCCGGCGACGTGGTGGTGGAGCGCACCGACGCGGTGCTCGAAGCACAGATCACCGACAACCTCGAACTGGATACCGTCAGCGTCACGCTGATCGGCGACAGCCAGCAAGTGATCTACAGCGAGCAGGCTGTGGGCACTGATGTGCTGGCGCTGCGCAATGTGGCCATCCCGCTGGAGGCCTACCATCCGGTGCCGGAAAGCGGGCACACGCTCACCCTGCGGGTCACGGCCACCGATACCAGCGGCAATGAAGCGTCACTGAACCAGCACTTCACCCTGTTGCCGGATCAGGCGCCGACTGTGGTGGTGACATTGATGGAACCCGCCGACCGTGCTCTGGCGGGCCGGCTGGCACACGCTGCGCTGGAAGTGCGCGATGACGCGCCGGAAGAAGGCATTCTGACGCTGCCGCTGGTGACCTCGCTGGCAGACACCGTTGAACGCAACTTCAGCGGCAGCAGCCTGCCGGCCCAGCCACCCGCGATCCTCCCTGAGCCATTGATCCAGTGGCACTATCCGGAAGCTGCGCAACGGCCTGTCCAGGTATTGCTGAACGGGCGCCAGGTGCTGGCACTGGACGCGCAGGCCAGCCTGCGCGGTGTGGCGGAGATCACCGGCGAATTGCGCGTGCAGGCGGAAGGTGTGGTAGTGAGCTACCGCCTGACGCGTCACTGGGACGATGCCTGCCAGCATCACAGTACGGTCGATACGGTGACCGATCCGGCGCTGCTGCTCTCCGAGTGGCTGGTCGATGGCGTGATGGTGCTGGAAGTAGAGCCATTGTTTGACGGTGTGGCCGGGGGATATCCGCTGCGTCGTCTGAGCTTTGAACAGCGTCGCACCGATGCGCTGAGCGAATATGTGGTGGGTGAGCGGCGTCAGTCGATTCGTGGCCGCGCGATCCTGCGTGCTGACGTGGCGGATGCTGCGGCATTCGGTGGCGTTGGTGTATTGCAGCTGTTCGCACCGCTGCGGGGGCAAAACAGTCTGGATCGTTTCGGGCTGGCTCATGCAGTGCCGGCGGACCTGCCGGGCGTACGCAGCCTGCAACTGCTGGCGCACGCCACCGACCGTTTCGCTCAGGAGCGCGCTGATCAGGTGCTGCCACCGTTGCAACGCCTGGATATTCTGCCGGACGAGCGCGCACCGTCGCTGCTGCTGAAAGCACCGCAATCCGGGACCGAAGTGGTACAGGGCCAGCAGATGCCCTTCCAGTTGCAGGGCGACGACGACACCGGGCTGATCCGCCAACTGCGCCTGCTGGCGGCGGACGGCGCGATACTGCACGAACAGGCGGGCCGCTATGGCGTGCCCGAACAGACATTTGCCTGGCAGATTCCTGACGATATCGCGCCTGGCCTGTTGTCCGTCTTTCTGGAAGCGGAAGACCCTTCCGGCCTGCGCACCAGTCAGGAAGTGTTGTTGCCGGTGCAGCCCAACGCACCGCCGACCATGGCGTTGAACGCCTTCCGAAGCTATCGCACGGAGGCCGGTTACCAGCGTAACTTTACCGAACAAAGCCGCCTGGCACTGAACGAGTTCTGGGTGCGTTCCGGCGAACCGTTCCGTGTCGAACTGGAAGCCCGGGACGACACGGCGTTGCGCAATATATCGATCAGCCGCCTGACGCCGGAGGGCAGTGAAGTCCTGCTGCACCAGTGGGATTTCCCCGCGCTCTGTCCGGATGAACCACAACAGCGCGTGGCCCGTGTGCAGGATGTGGTGTTCGACCAGGCCGCGCCGACGGAATACGTGCTGCGCGCCGAGGACCGGCATGGCCAGCGCACTCAGCGCCGCTTTATCGTCAATCCGGAAACCAACGTCGCACCGGAGCTGCGCATCGTGACGCCGGCACCGGAGCAGAAAATCGCCGCCGGCACCTTCGCCATTCAGGTCGGCATCGCCGCCAGTGACGACCGCATCCTGTCCCGCAGCGATATCAGCGTTTACGCCAATGGCAGGCTGCTGCACCGCTATGGCACTGGCAGCGCGACCCAGCCACCGGGTGGAGAAGGCCGTATCGACGACGCCTTCAACAGCATCTACGACAGTTTCGATGCTCACTACGGCGTGGATGTGGCCAATGAACATGGCCGTAAGGATAGTCCGCATGCGCGGCAGGACACCTTCCTGCTCGAGCTGCCGGAAGGCATTCTGACGCAGAACACCGCGCTGGAGATCACGGCGGTCATCACGGACAGTGACGGTGCCACGGGCCGTCACGCGGTGACTATCGAACTGGCGCCGGACGATATTCTGCCGGAAGCCATTCTGGGCCGGCCGCAGGTGGGTGACCGCCTGACCGAGGCCGCATTCCTGGATGTCCGTTTCGCCGCTTATGACAACGTCAAGGTCCAGTCTCTGGAGCTGTATCGTGGTTACGGCGCCCTGACCGCCGACGGCTATGTGCAGAGCGAATTCGGCACACCGTTACGCGTCGAGGACACCATCCCGGCGGTGGATGCCAACCCGATTACTACCCAGAACATCGACACGCCGGACTATGTTCACCGCCTGCAACTGCCACGCCTGCCGGTGATTGCCGACGCGTTGCAAGTGGACATTGCAGCGGTAGAGCGACTGGACATCTGGTTCCGCCTGGTGGTGCGTGATGCCTCCGGCAACGTGCGCACCAGGGAAGTCAGCTTCCCGGTCCGTGCCGACGAACGTCCGGTGCTGGATATTATCGAGCCGCTGGCCGGCAGCCGGCAGGTTGAGCACGCACCTTTGTATGTCAACGTCAATGCGTTCGATGATGTGGCGCTGGACAGCGTGCGCCTGATCGCACGGCACGACGGCCAGGAAATCTATAACGTGCCGCTGTCGCAGCCGCCCTATGCGTTCAGCGTACCGATGCCGGCGTTCGATGCGGAACAGCCGGCACGCAACAGCGTGACGCTACAGGTCGAAGCCATTGACAGCTATGGCGCCGCCTATGGCGACCTGGACAATCATCGCGCCACCGAAACCCTGATGGTGGAAGTGGTCGGCGATGAACCGCCTGTGGTGGTCATCGCCTCACCGGCAAACCAGAGCAGCGTCACCGAAGGCGAAGTGTTGGTGGTGGAAATCAATGCCATTGATGACGTGGGTGTTGACCGCGTGGCATTGCAGGTGGCCGGTCTGGTCATTGGTGAACGCACGCTGGTGGATTACGAATACCCTTATGAATTTCTGATTACCGTGCCCTATGGCCAGGCGGGCAAGGACATCGTGCTGTCCGCCGCCGTCACCGAGCAGCGCGCGGCCGAGGCGCGCACGGTGAACGCTGTGTCGCCCGTGGTGGTGCATGTGGACGCTGACACCGAGGCGCCGGAAATTCAGGTGCAACAGCCGGCGGGTGCCGGCACGGCAGTGGAAGGGCGGCCATTGCCGTTTCGGTTTACGGCGCAGGACAATGTGCGCGTCACCTCGACATTGGTAGAGCTGCTGCTGGATGTGAACCGCGATGGGGCTGCGGCCGATGACGAAGTGGCTGCCAGTATTGCGTTCGTCGCGCCACCGTATCAGTCGGCCTTTACGCTGCGGCGGTTTGATGACTATCTGGGTGAGGCGGCGGACGACGTCACCCAACTGACGGCACGTTTGCGCATCACCGCGCGCGATGGCGCCGGCAACGAATCGGTGTCGTCGGTGCCGGTCACGGTATTGCGCAACCAGCCACCGGATGTCACCGCGATCAATATTCTCGACAATCGCGGTTTCTCCCTGGGCGCGGCGCTGGCGCAGATCACCGAAGGTCGCCGCATCATTGTTGACGTGCAGGCGCAGGATCTGGAAAGTGGCCTCGGCAGTGTTTCGCTGTACCGCAGCCTGGGTGACACCTCGGCGCCGGCGGTGCTGGTGGGCACGGATGTCACCGCGCCGTATCAGTTTTCCTTGCAGGTGCCGCTGGGCCACGTGGGCGAGACGTTTGCGTTCCGTGCCACAGCCGAGGACGTGGACGGCAATCTGTCGCCGATGTCCGCGCCGCGCACCCTGACCATTGTCGAGGACCAGCCGCCGGGCGCGGAGATTATCCAGCCTGCCAACGATCTCTCTGCCGTGGTTCGCGGCGAGCCCATTACTGTCGCCGTGCGCGTGACGGATGATTTGGGTGCCGAAGGCATCGAGAAAGTCGTTTTCCTGGTCAACGACGAACCGGCGTATACCGCATGGCAGTCGCAGACTGACCAGGGCGGCGGCAGCGCACAGGATAATATTTTCACAGCGCAATTGTATGCGCCGGAAGGCAGCAAGGGCGTCACGCTCCAGGCCATTGCCCACGATATCCATGGCAAGACCGGCACCAGCCAGGTGGTGCGTGTCGGCGTGGTCGAGGATACCGTGGCGCCGGTGATCGAGCCGCTCAGTCCGGCGGAGGGTGAGGTGCTGACTGCTGGTGAGCCGGTATCCGTGGTGGTGGCCGTCAGCGACATGGGTAACGAAACGGAACGCACCGTGACCCAGGCCTGGGTGCGCGAATTCCGGGACGCCAATGGCGTCTGGAAGACACTGGCGGAAACCTCGCTGGTGCTGATTCGCGACGATACCCGGTCTCCGGGTGACACGCGCCCGGTCAGCGACCCGGACAACTATTACTTCATCTACCACGCGGAAATGGCCAACGGCAATTTGCTTCGCCGCGAGATGAAACCGGATGAACGTCTGCGTGTGGTCACGCAGGTGGAGACAAGCACTCATACCCGCACCAGTGAAACCCGCCACGAAGTGGGCCTGGCGCTGGACCGCCGCCGGCATGTGCTGGCGGCGCACAGTGGTGATACGGTATCCGCCGCGCAGCGGCAACAGGCACAATCCGTCTATTATTCCGCGCTGACGCAATTCCAGGGCGAAGACAATATCGGTGCGCTGCTGGCCGCCTGGAACACGCTTGATCCGTCGCAGATCGATCCGGCCACCGGCGCGCCGGATGTGCGTGCGCTGTTCAGCGATCCACAGCGGCCTGCCATGCGCACCGGCCTGTTCATGCTTGATGCCATGCCGGTGGTGGAGGCCGCCGGTGACGGCCACGAATACCTGTTCTCGTCGCTGCTCAATGGTGCCGCGGAAGTCTTTGCCGGCGCCATTACCGATCTGCACGCGGATGCGTCCCTGGTGCTGGCCGCCAAGGCCGGCCTGCCGGAAACCGGCGTCGTGCGAGCAGAAGACGAATCCGCGTTCAGCAACGCTCTGGCGCAGACGATCACGCAGGACCCGGACACCGGGGCGCGGTATCTGGACAATACCGGTGGCGAACTCTTGCTGTTCACCAGGCGCAACGGTGAAGGCCAGTTCGGCCTGCCGTACCAGCTGGCCGGCCGTGTCGACATGCCGTTCCCGGAAGTGCTTGGTATCGCCCGTGCCGACAATATGGTGCTGGTCGCCAACGGCCATGGTGGCGTGCAGGTGGTGGATATCAGCCGCTTTGATATGCCGTATCGCATCGGCTTTATCAAACCTGACGGCTATGCCCGCGATGTCGTGATCCGCGACGGCTATGCGTTTATCGCGGCGTCCGAGCAGGGCGTCGTGGTGGCGGATATCAGCGATCCGGCGCTGCCGATCGTGGCGGCGCTGGACACGCTGGGTGTGGCCAGCCGCCTGCAACTCGCCGGTGATCATCTGTATGTCACCAATCTGGGTGCGAACGGCCTCGCCGCAGAACTGAATGTGATCGACGTGCGCAACCCGCCGCAGCCCTACATGGCGCGCACGATCCGCCTGACGCCCTCGCGGGCCGACCATCGTTACGACGGCATTGTCGATGTGCTGGTGGCCGGCAACCTGGCCTACGCCAGCGTGCAGTTGTCGGATCAGGAAGACCAGCCAGCGCAATCCGGCCTGGAAATCATCCGCCTGGGCGAACAGAACGCCGACAGCGATGCCACGGTACCGGTCATTACCCATCGCCAGGCAGACTGGCTCGATTTCAGCGTCCGTGACCTGGCACTGGCCAACGGCGCAGTGGAAATTGCCGCCGCGCGCGGCGGTGTGGCGCGCTTGCAACTGGCCGAACTGACCGTGATGCGGCATACGCCGGTGCATGACGAGACGCAGGTGCCGTCAACGCTGCCACGGGTCAGCATCGAACTGTCATCCGTCCTGGACCCGGCGACGTCGCTGACAAACAACGTGCGGTTGTACAAGGGACAGGGCGAATTCCCCGAAGACATTTCCGATCAGGTCAGCGTGCGCTTTGGCACCCGCGACGGGCAGGACGCGCGTCGGTTTATCGAACTGCTGCCACCGGAAGACGGCTGGCAGGCTGGTGAAACCTATCAGGTTGCCGTGCTGCCGGGACTGCAATCGTTCGGCAGCGATATGCTGCGAATGAGCAATACCTACCGTTTCAGTTTCCATATTTCGGCGGCGGGTGATGCGGACAAGCCGGACATCGTCGATATCGTACCGGCAGAAGGTGATGTGCGCGGTGGCACACGCGTGACGTTGCGTGGCCACGCATTCGGCACGCAGTCGCGTGTGTTGTTCGCAGGGCAGGAAGCTGCACTGGAAAGTGTGGCCCCGGGTGACGAGGGTGCGCTGGATACCCTGGTGGTGATGACGCCGCCGAATTATGCCGGTCCGGCGGCGGTCACCGTCATCAACGACGACACGCTGCGTAATACCGTGCAGGCCGGTTTCCGTTATGTCGATGACCTGCGGCTGAGTTTTATCGATCCGGGCGTGGTCGGTGTCTCGCAAAGCGGCGAGGGCGACCGCGTCAATGTGGTCGGTTTCGGATTCCATCCGGGCGTATCGCTGCGTGCCTGGCCGAGCGAGCAGCCGCAACAGGTGCAGACCACCGCAGCAGGCAGTGACCGCCTGCAACTGCTCAGCGCCGAGCGCATGAGCTGGACGGTGCCGGATTTCGGCACGGCCTACCGGGGTTTCCTCGATGTGGAAGCCGTGGACGAGGCGGGCCGTCGCTACTGGCTGCCGCGCGCGCTGTTCTACGGCAAGCTGGCAGCAGCGTCGGTACTGGAAACGGCGTCGCCTGTCACCGGCGGACCGGGCGATCAGCCGGACGTGCCGGATGCCATGCTGTTGCCGCCAGGCCGCATCATGGACCTGGCCGCCGATGATGCCTTGCAACTGATTTATGTGCTGGGCCGTGGCCGCTATACCTCCGAGACACCGGGCAGCGGCGTATTGAGTCCCGAAGCGTTCGCCGCCACCCAGCCGCCAGGCTGGATCAGTCTGGTGCATTACCGCCGCGATCAGCTCGATGATGCCGCACCGATGCTCGGCTTCGGCTACATGAATCTGCCCCAGGCGCTGACGCCGGTGGCCATGACCCTGAGCGACACGCAGTTGTATGTCAGTGCGCAAGGGCTGGATTTCGATTACATCGACGTGCCCTTCGAGGGCCTGCCGCATCTGCTGGTGTACGAACGCGAAACCCGCGTGCCCGACATCGATCCGGATGACGCGCCGCCGCCATCGCTGGACCGCGACCTGCTTTACGCCTTGCCGCTGCCACTTGCCGAAGCGCCGCAACAATTGCTGGTGTCCGGCCAGTTGCTGATCGCCGCCGCGAGCGACGGTGTGGCGTTGCTCAATGTCGCCAACCCGACGCGTCCGGGTATCGTGCAGGTGCTGCGCAGTGCGGTCATCAACGGCGCGACGACCTCATTGCGACCCGTACAGATCCATCTGGAAGGCCAGCATCTGGTGGTCGAAACCGGCACCTCGACCCGCGCCCACCGGGTGGTGTTCGATCTGTCGGCACCGGGTGCGCCGCAGCTTTCCGCCGTATCCGTGCCGGCGGGCCACAAGGCCGGCCTGCGCGGGCGCCCGGTGACCGCTTATGCCCAGGGCAGCACCCTGACGCTGCATGATCAGCGCCAGCCACGCCTGCCACCGATGATTGGGGCCTACCAGCCGTCCGGTTTTGAATTGCCGGGCGATGTCTCGGGCATGGCCGCCGGCAACAGCTTGGTGGCTGTGCAACTGCGTTATGGTTGCGAGCGGCAAAAAGTCGAGTATTACGTCCAATTGCTGGATGTCAGCCGCAGCACCGATCCTGCGTTGCTCGACGCCATGAAGACCTACGATTGCAACGGCATGGTTGATCGCTACGGCGCGTCCCCGGCGCTCACGGGCTATCCACGCCGTGAGCCGGTATTGCTGACCGACGACGGCCTGTTGTTGACGGCGGAACAGTCATTGCGCATTACCGACACGCTGGTGATGGATCTGGTGGCGATGACGCCGGAACCGGACAGCGAAGGCGTCAGCCTGGAGAGTCAGGTGGCGCTGCGCTTTACCCATCCGGTGGTGGTGCCCGCCGCACAGACCGAAGCGGACTGGCTGGCCCGCTATGTGGCATTGGTGCGTGAGGACGGCAGCAGTGAAGGGGAAACCGTTGCGGCGGATATTCACCTCGACAGTGCCGACCCGCGCCGTGTGCTGATTTCGCCGGCGCAACCGCTGGCCGCGCAAAGCGAATTCCGCGTGACGCTCCGTGGCGATGCTGCCGGGCGTCGCACCGAGGGGCTGTTTGAATACAGCGCCCGTTTCCGTACCGGGCAACGCAGTGGCGATGCGGTACAGATCGTCAGCGTGGAAACACCCTATGTTCCGGTCAATGGCGGGCCGCTGAGCCTGTTGCTGCGTCATCCTGGCGAGCATCCTGCGGTGCTGGTGGCGGGGCGCAATGCACCACTCACCTCGCTGACTCCGCTGCCGGACGACCTGTTCCGTGCCGACGTGGATGCACCGCCGGGGCTGCCGGGCAGCGCCTCCCTGACGGTTGTCACCAGCGACGGTTCCTCCGACACGCTGCTTGGTGGCGTGCTGTACGTGGAACCGCTGGTGCTGTCGTCGCTGTCGCCGGTCACAGGCAATGTGGATGGCGGTACACAGGTCACTATCAAGGGCCGGGGATTCCGTGCCGACGCCGGGCGTCTGCAAGTGTTCTTCGGCAATGCCCAGGCGAACCCGGATCAGGTCCGCATTGTGGATGAAGGCACGTTGTCCGTGGTGGCACCGGCCGGTGCACTGGGCATAGTGGATGTGACGGTGACGCAGGATGACGGCCAGAACGAAACACTGCCGGCGGCGTTCGAATACCGTCAACCGCCGCAGGCCAATATTCCCCATGAGGGCACCGTGCGTGACATGGTGCTCGATCCGACTGGCACCTGGGCTGCTGTCGCCACGGGCGACCGGGTCTACCTGATCAATATTGCCGCCTCGACCTGGACCGCGCGCGAACAGGACCCGCTGTTGCCGGCCGATCTGCTGGCGATGATTGACGAAGACGGTAATGACGTCGACGACCGTATTGTGTCGCACATTCCCCTGCCGGGCGGCTGGCAGGCGCAGCGGCTGGCGCTGTCCTTTGAACGTGGCACGGATCGCATCCTGGTGTCCGCGCGGCGCGAACAGCAAGGCGAAGCATCATCGGCGTTGTTTATCGTCGCCGTCGATGCGCTGGATATCAGCAAGAGCACCCTGATCCGCGAGTTGCCGTTGCCCGGCGACGGCGCGCGGGGTCTGGTGGCCAGTGGCGAACGGGCGCTGGTGACGCTCGGCACGGCGGGTATCGGCATGGTCGACACCTATCTGCATACCCGCGCTTTCCTGCAAACCCGCCTGGCCATGCCGAATCAGGTACCGGCGCTGGACGTGGCCGCGTTGCCTTCGGTGGCGGGTGAGGGCAGTCACTATGTCGTGGTGGGTGGCCTGCTGGATCACGCGACACAGCGTCTGCAACAGGTACAGCAACCCGGCGCGAAGGGCTTCCAGGTGTTGCGCAATGATGCCGCCGGTGGCCTGCAATGGATCAGCGCGCTGGATATTCTCGGCACTGCCGTGGAAGTGGCCGGACACGTCGCCGTGGTCGCCGCCGGTGACGGCGGTGTGGTGCTGGTCGACCTGAGCAATCCACTACAGCCGGTGATCGTCTCGCGCCTGAATGACCTGGGCTATGTGCGCGACATCAGTGTGTTCGGACATGTGCTTTACGTGGCGTCACAGAATGGCCTGTCCACGTTCGATATTACCGACCCGGCGGCGCCGCTGCGGCTGCACGGCCAGATGGGTGGCGGCAAGGCACCGTGGGTGGTCACCGCCACACCCTACGGCGTATTGCTGGGCGGCGTCGAGATGACGTCCGTGCTCAACGACGTGATGCTCAAACTGATCAGCGCTGAACCGGCCAACGGCATTCTGGATCGTCAGCCGGACGGCAGCGTGCTGATCCGCCTGCGCTTCAACAAGGCCATCAGCGACTACGCGCCCAATCTCGACAAGGTGCTGCTGCGTACCGCAGCGGGCGAGCCGGTTGCCCATCAGGTGCGCACCGAAAACAACGATCTGCTCGTGACGCTGACGGCACCGCATACACTGGTGCGCGGTGAACCACTGCGCCTGACCGTGGAACAGGATCTGGCCTCGGTGAAACAGATCGCCGGCCAGCCGCCGCAGGTGCTGTATCGTTTGCCGCGCACACAACGTCGTGACTTTATCTGGCGTGGCGGCCGCATCGACACGCTGAGCGTGGACACGGTATTGCCTCGCCGGGTACTGGCCGGCGAGAGCGCCCGCCTGTTTATCAGCGTGCGTGGCGGGCCGCGTGATCTGGAGGATGTCAGTCTCTGGCTGGGCAGCCTGCCGCTGACGCTGCGCAGCGTGGCGGTCAGCGATGACGATCCACGTGCGGTGATCTACACGGCGGACACGCCGCCCCTGCCGGTGGCGGGGCAGTACGACCTCACACTGCGCGCATTGCGCACGGACATGCCCGAATACGCCACGCGCGCCGGCGCCGTCACGGTTGATGCGCGACTGGTCTTGCAGGCCGCCACGCCGCGTTGGGGCCAGTTGTCCGGTGGCGATGTGATCACGCTGACCGGCGAAGGGTTTGAGCCGGGCAACTCCGTGGCAGATGGCATGCAGGTCAGCATCGGCGGTGTGCCGGCGCGGGCAGTGCAGGTGCCGGCCCATGACCGCATGCTGGTCACGGTGCCGGCGGGCGCACCAGGTCGCACCGATATCCGTGTGCAGCATCGCAATGGCCAGAGCGCCGTGCTGGCGGATGCCTGGGGCTACGGCCTGCGGCAACTGGCGCACAGCCAGCCGTCGCGTATTTACCCGACCGACATTCACCTGGACCTGGCCAGCGGCGTGGCGGTGACCACCACCGGCCTGTTCCCGTACAGCGAACCGAATATCGTCAACGTACTCGGTGCCGAGGTGCCGGATGCCTACCGGCTGGCAACCTTCGATGTGCAGCGCCACGACCGACTGCCGCTGGCTGGCGGCGTCTCCTCTGTCGTCGCCACCGGGCGGCCTTACGCGGAAATGGCTCGCTGGCTGACGGCCGGCCAATTGGCGCCGAGCCTGGATTGCTTCCTGACACCTGACCACTGCGAAGAACATCGCAGCGAAGAAGAAATTGCCCTGTACGAACGCAGCAGCGGCACCCGCTATGTCACCAGCACCGACTCCGTGCAATTGCAGTGGCTGGAAGAAATCGAGCAGGGTGTGACGCGGCAACGGCTGTACCTGGCCAGTGGCGCGGGCGGCGTGGCGCGTTTCAATGCCGATGATCTTAACGGCGTGCAACTGACCAGCCAGATATTCGCCGGCAGCGGTGAAGGTGTGGCGGCCATGGTGAAAGGCGGTGACGCGGTGTATGCCGCCACCTTCGGCCTGGACCCGGGCGATGCCAACCCGAACGAATGCGCCGGGCATTCTTCCGGCGACCAGACCCGTGCGCTGCCGTTGCGGACATATGGTTTCCAGGTGCCGGAAGACCCGGTGCTGATGGGCCAGCTGGACGACGTGCCCAGTGGCTACCGTTTGCGCCGCCAGGGCCAGTGGCTGCTGGTGGCGGGGAATATGAATACCGGCCGTGGCCCGCAACCGGACTGCCCCTGGACCTTCGAATCCGCCACGCTTGGCCAGGGTTCATCCGGCAATACCGTGCAACTGCTGGATATCTTTGATCCGCTGCTGCGCCAGAGCCTGGTGTTCGATGATGTGGTGCACGACGCACTGCTGTATGGCCGTTATGTCTTCGCAGCGGTGGGCGAATCGCTGCAAGTGGTGCACCGTGACCGCACCGAAGAACGGGCGCGTATTGATTTCGCGGCGGAGCAACCGTCCACGGGCAACGCCCTGGCGCTGCGCCGTTTCGGCCAGCTGCTGGTGGTTTCTTCCGAAACCGGCCTGTATGCGGTGGATATCCGCGATCCGATGGCACCGACAGTGCTGTCCGCCGGTAACGTCGAGCGTGCCGAGCAGGTCGAAGTATTCCGCGATCGCTTGATCGTGGCCTCCGGCACCGAAGGCATACGTGCCTTTGAGCTACCTGGCACCTTTGTCACCGCAGCGAGCATGCTGGATACCGCCGCACGTTATGCCGGCACGGACGATATCGACGTGCTGGATGTTCAGGCACCGCTGACGCTCGATTTCAACGAAGCTGTCGAGCTGGCGTCGCTACAGGAAGCGGACGCGTTATCGCTGGTGAACGTCTCGACCGGCGAAGCCGTACCGCTTCAGATTATTGACAGCGTTGCCGACGAACAAAGTACCGGCGTGCTGTCGGTCACCCTGGATTTCGCACGGCAGGCGGGCGAGCGCTATCGCCTGGCAGTACATCAATTGCGTAATCTGCGTGGTGGCGATCTGTGGCTGCCGTTCAGTGCCGAATTCCGCCTGGCCAGTGAAACGCAATCGCAACCAGAGATTCTCGACGTAACCGGCGGTGTGCGCCATCGGGGCGATGACAGCCCGGTCCTGATTCATGGCGAAGGCTTCTCTGCCAGTGCATCGGTACGCATCAACGGCATGCCGGTCAGCAGCCTGTACCTGGACGCGCAGACATTGCAGATTCCCGCCGGCGCGCTGGACATGCTGCCGCTGAACCCGGGCATGCACCACCTGACCGTCGCCGACGGCGAACTGGTGGCCCACGCCCCCGGCGCCATCGTGCTGGGTGACACGCCGCAGGGTGTGGACCTGACGCTGTCACCCGACAGCGCTGATACCGCCGGCGGCTATCTGGTCAGCATTCAGGCTGGCCGCGATGTGATTCTGCCAGGCAGCCGCGTGGTCTTGCGCTCGCGCACCAGCGATCTGGAACTCAGCACGCTGTTCACCCCGGAAGGCGCGGAAATCGTCGACCTGCACGATGACGTCGTGGACCTGCGCAGCTTCACGTTCTGGCTGCCCGGTGTGGTAACGCCGGATGTGTTTGCCGTGTTCCTGCGCAGTGGCGAACGCGAACTGTACGTTGGCGATTTTTCCTATCAACTGCCGGCGGGACGCCCACTCGACCTGCCGAACTACCCGCCGATGACACTGGGCGCCGCGCTCAATGATCAGCACCTGCTTTATGTGGGCGTCGCCGACGGACAGAAACCCAATGCCGGCAACCGCTTCCTGATGGAAGCCGGTATCGAGATCTACGATGTCACTCTCAGCGAGCGTCCAGTGCGTCTCGCGCAACTGACGACTGAAGGCGGCGTGACGGGTCTGGCACTCAGCGGCAATGTGCTCTGGGCTGCGGCCTCGGAGCAGGGGCTGTTGCAGATTGCCGTCAGCGATCCAGCGCAGCCCTTGCTGGTGCGCACGGAAGCCGTCCCCGGTTATCGCGTCACCGATGTAGACCACGATGCTGGCCGTGGCTGGCTGGCCATGGCGGCGGCCTCGGACCTGGGCACTGGTTTCGTGCGCATTATCGATACCGCGTCGGATTATCTGGCGTCACCGACCGGCGTGACGCCGATTGCCTTCGCCGAAGGCGAGCGGGCCGGACAGCCCGTGGATGTGGCCTGGCTGGGCGATACGCTGTATGTGCTGCTGGTGCGGGGCACTGGCAACGATCAATCGCTGGCGCTGGCCACTGTGCCCGATGTCACCGATCTGGCATCGATGACAGTACAGCCGTTGGCACAAAGCGCGGTGGGCGAACAGTTGCCGGGCTTGCTGGTGCAGCATGGCCAGGTGCTGGTGTCCAGCGGTGGCCGGCTGACCAGTTACGGCTGGCAGCAGGATGAGGAAAGCTGGCAACCGGATTACTGGTCCGATATCACCGCCGGCAGTGGTGTGTTGACGCGTATTGACGGCAGCATTCTGGTCGGCGGCCATCGTGGCTTGCAGACCACTCGTCAGCCGAATCTGTCTGTCAGCGGTGTCACCCCGGCGGACGGCAGTGTGCTGGGCCAAGGGCAGTCGGTACGGATTCGTTTCTCCGATCTGATCAATACCGACATCGTTGCGTCGGCGGTCACACTTAATGACGACCAGGGCCAGGATGTGTCGGGCAATGTGTCGCTTGAAGCGGTCAATACGTTGCGCGGTGGCTACATCGAATTGATCCCGCATCTCGCCGGTGACACCACCCTGCATGTGGCGGTCAACGACACCCTGCGTTCGCTGGATGGCCGCCTGTTGCAACAGCCGGTGAGTTTCAGCTTCCCGTACCGCGATGCGATGCCGCTGCATATTGAACGTGTTGCCAACGCAGCGTCCGACCGGCCATTTGTCCATGCCGAAGGCGGCGAGCGTGTCGTCATTCATGGCAGCGGCTTCGGCCAGAACGCTGCGGCGCTGTCAGTGCAGGTCGGCCAGGCCCTGCTGGGTGCCGAGGCCATTGTCCAGATCAGCGACCGTCAGATCGAACTGGAACTGCCGCCACTGCATCTGGGCGCGCAATCGCTGGCGGCTACGGTCACCGTGCGACGCGACACCCTGCACGCGCGGCTCGACGGCGCGCTGGTGATCGTGCCGCGCCTGGAGATTGTCAGCATCAATCCGCACACCGGTCCGCCGAAAGGCGGCAACTGGCTGGAGATCGTTGGCCGTGGTTTCCATTCTGGTGTGGTGGTGACCGTGGGCGGTCGACAGGCCGGCAATCTGGAACTGCTGTCGGCCAATCGCCTGCGCGTGCGGGTGCCTGGCGGCGCCTTCGGTTATGCACAGGTGGCAGTGGAAAGCGCGTTCTTTGATGACGAGCATGCCTATTCGCCACAGGATTATTTCTACGCCGGCAGTGCCACGGGCACGACGGCCCTGCCGGACGACCGGCCCAGCCCGGTGGCGGCCATCGCCGCTGGCGAACAACTGATCTATGCCGTCACCGGCGGCAGTTATGACCTCGAGGATCAGGATGGCCGCGTATTGCGGCGCCTGAACAGCGCGGTGGCGCGGCTGATCGTGGTCGATACCGCCGATGCCGTGCGCCCGCAGGTACTGGAAAAGGCGCTGGCGGACGAGACCGTGCCGTACTTCCACGAAGTGCACGGCGGCCTGCCCGAGACCAACGGCTTCGTGGATATCGCCCGTGATGGCCGCGATCTGTATGTGGTCGGTGGCCACCGCGTGTTCCACTTCGATGTGACGGTGCCGAGTGACCCGATCCTGATCAGCGAAGTGCCGCTGAATGAAATCGTTGGCGGGCAGACACTGGATGCGCGCCTGCGTGCCGTGGTGGCAGACAATGGCCTGGTGTACACGGCCAGCAGCATCGGCATTCATGTGTTGCGTCGCGACGAATTCGGTGAACTGCGCGTGCTGAAACATATCGACCGGCTGGCCCTGGGCGGCACACCGGACCGGCTGGTGCTCGCCAACGACCGGCTCTGGTTCAGCATGGAAATCGGTCGCCGCGTGGCAGCGGTGGAACTGCTCAGTGGCCGTTACGATCTGGTTGCGGATGTACCGACGGTCGATGCCGGTGGCACGCGCTTCCGTCCGCGTGACCTGCTTGTGCACGGCGACACCGTGCTGGTGTCCACCGGCGAACGCGGCTCAGTGGTGGCCTATGAACTCGACGGCCAGGGCGGCGCCCGCTTCGCCGCTGAACGGCCACTGACCTATCTGCTGCGCAACGGCGCACTGAGCGCCGGCCGCATGACGTTGGTAGGTCAGACGCTGCACGTGGCGGCAGGGCAGGGCGACCTGCAACTGTACGATATCAGCGACTGGCTCGCGCACCGCTTCAGCGACGCCCCGCCGCTGCGGCATTATTTTGCCGTAACCGGCGACGTCAACAGCCTGCATGTGACGGCACGGGCGGTCTACGTTGGCGCGGCGTTCCCCTATATCAACGGCGCACCGGGCGAAAATCCGGTCAGCGATCTGCAAGCGGTACAGCAACTGGGCGGCAGCGTCAGTGCACTGGAAAACAGCTTGCTGATGGTGATGTCGCACACCCCGGATGCAGAATCCGCGCACCCGGCCGGCGAGCCGGTCAGCGTGTCATTCAACCGCCTGCTTGATCCGTCGCAGTTCAGCGCCGGTGCGCCGCCACTGCTGGACGTGCTGCATAACGGCGCGCCGGTGTCCGGCGCCCTGTCGCACGAAGTGACGGGCGAAGGCAGTCGTCTGGTGTTCCGCCCCGCGCAACCGTTCCAGGCCGGCCAGCGTTACCACGTCCGGCTGAGCGCGGGCACCCGTGATCTGCACGGGGCCACGCTGGAGCATGAATACAGTTTCCGCTTTGTCGCTGCGGCAGGGCAGCGCCCGCTGTTCGACAGCATTGATCTGGACAGCGGCAGTTGGCGCGGCGGGGAGGAAATCTCGCTGTTCGGTAGCGGCTTCGACAGCGACACGATGATCCGCATCGGCGACATCGTACTCACGAGCGACGATTTCCTGTTGCTGACCGCCAATGAAATCCGCTTCCGCCTGCCGGCGCTGGCCGGTGCACCCGGCAGTAACCTCCCGGTGGCGATACAGATCATCAACGGTGGCCTGACCACCACCGTGACAGCAACCATCACCTACGTGACCGACCCGAGTATCGAAGCCATTGGTGCGTTCGATCCCGTGGCCCGGACACTGGACCCGGCGCTGGTGCGCTTTGGCTTTGGCGACAGCCGCCTGATCGCCGTGCAGGGCCAGGGCATTGCCGACAGCACCCGCGTGCTGGTGGCGGGCGCGCCGGCACGTGAACTGCAACGGGTGCGTCATGATCGCCTGGTGTTCCGCCTGCCGGATAACCAGATCGGCCCGGTGCCCGTCACGCTCTACAACCAGCCGGACCGCACCGATGCGGTGACCAGCGAGCAATTGGCGATTGATTTCATCGCCAGTGCGCAACTCGATGGCCGCCTGAGTGTCCGCGACGAAGACCGCATCGCCCTGGCCCAGCCGACAGGCTGGGGCCTGTATGCCGGCAATGGCGCCGCCTTGCCGCAACTGATTTCGCAAGTTGATCTGGGCAGCCAACTGCGAGCCAACGAACAGATTTCAGCGCTGGCGTTGCAGGGGGCCAATGCGCTGGCGCTGACCAGTGCTGGTCGGCTGTTTGTCCACGATCTGAGCAACCCGCTGATGCCGCGCCTGCGTCACCAGTGGGACAATCCCGAGCAACGCGCGCTCAGTACGCCGTTGCTGCACGGCAATGTGATGCTGCTGCGTGACACGCAGCACTTCCTGCTTGGCACCTTGGCGCCGTTTGCATTGGCACCGCACGACGCGCCGGGCCTGCGCGATGCCGTGCTGACCGCGCGCGGTGTCTACCTGCTGTTTGCCGACCGGGTGGAATACCGTCTGTTGTCCGACCCGGATGCCGTGGCCGAAAGCTACCCGCTGCTGATGCTGAACCCGGCGCGCCTGCAATGGCGCGACGCGCGCCTGCTGGTGATCGGTGCCGGCGAACTGGAAGTGTTCGATACCCATTTCCCGGCCTCGGACCTGCGCGCCGGGCTGGGTATTGCCAGCTTGCCGGGCTTGCAGGATGCGGCGCTCAACGGCGAACTGCTCGCGGTGCTGACTCAGAGCGGCGCCAGCAACCGCCGCATCGCGCTGTACGATATCGGGCCGCACGCGGGCAACTACGTACTGCGCAGCGATTATGTCGCCAGCGTGCGCGCCACCGGCGGCGGCAACTGGCAACCGCAAGGCGGGCTGCGCTATCGCGGCGACCGGCTCGAGTGGCACAGCGGTAATGCGCTGTGGGCGGCGTCCGTGCCGCTGGATAACCTCTGGCGTGTGGGCCCGTCGCCCATCGATGGCCCGCGTCAGGAACTGTTTGCGAACAAGACCGGCCGCACCGAAAGTTGGCACGCAGTCGGGCTGGATGTCAGCGATACCGATGCGGCCGTGCCGCTCATGGGCTATCAACGCAACCTGGGCGACAGCCTGCGCTTTACCCTGCATGGCGACAATTACCAGCAGGGCGAGCGTTACCGGATTGCGCTCAGTGATACACCACTGTTGTCCATTGCCGGCGGGGCAGTGCAGTTCGATATGCCCTGGCACCTGGATGCCGCACCGCTGTTTGGTTTCGACACGCCGCAACTGACCGGCCTGACACCGGCCAGCGCCCTCACCGGGCGCCCGGTGACGCTGGCGCTGAGTGGCCAGCATCTGGACAACGTGACGGCGCTGCGCATCGGCAACGATCTGTTCGGGCCGGCGGACTGGCAGGTCAACGCCGACGGCAACCTGCTGCAACTCACCGTGACGCTGTACGAACCCGGCCTGCATACCGTGGTGGCGACGCTGGCCGATGGCGATGCACAGGTGCTGCCCGGCTCACTCATCGTGACCCAGGCGCTGCGCGTGGATGACATCAGCAGTGCAAAAACACCGGCCAATACTGTCAGCGATACACGTGCCACCGATATCACCGTGACGGGTGCGGGTTTTGAAGGTGATCTGCGCGTCCACCTGCTGCGCACGGCACAACAGGAGCAGCCGACAGACAGCAATCGCGTCGCGTTCAGCCGCCCGGCGGGCAGCACGCAATTGCACCTGCAAACGCGGGGCGGTGTGCCCGGTGAAACATTGCAGCTTGTGGTGATCCGCGAGGCCACCGATGAAATCCTGCTGGCCAGCGAGGCGCAGTGGCTGACGGTGGTCGATGACACCCTGCCGGAGGTCGCACTGGCGCAACGCCCGGCCTATATGACGCCGCTGGAACTGCTCGCCAATGAAGCCATCACGGTCAGTGGTTTCAGTGTGCTGCGCACGCCGCTGGATTACAGCAGCCAGCCTGCCCAGGACGTCAGCAGTGAATTCACGCTGCAACAGCTTGCCCCGGCACGCTGGCAGTTGCGCCTGCGCGATGGTCATACGCTGTCGCACAACGGCTACTACGATTTCAGCCTGACCGGCATCGCCGATACCGCCGGCAACGCCGCCTCCGGCAAATACTATGGCAGCACCGGCTCCACGCCGCTGGCCGATCCCGCCTTTACGCAATCGCCAGTGGCCGGCGAGGCGCGTTTCCGTTTTGTCGCCAACGATACGCTGGCACCGCGCAACCTGCGTCTGCAGATCGTCAGCGAAAGCGGCCGCAGCGTACCGGCTACCCCCGTTACTCTGGCAGTGGCACTGACCCGTGGCCGCGAGTACGGCCTGCAACTGCTGGCCGAAGATAATTATGGCGCGCCAGTGCAGCACCGTTACCGCCTCTCCAGCCATTACCCCGGCCAGTACAGCAGCGGCTATGTGGGCACCGGCAATGACGGGCGGCTGACGCAGCGCATTCTGGAAGATTTCCAGCGCTTTGAACTGGTGAGCGAGAGCCGCGATGCGCAAGGCAATATCGCGCACGGCGGTTTCGAGGCCCTGCTGCGCGATCCGCAAATTGAACTGGCGGCCTTCCACACCGACCCGGACGAGCCGGAAGAAGCGGTGCGCACCGTGCTGCATTACCGCATCAGCGGCGATGTGGACATGCTCAACAGCCTGCAGATGCGCGTGACCGATCTGGCCTCCGTGGCACCGATGAACGCCATGGAAGGGCTGATGCTCGCCGCCGACGGACAGAGCGTGACCGGCAGCCGTAGTTTCCTTAATCCGAAGATCCGCGAGATCGCACCAGAGCTGGCCGGGCAAACGGATATCCCGGTGCCGGTTTATCTCGATGCCACCTTCGGTTTCAGCGGTGAAAAACGCATGACAGCGAGTTACACCCTGTACCGCGACCGCACGCCGCCGACGCTGTCGATTGTGTCGCCGCAGGACGGTGATTTCATCGCCTTCGATGAACGCACTGATGTGCTGATCCAGGCGTTCGACAAGTACGGCATCGAGCAGGTGGAAGTGAGCCGCGATGGTGGCGCCTGGATAACGCTGGACGATCCGCGCCGCTACAGCTTCACCGTCAGCGCCGAGGAGTTTGCCGAAGGCGTGGTGCCGCAGGTACAGATCGCCGTGCGCGCCAGCGACCCGAACGGCAATGTCACCACCGACGGCATTACGTTGCGTGCCTACGATCCCAGCGAAGGCGCGCCGGAAGTCGCCATTCTTGCACCACGCAACGGCGACACCTTCTACGAAAACGAAGCGGTGACCTTTGAGCTGGCGCTGCGCCAGGTCACCTCGGCACAACTGTGCCTGGATGTGGGCGGTGAACCCGCCGCGCCGGAAGACTGCGTCGCCGTCACGCGTGCACCGGAAGACGACGAGCGTCGCTTCGTCACACTGCGCCTGCCGCGCACCGGCGAAGACATCGTCGTGATCGCGCGCGTACAGTCCGGCTCCCTGAAAGGCTATGCCTTCCTCAACGTGCGCGCCGACGATGGCCTGAGCCATGTCCCCGCATGGCAGGTGACGCCATCGCAGCGTGTGCTGGCCGGCACCGGCCTGCGCCTGCGCGCCGATGCACCGCTGGACATGGTGGATTTCAGCGCGGCGTCGACACTGGATTACCGCGACCCCGACGGCGCAGCGCCGGTATCGCTTCCCATGGCCGGGCTCGACAGCTGGCAGCCGGTAATGGTACAGGGCGAACAACTGCGCATTGACGCAACACTGCGCGATCGCGCCGACAACAGCGCCACCGACAGCCGCACGCTGCAAAAGCTGCCCTTCTTCACCGGCGAGCAACAGACATTTTGGCAGAGCCAGCCGGGCGAAACATTGCAGACGCTGGTGCACGCACCCGCCACGGGTACAGTCTGGGCAGTGCGCGATGCGCAAGGCGTGGCCCTTTATGCGGCGACAGCATTGGTAGGCCGCCTGCCGGATGGCGCGGAACTCATCAGTTTGCACGCCAGTGGCAACACCCTGTATGCAGAGATCGAGTTGCAAGCGCAACGCTATGTGCAGCGTTATCTCAATCAGGGCTCACAGTGGCTCGACGCAGGCCGGCAACCGCTGGCCGGTGAGGTGCTGGCGGCGCACGGCAATATGCTGTGGGTCAGCCTGCAGCAGGCGGTGGAACTGCTGATCTTCAATGGGCCGGGTGAGGGCACCCCGGTGGCCGGCCTGGCGCTGCGCGAAACGATCCGCGACGCCGTCACGCGCCAGGATCATCTGCTGGTGCTGACCGACAGCGGCATCACCGAAATCGCGCTGGATATCGGCCAGGCGCCGGCGCTGGCCAGCGTCGCCGAGCATGCCGCGGTGGCGTTTGGTGTCGAGCGTTTTGATGGCCTGGCGGTGCAGCAGGATGTGCTGTGGGCCTGGCAGGGACAGACCCTGGTACCGCTGCGCACATTGCCGGCGGGCGCCGGCTGGGCGGCCGGTGAGGCCCTGACGATGCCGGCGCCGGTACAGCAGGTTCTCGCAGACGGCAGCCTGCTTCGTGTGTTGACCGGCAGTGGTGCGCAACGTGAGTGGGCATTGCTGGAGCAGGGCGAAGTGGTTGGCCTGTTGCCGGACAATGGCGCACCGGGTGTGTCGAGTGCCAGCGCCTGGATACAGCCACAGACCGACGCGAGTGGTGAAACAGTGCTGGTGGCGCGCGCAGTGGATCGTCAGTTGGCTGCACCGGTACCGCTAATGGACGTCGCGGCGTCAGCAACGGGCGTGCAGGTACAGGTCAGTGGTCTGGATGCGCGGCGCATAGAGGCCGTCTTTACGCGCACCGATGGCGGAATCGTGCCGGCGCGTCTGCAACGCCTGGAACGCGTGGTGGACGAGCTGACGTATGTCTGGTGGCTGGATGCCGCTGACCTCAGTGAGGGCGACGCCCTGACGCTGACACTGCAACAGGCCGGGCGCAGTGACAGTCTGTCGCTGATCGTGCCCGCCGCAGGGACACCGGCCACCGCGCAGGCGCTTCCGGCCTCGGGCACCGTGCTGGCGCTATCGGCAGACGTGCCGGTGCAGATGCCTGTGACTGCGCCTGCCCAGACCGCCTCGGCGACCTGGCAAGCCGAAGACGTGCTCGCCGGCGTGGCGCGCATGGCGCTGTTCGAAAACGCCGACGGTGAGGCGCGCGCCTGGCAGTGGGCGCGTGCGGCCGCCACACCGGCCAGCGGCGTGGTGACCTTCCGCCTCAATGACACTACGGTGGCAACGCACACCGTGGCTGCGAGTGACGTCAGCGGCGAGGGCATCCAGGCCACGCTGCTCAGCCCGGCCAATAACAGCAGTTTCCGTTCTGGCGACGCGATGCCGATCGAATATCGCGTCAGCGATGCATCGGCGCGCGCACTGAAGCACGTCGAGATCAGCCTGCTGGATTTCAACGGTAACCTGATCCAGAGCACCCGCCTCGCCAATGCGGCGGGCCGTCTGGCCTGGCTGTTGCCGGCGGTGAACCAGCGTGAAGTGTTCACGCTGCGGCTGCGCGGTTATTTTGGCGAGGCGCACGCCTGGCAGGAAACCACTCTAGGGCTGACGGTGCTGCCGGTACGTGGCATCGCCCAACCTGTGCTGGAGGCACCGTTGCTGGTGCGCGCCGGGGCACAATTCAGCGCCGGCCTGGCCGAGCCGCTGCCGGCAGGCAGCACACAGGTGGTGATCCGTGACGCCTCGGACAACACGCTGGCTCGCGGCACGCAGAATGTGTTGCTGCAAGCACCGGCAGCCGGCAGCCGCCTGCGCGTCACGGCCAGCGCGGAGGACGGCCAGGGCAATCACAGTCAGGTGCAGCGCGCTGTGACCGTCCTGCCCGGTTACGACTGGCAGCCCGACGGTACGCTGGTCGCAGATCATTTGTTGCCGGATGTAGACCGTCTGTGGGTGGCCAATGGCCGTGACTTGCTGGATCGTCAGGGCACCGTGCTGCGCCGCTTCGACGCGCCGCTGACGTCACTGGTCAGCCTGGGCGACCGCCTGCTGGTCAGCGTGGCCGGGCAGGGCTTCCATGTGCTCGACCCGATCGAGGATTTTGCCTCGGTGGCGACGCAACCACTGGCGGACGATATTCAAAGTGTCACTCGCTACGGTGAATGGCTGTTTGCACAGGTGGCGGACGGCATCCGTGTGTTCCGCGTCAGCGGCAATACGCTGACACCACAACCGCTGGCCGAGACGCGCCTGCGTCAGTTGCTGGGCGCGGAACAGATCGTTGCGTTGCGTGCCGATGCACAGGGCCTGCTGGTACTGGATGATAACGGCCTGCATCGCATTACCCGCGACGGATCGCAATGGACGGCAAGCACATTGCACGTCCTGGCAGGCGGGGTGGCACTGGCCCGCGTTGGTGAGGCGCTGGTGATCGCCGATGATCGCGGCGGCCTGACACGCCTTGATCGGCGCGGTGCCTTCCGCCTGCCGGCGACGCGTCCCATCGCGGCGCTGGCTGTGGCCGGCACCGATGTGCTGGCGGCCCTGACCGATGGCCGCACACTCGCCGTCTTCGACGCCGGCACAGCGGGCACGCTGCAATGGCTGGGTGACTACAGCCTGCCTGCACTGGACGACACGCTGACCGTACAGGGTGACCGGCTGTACAGCGGTGGTCGCGTGTACCGCTGGCAACAGAGCGGCGCCCCGGTGCCGCTGGCAGACATGATCGCACTGGATACCGTGGTGGCCTCAGCGGCCCGCGACGGTGAATTCATGCTGGCCGGCGCACTGGCTGGCGCAGGTTATGCGCAACCGTCGGCGGAGGCCGACAGCGGCTGGGCGTTGCGCCAGCTTGGCGCGCCGTTCACCACGCTGGTGGACAGCGTGGCCTTCTCGGCCACGCAGGATTTTGTGCTCGAACGTGATACCGGATTGCTGCATCGCTATCTGCCGGGCGCGAGCAAACCGGCGCAGACCGTCAGTCATGCCAAGCGCCTGCCATCGCTGCTGCACAGTAGCGAACATTTCCTGATGGCGGTGGCCGGTGACAGCCTGCTGATCCACGATCCCGAAGACCTGAATGTGCAGACGGTGTTCACTGTCCTGCCGGGCGACAATATCGTGTCACTGAGCAGCCACGGTGACGTCTTGTATGTCGCCACCGCCAGCCGGCGCCTGTTCCGCCTCAGCGGCCTGGCGTTGCCTTTGCAGACGCACGACATCCGCCGTACCGACGTGCTGGACGGTGGTGCGGCACAGTTGGCGAACCTGGCCACCAGCGGCGACCACCTGTTCTTTACGGCCGATGACCAATTGCACCGCCTGGATACCGGCTCCCTGCAGGATACGCTGGTGCCGCTGGCCGGCACGGTGGACGCACTGACGGTGATGCATGGCCGCCTGTGGGTCGCGCTGCGCGACGGCAGCGACAACCGCCTGATGGCACTCAACCCGTTTACGCTCAGCCAGGACGGTCTGCCGTCTCTGCCGCTGCCGGCGCGTGCCCGTTCGCTGGCCAGCAGTGGTGACCGCCTGCTTGTGACGCTACAGGGCGGTGGCGTGCGTCTGTATGCCGTCAATCTGGCGGACGCCGGTGGCCTGGCCGCGCCGTTGCTGCCCGCGCCGGGCGTGGTGTTCAGTCAGGGCGGCGAACTGAGCCTGAGCCTGACCGATACCTTTGCACTCGACAGCGTGCGCTATCTGGTCAACAACCGCGTCGTCGCCGCACGGCACGAAGCGCCGTTCGATGACCGGGTGCCGGTGCCGGGCTTCCTGCGCAATGGCCAGCCCTTCTCCGTGATGGCCGAAGCCAGCCGCGCCGACGGCACGGTGGTGCGTTCTGTGCCACGTCAGGTGCTGTTGCAGGGTGAAGATCTGCCAGTCAACGGTTTCCGTGTCGTGATCACTGCACCCACTGCCGGTGGCGTCAGCCATCTGCCCAAGCCCCTGGAAGTGCGTGCCGATGTGCTCGACAGCAGCCTGCCGGTGGAGCAGGTGGAGTTTTATCTCTCCGAAACCACCGATGCGTTTGGCGCCTACCAGATCGACGGCAAACACTACGGCCCGCAGTATGTGATCCGCCGCGACTACGACGAAAGCTACAACGGCCGCTGGCTGAAAGTGCGCGCCATCGACATGTTCGGCAACACCACCGAGTCGGCGCCGGTGGCGATCCATCGGGTGCTGGATGCCGATGCACCTCTGATTGGCGGCGTTGCCATCGACGAAGATCATCTGCTGGTATCGCCGGGCCGTGTGGTGGAAAAACATCCGTTCACACTGCGCGTGCCGGTCAGTGATCCGGGCAGCGGCGTGGAGCAGGCGCTGCTGCGTCGCAACGGCACCATTGTCGCCGCCCTGTTCAGCGACGGTGATCTGGTCTTTACCGAACGCACGGCGCTGCGTGATGACGTGCTGGATTACAGCGTGGAAGTGACCGACCGTGCGGGCAACCCGGCGCAGGCGAACTTCAGCCTGCAAGTGGTGGAAGACACCCGGCCCGTGCCGGTGCTGGTGCAGCCGCCTGTGTCCGTGCTCGAGCAGGGGCCGCTGAAGCTGATTGTGTCAGCGCAGGACGATGTGGCGCTGCGGCAGGTGCGCGTGAGCTGGGACAGCTTCGCACTGGGGGCGCGTGAATTCAGCGGCCACACCCGCAGTTCGGGCGAGCTGGCCTTCACCGGTCGAGATCGCCGCGCGGGCCGCATTGCCGAGGCGACGACCGCGACGTTGCTGATCGAGGCGCAGGATGATCTGGGCCAGATCGGGCAATTGCAGCAGAGCATTAGCGTACAACCCGACCGCGCGCCACAGATGGACGCGCTGATGCTCAGCCAGCCGCAAAGCAATTTCTACGGCAGCACCCATACCGTCAGCCTGAGCAACCTGCTGGCGGTGGATGAGGGGCAGGATGCGGCGGAGATTGCGTTGTTGTCCGGGCAGAATACGGTGCTTGCCTCGAGAACCCTCTCGGCAGGCAAGGGCGCGTTGTCGCTGACAGTCCGCTTGCCGGAAACCGACCTGCCGGATGATCGCTTCAGCTTCCGCGTGCGCTACACGGATCATCTCGGCCAGCAAGGGTTGTCGGCCCCCTACAGCGTGCAGATGTCACGCTTCCCGAACGCGTTGCAGTTCGATGACGGCGACGGCTCGCGCAACCCGCGCGTGTTCCGCGCCGGTGTGGCAGCCCGCTATCAGGTGCGCGTGATCGACAGCGCGGCGCGGCCTGTCGCTGCGCAGCATGTTGACTGGCAATTGCTGCGCAATGGTCAGGCCGTGCAACAAGGCAGTGTCACCACGGGCCTGGGTGGCCTGGCGGACTGGACGCTGGATACCGCATTGCCCACCGGCATTTACGATTTGCAGGCCGCCGTGCGTGGCTTCGCCGTGCGCAACACTCTGCGTTTGCGTGTCGATGCCGGCGCGCTGGCTGCGGTGAATGTGGCGCATATTCCTGCCACCCAGGCCGGTGAGCACATCACGCTGACTATTGCCGCCGTCGATGCGGGCGGCAACCCGGCCTTGCTGCCGGACGATGCGCAACTGCAACTGGCGTTGCCGTACCCCGGTTTCTATTTCGGCTTTACCAATGACGCGCAGGCGGAACCGATGGGCGAAGGGCAGCGCATCACCCTGAACCTGCGTTCTTCGGCGGTGACATTGCCCGTGCGTGCAGGCACTGTCGCGGGCCTGTACCAGGGCGCGGTGAGTCTGCAAGGCAACGGCGTGGCCCTGCCGGTGCGCTATGACCACGACGAGCAGTTGGCCACCGCGCCTGTGGCGGTCAGTGCGCTACCGATGGAAGTGGTGCATGCCGCGCCGGCACGCCTTGCCCTGACGCTCGCCGGCTTCGATAACCACGCGCAGGGTGAAGCAGACGTCCTGGAAGCGGATGAAACCGCCACGGTACGGGTGCGTCTGGAAGACACCTTCGGCAACCGCGTTTATCAGTTTGCGGACGCGCAGACGGCGTTTGCCGCCACCGTCGCTGTGGACGGCGATGCCACCGTGGAAGGCGAGGGCAGTCACGCCGCGACGCTGACCGCCGGCGAAACCACCGTGGCGGTCACCACCAGCGTGGCAGGCGAGGTGCAGGTCAGCATTCCCGCGTATCAAGCGGGTGTGGGTGAACTGGTGACGGAGCCGTTGACGCTGAGTTTCCGCAAGCGTCGGCCCGCCGTGGGCAGCATCGAGGTCGAGCAGGCGGTGAACAGCCTGATCACCCCGATTGCACTGACCTTTAATGAACCACTGGCGATTGAAGGTGTGACGGATACCGGCATCCAGGTACTGCTGGATGGCCTGCCGGTCGCCGGAAACTGGCTGCTGGACGACACGCTTGCACGGTTTGTGCCTGACGCGCGGTTGCCGCTGGGCGAATGTGTGACGGTGGATACCACGTCATCACCGCTGCTGGGGCTGGCGGAAAGCGATGCATTGCTGCCGCAACAATTGCAGGCCTGTGTCGCGCCGTTCGCGTTCGCCGTACCGGAACAGGGTTATGTGCTGGAACAGGCTGCGCTGTCGCTGGCGCTGGACAGTGAATCGCCGGTCGGGCTGCTGCCTGACCTGTACTTTGACTGGCCGGAGTTGGGCAGCGTGCAGCCGACCCAGATGCCCTGGCTGCTCCAGGTGCCGTCACTGGCTGAACGTGACGACGGCACACCTCTGGTCATCACCGCCTATACAGCCGGGCTTGACGACGAGTATGTGGCTTCAGCCAACCGCCTCGAATTGCCGGTGCTCGACCCGACTGGTGATGTTGACGGCGATGGTCTCAGTAACCTGCTCGAATCGCAGTACGAAGCATTGAACCCGCTGCTGGCTGATAGCGACGGCAACGGTGTGCTGGATGGCCAGGAAGATTTCGACGGCGATGGCCTGACGAACCTGGAAGAAGCTGCGTTGGGTACGTCGTTGACCAACAGCGATACCGACGGCGACGGCCTGAGTGATTACGACGAGGTGAATATCCACCTCACCGATCCGCTGTCCGGTGATAGCGACGAGGATGGTCTGCCAGACTTTGTTGAAGTGATTTCCGGCGGTGATGCCACGGATGCGATGGTGCGCTTTATCGATCCGTTCTTCGTCACGCAATTGCTGCCGACGCAGAGCGCCGTGACGCTGGACCCGCTGCTGAATCCGTATGCCGACCTTGGCCTGACGGTGGTGTTCGAGGCAGAAGGTCGTCGCTATGAACTGGATGCTGCGCTGCTGGATATTCACGAACTGCTGACCGTGACCAGTTCGAACCCGTCCGTCGCCAGCGGTGAAGGGCTGGGTGTGCGGGGGCATGCGCCGGGCGCAGCGGTAATAACCCTGGCCCTGCTGGAAAACCCGTTGGTGTCCACGCTGGTGTCGGTCACTGTGAACGTGCCACCCGAGCGCGATACCGACGGTGATGGTGTGCCTGATTATCTGGAACTGCTGGAAGGCAGCGACCCGACCGATCCGGACAGCTACCAGCTTGATGGCGCGCGCGTGGCCTCGCTGTCGCTGCCGCAGTCCCTGAGCGTGCCGCTGAGCGCGGGCACCTACCGGTTGCCGCTGGTTGCCCACATTGATCATGGCGGCCATCAACTGACGGTGACCGGTGTGGCACTGGACAGTCTCGTTACGCTCATCAGTGCGGACAGCAGCATTGCCAGGGACCAGCAGGGCCTGCTGGAACTGCTGCGTGATGGTGAGACGCTGGTGACGGCATCGCTGACGGATTATCCGGGGGTCATGGCGTCCACGACACTGACGGTGACGCCGGTGGATGAGGCAATGCCGACCATCATTGCGTCCGATTACCCGGCGGATCGACTGTATCGCGGCGCGGAATATGGCCGCGCTGTGCTCATGACAGTGGGTGATCTCAGCCATATCCCGGCCAATAGTGATTTGCAGGTGTACCTGGGTGGTCGGCGTGTGGCCATTGGTCTGCCTCAGCTTCACGCGTGTGAGGATTGCGCGGAAGGGGTGTATGTGGATGCACGCAGTAACGCGGAGTTCCTGCTGGTCATGCCGTGGGGCGTGCCGTCCGATCTGCCGGATCAGCTGGAGATGCGTTTCATGGCGGTCGGCGCCGGCGTGGGTGTCAGGCTGACATTCGATGATTTCCCGGAGGATATTTCCTGGCGCATTCAGGATGCTCAGGCAAACGTATTGTTTGCCGACGGTAATTACGCTCACAGCCTGGCCAACGGCATCCTTGAGCGTGCGGTAGCCCTGCCGGCGGGTTGTTATGACTTTGTGATCGACGATTCGTTTGGCGATGGCCTGTGTTGTGACAGTGGTAACGGTGGCTACACATTGACGGATCTCTCAAGCCAGCAACAGGTTGCGGCAGGGGGCAACTTCGGTAGCGGCGAGCAGGTCAATTTCTGTCTGGCGGGCAATGAGCAGGGTGAGCTGATTGAACAGATCTTTGTGCCGCTGCCTGTCTACGATGATGCGCCCGCCGTACTCAATACCGGGGCCGTAGTGCTTGCCTATTCCGAGGGTGAGGTATTCCGGCCGACCTTTACATTGCAATCTGCACCTTATAACAGCGCACGGGTGACCTGGCTGATTGACGGCGAGCCGGTCAACCAGCCAGAACCGGTCTATGTTGATGGCCTGGATGTGTCACGTCCGGATGCCCTGCCGGCATCGGGGCAGCGTATCCGTATGCGAGCCAGCGAGGTTGGTTCGCCGGGTATGGAGGCGTTGCAGTTGTACCGCTTCCGCTTGCCACAAGAAGCTAACCCAGGTTTCGAGCTCGCTGACTGGGATCACGCGGCACAACTGGACTACATGGCGGTGATTGTTGCGGTGGCGACGCAAACGTCTTATCCGTGGCATCCAGCCAGCGGGCCCTTCGCGGAAACGTTGCCTGCCGGTGACTATTATCTGGCGCTGATGGCGGGGCATGGTATCCCTGATCGGGAACCGCTGGCTTACACAACAGAAGAAGGCAGCTTCCGCCCGCCGCTGGCATCGTTCCGTCTGCAATATAACGGGGGCGCAGTGGTGCCGGTTCACACGCAGCCCTATGTGTCATTTATCCGCAACCAGGACACGCAGGCGCATTTCCATGAAACGAACCTGTCGCCGCTGGTCATGGAAACCTGGATGGACGGCCGCACACTCAGCGTGGTGCTGGAAGAATACACCGGCGCCGACACGCCGATCCGGGTGTCGCAGCAGGTGCTTGGCACGCTGTCCGTTACGGCGGCGGCTGCACCGCCGACCTGTCCGGCGGTGACGGTACGCCGTACGGGCGATGCCATGCAGATGCCGCTGTTGCGTTATCAGGCGCCGCCTTTGGCCCCCTTCTCGGGCCCTGTCGATGATGCGCATGCCTACGCCGCCTGGGGGCTGGCGTTGAGCCAGGCCGATGCACGCTTTATCGGCGTGGCGGATGAGCTGGGCAATCTGTTGCCGAACCAGCCATTTGTCGTGGCGCACGGCAATGGCCTGCTGGATATCTACCTCTTCAGCGGCATGTACCGGGACCTCGTGGCCCAGTATGGCAGCACGGATACGATCCATTTGCTGGTCGAGAATGCCTGCTCCGGTGAAGAAGAGCTGGTGCCGTTGACGCTGCCGCACACGCTGCATCTGGCGGCACCAGAGATTCTCGATGCCAGCTATACCGGCTCTGGTATGCCAATGCAGGGTAGTTATGTCGATGTGTCGGTAAAAGACAGCGACGGTGATTTGTATCGTGTTGGTCTGAAGCGGCTCGTTCAGGTCTGCCAGCCGTATAACTATGTAATGAGCGGTGAGCCGGCACAGGAATCTTGTCAGGGCCAGTGGGTTACCGAGGAAGAAGAGCTTGCGGTGCTCAATCTGCTGTCACGAGGGCTGCCGATGAGCGGTTATGCCTGGAGCCGGAATGCGCCGGTCGACACTACGCTGCGCCTACCGTTTATGTTGTTGTCAGCGCCGCTGTTGCCGAATGACGAACTGGTGATATTCGCGGAGGATGGCGACGGCAACTACATTGAATACACGCTGCCGCCGGAAAAACGTCATTACCACGGTGACCGTGACGGTGACGGCCTGCTGGACATCATCGAACTCAGCATCGGCACTGATCCCGATATGGCGGACACCGACGGTGATGGTCTGTCAGATTGGCAGGAATATACCGAGCATGGCACAGATCCGCTGAACCCGGACACCGATGGCGACGGAATTCCTGACTTCGTCGAGGTGATCTCCGGCAGTGACCCGCTGGATTCAGCAGACGGCCGCATTGCCATCCAGTTCATCACAGCGTTGAACATGCCGGCGGAAATGAGCGTGTTGATGTCAGACCGGCCCTACCGTCCTGCCGTGACGCTGTTGTTCGAGCACGGCGGTGTCGCCGTCACGCTGCCTGCCAGTGCCGATATGCTGATGTTCAACAGCGATAACCCCGATGTGGTAATCGCCGACCCCGCCGGACTGAGGCTGGTGGCACCTGGTACTGCGACGATCAGCGTAACGCTGACGGAGGCACCATCACTCCAGGCCTCCGGCGTGCTGGAGGTCATGGAAGTGGTCGCGCTGGGTAGTGAGCCACTGTATCGCGGCGCCGAGTACGGGCAGGCCCGGATACTGCTTGAAGGCACGGATGCGGCTTTCACTCTTCTGGAGGCCAGGCTGGATGGCGCCTATATCAGTACGGACTGGCATTGTGGCTATCCCTGCATGGAAGGAGTGCAACTGCGCCAGGCTTCGCCCTACGAGCCGCTGTTGCTGACCTTCGAACAGGGTGTGCCGGATGATTTGCAGGGCGAACTGCAACTCAGGGTGGAAAGATATACCCAGAACGGTTGGCAAGTGGAACACCTGAGCATCGACCTTGAGGTGGCCGACCAGAGCGAGGCGCTGATCCAGGTGAGCGATGCGCCGGCACTGACTGTGGCATCCGGACACGCGCTGAAACCTCCTGTCGCCGGGGTGGTTTCCGCACCGCATAACACGGTGGAAATGCTCTATCTGCTCGACGGTGCGCCGGTGGGGCAGCATCGTGCCCTGCCGTTGAGCCGTGACCGGATCAGGTTGCGCGCCCTTTATCACCCGGATTCCACCGAGCAGGCGCCGCTGGGCCAGGTGCAGTACTTCGGTTTCAGCGTCGATTCACCCAACGGCGAAGGTTACCTGATGCTGCGCAATATCCAGTTCCAGAGCGCTGAAGAAGTCCAGTTGGCCATTGTCGATGCGGCCAGCGGCGAGATGTTGCCGGGTGCCCGCTTTGGGCTCTCTCAGACGGATGGCTTCGTGCTCGATTACGCCATCCCAAATGGTGACTACTGGCTGGCGATGGCCGTGGACCCGGAAACGTCGGACTGGCTGGATCAGGGCATTGCCGAGGATGCCTATTTCTTTATCGACAGCGGCATGGCACCGCAGTGGGAAGAGGGCGGCGCCCCTTATGCTCCACCGCGCAATAGCGTGGCGATAGAGTTTGAGCTGGAGTATGACCTGGCGCAGATCAGGCCGCGTGGTGGCGAGGCAGGCATTCTCCTCACACACGGCCACGACGTGCTCGAAACATTCCATGTACGTCGGGACGTGCCGCTGATCGCTGCTCCAGAGATGGACGGCAGCGCGCTGTCACTGCGTGTCATCGAATACGGCGCCGCCGGTGCAGCCGCGCGGGTCAGTGAGATTCCGCTGGGCGTGCTGACGGTGGAAGCGGGGACGACGAGTTGCGGCACCCTCGAAGCCACTGTGCTGCCGCAAACGGTGTCGTCGCTGACCAATGTCCAGCGTATCGAGCAACAACTGGCTGCACTGGAACACAATGCACCGGTACTGGACCTGCTCGACAGCATGCCGGTGTTCGGCATTGAGGAGGTCCTGGGCATGTCACCCAGCCCGTCCGACACCGTCGGCCATTACATGCTGGTGAACGTTTCGCAGGCAGCGGCTGAGGTGAGCTTCAGTTTTGGTGACAACACATTCGCGTCGCCGGTTTATCCGGTCGGGGCGGGCCTGTACGCCGTGGATGTCAGCGTCGCTGAAGCCGGCGAGCGTGCACTGAGTGTGAACATGACCACACCGGGCTGCCCGGGCATCACGCAGGTGTTGTTTGACGGTCATAGCGCGCCACCCACGCTGTTGGTGGATGAATATCCGGATCAGCTACCCGCCATGCAGTTCCGCCGTCTCGCCGCGAATGTACTGGATGCAGATGGTGACCTCAGTGCCCTGGTAGTGCTGGGCGAACATGAATCGTTCTGTGTCGAGGGTGAGGCTTGCGCCGCCAATAATCGTCTGGTTCTGCTCGGCTACCATGACTTTGCCTCGGATTATTACGCCGCCGGAATGTCGTCCCGCGTGCCGGTGACGGGCCGCTCCCAATATGGGGGCTGGCTGGAGATTCCCCTGTTGATGGATCCGCAGTGGTTCAATCCGCCGGTGCTGCTGATGCAGTCCGGTACCGAACTGGGGGGCATTACCCGTCTGCACGTCATGGCACTGGATGGCGCAGGGCAGGCGTCGCTGCAGAGCATCACGCTCGCCGATCTGGCCAACGTGACCGACAGCGACGGTGACGGTCTCACCGATGCGCAGGAGCAGTTGCTGGGCCTGGATCCGTCGGTTGCAGACAGTGATGGCGACGGTGTGGAGGATCTGATCGAGATGCTCGCGGGTCATGATCCTCTCTCTGCGGAGGATTACCCTGATGCCGCGTATATTGCCAGCCAGGCCACCGCCGTGAGCTGGGTGTCGCCGCCGGCACCCCTCACCCACACGCTGGGCGTGGACGGGTTGGAAGTGGCGCTTCCGGATGTGCAGGTCACCGTCTTCGGCCGGCAAACAGTCATGCCCTGGTATCGGGCTGTCGATCCGGCCGCCATACAGGTGTCCGATACCCGTGTCGCTGTGCTGGCGGAGGGCGCGGAACAGTATTGCCCTGCGGATCAATTTGCCTGTCTTGTCAGCCAGTGGTTGCGAGGCGATGAGCAAGCCAGCACAGCATCCGGGCTTTATGCGCTGCAACCCGGCAGTGTGACGATTTCAATACCGGATATGGCAACGGAGTTCACCGTGACAGTGCTCAGAGCTTCGGTGCCTGCGCCTGCCATTACCGTCTCCGCAAAACCGGTGACCGAGACCTATAACCGTTACTCGGAACAGTACCAGACGCTCATGTGGCTCAATGTCGAAGCACAATATGACATTCAGCCCGTCTACCTGGGATATACACCCTATCCAGAGGACGGCACTGTCTATGCGCCATCCTGTTCTGGCTGTGACTATCTGACAGATGCCTGGGCGGATTACGACGGTGATGACCGGCAATTCCTGCTGGAGGCCAGCAGCACGTCGCTGCAGGCAAACGATGTGTTGTATGCGGGCCTGTTCAGTGACCTGTACGGTTACTTCCCGGTCAGTCGTTCGGTGGCTGGCGTGGTGCCTGCCGCACCTGTCATAGACAGTGATCCTCTGTTGTCAGGGAGCGTGACGGAGCGGGAGGCGCTGGGCGGCCAAATTCTGGCAATGCCCAATTTCTCCAACATGGGTGTTGGCGGGCAGTTGGGGCTTGTCAGCGATCTTGGTTTCCTGAGCGAACGACAAAGCATGCCGCTGCGGTGGGGAGACAACGACCGGTTGCGGTATGCCGTGAACTCCGGCTCCAGTTACCAGGCGCATCATCGTCGTTTCTGGTATGACGGCTCCGCCCAGGAAGGCGAGGTGCTGTTCTACATTGATATTGGTGCCTCATACCGGATGGCGGGGCGTGTGCTGCGCGCCGATGACGCCAGGTCAGGCCTGACGGCAGACGATGTCGTCCCCGGCGCCTTCGTGCAGGTGGGCCCCCACCAGACCGTGCAGCGCTATCAGGTATTGGCACCGGCCGAGGCCGGCATGTACCACCTGATCATGGCGGCGGCGAGTCAGTCCACCACGCCCTCCATGACAGACCAGCAGGCGGCAGAGGGACGTTATACCTGCAGTGCTTCCTCTGCCTGTCGCACTTCGCCCTACATCGCGGTGACACCGGCGGCTGCCGGCGACGGCGTGATGCCATGGTACGAACCTGCCGGGTGGCCAGAGCAGCCTGCGTTTGCCGGCACGGCCATTGGTTATGGCAGCGGGCAGCCGGATGGCTCCGTCTGGTTCCTGAAAGACATCGGCGTGCCGAGGGCCTGGCGGTTGTTGCCGGAGCATACCGGTGCGAGTTGGCAATCGCTGGTGCGCGACAGCGCGGAGCAGGATATCGAGCGCAGCGAATCCTACCTGGTGACCGTGGCACCGGCGCCGTCCTGCGATATTGACGCCGTCACGGTGGAGTGGTTCGGTGCAGGTTCCTACGGCACCCAGACCGGCTTTTCGGAAATCCCGGATGGACCTGCGGCGATGGTCCGGACGATCAGCCAGGTGATGAACTCCCCACGCCGCATAATGATCAGCCCCACCGAAGAGACCGAGGCTGGCTCGTTGCTGGACTGGTGGAACGCGGTGGTGCCTAACGGCGTGGACTTCTACAGTGGCACCCCTGCCATTCGGGTGGAAGCGACAGATGCCGTGGAGGTCACATTGAACTGGCCGGCCCCTGGCTTCAGCCTTTCGTCCCCGGACGGCGTTTACTTCTATCTCTACCGGGGGGAGTACCTGGCCGGGGCAGAGGACTTGCGTGACCTGCCGACCCAGCTGCCGCTGCGTATCAAGGCGCGCTGCGGTGCGGAAACCCTCAAAGAAGTATCGCTGGATCAGGCGACCGCTCCGGTCAGTATCTCCTTGCTGGGGACGCAACCGTCCTGGCACGCAAACGCCCGCTCGCGGCTGTCGTTCGAACTGGTCGATGAGCGCAGGGACACACTCATGCTGGCCGTCACGATGGATGTCGAGGGTGAGTCGAGAGTCATCGCCGAAAAATGGTTTAACGAAATGCCTGTGTATAACAACCGGTACACCGGCTATCCCGTCCAGGTGGGTCATGAAGCCAGCCAGCTGATGTTTGACTTGCCAGTGGTGGTGGACGCGGATATTGCGCCGGGTATCTATCCCTTGCACATCATGACGCTGGATGTGCGGGGCGATTACCATGTGCAGGCATTCGAGGTTGAGATATTGCCGGCGTTCAGTGCGCCGGACGCGCCTGCGTGGCCGGCACCGGCGCCGACCCGTATCAGATTCATGCCTGAACCCACAGTTGAATAGAACGAACGCGGAGCCCATAGCATGTTGTACTCAAGATGGATGTTGATGGTTTGCCTGGCATGGCTGGCGGGATGCTCGGACGGCATCGCCACCGTCGATGGCCGGGATATTTCCGAACAGGAATTCCATGCCTATCTGCAATCCAAGCGCATCTCTCCCGATAACGTCGAACAGCGCCGCCGCGCCCTGGACGATTATCTGCACCGCGAGGCCCTGGCCGCCGCCGCGCTCAAGACCGATCTGCTTGACCAGGCGGCGATCGAGGTGGAAGTCAACGAATACCGCAAGCAACTGGTCATCAGCCGTTATTTCGATGAATACCTGCGCGATAACGTGGACGATGCTGCGGTCGCCAGCTACTACGCCGCTAATGCGGATAAATACCGCGCCCGCAAGGCGCACCTGGCACACATTCTGGTGCGCACCCGGCCGGAAATGTCGCAACAGGAACGTGAAGCCCGGCTGACCACCATCACCGAAGCCCTCAGCCTTATCAACCGGGGCGAAGACTTCGCCGATATCGCGGAGCGCTACTCGGAAGATACCTTGTCCGCAGGCAAGGGCGGCGACCTGGGCTGGATGAAAGAAGGCGCAGTAGCCCCGGCCTTTTCCGACGCAGCGTTTGCCCTCTCGCCGGGCGAAACCTCCGGCATCGTGACCACACCGTTTGGCTTTCATGTGATCCGCCTGATCGAAGGGCCGCAGGTGGCGAGCCAGTCGCTGCAAAGTGTGGAAGGCGATATTCGTTATCAGCTGCGGCAACGAGCAAAAGATGAAGAGAGCCAGCGTCTGATGTCGTCCGTGAAAGTGACGCGGCGGGAGGCAGAGTAATGCCCTGCATCCTCCGCGCCTTGGCATGCGTTGTCAGCGCCCTGTTGCTGGCGGGGTGCAGTGAGCCAGCACCCGAGCACGAGGTGCTGGCCACAGTAAATGGCGCGCCGGTTTACGACTATGAACTGTCCCTGGCCCGCGAGCGGACACTGGGTGAACAGGGCATGCTGCTCGCGGACGCATCCACCGACCGCAAGGTGCTGGAAAGCCTTGTTGCCGGCCGGGCCATGGCATTACTCGCCGAACAGGACATGAGCGAACAGGAGCGCACGGCGCTGGCGCATCAGGTGGCGGCCTGGCGAGAAGAACAATTAGTTAAGCGTTATCTTTCCGAACACGTCGTCCCTGTGCCGGTGCCACAGCACAGCGTCAACGAGTATTACCAGCGGCACCCGGAGCTGTTTGGGGGCGGTACGCGCTATCGCTATGAACAACTCAGCGTCGCAACGGGCCAGGACACCGCCCTGCGCGACAAAGCGGTGCGCTGGCTGGGGCAGACGGTCGGACAAAACGACTGGCAGGCACTGGCGAATACCGGGCGAGCAGAGGGCCTGCCAGTGAACTTTCGTCAGGGCACCGCCGCCGAGTCGCTGGGCAGCGAGACCCTGCGCGCGCGCCTGAAAGCCATGCAGCCGGGGGAGGTCAGCGCCGTATCACTGGAAGCGGGCGAAGCCAGCCTGCTGAAGCTGGTCGTCGTGGAGATGGTGCCGCCACGTCCGTTGTCCGAGGTCAGCGATGACATTCGCCTGCGCCTGGCGCCGATGCAATTGCGCCAGGGCATTCGTGAGGTGATGGACCAGGCCACGGCACAGGCGGATATCCAGTATCTGCGGGAAGAATAACCAGGACAGGATGTTTCAATGACAAGGGGATCGAGAGTCGGGGGACTGCTGGCCGCCATCGTGTTGATCGCGGGAACGACCAGCGAGGTTCGTGCGGACACCACGCAGGAATGTACGGCGCTGTTTCCGACGCCTGTGGCGGCACATGACCCGCAGGCGAGGCTGTCTTTCTGGGGCGGCCATGTGGCGGGTGGTGCCGATACACTGGTGGCACGCAGCAAACTGGATCTGTCGTTATTGCCCTTGTCCTGCGGTAATGCGTCCTGCGCGATCACCGGCTCGGCCGCCGCGCAAGCCATCCTGCCACCGTTCCTGTCGGCTCAGGGCAGTGCCCGTCTGAATGTGGGCTGGCTGGGCAACGAGTCTTACCAGGGCAACTCCCGCGATTTCCGCGATGTGAGTATCGGCCTCTGGGGCACGCTGCGATTGCCGGCGTCCGAACACCCCTGGCGTATCCGTAATCTCTCCGTCGGGCTGGACGGCACCCTGATCCTCGGGCCGGGCGACTACTGGGTTGAAAACCTCTCCCTGGCGCTGGGGGCCGAACTCAGAGTACAGGGCGAGGGCACGGTGCGGCTGCATGTGCGCAATCCCTTTTCCGTACCGCTGTCGGTGCACCTGAATGCTGGTGGGGCGACAGAACAGTTACTGGTGGTAGCGCACAACAACCTTTCTTTGCAGACCTCCGCTGGCATTACCGGCTCCGTTTATGTCGTGGGGGACGCTTCGCTTTCAACGGGCGCCAGCATCACCGGCGACCTGGCGGCGTCCACGGTCAGCCTGCAACTGGGTGCACGGGTTACCGCCATCAGCAATAGCCAGCGTGGCCAGCTCGATTACGGTGATCTGTGCCATAACACCCTCGACCCCGACCTGGAAGTGCCTGACGAAGAAGCGCCGGTCATCACACTGGATCAGCCTGATGGCCAGCGGCAGGAAGCCGCCACGGCCACACTCAGTGGCCATGTCACGGACACAGGTGGCCCGTCGGCTGGTGTGGCCGGGCTGTGGATCACGCGCAGCGATACGGGTGACACCATGCAGGTGGCAATATCCGGCACAGTGTTTTCCACATCGCTGCCTGTCGCGTTCGGTGATAACCATTTCAGCGTGCTGGCACGGGATCACTCCGGCAATGAAACCACCCTCGGCTGGCACGTGATCCGCGAAGATGTGACCGCGCCGCTGATATCCCTGTCGGGGCCGCAACAGGAAACCGTACAACGTTCACCGTTCGTTCTGGAAGGTGAGGTGGACGACGGCGAGCACGGTAGCGGTGTGGACACCATTGTCGTCACGCGGGCCGGGCAGTCAGAGGCAGCGCCCGTGACGCGCGATGGCAACCAGTTCACTGCAGCAGTGCCCGTGCAATGGGGTGACAATATGCTTCAGGTCACGGTGACGGACATCGCCGGCAACAGCGCGACAGCCGGGAAACAGGTGACGCGCGCGGACCAGATTCCGCCGGACCTGGTGATCCACAATCCGGCCAGCGCAGTCGTCGGCGCCGCCACCGTCACGGTGACGGGCGTGGCACAGGACGATACCTATGGCAGCGGCGTCGCCCGTATCCTGGTGGACAACACCTCCGTACCGGGCGCCGTTATCACCGTCACGCCCGGCGCCAACGGCGAATTCAGCGCGAGCATCAATCTGGGTGCCGGCCTGAACCAGATCACCATCACCGCCGAAGATCAATTCGCTAACCGCAGCGTCGCGGCCATCAGCGTCACGCGCCCGGACCAGGATGGCGATGGCATTCCCGACGACATCGACCCGGACCGCGACGGCGACGGCTACAGCAATGAAGAAGAGATCAGCCGGGGCACAGACCCGGATGATCCGAACGATTACCCGGACGATGTGGCGCCGGTACTGACGGTGAACAACCCACCCCAAGCGCGTGTGACACGCGCTGATATCCAGGTGACCGGCACGGCGGTGGACGACCGCGCCATGCACAGCGTGACGTTGCTGAATCACCGCTTTGGCACGCCACTGGCCACCACCTTGCAGTCCGGTGGTCATTACATTGGCCTGGTGCCACTGGAAGTGGGTAACAACGAGATTACCGTGACGGCCCGCGACGCCGCCGGCAATGAAAGCAGCGAGGTCATTCAGGTGCTCCGCGTCGAGCCGCCGCGTCTGGTCAATGTGTCACCGGCGCAAGGTGCGATCGTTCATGATCCGGTCGTGACGTTGAGTGGTGAAATTCACGGCGTGCAGACTGCAGAAATGCTGACCCTTCAGGTCAACGGCGCACAGGTGATGATCGGAGACGGGCAGGGCGATGCGCAAACCGGTTTTGTTTATCCGTTTACCGTGACGGATCTGCCTCTGGCCTTTGGCGTCAACCGCTTCGTGCTGCAACTCAACAGCCCGGACGGCCACGACAGCCGCACGCTGGACATCAGCCGCCTGCCCGAAGATGAAGACAGCGTGCCGCCACCAACGCTCACCTTGCTGACACCGCTTGATGGCGCCTGGCAGGGGGCGGACAACGTGCAGGTACGGGGCCGGGTAGAAGGCGGTGCCGGTGCAGTGGATATCACTGTAAACGGTGTGCCTGCCAGCAGGGTGGGCGGCACGGCGTCGGGCACTTTTTCTTCCTCCCTGACCTTTACCCAGGGTGCCGGCTCCTTGACCGTATCCGTGACGGCGACAGACCAGCTGGGACGTGCCGCGACACAAAGCGTGACCGTTTACAGGGACACCGGCGCACCGGTGATCACCCTGGATAATCCCCTGGCACTCCTGCCGGCAGATAACCCGGTCAACGAAACGCCTTACCGGCTTGCCGGCACGGTGACCGACCCGCGTCTGGCCGGCATGCTGATTGATGGCGCGCCGGTGATCCTGGTGGCCACGGCGACAGAAGGCGAATATCGCTTTGTCGCCGATGTACCGCTGTCAGCCGGCACCCGCACCGTCAGCCTGGACGCGCATGATCTGGCTGGAAACCGGGTGCGCCAGAGTTACCAATTCACGCTGTCGCCCTCTGCGCTGCTGACGCCCATTCTCCCCGTAGCCAATACCCGCTTTGTGGTGGTCGATCATGCCACGACATCTGTCGTGGCCCGGCTGGCGGGCCAGGCACCCGGCGCCACGGCGGTGGCGCTGCTCGATGGAGAAGCCTTTCCCCTGACCCTGGACGGAACGCTGGTGCAGGGCAACGTGCAACTGCCGGCGGAAGAAGGCACGCACAGTCTGCGGATCGAGATCAATCACCCTGATGCCGGGCTGGTAGCGGCGGCCAACATACCGATCAGCATTGCCAACCCGTCTCAACAGCCGCTGACACTGGTGCGTTCATCACCGGCGTCGGATGCCGGCGTGATTGCACCCAACCAGGCCCTGACATTCCATTTCAATCGCCCGGTTGATCCCGCAACGCTGAATGTGTCCATCAAAGAAACCCTGCACGGCCTGACTTATATCAACCAGGATGCATCGGGTACGGATTTCCTCCGCGCACAGGGGTACAAGCTGGAAGCCGTGCATCGGGCGCTTGCGCCTGTACCTGGCACCGTGGACATCCTGCCGGGCGCCCGCGCGGTCACGTTTGTCGCTGACCGCTACTACGGTTATGGCGCCACACTGGATGCGGAGGTCATCGCAGACGGCCTTTCACTGGGCCGTGCACGTTTTACCGTGGAGCCCTTGCCGACGCAGGTGTCCGGCAACATCGCCGACCAGTTCGGCAATCCCGTGGCCGGCGTCACCGTCTCCCTGGGCTCGTTGCGCACGACCACGGACGCCAAGGGCGGTTATCAACTCGGCTTTGGCGAGCAGTCCGGTCATGTGGCCGGTGGTGTGACGGAACTGGTCTTCAATCCGGCCATGCAGGACCCCCGTTTTGGCACACGGCGGCAGCCCGTCACCGTGCGGCAGGGCGAACACAATCAACTCGGCCTGCGCACCTTGCTGCTGCTGAATGAAAACACCGGCTTTTCTGGCCTGCGCAGCGGCGCTAAAACCAGGCTCGCCAACGACCAGCTGGAAATCGATCTGACCCAGGCGGTGTTGCATGGCCCTGAGGGGGCGGGCAGCGTCACGGTGAATCCGCAGTTCCTGCCGTTGGAACGCCTCGGCCTGGAAACCACCGGCCTGGTGCCGCTGTTCGGTGTGTACGTTCTCCAGCCTGACAGCCTGCGTGTAGAAGGGCAGGTCGGTCTGTCGATGGCGGTGCCGGTGTACCAGGGCACGCGTGAATGGATGCAGGACGAATCACTGGTGATCGTGCTGGGGCTGAACGACAACCGCTCCGCACTCGCCCCGGTGGGTGTCGCGGAAGTGGTCGGCGAGCGCGTCATCCTGCGCCGCGCCTTCCGTGGCCGCTGGCTCGATTACCTGGGCATTGCGCCCGTCACTGAACAAGCGCTGCCTGCATTGCGGGCCTGGGTGGACGGCGAGGGCGGCTGGGCGGCGGTGCAGACAGTCCTGGGGGCCGGGGGACGCTGATGAAAACGACAGTCATGCGGATGACAGTACAGCACAACAGAAGAGGTTCAGGGATGTATCGGGAAAGCGGGCGACGGGCGATCAAACTGTGCTGCGCGGTCATGGCTACGCTGTTGGCGGGCAACGTGGCGATGGCCAGCCTGCTGGGCGCAGGCATGTTCGTGGCGACACCGGAAGTCACGCCGGTGATGTCCCAGGGCTACGTCATGGCCCGCGCCCAGGTGGTCGGCCCCAACGGTGGCCCGATTCTCATCAAGGCCCGCATACAGGGCAATGCGGTAACGGCCGAGACAACCGAAGTCGAAGAGATCGGCGAAGTGGTGGCGGGAGGCCATCTGGACGGCAGCTACATCCTTTCCGGCGACGAATACCGAGAAGTGCTGTCCCGCTGGGCAACGCTGCGCGCGACACAACCGGAACTGGCCAGCCGGGCGGAGTTCACCACACGGGACAGGCTGGCCCAGGGCCTGAAGCTGGCCAACGGCGACATGAGCGAGCCACTAACCTTGCCGACGCACCTCCACACGGTAGTGGTACTGGGCGAAGAAGACCGCTTCGGTCAGGATACCCGCCGCCATGTACTGATTGCCGCGCCGTTCCTGTTTGACCGGGATACCACCCTGGAAGACGGCGTGTCATCACTGCTGATGGATGCGGACGGCAACCTCCTCGACACGGCACAGGGCAGCGGCGTGGGCAGTGGCGATTTCGATGTGGAAGTGTTCACCTATCGCACCGCCTTTTATGCCGAGCCCGGTGGCACGGAACAGTCAGAACAACGCTTGCAGGAAGGCGACGAGATCTTCGGCCCGGTGGCCAACGCCACCATTGAACAACTGGGCTGGTACGGCCCCAGCTATGCCCTGACGGGCAGCGATGGCCGCTACACCGTCAATGCGCCCATGTTGTGTATGCGCACCGGTTGGGGCTATTACCTGGTGCCGGGCATCGAGTTCCCGCTGACCCTGACCGTGCCGACGGTCCCCTTCAATCCCAACCGCCTGGGTATCCCGCCTTACTACGAATTACGCACCGTCTACGCCGCCTGCGGCGACGCGGGCTACCGGCCGAACCGCTTCGATTTCCTGATTGATGTGCTGTGGCTGGTGGGCGAGATGCACCTGGCCAATACCCCCGGTGGCGCGCCGATTCCGGTGGGGGAGACGGTGACCTACGAAGGAGAAAACCGGGAAGGTGATCCCACCACACAGGAATGGGATTTTGACGGCGACGGAGAAAACGATACGGTCCTGCTGGCCGATAAAGTGACCGAAACCGATGACGACACCGGCATGGACTACACCGTCCCGCAGGAAAACGAAGAAGGTGCCTGGCAGGCGGTCTACTTCTCCTCCGGTTCACGCAGCCCGGAGGCAGAGATCCTGGCGGAACGGGTGCCGGACCTGTGGCGTCTTGCCGATCGCAGCCTGGATCAGCGCGCCACCGGGATACTGACCGGCATCAGCGAAGACGCGCTGCGCCACACCGATGTCTATATCTTCCGGGAAAGCACCGGCGAATTGCTGGTGGAAGTCAGCGGCCTGCCGGACGGCCCCTATGCCGGCCGTGCCAGCCGCGTCGAGAACAACCGCTACCTCTGGCACACCCTGCTTCGTGGTGCGGAAAGCCGCCGCAACAGCTACGCCGCCTACGGTCAAAGCGGCATCACCGGCGCGCCGGATGAAGAGCAATTCAGTGCCGAAAGCGAAGAACTGGGATTCAGCTCCCGCTACCAGGCGCGGGAAGTGGACCTGCCCGCACCGGGCGAATCCCTGTACCTGGTGGCCATCAACCGGGTGACCGGCTACACCGGCAGCCTGCGCTTTGAATTGGGCCGGCCCGGCGCCGGCGATGGCGGCGCCCGCCAGAACGTTCCCGAACTGGCACTGCTGCCCCCCAACGTCAAGGTCTGGGCTCAACGCCTGACAGAAATCGAAGCCGGGCTGACACAAGGCGAAGAACGGGAATACCTGATCAGCCACGAGGGCGCGGCCACCAGCAGCGACATCATCGTCGGGCTCTATACCGAATGGCTGGCACCGGATGGCTCACCGATGCCTGCGGCGTTGGGCACCAACCGTGGCGAAGACTATGGCCTGACCGGGCGGCTGGCGAAAGTGGTGGACGGCAATCTCGTGGCAGTCAGCGCCGGGCAAGCGGTGGAAGACACTGTGTCACTGGAGGAGGCCCTGACAGCCGGCAGCGCCGGCAATGTGGCGGAGTTCGGCATAGGGCCGGGCCGCCAGTTGCAACTGCTCCGGCTGCCAGAGTTTGGGCAGGGCAACGAGCATTACTACCTGAACATTTTTGGCCGCGCCCTGAACAAAGAAGTGTGCAGCCACTGCCAATACGACCAGAGCGGTGCCCACCCGACCCTGGCCGGGCGGCCGAACCACTTCGCGCCGCTGTATGTGCCGCGCTATGACGAAGCCACCACCCTGGCCCTGCGGGCGGATGCCCGCAAGCTGGCGCATGAACAGGAAGAAGAAGCCAAAGAGATTGCCCCGCAATACCTCTGGGTGGTCCGCCCCGAATACCAGTTCAGCCAGCTCGACTTCAGGGTCGATGAGATCCTGGGCTCCTACGAGGACGAGAACGGCGAAAAACAAAGCCGCAACCTGCTGGATAACCGCGCCCCGATCATCTCCTGCCCTGATGAACTGATCGACCTGGTCGACGAGCTGACCCTGCCGGGCCAGGACTCCCTGCCAGGCTTCGACGGTGACCGCCAGTACGTGATCGCTATTGGCGAAACCGAATTCCTGCTCGACCCAGGCGCCCCCGAGCCCATCCGGCTGGAACAACTGGCACACCTGATCCAGCTGGCCAACCTGACCACAGCGGAAGACTTCCTGACCATCCGGCTGTTCCTGCACCACGACCCGGCGAACCTGCTGTGGGAATGGGCGTTCGGGACCAATGGTTTACAGGTGGTGTTCGAATACCCCGGTGGCGAACTGCTGGTGACACCGGAAGTGGAGGAAGAAGGCGGCGAGGAGATTGACCTGCTGCGCCTGCTGGGTGGCGCGCGGCTTCACTATCGGTTCAACTTCCCGAATGGTGCGCAGCCGCAGTCGATGAAGATGTGGATCAATGCCAGTGGGCGGATTTGCCCGAGCCTGGCGACGGCCTCAGATGAATGCACCACTGTATCGGCTGGGGCGGGCCCGGTCACGGAAGTGCTGCTGCAGGAATGGGGGCCAGAGGATGCATCGCTGAGTGACACCCACCCACGCTGGGGGCTGTACTGGGAGCCGGAAAGCTGGGAATTGGGGCTGGATGCGCGCTTGCGGGTTGAAGTGAGTTACTGGGCTGGCGACCAATTGGTGCAATACAGTGATGAGCCAGTGCCGGGGTTTGAGGAGCAGACGCATGAACCGATTGTGGCGTATGTGAGGAATCGTCCCCTGGGTCCGGATGAGGATGTGCCGATGCATGGGACGGATGTGGCGATGCTGGAGACGATGTTGTGGCAGTTGGGGGTGAGTCCGCAGCGAGGTGGCGATTATCGTGCTCGCTCAAATGCAGGTTCGGAAGGTGCTCGCCTTGCCAGTAATCGTTCAGGAACCGGGCCATCAAATACACAAACCTGTCAGGGGCAGCCCGCGAATCGCCGGGATACATTCTACACAGGTTGGGGCGCCAACTGTGCGTCTGGGCGTGTCTCGCTGGAAGGAATGGTGCGCCGTTTCCGTGGCCGTAACGAAGCGACGGGTGATGGTGTGCCATTCGATCCTCATTATGGGGGAGATGTTATTCGGTCCAGCCAAGGCAATGAGGTTGTATCCGGTGATCCTGTATCCGGGTTAGTGGATGATGACTTTCTGGCCCATCTTCAGCGTGTTTGGCCAGATTATTTAAATGCCTATGATGCTTTTCCCGGTCAGGGAGTGGTTGGTTTCAGTTCGCTGGGCATGGAAGGCTGGATTGCTTCGGGCATGGCGCTGTGGGAGAGCGGAGATCCTTCAGCGAATATCGTGCCCACCTATACGAATGCCGAACATCAGGCAGCCCTGCTGTCACAAGGCGAGCAGGTAACCGATGCCATCAGTCGTGCAGCACTTTTCCGTGCCTGGAAGGCGCAGGAAGCTCCCTATCACTGGGGAAGTAATACCCGTTCCTATCAATCGACCCCTTATCGTATCACTGAAGGTGGTGGTGACGAGGTGGGGAGCCTGGGTTTCAGCCAAATAAAGTATGCATATCGATATGGCGACTCAAGCCTGCGCTGCAATGCTTTGGAAAACTACAATCTTTATAGTCCAGCGGAGGCCATCCTTGGAATGATTGCGTTTGTCTCCGCCTCGCCATCAGCGGGTAATCAAAACTGTACCAAGAGTTTCTATTTCGGTTTTGCGGAGCAAGGCCGTTGGCGAACCCTGACCAATGCCAGGGGTGCATTGCGAGGTTATCTTGACTCGACGGGTGGTTTGGTTGCCATCGCGGAGGGGCGAGTAGATGATGCGTATGAGCGATTGATGAAATCGTTGGCGGGCTACAACGGCATGACCAGCTTGCAGTCCACCAGTGACCGTGTCTGGGCGCATGTATTGCGGGTGGCGCACACAACGGCGATGGGCAATGCCATATCCAATCGACTGTATGCGATGGATATCCGGCAAAGGTTTGGGCTGGAGGGGAGGTCTTATGTCTGGTTTGGTGGGCGTTGGCCTGAGGATGCTACTGTGGAAGATGGTGAAGGTAATGTGATTCCGCACCCGGAAGCTGGGCAGGATTGGTGTTTTGTGTATGGGGAGAGTGAGTGGCAGAACGCTGATAATCATCCTATTACTGGGGCTCCGATGGGATTCAATGATTATCGTGATCAAGCTGAGCAGCAGGCAGAAAGGAGGGTGTCATGCAATTAAAAATAAAATGTCTTAATGTTTTTTTTGCACTTCTATGGGCTGCTTTATTAGTAGATCGTTCTTTAGCTTTCAATTTTGAAAAAGGGGATAGTAAAAATATCCATAATGGTCAGTTTCAAGATGCTGTTACTGCATCAAAACTTATGGCCGCTCAGTTCTATGGAATGAGTGGATTTGTAACACTTGATGAAGGTGATACTTACTATGCAATTCTTCGCAAAGCGCTTGCTAAATACGATATGAATGCTGATAAAGTTGTCAGTTCTTGGCCTATTAAGCGCTGGGAAGATGAGTATATTGAAGATGAGATATTGCAACGCTACACGCATTATAATGGTGGTCTGGAGCCAAACTTTACGATGACTGCCGACGCATGGGAGGATATGCAGGGGGGGCTTTTCGGCTGTTTGCAAAATACGCCATTGCGCTATGGTGATTTCACCGGAGACGGAAATGCGGAATTGATTATAATCACGCAGGATATGCGCGCTATTGATTTTTATGCTTTTTCACCAGATCAAGGGAAAGTGATTTTCACCAGCCGATTGAGTGTAATGGATTCTGCACAACCTTCAATGTTGGAATATGATTTAGAAAATGAGCGTTATCAGCACATATCATATCTGGGTTTGACTATTGCCGGGCGTGAAGAGGTTGGGCTTAGAGCGTTTGCAAAACTATTTACAGGACATTTCCTGAATGCCGAGCAGCCGGGTTTAATCCAATGGCGCAAGCTATACCGCTCTTTGCCTTTAGAGGGAGATGGGCAGGGTTTCAGGAAGGCTGATGAAAGTTTTCACTATTATCAATTGGTGGATGGTGTGTATAAGCCTCAGGATGTAGGCGATGCCATTATACGGGAGTGGATGGCGACTAATGAGTTAACCTGGCAGTCCGGATTCCCAACTTACAGTGAATGCCCAGGCCAGGAAAGTGAATTAATTCCGGAAATGCATGAGCAGCTTCTGAATGATCCTGACGTGCTAAATTAATTTTCCTAAAGGATGTCGCTTTTCTTGACGATGGAAGGAAGATTAATTGTGAATGAGAGGTTGTTATGAAGGTTTTTTCACTTTTCTATGCAGCCTCCTTAGCATTGTTTTGCATTAATGCTGCGGCCTCCACCCAATGGCCAGAGGGAATAACAAGAAAAGGAAATGATTTTTATGAAGACGAAGTTGCAGTTGAAATTATGAGGGCTGGAGCAGTGGGAATGCATGGATATTTGAAAGTTCCTGCTGAAGATAGCTACTACGTTCTTTTGGAGGGCTATCTGGCAAGGTTTGGTGTGGAGCCTGTGGAGAGTCTGGCGGGATGGCCTCTTCTCAGGTGGGATCGGCAGCATGTTACGCCAGAAATTGCCTCGAGGTATAATGATTTTCAGATTAATGGTTACCCAGAGAAGAAATACTCCAATAGAAGCATATGGAGCCTCGGCTGTCTTCAAGATAGCCCATTGAGATATGGGCCTTTGGGGGAGGGTAAGTATCTGATTATTTTTATGGCTAATGATTTCGTTGTTTTTTCAATTGATTTATCAAGGATAGTGTTTTTCGAGAACACACGCTTGGACGATTGGCTTCCAAGAGGTGATTCTCTTAGGCAGTTCGAGTCTAAATCTTCTTCTGGAGAAATTCCGTATCAATACTTATCTGGGATTCTCAGTGATACGCCGGAAATTGAGCCGGGCTACAGAGGATATTCTAAGCTGTACTTTGGCGATTTTGATGGTGATGAAAATGGCGATATTCTGGTTTGGAGAAAGCTCTATATATCCAGATCGTCAGAGGATGAAGTCGAGGGTTTCAGAAAAATTCGTGATGAGTGGCAGCATTATGCGCGTGACGAGAGCGGGGAATACATTCCTCTTGATACGGCGGCGGGGCAGATTCAAGGCTGGCTGCAGCTAAATAATCTAACTTGGCAAAAGGGTTTTCCTACCATAAGTGAGTGCGAGGGTGAAGAAGGGCAGCTTATACCTGAGATGCATGACCCTCTTCTGAATGACCCAGATGTGTTGCAGTGAGAGGGTTCAGTTCTCGCTACCCGGCTTGTGAAGTAGACCTGCCCACACCGGGATGGATTCCTTTAAGTGGTGGTCACTAACCAGATTGCCGGCATTGAGCCGGCGATGGCGGTGCTAGGCAGAGCGTGGCGGCGCTGGGTTTGTGCTGTCTTACGTGGAGGTGGCGACCAAGACGGAATTTGGCATCGGGCCGGGCCGCCAGTTGCAACTGCTGCGTCCGCCCGAACAAGGGCGCGGCAACGAGCACTACTATCTGAACCTGTTTGGTCGGACCCTGAATAAGGAAGTGTGCAGCCACTGCCAGTACGACCAGAGCGGCGCCCACCCGACCCTGGCCGGGCGGCCGAACCACTTCGCCCCACTGTATGTGCCGCGCTATGACGAAGCCACCACCCTGGCCCTGCGGGCCGAAGCCCGCAAGCTGGCGCATGAACAGGACGAGGCCGCCAAAGAGATCGACCCGCAGTACATCTGGGTGGTCCGCCCCGAATAC
>NZ_AQOR01000070.1 GCF_009846755.1 Alcanivorax sp. S71-1-4
CCTCTACGGAGATGGGCAGTTTCGGTGGTTCTGTGCGATAGGTGCTGGTCGCCTGTCTGCCACTTCAGGCTTGGGAGGTGGGCAGTTTCGATGATTTTGTGCGAGCAGTGCGTCACATGGACCCGGTGGGTTTCGCCGTTGGCTCTACCCACCCTACCGCCAGCCGGGGCGGGGCGCGCGGCCCGACGGTACGTTATTTTTTCTCCGGTTTTCCCAGTACCGCTACCATCAACCGCACTGCTTCCTCGCTCACTTCTTCCATGTCCCCGCGATCCACGTAAATACCGTCCAGCATCAGCTTGCACAGGCCGTGCAGCGTGGCCCAGCTGGCCTGTGCCAGCCGCAGTGGCCGGCTGCCCTGGGGCAGGCGCGCCTCGCTGACCAGCGCGCCGATGCGCTCGGCGTAGTGACGGAAGGCGTGATAGGCGATATCACGCAGCTCGGCGGTCGGTTCTGCGTTCTTCCAGATGGCGCGGCCGAACATCAGTTCGTACTGCTCCGGGTTTTCCATCGCGAAGCGCAGGTAGGCGCGCACAAAATCACGCAGGCCCTCGCCGAGGTCGGCGTCGGGGGCCAGCTGGGCGTCGGTGATCATGCTGTCCAGTGAGCGGAAGCCTTCGCTGGCCAGCGCACACAGCAGTGCGTGCTTGTCCTTGAAGTGGTGATAGGGCGCCATGCGCGAGACGCCGGTACGTTCGGCCAGCCGGCGCAGGCTGAGCGCTTCGACGCCGTCGTCGCGTAACAGCAGCGCCGCCTCGCGGAGCAGGGCGCTGTGCAGGTCGCCGTGGTGGTAGCGTGGCGTGGCAGGGGGCTTGTCAGTCATGCGCGGCAGTATGGGGGTTGTCTTGACAGCGTCAAGATACGCCCCTATCTTGACGCTGTCCAGATGCCGGGGCCAACCGCCCGCCTGGCCTGCTATCAGGGGAGAGACACCGATGACTGCCAACGCCGCAGCCACTGCAGCACCGTATCCGCACATGCTTGAACCGCTGGATCTGGGGTTTACCACCCTGAAGAACCGCGTCGTGATGGGCTCTATGCACACGGGTCTGGAAGACCGGCTGTGGCACCGCAAAAAGCTGGCCGCCTATTTTGCCGAGCGTGCCCGGGGCGGCACCGGCCTGATCATCACCGGCGGTTTCAACCCGAATCGCAAGGGCTGGTTCTATCCGTTTTCCGGCAGCATGCTGAATATCGGTGACGCGCTCAGCCATCGTGTGGTCACTCGCGAAGTGCACAAGGCTGGCGGCAAGATCTGTCTGCAATTGCTGCATGCCGGCCGTTATAGCTATCACCCGCTGTCGCGCTCTGCCTCGGCGGTGAAGTCGCCGATCAACCCGTTCAAGCCGAAGGCCATGTCGACCAAAGAAGTGCGGCAGACGGTGAAGGATTTCGCCAATGCCGCGCGGCTGGCCAAAAAAGCCGGCTACGACGGTGTCGAGATCATGGGCAGTGAAGGGTACCTGATCAATCAGTTCACCGCGCCGCGCACCAACAAGCGCACGGATCAATACGGTGGCAGCAGCGAAAACCGGCGCCGTTTCCCGGTGGAAATCGTCGAGGCGGTGCGCAAGGTCTGTGGCCGTGATTTCATTATCGTGTTTCGCATGTCCGTGATTGACCTGGTGCCGGAAGGCTCCACCCATGACGAAGTGCTGGAGCTGGCGCGTGCGCTGGAAAAGGCCGGCACCGATATTCTCAACAGCGGTATCGGCTGGCATGAGGCACGTGTGCCGACCATTGTCACCTCGGTGCCGCGTGCAGCCTTTATCGAAGCCACGCGCCAGGTGAAGCAGGTGGTGTCGATTCCGGTGATCGCCTCAAACCGTATCAACACGCCGGAAGTGGCCGAGCAGATTATCGCCGACGGGTTTGCCGATATGGTATCGATGGCACGGCCCATGCTGGCCGACCCGCATTTCGTCAACAAGGCAGCGGCCAACCAGGCCGATGCGATCAATACCTGTATCGCCTGCAACCAGGCTTGCCTGGATCACACCTTTCAGCTCAAACGTGCGTCCTGTCTGGTGAACCCGCAGGCGTGCCATGAAACCGAACTGGTCTACCTGAAAACGCGGCAACCGAAAAAAATCGCGGTGGTGGGTGCCGGCCCGGCGGGGTTGTCTGCCGCCACGGTCGCCGCCGAGCGTGGTCATGACGTGACGCTGTTCGATGCGTCGGACCGTATCGGGGGCCAGTTCAATATGGCGGCGCGCATTCCGGGCAAGGAAGAATTCTGGGAAACCCTGCGCTACTTCAAAAAGCGTATTGAGCAGACTGGCGTGAAGGTCGAGCTCAACCGTCGCATCAGCGAGGGTGAACTGGAGCGCGACTTCGATGAAATCGTTATCGCCACCGGCGTGATCCCACGTCGTCCGGCCATCGAGGGCATTGATCATCCGATGGTGTGTTCCTACGTACAGGTGCTGACCGGCGAGGTGACGGTGGGCGCCCGGGTGGCGCTGATCGGCGCCGGTGGGATCGGCTTCGATGTCGGTGAATTCCTGGCCCACGATCACGGCGCCGAGCAGCCGCAACCTCTTGATCAGTGGCAGCAGGAATGGGGTTTGAGTTTCCACACCGATGCGCCGGGTGGCCTGGAGCAGCCGCAACCGCAGCCCTCGGCACGCAAGCTGTATCTGTTGCAGCGCAAGCCGACATCGCTGGGCAAGGACCTGGGCAAGACCTCCGGCTGGGTGCATCGCGCGGTGCTGAAAATGAAAGGCGTGGAAATGATCGCCGGTGCCAGCTACGACCGTATCGACGACAAGGGCCTGTACATCACGGTCGGTGGCGAACAGCACTTGCTGGAAGTGGATAACGTCGTGATCTGCGCCGGGCAGGAGTCGCTGCGCGAGCTGTATCAGGAAGGCAACGCGAAATATCACCTGATCGGCGGAGCGGAACTGGCGGCGGAGCTGGATGCCAAGCGCGCGATCCGCCAGGGCGCGGAACTGGCAGCGAAGCTCTGACGGAACCGAAGGGTGGGATGAACAAAGCGAATCCCACCGTTCTCAGGGCGATATTCCACCCAAACACGCAGCAGTGAAGCAAAGCATGGACGCAGCGGGTTTCGCCGTTGGCGCTACCCGCCCTGCGGCCTACTTTATTGGCAATATTGCCCGTAGCGATTCAGTGCGCGGGTGGTTGAGCGTTCCACGATATCCACCCATACCCGGATTGATGCATCGGTGCGCTGGTTTACCAGCGTACTGAAATCCCGTGGCATCAGATCGCTGTCGGCAGTGAGCCGGTCGCCCGGTTGGGGTGCCTCACCGTCCAGCAGTTTCAGCAGCGCCTGGCGGCCAGCGAGATCCAGCAGCAGGTAATCGCATTGCTGGCTCAGCAGCACGGTGCCGGTAGGGCCATCGGCCGGGGCTGGTGCAGGGACAAGCAGCGCGGCCAGCAGGAGCAGTGTGCTGTGATGACATGGCATCCATGCCCGGATGCGACGGACTGATCGCATTAGGTGGTGTTCTCCTTGTTATGGGCAGCGATGCAGCGGACGCGTCGCTTTCGGTCGTCGCCAGCTTACACAAGCGGTGGCGGCGGTGTTTCAGTCTTTCGTCTGGTTTATGTGGCTTTACGTTGCCCGAGCTGTGGCGCCGGAGTCAATGGCGGCCCCGGAGTCAGGCACTGCGAAACATGAAGTACACCGCGCCGAGCAGACACAGCCCGGCCCAGAGAAAATCCCACTTCAGTGGCTGCTTCATGAGGGCCTGTTTACACTCAATCCA
>NZ_AQOR01000071.1 GCF_009846755.1 Alcanivorax sp. S71-1-4
TTTAGGAGCCTGACGATGTCCTACTCTCACATGGGGAAACCCCACACTACCATCGGCGATGCGTCGTTTCACTTCTGAGTTCGGTATGGGATCAGGTGGTTCCAACGCTCTAAAGTCGTCAGGCAAACTGGCTTGGTCTCTTGCTCTGTAGTCTGGCCACAGTACTGGCTGCAAGATCCCAAATTCGTCTGCCTTGTTACATCCCGCTATTGCGGGCGGCATCAAGACATTATGGATAGGAAGTCGAAGTATCGATGCAAGGTCTGAATACACTTGCGTCTTTCGTCATGTCACTGACACGTCCTGCCATTGTACCCGGATCACGCTGCATTGCGATGACCGCTTTGGGTTATATGGTCAAGCCGCACGGGCAATTAGTACTGGTTAGCTTCACGCCTTACAGCGCTTCCACACCCAGCCTATCAACGTGGTGGTCTTCCACGGCCCTTCAGGGGAATCAAGTTCCCAGGGAGACCTTATCTTGAGGGGGGCTTCCCGCTTAGATGCTTTCAGCGGTTATCCCGTCCGCACATAGCTACCCGGCAATGCCACTGGCGTGACAACCGGAACACCAGAGGTGCGTCCACTCCGGTCCTCTCGTACTAGGAGCAGCTCCTCTCAAGTCTCCAACGCCCACGGCAGATAGGGACCGAACTGTCTCACGACGTTCTAAACCCAGCTCGCGTACCTCTTTAAATGGCGAACAGCCATACCCTTGGGACCGGCTTCAGCCCCAGGATGAGATGAGCCGACATCGAGGTGCCAAACACCGCCGTCGATATGAACTCTTGGGCGGTATCAGCCTGTTATCCCCGGAGTACCTTTTATCCGTTGAGCGATGGCCCTTCCATACAGAACCACCGGATCACTAAGACCTACTTTCGTACCTGCTCGACTTGTGGGTCTCGCAGTCAAGCACCCTTGTGCCTTTGCACTCAGCGCACGATGTCCGACCGTGCTGAGGGTACCTTTGTGCTCCTCCGTTACTCTTTGGGAGGAGACCGCCCCAGTCAAACTACCCACCACACATTGTCCCTGATCCGGATAACGGACCGAGGTTAGAACCCCAAACATGCCAGGCTGGTATTTCAAGGTTGACTCCACCGGAACTGGCGTCCCGGCTTCAATGTCTCCCAGCTATCCTACACAAGCAGGCTCAGAGTCCAATGCGAAGCTATAGTAAAGGTTCACGGGGTCTTTCCGTCTAGCCGCGGGTACACAGCATCTTCACTGCGATTTCGATTTCACTGAGTCTCGGGTGGAGACAGCGCCCCCATCATTACGCCATTCGTGCAGGTCGGAACTTACCCGACAAGGAATTTCGCTACCTTAGGACCGTTATAGTTACGGCCGCCGTTTACCGGGGCTTCGATCAAGAGCTTCTCGTGAGATAACCCCATCAATTAACCTTCCGGCACCGGGCAGGCGTCACACCCTATACGTCCACTTTCGTGTTTGCAGAGTGCTGTGTTTTTAATAAACAGTTGCAGGGGCCTTTTCACTGCGGCCGACAGACGCTTACGGGGCAAGCCCTTCACATCCACCGGCGTACCTTCTCCCGAAGTTACGGTACAATTTTGCCTAGTTCCTTCACCCGAGTTCTCTCAAGCGCCTTAGAATACTCATCCCAACCACCTGTGTCGGTTTAGGGTACGGTTCCTCGTAACCTGAAGCTTAGAAGTTTTTCCTGGAAGCATGGTATCAACCACTTCTCGGGCACAAAGGCCCAATAGTCTCAGCTCTCAGCCTTAGGATCCCGGATTTGCCTAAGATCCCAGCCTACTGCCTTTCCCCGGGACAACCAACGCCCGGTAGGCCTAACCTTCTCCGTCCCTCCATCGCAGTTACGAGAAGTACGGGAATATTAACCCGTTTCCCATCAGCTACGCTCTTCAGCCTCGCCTTAGGGGCCGACTCACCCTGCGCCGATTAGCGTTGCGCAGGAAACCTTGGTCTTTCGGCGTGGAGGTTTTTCACCCCCATTGTCGTTACTCACGTCAGCATTCGCACTTCTGATACCTCCAGCATGCTTCTCAACACACCTTCAACGGCTTACAGAACGCTCCCCTACCACGCACACATAGTGTGCATCCGCAGCTTCGGTATCCAGTTTGAGCCCCGTTACATCTTCCGCGCAGGCCGACTCGACCAGTGAGCTGTTACGCTTTCTTTAAAGGATGGCTGCTTCTAAGCCAACCTCCTGGCTGTCTAAGCCTTCCCACATCGTTTCCCACTTAACTGGATTTAGGGACCTTAGCTGGCGGTCTGGGTTGTTGCCCTCTTCACGACGAACGTTAGCACCCGCCGTGTGTCTCCCGGATAGTACTCACTGGTATTCGGAGTTTGCATCGGGTTGGTAAGCCGGGATGGCCCCCTAGCCGAAACAGTGCTCTACCCCCAGTGGTATTCGTCCGAGGCGCTACCTAAATAGCTTTCGGGGAGAACCAGCTATCTCCGAGCTTGATTAGCCTTTCACTCCGACCCACAGCTCATCCGAATCTTTTTCAACAGATCCCGGTTCGGTCCTCCAGTGCGTGTTACCGCACCTTCAACCTGGCCATGGGTAGATCGCCCGGTTTCGGGTCTAATCCCAGCAACTAGCGCCCTATTAAGACTCGGTTTCCCTACGGCTCCCCTATTCGGTTAACCTCGCTACTGAAATTAAGTCGCTGACCCATTATACAAAAGGTACGCCGTCACCCACCGAAATGGGCTCCGACTGCTTGTACGTACACGGTTTCAGGTTCTATTTCACTCCCCTCTCCGGGGTTCTTTTCGCCTTTCCCTCACGGTACTGGTTCACTATCGGTCAGCCAGGAGTATTTAGCCTTGGAGGATGGTCCCCCCATATTCAGTCAAGATAACACGTGTCCCGACCTACTCGTTTTCACTCCCCATC
>NZ_AQOR01000072.1 GCF_009846755.1 Alcanivorax sp. S71-1-4
GCCCTGGCCCGCGAGCCCACCCCCGCCGCCATGCACCTGGCCGCCGTCGCCACCCAGACCGCCACCACCGCCCGCATTGCCACCGGTCGTGATACCGCCACCACCGCCTTCAGCACGGTTGTTGTCCAGGCCGACATTGTTGAGCACCACGTCGGCGCGTGTGTTGATAAACAGCGCGCCGCCAGCCCCCAGGCCACCACCACCGCCATCCGCTCCGTCGCCGCCGGACGCCAGGCCATTGGTCAGACGCAGGTTATTGATGTTCACGAGAATGCGCGGCCCACCGGCGGTATCGTCCGCGCCGATGAACAACAGACGATGGCTTGCGGCCCCATTGAGCGCGTGGCTGCCGCCCTGGAAGGTGACGGAATTGAGTACCGGCGGCAGTGCGGTTGTCAGCGTGACATCCGCCTTGAATTCGATGAAATGCGGGCCGGTCTGGCTGTTGGCGTCGATAATCGCCTGGCGTAACGTGGCTTCATCCGTGACCTGGAAGGTGGCCGCGTCCACGGCAGGGATGGCAGTGCAGAGAGAACCGGCGAGCAAGACACGCCCGTACAGACCGGAACCAAACGGCATGAGCAACTCCAACGCTTATTGTTATTATTCTGGCGCTCGTCCGAGAGCCCATCTCCAACACGGCAAATACCGTGACCGGGAAATTAGCAGAATCCGAAAATAGCGTCATTATAAAATGTGACATTCATCACGAGCGTACACGAACGCTGAAGCCGGAAAACACTGATGCCTGCGACCCGACTACCGACCGACCCCGCGTTACGCCACCTTTGCCGTGCCGACCCCGACTGGCTGCCGGTGATCCGTCGTGTCGGCCCCTGTGGCCTGACGCCGAACGACGGCCGCTCGCCCTATGAAGCACTGGCGCGCGCCGTGATTTATCAACAGTTGCATGGCCGTGCCGCCGCAGCCATCACCACTCGCCTGCTGGCCCTGTACGGGAAACGCGACCGTTTTCCGCAGCCGGCAGCGCTGCTCGCCACACCGGTGGACATGCTGCGTGCCTGCGGCCTGTCGGCAAACAAAGTCGCGACCTTGCAGGGCATTGCCGAAGGCAAACTCGGTGGCGTCATCCCCACCCGCTCGCAGGCCGCCAGGCTGGACGATGAGGCCCTGATCGAACGGCTGACCACACTGCGTGGTGTCGGCCGCTGGACGGTGGAAATGCTGCTGATGCACACGCTCAACCGGCCCGACGTGATGCCGGCCGGTGACTTTGGTGTGCGCGAAGGCTGGCGTCTGCTGAAAGGCCTGCCGGCGCAACCCGCGCCCAAAGCGTTGCTGGCCGTGTCGGAAGCCTGGCGGCCGTATCGCTCGACGGCGGCCTGGTATCTGTGGCGCGTGGTGGACCTGTCGCGCGAAGGGTGAGGTTTACGTCAAACGTGCCTTGGCAGCGGCCCAGAGCGCTTCCAGCGCCGCCACATTCATGTTCTCCAGCGACTGCCCCTGCTCTGCGGCCATCTGCTCCATCATGCGGAAACGGCGTTCGAATTTATGGCTGGCGCCACGCAGGCTCAGGTCGGCGTCGTTTTTCAGATGGCGCGACAGATTCACGACGGAAAACAGCACATCGCCAAGTTCATCCGTGATCTCGTCGGCCACGCCGCCCTGCATCGCGGCTTCCAGCTCATCCAGCTCCGCGCGCACTTGCGCCAGCACCGGCTGCGCATCGTGCCAGTCAAAGCCGACGCGCGCGGCTTTTTTCTGCAACTTGGCCGCACGCTGTAACGCGGGCAGCCCATCCGGCACACCATCGAGCATGCTGTGGCGCGCCTTGCCGGCCCCGGCCTGCTCGGCCGCCTTGGTGGCCTCCCAGGTGTCCTTGATCTGCGCGATGGAAGCGCCCTGCTGATCACCGAACACATGCGGATGGCGGCGGATCATCTTGTCGATCAACCCGCGCGTGACGTCACTGAAATCGAACAGGCCCTGCTCTTCTGCCATGCGCGCATGGAAGATCACCTGCAACAGCAGGTCACCCAGTTCGTCACGCAGCCCGTGCATGTCACCGGCGGCAATCGCCTCGGCCACTTCGAAAGCTTCTTCGACGGTGTACGGGGCAATGGTGGAAAAATCCTGCTCCAGATCCCAGGGGCAACCGTGCTCGGGATCGCGCAGGCGCGCCATGACCGCCAGCATTTCTTCAATGATGTGGGGTTGTGCCATATTTAAAGAAGACCTCCGTAGGGTGGGTAGAGCCAACGGCGAACCCCCCCATGCCCATGCCCGTCATTCACTCCCGCAAAACCATCGAAACTGGACTGCCTCGGAGGTAAGTAGTTTCGCTGTTTTTGTCCGAGCAGTGTGTGACATGGTCCCGGTGGGTTTCGCATTCGCTCTACCCACCCTACCGCCTATTTTTTATACCGGCGCACTTCCAGCACACCCGGCAGCTGATCCATCCGCGC
>NZ_AQOR01000074.1 GCF_009846755.1 Alcanivorax sp. S71-1-4
CTGCTTCCTCGCTCACTTCTTCCCTATCCCCGCGATCAACATAAATGCCTTCCAGCATCAGCTTGCACAGGTTGTGCGACGTGGGATCAGATTTTTCGTTCCAGGGAGTTTTGAGTTTTCTTGGCGGAAATTCAGAGCATCTTGTCGTCTGTCATATTGGAAATTCATGGCAAGCTTTGGCTGTGCTTTTTCAGTGTGATGTATATTTCTGGATATTTCTCTTCGATATTATAAATTTCTATCGCGGCGATGACGTTGTCATCCACCGGGTGGCCAGCTTGAAGAAAGTAGTTAATAATTTCAGTTGAAGGGCTGCCGGTCAGTGCCGGTATGATAGGGTTCTCTGTGGCGGGCGGTTGAATTCCCTGTGAATCCAGATATTCAACCACATCCTTTAGTCCAAAGCTTGCTGCTTTGTTGTATATGGCGCTTCTTGTGGGGGAGCTATATAGATCTTCGATTTCGCCGACCAATCCGCCATATCGAATCAATGTTTCTATTTTTTTTATTATCTCTTCTTGATTGGTCTCTCCAGTATCATTGTCTGTCGGAGCCCTGGAAATGACTCTATAAATGGAGTTTTCAGGAAGAGTTACTCCGTACGACAAAATATTGTAAAGCTCTGCGTTTGATAGGCTTGGAAGAATGAGGTTGATAATTTTTTCTTTCTCGACATCTTCCAGGGAAAAGAAATCTGCGTTTTCATTTGAAAGGCCGTCTAAAAAACTTGCAGGACCATTTTGGGTGATGGAACTGATAAGGTCTATTGCAGAGGCGGATAACCCTTTTCCCTTTCTGGAATCGAGATGGCCGGCTGGATTCCTTTCTCTGTTCGAAAGGTAGAGGGCTGGGACGCTTATCAAGGCGCTGGAATTGTCGCCATCGCTGCTTTCTTGGGGGCGGCTTTCAACCGCGCGGCGTGTGCTTTCTGAAAGCCGCAAGGATAAGCCGGCGATGAGGAAGAACAGCAATAAAGAAACTATTGCTATGATTTTTGGCCTAGAAAAAATAGATGAACCGGCAACCATGATAAATGTACTCGTATGGAGACGATGTGAATGAGATGAAGACAGAATCGGTCGGTTCTACCTCCATAATATTGCAAGCATGTCGTGCAGGAATTGCTTCTGGGAAGGTGTAAACCGAGGAATTATTGGAGTACATGTCATCAGATTCTTTAGCCAGAAAATTAGTTCGGCAGGTCCTGAGGCTTGCTGCGTAATAAGTGTGCTCGTGTTTATAAACTGCAGCGCAGAAAATCAGTATAGCTGAAGCTGGCTCAAGAAAATGGAAGTGTATGCCCTCCATCCACGGATACTACTGATACTGATTGTCAAAAATATCCATGCTGCTGCTTGTGTCAAGGTCTGCCGACCCGCCGGTGCCAGCGACGCTGAACGCGCCCGGCGTCCAACGCTCTTTTCCAGTAGGGTGGGTAGAGCCAA
>NZ_AQOR01000075.1 GCF_009846755.1 Alcanivorax sp. S71-1-4
TGACCGTGAAGCTGTTTGGCATCTGCAAAAGAGCGTTCGACCGTCTCTTTTCGGCGCTTGTAAACCCGCTTACCCCACTCTGTCAGACGATAGGCGTCAGCCCGGTCTCTGGCGTCTTGCCAGACATGGCGCGTGACAGTTTTTCGGTGGTGGGCATTGGCGGTACAGGAAGCCAGCACAGGACAGGTGCGGCATTTTTCCGGGTCGCTGTGATAATGGCGGTATCCATTTCGGTCGGTTGTCGCATAAGACAGAAGCTGACCTTCGGGGCAGCGATAAGCATCACGTTCAGGGTCATAAACGTATTTGCGTTTGGGGATGTAGCCTTCCCGAAGGTTCGGGCGGCGATAGCCCGTCACGCCAAGGATGTCACGATCTTCAAGGCCTTTGGCAATCGCGGCGGTCGCATAGCCCGCATCCAGTCCGACGGCGATAACATCAAGGTCAAAACGCTGCCTTTGTCGGTCAAGACGGTCGAGATAGGGAATACTGTCATGCAGATTGGCCGGGGTGGCGTAACTGTCGGTAATGATCTCAAGCTTGCCATCGACCGTGCGGTGATCGAGATAGAAAAAGCCCTTGGGCTTGCCGTCGCGCACCATATATCCGCTGTCGGGATCGGTTCGGCTGATCTTGGTTTCTTTCTCAACCGGCTGGCGTTCCTTGGCTTTGAGCGGCTTTTTCGCATGAGCCGCCCGGTCTTCCTCAATCGCCAGATCCAGATCATCCCAATAGGCCGCGCGCGATTTGGCAACCACTTCGCGGTCCCATTTGTTCTTGTTGGCATCGGCCTTCAAATGCGTGCTGTCGGTATAGAGAACCTTACCATCCACCAGCCCGTGCCTGATCGCCTGCTCGACGATCTCGTCAAAAATATCCTGCGCAACACTGGCATCATGATATCGACGCCGCCGGTTCTGCGACAGGGTCGAGGCATCAAAGACCTTGTCGGTCAGCTTGAGTTGCAAAAACCAGCGATAGGCGACATTGACCTCAATCTCGCGCACAAGCTGGCGCTCCGAGCGCACGCCAAACAGATAGCCAATGAACAGCGCCTTAAACATCATCACCGGATCAAGGGCGGGACGGCCATTGTTCGCGCAGTACAAATCGGCCACGCGCGCATGGATAAAACTGAAATCGATCACGGCATCGATCTTACGAAGCAAATGATCGCTGGGGACCAAACTGTCGAGTGTCACCATCTCAAGTTCGGTTTGATGTGGGCTGGGTTTCTTAAGCATTCCCCATTGAATCAAAAGTCCCCGCCAATGGCGAGGACTTTGTCAGCAGTCTGAG
>NZ_AQOR01000076.1 GCF_009846755.1 Alcanivorax sp. S71-1-4
ACCCGCGAGCACATCCTGCTGTCCCGTCAGGTAGGCGTACCGTACATCGTCGTGTTCCTGAACAAAGCGGACATGGTGGATGACGAAGAGCTGCTGGAACTGGTTGAAATGGAAGTGCGCGAGCTGCTGAGCGCGTACGACTTCCCGGGTGACGACACCCCGATCGTGAAAGGTTCTGCCCTGAAGGCACTGGAAGGCGACACCAGCGACATCGGTGTACCGGCCGTTCAGAAGCTGGTTGAAACCCTGGACGAGTACATCCCGGAGCCGGAGCGCGCCGTGGACGGTACCTTCCTGATGCCGATCGAAGACGTGTTCTCGATCTCTGGCCGCGGTACGGTTGTGACCGGCCGTGTAGAGCGTGGCATCGTGAAGGTAGGTGAGGAAGTGGAGATCGTGGGTATCCGCGATACCCAGAAGACCACCTGTACTGGCGTTGAGATGTTCCGCAAGCTGCTGGACGAAGGCCGTGCGGGCGAGAACGTGGGCGTGCTGCTGCGTGGCACCAAGCGTGACGAAGTAGAGCGTGGCCAGGTGCTGTCCAAGCCGGGCACGATCAAGCCGCACACCGGCTTTGAGGCCGAGGTGTACATCCTGAGCAAGGACGAAGGTGGTCGTCACACCCCGTTCTTCAACGGTTACCGTCCGCAGTTCTACTTCCGTACCACCGACGTGACCGGTGCGTGTGATCTGCCGGAAGGCATCGAGATGGTGATGCCGGGTGATAACGTGAAGATGACGGTGAAGCTGATCGCTCCGATCGCGATGGAAGAAGGCCTGCGCTTCGCGATCCGCGAAGGTGGCCGTACCGTCGGCGCCGGCGTGGTAGCCAAGATCCTCGAGTAA
>NZ_AQOR01000077.1 GCF_009846755.1 Alcanivorax sp. S71-1-4
CTGCTGCCGCTGAACACCACGCCGTTGCGATTGATCAGCATCACCGTGCCGTCGGCCTTGATCTGGCCCTGGATCTGCGACGGGCGTGCGTTCGGGTCATTTACCCGGTTCAGCACCGCCCAGTCGGCCTGCTGGTCAAACGCCACCGTGGTATCGCGGCCGACGTTGAAGGTTTCCCAGTTCAGTACCGCCTTGTCGGCGGTCTGCTTGATGTCCACCGTGACGTGGCCATCCTTGATCGTTTGCGTGGGTGCTTCGGCGTTTTGCCACGCCTGCTCGAACGGCCGGCTGGTGTCGATCTTCAGGCCGCCGTCGACCAGGCCGTTGGGGACAAGCGAAGGGTTGCTGAACGCCAGATCACGCTGCGCGGCCTGGCGGGCCTGGGCGGCGGCAATGGCGGAGAGGGTGGTGCTCATGTTGTCCAGGGATTGCCGCAGGACCTGATCCACCTGTGGCCGGGGCGGCCGGTTCAGGCCGGTGCCGGGCAGTCCCAGGCCGGGGCGATTGCCGCTGAGGGCGGCGTTGCCGGGCTGGGTGGCCACCGGCGCACCGCCCTGCATCCAGCCCGGCAGGGCCGCGTGGGCGCTCTGGGTCAGCAGGGTCAGGGCGATGGC
>NZ_AQOR01000078.1 GCF_009846755.1 Alcanivorax sp. S71-1-4
AGCGCCAGCGTTTCCCGGTCCACCCGCACCGGCCGGTCCTGCAACGGCCGCACGATGTCGTCTGCGGCGTCCATCAGGGTGTACAGGTCGGTGCCGTGGTCCCAGCCCAGCCGTTCGGCGGCGGCGATAAAGACTTCCAGCGGGGCGTTGCCGGCGCCGGCGCCCATGCCCGCCAGGCTGGCGTCGATGCGGTCACAGCCTTCTTCCACCGCAGCAATGGAATTGGCCACGCCCAGTGACAGGTTGTGGTGCGCGTGGATGCCGGTCTGGGTCTCGGGTTTCAGGGCGTCTTTCATGGCGCGGAAGCGATCGCGCACGTCCTGCATGCCCAGCGCGCCGCCGGAATCCACCACGTAGATGCAGGTGGCGCCGTAGCTTTCCATCAGCTTGCCCTGCTCGGCCAACTGCGCGGGCGTGGTCATGTGGCTCATCATCAGGAAGCCAACGGTGTCCATGCCCAGTTCACGGGCGTATTCGATGTGCTGTTTCGAGACGTCTGCTTCGGTGCAGTGGGTGGCCACGCGCACGATGCGGGCGCCGGCGCTGTAGGCGGCTTTCAGGTCGTGCACGGTGCCGATGCC
>NZ_AQOR01000008.1 GCF_009846755.1 Alcanivorax sp. S71-1-4
GCTTTTTCAACACCCTGCTAGGGGTGGCGCAGGGCGGGTGGCAGCGGCCACTTGCCGATCCGGTCACCGCTGAGCGAGCCCAGATAGAGGTGCCCGTCGTGTTCCACCGCCGAGGTCAGCTCGTGCAGCAACTCGCCACCGGGGTCCTGCGGTGCCGCGACGATCTGCCCGGCGTTGTCCAGCAGCAGCACCATGCCGTAGTGCTCCGGGCTGGGCTGCAGGCGCTGCGGCAGGCGTGCCAGCAGGTTGCGCAGCGGCACCGAGTGACTGATCTGGTCGAAGTCCGGGTTGCGGCGGCTGGGAATGGCCACCCAGTAACCGTCGCCGGCCGGGCGGCGCGACAGGTTGTCGGGGAAGCCGGGCAGGTTGTCTGCGAACAGGTCATCCTGGCCGGCGTTGCCGCCGCTCAGCCAGAAACGGCGGATGCGGTAGCGGAAGGTCTCGTTCACCAGCACGAAATCCTCGTCCGGCGACAGGGTCACGCCATTGGCAAAGTACAGGTCGTCCAGCAGCACACGCAGTGTGCCGGTCTCGGGCTGATAGGCCAGCAGCCGGCCGTGCGGGCGGCCTTCGATCAGGTCAAGACGGTAGTGGGAAAGGGGGAAGCGGGAGGAAGCATCGGTGAAATAGAGGGTGCCGTCTTTGCCGACGGCGACGTCATCGCAGAGGGTCAGTGGCTCGCCGTCGATCTCGTCCACCAGCACCTCTATGCGACCGTCGGCGTCGATGCGCAGCAGGCCGCGGGCGGCATCTGCGACGATCAGGCGCCCGATATTGTCCAGTGCCATGCCCAGTGGGCGGCCACCGGTGTTGACCACCAGGTGAATGCCGCCCTGATCATCGATGCGCACGATGCGGCCATCGGCGGTGCCGCTGAACAGATTGCCGGCGTCGTCCAGTAACACGGCTTCCGGACCGTTGAGCATGCCCTGACCCAGCAGCGCGGCCCGGCGCAGATCGGTGTTTTCCATCAGCGCGCCAGTGGCGGGCGGCGGCGCTGGCACGTCCCAGCCCACCGCATCCACCGGGCCGGGCCGGGTCAGCCAGATCAGGGTCATGACCAGGATGATCAGCAGGACAACCAGCGTTTTGATCAGGCGCACGGCAATCTCCAGGGCAACGGCGGCAAAGACCGTGCAGTATAGCAGGCTGCCAGGAAACGGCCTGCGCTGACGGCCGGACCAGCCCGTCCGCAAAGTCAGACGCGATAAGCGGTTGATTTGCTGTGCTCGTCCCTGCGGCGCTGTAGCGCCGTGCAGGCTTTCGAAAACTTCGCCGGGGCTTTTTCAGTCAACTTCAGCCAATGGCCCGACAGCACCGTCATGGCCATGGGGTTCGCCGCTGTGGCATTGGCGGCCTATAATGCCGGTTCGCTATCAGTGGGCTGCACGGGATATACATGACTTATCGCTGGATTGACCGGGTCGACGACCTGCAGGACGCCATGGCCGGCCTGTCGGCACAGCAGCCGCTGTATCTGGATACCGAATTCATGCGCGAGCGCACGTTCTGGCCGCAGCTTGCGCTGGTGCAGGTGAACACCGGGGACGCCATCTGGCTGATCGACGCGCCGGCACTGGCGGACCCGACCACGTTGGCCCCCCTGTGCGCCGGGCACCCGCTGGTGATGCACGCCTGCTCGGAAGATATCGAAGCGCTGAACGTCTTTACCGGCGCGGCACCCGTGGCGATCGAGGACACCCAGATTGCTGCGGCACTGTGTGGCCATGACCTGCAATGCAGTTACCAGCGGCTGGTGCGTGAACTGACCGGCACCGAACTGCCCAAAGACGCCACCCGCACCGACTGGCTGAAACGCCCCCTTTCCCCGCAACAGCTTGCTTATGCCCGCGATGACGTGGTGTGGCTGCCGGAGTTGGCCGAACGTCTGCGCGAACAGCTCGCGGGCCTTGGCAGGCTGGCGTGGTGGCAGGAAGAATGCCAGCGCTTGCTGGACAGCGTGCAGGCTCAGGTGCCGGCGGAAGAGGCCTGGCGGCAGGTGAAGGGCGCCGGGCATCTGCAGGGCGTGGCGTTGGCCCGGCTGCAGCAACTGGCCGCCTGGCGTGACCGCATGGCCCGCGAGCGTGATCTGCCGCGGGGCTTTATCATTCGCGATCCGGCCCTGCTGGCGCTGGCACAACAGCCACCGCGTCAGGCTGATGGCCTGCATGACCAGGGCGTGCATCCGTCGGTGATCCGCCGTGACGGCGAAACGCTGCTGGCACTGCTGCGTGAGGCTGAACAGATGACACCGCCGGCGCCACTGCCGGAACCACCGGACGCCGCGCAGCGCGACCGGGTCAAGCAATTGCGCACACACGTCGGCAAGATTGCCGCGCAGCTCGGGGTGGAGCCGGAGGTGCTGGTGCGCCGCCGCTGGCTGGAAGCGCTGGTGCGCGAACCTGAGCAGATACCGGCACCGATGCAGGGCTGGCGGCGCACGCTGGTGGCCGAGCCGCTGCAGGAGATATTGCTGAATGACTGATATGACCCGTCACCTGATCTGCTCGATCTATCGCAGCAGCCGCCAGGATGAAATGTACCTGTACGTCGACAAGCGCCGTGGTCTGGACGCGGTGCCGGAGGCCTTGATGAGCCGTTTCGGCGCGCCGAAACATGTCGCCGACATGCTGCTGCGCCCGGAAAAACCGCTGGCGCGCGTTGACGTGGACAAAGTGCGCGCCGCGCTCCGGGAACAGGGCTGGTTCCTGCAGATGCCGCCACCGCCGGAGCCGGACCTGTATCTGGCCAAGGGGCATCCGGGCCGTGGTGCGTGAGCGCTTCTGGGAACATTTTCCGCTCCATGAGCTCAACAGTGCCGAATGGGAAGCGCTGTGCGACGGCTGTGGCCGCTGCTGCCTGGTGAAGCTCGAAGACGAAGACACCGGCGAACTGCACTACACCCAACTGGCCTGCCGCATGCTGGATACCGACACCTGCCGTTGCCTGGATTACGCTGCGCGGCAAACGCATGTGCCGGACTGTGTGCAGGTGACGCCCGAAGTGGCAGCCTGGGACTGGCTGCCGCGCAGCTGCGCTTATCGCCGCCTGGCCCGTGGCGAAGGGCTGGCGGCGTGGCACCCCCTGGTCAGTGGTGACGCGGACTCGGTGGTGCGCGCAGGGATTTCCATGCGTGGCCGGGTATTCAGCGAAACGCTGGTGGATGAAGACGATTACGAAGACCATATCGTGCGCTGGGTCAACTGACCCAGGTGCACCAGAGCGCCGGCCCTGGCCGGCAGATCATCGGGTAAGTCAGGAGAAACGCGTGTCTGAGCATGGATATATGATGGCCTGGTCCACCTACCTTGGCGCCGCCGTGGTGACGCTGGCCGTTCTTTGGTGGTTGACCTGGCGTTGGTCGGCGGCGGTCAAACTGCCGCTGCGGGCGCTGGCCATCGCCTTCCTGCTCACACCCTGGCCGGTGGCGCGCGATACCGACGCGCTGGGCCCGGCCTGGGTGGTCACACTGTTCGATACGCTGGTACAGTCGGACGCGGATCCATTGCGGGCCGGTGCACCCTTGCTGGCGGCGATCCTTCTGGCGCTGGCCGTGGCCGGCGTGATCCATTACCTGCGGCGTACGCGATGAGCGATTGCATTTTCTGTCAGATAGCCACCGGGGCGGCACCGGCCAGCATCATTCACGAGGATGATCAGGCGCTGGTACTGCTGGACCTGTTCCCGGTGCGCGAAGGCCACGTGCTGATCATCCCGCGTCAGCATGGGCAGTACGTCGAGGAATTCGATGATGCGTCGCTGGCGCACCTGATGAGCCTGGCACGCCGCACCATCATTGCGCAGAAAGCAGTGGCGACCAAAAACCCCGGCATGGTCATCCGTGGCCACAATCTGATCATCAACGACGGCAAGGCCGCCAATCAGCATGTCCCGCACCTGCACCTGCATGTGGTGCCACGGCAGGGCGGTGACAGCCTGGCGATGGCGCTGACCTGGGCCACGCGCATGATGAATGTGTTCGGTGTGGCGGCGCGACGCGAGCGGCTGGACCGGCTTGCCGGGTTGCTGCGCGAGCATTTTCCGGCGGAATGAGTGCCGGGGCTGGCGGCACGAACGTCAGCGAATCCTGCCACGCCATCCTGTCAGCCCGGTTTGCGCGCCACCCGTAAATGCAACGGCCAGCGGACCTCCCGTGTGCCGTCTCCCCAGGCCTGCGCCAGTCGTGGCGCAAATGCGTCCAGCACGTCTTCTCCCGCCGCCCGCGCGGCGATCACCGCAGACCAGGTGTCGAGATATCCCAGCATGTCACGCCAGTGCCAGTCGTAGCGCAGCGTCAGCGCCGGCGCATCCAACAGCGGCCACGGCAGGGGCAGATCGCGGTAGCCATTGACGACATGGGCGCGGTTCGGTGCCCACCAGTCGTGCAGCGTGTGGTCGTGGAAGGTCCGCACCAGCGGCCCGCATTCGCCGTCGATCTCGCACAGCCCGTACGTCCAGACGGCTAGCAGGCCAGCGGGGACGAGCAGCCGGGTGGCCTCGCGATGAAAGGCAGGCAGATCGAACCAGTGCAGGGCCTGGGCTACGGTGATCAGTGACAGGCTGGCCGCTGCAAACGGCAGTGCTGCACTGCTGGCCACCACGCGCCGGCAATTGGCGAGGGCCTCCAGGGCGGCCAGTTGCGCCGGCACCAGATCGCAGGCGATGACCTGCTCGAAGCGTGCCGCCAGCGGTCGGCTGGCCTGACCCGTGCCACAGCCACAGTCCAGCGCACGATGATGGTCGGGCGCCTGTGCGGCGAGCCAGTCGAACAGGGTGTCGGGATAGCGGGGGCGGAACTGCCGGTAGCTGCCGGAGTTCCAGTTGTCCGGGGTGGAGCGGGGCAATGTCATGGTGCACTCCGGGGCGGCACGCATTGTGTCCGCCCCGGATGCAACCATGTCAGGCGACGTCAATCAAGCGGGATGATCTGCGCGCTGACGTCGATCTTCTGGAACAGCCAGTCGTGCAGCCCATCGAACAGCAGCGGCATGAAGGCGATCAGGATCAGTGCGGTAAACATCACCGCCATCGGCAGCAGGTATTTTTCATACCGCACCCAGAAACTGCCATGGCTGAGTTTGGCGTTCTCCACTTCGTCGTCGCCAACCACCTGTCGCGTCAATAGATGGTTCAACGCCACGGGGGGCGTCAGGTACCCCAGCTCGAAGGCCACCAGCGTGACGATCCAGAAATGCAGCGGCGCGATGCCGTTGGCAAAGGCGATCTGTGCCAGCGTCGCGTTGACCAGGATGACCGCGCCAAGCGGGTCCATGATCATGCCGATGAACACCAGCGTGGCCACCAGCATGGCCATGGCAATCCAGATCGACGGGAAGGCGTCCGGCACGTTTTCCATCATGCCGCTGCGCTCGATGATGCCGCCGACGCAGGCGGACATCGCCATCAGGATCAGCAGCGCACCGATATGCCCGGTGGTCTCGTTGGTGGCACGACGTACCGCCTGCTCCAGGTTGCGGGGCCGGTCGATGCCTTCGGCGCGGTCTTCCTCGGCGTGCGCCTCGCGGCGGGCACGGGGCGTGAGCACGTATTCGTAGATCAGGATCGCCAGCAGCACCACCGGCAGGATGATCGGTGCGGAGAACTCATCCAGGCGACGGTCCAGCACGAAGCGGAAGAACAGCACCACCGCCATCAGCACGATCACATACGGAATGATCGGCTTCAGCAGCTTGAGGCTGGCCGGCAGCGCCTGCCCGAACGGCGCGATGCGGGCCGGTTCCTTGCGGGCGAACTGCGAATAGATGAAGAACAGGAACAGGGTGAAGAAGAACACCTTGATGCCGGAGTTGAACAGCTCGGTGGTGGTCACCGCGTTGTTCAGTGCAGCGATGATCACCACAACCAGACAGGGCCGCAGCACCACACCCATGGAGCCGGACATCGCGGTGGTGGCCAGCGCCATCTGTGGCCGGGCGCCGGCACGCATCAGTTCGGCGTAGATCACGGCACCGGCAGCGATCACGAAAATCCCCGACGCGCCGGTGTAGGCCGTGGGCAGTGCGGTCACCGCCAGTACCACAAAGCACAGCAGTTCCGGCGACATGTGCCAGGGACGGAACACATTGAACACCAGCTGCGCCAGGCGGGTCTGCTTGAGCATCATCCCGATCCAGATATACAGGGCCAGGTTCAGGAACAGCGTGGAGAGCTCCATGATCATGCCCAGGTACACGCTGATGCCGTGGTAGTACTCATCCATGATGAAACGCAGGCCGGCATTCAGGGCCATGAAGCTGTACAGCGGGATGGTCAGCAGCGCCTTGCCCCAGCCACCGCCGGATTCCATGTCTTTCGGCGGGCGTACCAGCTGGTAGATGTTGATGGCGGCAAGCAGGGTGAAGCCGGCAATCCAGAACTGGTGCAGGTAGAAATGGCCGACCTGGATGCCGTCGGCCATGCTCATGATTTCACGCTCGCGGTAAACGATGGCGGACACGGCGAGAATGGAGTTCGCGCCAAGTTGCGCGAGCGTGGACACATAGTGATCGCGAACAGTGCGCATCGGGCGCAGCGCGATGTGGTGGCGCATCACGGTCGTCGTGGCGGCGCAGATCAGCAACAGCAGGCACAGCAGCAGGCGCTTGTAGGCGCCCAGTTCGGTCACCGCCATGGCCACGGTGGTTTCCACTGCACGGAAGGCTTCCACGGACGGCGTGATGCGTGAGGCGACGTGCTCGTAGCGGTCCCATCGCTCCTGGCACACTTCCTGAGAGCGGATCACCGAGCGACGCACGGCATCTGCGTCGATATCGGTGCCCAGCAACCCGGCCAGCGGGTCGTTCGCGGCGGTGGCTTCGCGCTCGGCGATGGCCCGGGCCACGTCGGCATCGATATCCCGGTCCCGTTGGCAGGTGGGCTCACTGGGATTGCTGCGCAGCAGGAAGTATTCCTGCCAGGTGTTCTCACCGATTTTCAGTAACTGGGAGTGAATGATTTCGCCGGAGGCCAGAAAGATGGTGATAAGCAGGATCACCAGTGTGGGTAATGACGAAATCCATTCGCCAATCGAACGATTGGCAAGCGTGAAACGCGAGGTTGCTTCCATTTGTCACCCGGTTTGTTGTTATCGAACATGTTCCGGGGTCAAGGAAGGCCCGGAACCAGGCTCCCTCGCGGTCTTGCGCCGCAATGGGAAACAGGCAGTCTAGGCGAGCTACGCAAAGGTGCCTACCAGAAGAGGGAAAGAAAAGCAGCTTTTCCTGATTTTTAGGTCAGGGAGGGGAAGGGTTATTTGGCGTTTTCGCAGGACGGGGCAAGCCCGGGCCGCCCCGCAATGCCACCTTCAGCCGTAGATCATGCGGTCGACGATAAACGCTGACACCGCCACGAAAGCGACCAGCGCCGCCAGCGCCAGCATCAATCGCCACAGGGGCTTGAAGCTTGCCGGCAGGGGTTCGGTCGGGCGTTGTGAGCGCGGGGTGCGGGTGGGGCGGGTATCCGGTGTCTGGGTCATGGGGGCATCCGAGTACGCTGGTCTGGAACGGGCACCTGCCGGTGGGCAGTGGCCACACAAACGAACGGGCCGTTTCCGGCCCGTTCGCGTTCCATTATGACAGCTGGTGCCGCCAAAGGTTAACAGGCTATTGAGAAACAGCCTGTGCCGATGGCCTGGAAAAGCCTCCGCTGAGGCTTTTCCAGTGCGTGATCAGTCAAGCGGGATCACCTGACGGGCCACGTCGACCTTCTGGAACAGCCAGTCGTGCAGGCCATCGAAGGCCAGTGGCAGGAACGCCACGATCAGCAGCGCGGAGAGCATCACCGCGATGGGCAGCAGGTATTTCTCGTAACGGGCCCAGAAACTGCCATGGGTGACCTTGGCGTTTTCCACCTCGTCGTCGCCGACCACCTGCCGTGTCAATAGATGGTTCAGCGCCACGGGCGGCGTCAGGTAACCCAGCTCAAAGGCCACCAGCGTCACCATCCAGAAGTGCAGCGGGGCGATGCCGTTGTTAAAGGCGATCTGGGCAATGGTCGCGTTCACCAGGATCACGGCGCCGTAGGGGTCCATGAACATGCCGATCAGCACCAGTGTCACGACCAGCAGGCCCATGGCCAGCCAGATGGACGGGAAGGTGGCCGGCAGGGCTTCCATCACGCCAGTGCGCTCGACGATGCCGCCGACGCTCACCGACAGGGCCATCAGCATCAGCAGGGCGCCGATATGGCCGGTGGTCTCATTGGTGGCGCTGCGCAGCGCGTGTTCAAAGGTCTTCGGACGCTCGATGCCGTCTTCTGCGGCAGCACGGATGTTTTCTTCCCGCTTCGCCTTGCCGACGATCAGGTATTCATAGATCAGAATGGCCAGCAGCACGACGGGCAGGATGATCGGCGCGGAGAATTCATCCAGACGACGATCCAGCACGAAGCGGAAGAACAGCACAACCAGGGCGATCATGATCACGTATGGCACGATCGGTTTCAGCAGCTTGATGCTGGCCGGCAGTGCCTGGCCAAACGGTGCGATGCGGGCCGGTTCCTTGCGGGCGAACTGCGAATACATAAAGAACAGGAACGCGGTCAGGAAGAAGATCTTCAGGCCGGAGTTGAACAGCTCGGCGGTGGTTACTGCATTGTTCAGGGCAGCGATGATCACCACCAGCAGGCAGGGCCGCAACACCACACCCATGGAGCCGGACATCGCGGTGGTGGCCAGCGCCATCTGTGGCCGTGCACCCGCACGCATCAGTTCGCTGTAGATCACCGCACCGGCCGCGATCACGAAGATACCGGAGGCGCCGGTGTAGGCGGTCGGTACCGCCGTCACGATCAGCACGACGAAGCAGAGCAGTTCCGGTGACATGTTCCAGGGACGGAAGACGTTGAACACCAGCTGTGCCAGACGGGTCTGCTTGAGCATCATCCCGATCCAGATATACAGCGCCAGGTTCAGGAACAGGGTGGAGAGCTCCATCATCATGCCCAGGTACACGCTGATGCCGTGGTAGTAGCCGTCGAGCATGAAGCGGGTGCCGGCGGTAAGGCACATGAAGGTGTACAGCGGAATGGTCAGCGGTGCCTTGCCCCAGGAGCCTCCCGGTTCCATGTCTTTCGGCGGGCGCACCAGTTGCCAGATGTTGATCGCGGCCAGCAGGCCGAAACCGGCGATCCAGAATACGTGCAGGTAGAAATGGTTGACCTGAATGCCGTCAGCCATGCTGATCATCTCGCGCTCGCGGTAGATGATCGCGGAGACCATCAGCATCACATTGGCGACCAACTGGGCCGTGACGGAGACATAGTGGTCACGTGTGGTGCGCATCGGACGCAGGCAGATGTGATGCCGGGTCAGGGTGGCGGTGGCGGCACAGATCAGCAGCAGCAGGCACAGCAACAGGCGCTTGTAGCCGCCGAGCTCGGTGACGGCCATGGCAACGGTGGTTTCCACACTGCGGAACGCCATGACGGCCGGGGTGATACGCGACTGTACCCGCTCATAACGTTCCCAGCGGCCTTCGCACACTTCCTGGGAGCGCTCCAGCGACCGGCGAATGGCGTCCTCGTCGATATCCGTCCCGAGCAGGCCGGCCAGCGGATCATCCGCCGCGTTCGCCTCGCGCTCGGCGATGGTCCGGGCGACATCCGCCTCGATGTCCCGATTGCGTTCACAGGTGGGTTCGCTCTGGTTGGCACGCAACAGGAAGTATTCCTGCCAGGTGTTTTCACCGATTTTAAGCAACTGCGAGTGAATGATTTCGCCGGAGGCGAGGAAAATGGTGATTAACAGGATCACCAGAGTGGGTAATGACGAAATCCATTCACCAATCGAGCGATTGGCGATCCTGAAGCGCGATGTTGTTTCCATTGGTCACCCGGTTGTTGTTATGCGACGAACGCCAGGGGCGCGATATCGCTCCGTCCACTGAAATGCCGGTGCCAAAAGAGCCATAGTCCTGCGGGCGTGCGCCGATGTCGTTGTCATTCTGGGTGCGCAACACAACCAATCTGACCGCAGAAGCCTGATGAGCAGCCGGCCGTTAAAACAAACGCCTTTCCGGGGCGCTGATACGACAAAAGCGGGGCGTTGCGGCCCCGCCTGAGTATTGCCTGTCTTATCCGGTATGGTCGCCGGTCTTTACTCGCGCTGGTCGCTGCACTCGGCGCGGGCGGCATCGAGGCGGCAACGGATATTGCGCAGCAGCGACATCATATCCTTGTTATAGATGCCTTGCTCGGTCAGTTCGATCCGGGCATCGCGCATCATTTCGTCGTAACGCAACTTGTCCTGGTCGGCGATCTCGATCCACCACTTGTCCTCAATCTCGTTGTTGGCGCTGTTGATGATGCGCATCGCACGATCAAATACCGAGTTGAAGAAGTAGCTGCGCGACCAGGCGGCGAACTCGCTGTCGAACTTGTTATGCCGGGCAATGACCTGAAGGGTCAGCTGGCCGAGCACATAATCCACGATCCCGCCGTTGGGTTCCATCCCTTTATAGAGTTCCAGGGCGCTGTAGGCCATGACCGGTGCGAAGCAGATATCCACGCTATGGTTATTGAAGCGGCCGGCAAAATTGGTTATGTCCGACATGACCGGGGACATGCCGACGCTGGCGGCCATCTTGCCCTGGGCCGCGTCATACTCCATGACCGCGATGGACTTGCCCGCCAGGGCGTTGACGTTGTTGATCGCCTGGTCTTTCACGAACAGGTAGGCCGCACCCATCGGGGCGATCCCCATTACCTCATAGGAGCCGCTGCGCAGGTTCGGGGTGATGCGCGGGCTTTCGCTGGCCAGCACCTGGACCACGGTGCGCAGGGCGTCGTAGTTCGGAATGGCCCCGATGGAATCCAGGCTGCCGGTGTAACTGTTGAACTGGCGACCGCGGATGCCGGTGATCGCGGCGGCGTCGCACTGGCCGGCCTTGAGGTCTTCGGCGGCAATGTTCTCGTCGGTGTAGGCCTTCAGTTCGAGGTCGTACCCCTGCTCGATGGCAGCGGTCCTGTAGTCCCGCATGATGTTGTACATGTCACCGGAGGTGCCGATGATGTCGAACACGCAGAGGGTGCGTTTTTCGGCCGAGATGGCCGGGGCGGATACGCCGAGCAGCAGGGACGAGGCCGCCGCCGCGATAAGAGCTTTACCGTAACGCATGATGCTGTCTCCGTTGTACTGCCTGTCCATGGCCGGTGCCCGCAGCGGGGCACCAGCCTGCCGGGTCACAGTAGGTCGTCGATATTGATGGTGGATTCAGAAGACTTGCGGGTGTCGTCCCAGAAGGTCCCCAGGTTGCCGTAGGGGGTCCGTTTGCCGGTGGCTTCAGTCCACATGCGGTCGGAAATACCCTTGATCAGCATGCCGGCGATCGAATCGATCATGGCGTAGTTGGGGTCGAGGTTCTTGTCGTTGTTGGCGAACTCGCGAATGGCACGGCGGACCCGCTGGTCATCCCCGACGCTGTAGGCGGAGATAGCGTACAGGGCGCTCGGCAGGCGCACGCCCTGTTCAAAGCCCAGGCGCGTGGCGCGTTCAAGCTCGGCCCAGGCGTCGGCGTTAGCCGGTTTCAGCATCGGCAGGATATTCCACAGGGCGGCACGGCCACCCCGGGGCACGCCCCACCATTTCTCGTTGTCCAGGCAGGCCAGGCCGCGCTCGACCTTGGCCGCCACATCGCGTGGCACGCCCACGGCGGTATCGGCAGTGGCATCGTTGAGCAGCGACTGGACGCCGCTGATCTGGCCGATCATCCATACCAGTTCGTCAAAGTCACTGCGCAGGCGCGGGCACTTGCCGTTGTCGGCTTCGCCGAATTCGACGAAGGAGCGGCGGTAGGCCTCGTACTGACGGCGGGCGGAGATCTCGGCCAGTTCTTTCTGTCTGGAACGGGCGTCCTGTGCTTCATTGACACGGCCTTCCTTGACCGCGCGCATGTAGCGCAGCTCTTCTTCGAGTGCCATGGATTCGGTACAGGTGGCGGCCACGGTGTAAACCAGTGTGGCGAGTTTGTCGGGGTCGGAGCCTACGGATTCGAATGACAGCAGCAGCGGGGTGAGTGCCTCGCCGGTGGCACAGGCCATGCCGACGTCCTGATAGGTCATGAGGTAGGGCACCATTTCTGCGCGCCCGTAACTGACCAGCACATCGCCGGTGGTCTTGTAGACCATCCCGCACCCCGGTAAGGCGGCCAAAGCGGCGCCCAGAGCTGCGACGCGGCAGGCACCGCGAACGCGAAAACGGAACTTCATACTGCGTTCTCCATCAATTGCATAATTATTGTTCTTCCGCTCGGTCGGACGATGCGCGCAACGCCCGCCGATAATGTCAGGCCAACACTACCGAAGCACGAAAATTGGCACAAGCGCCGATTACAAAAAGTAAGGCAAGTCATTACAAATACTTGTGTTGAGTTATCATTGCCGCAACGCTGGCCGGAAGTGATCATTGATCACACGCAGGTGGGCATTTGTTCCACTCGAACACAGGATGGTTCCGGGGATGAGAAAATATACTGAGGTTGAGCAGCGACGTGCACGCATGGCCGGTCGGCGTGCCGGGCTTTTATTGGCCGAAGATACCGCGCGCGGCGGCTTGAGAGTCTTGCAAACTGCGTCGGTTCTTGCTCGCACCGGGGCCGGCTGGTTGCTCGGCCGACGGCCATCCCTGCCGGTGCTGCTGCGCGAAACATTCGAGTCACTGGGTACCACCTATATCAAACTGGGGCAGTTCATTGCCAGTTCGCCGTCGCTGTTCCCGGATGAGTATGTCGAGGAGTTCCAGAAGTGCCTCGACAAGACACCGGCACTGCCTTTCCGCTTTATCCGCGACACGGTGGAGGCAGAGCTTGGCCGGCCGCTGGAGGACGTCTACGCCTGGGTGGACCCGCAACCGCTGGCCTCGGCCTCTATTGCCCAGGTGCACGCCGCACGCCTGCACAATGGCGACGACGTGGTCATCAAGGTGCAGAAACCGAATGTGCGCAATGTCCTGCTGACCGATTTCAACTTTCTCTATTTTGCGGCGCGGGTGGTCGAGATGTTGACGCCGGGCCTGTCGCGGTCGGCGGTGTCCGGTGTGGTGGAGGAACTGCAGGGCTCGATGCTGGAGGAATGTGATTTCCGGCAGGAGGCGGACAACCTTGAACGCTTCAACGAGTTTCTCAACATGACGCAGAATACCCGTGCCGTGGCGCCGACACCGTACCGGGAATTTTCCACTGCGCGGGTGCTCACCATGGAGCGCTTCTTCGGCGTGCCGCTGACTAACCTGGAAATATTGCGCCAGCATGTGCCGGACCCGGCGGAAACCCTGATCACGGCGCTCAACACCTGGTTCTCCAGCCTGATGCTGTGCGATTTCTTCCACGCCGATGTACACGCCGGCAACCTGATGCTGCTACGCGATGGCCGTATCGGCTTTATCGATTTCGGCATGGTCGGGCACATGCGAAAGGAGACCTGGGAAGCAATGGCCCGGTTTTTCGACGGCATCGGCCGCGGTGATCACCGGCTGGTCGCCGAAGCGATGGCCACCATCGGCATGACCCGTGAAAAGGTGGATGTGGATGCTCTGGCGCGTGACATCGAACGCTTCCAGGACAAGCTCGCCAATCTGGACCCGACCAGCCTGCTGGAAGGGGGGCGCCATGATCGTGAGGTCAATCGCCTGTTGCTCGACATCGTGCATATCGGCGAGCACCACGGCATCCGCTTCCCACGCGAGTTTGCCTTGCTGCTGAAGCAGTTTCTGTACTTTGATCGTTATGTGCAGGCGCTGGCGCCGGAACTGGACATGTTTGCCGACACGCGGGTGGATATCTTCGCGACGCTGGACCAGTTGCATTGAGCGGGCTGGTGGGGGCTAGGGTGGGTAGAGCCAAAGGCGAACCCCACCATGTCCATGCAGCGCACTGCTCGCACAGAATCATCGAAACTACCCACCTCCCAAGCCGGGTGATTTCGATGATTTTGCAGGAGTGATTAACGGGCATGGACACGGTGGGTTTCGCCTTTGGCTCAACCCACCCTACGCATCATTCAACCGGGTTCGTGCATTCCGAGCGTGAGGGCTCAACCGTGCAGCGAATGCGCCGTTGCAGGGTAAGCATCTCGGCACTGTAGTAGCCTTCGTCACGCAACTGGATGCGCGCATCCTGCATCATGGTTTCGTATTCCTGCTTGTCTTCGTCCGGAATGCTGACCCACCAGTGGTCCGGGACCTTGTCGGCTTCTTCCTGCAATCGGGCCATGATCTCCTCATAGCCTTCGAAGAATGCCTCGCGCACCAGTTGCGCCACTTCCGCCGGGAACTTGTCTTCCCTGCCGATCAGCTGCATGGTGATCTGCGCCAGTGGATAGTCAATGATGCCACCGTGCTCGCCGAGCCCCTTGTACAGTTCCAGCACTTCATAAGCCACCAGCGGGGCCGGCAGTACATCGACACTGCCGTTGTTGAACTTGGTCGGTGCGCTGACGATATCCGACGCCACCGGCGTGGCGCCGATCTGCGCCACCATGCGGGCCTGGGTCGGATCATAATCCAGCACCGGCACACGCTTGCCGGCGGCTTTGGCCAGCGAATTGATCTTGCGGTCGTTGACGAACACATAGGCGGCGCCACCGGGGGCGATGCCCATGACGGTATAGCCGTGGGTGGTCATCCGGTCCGCCAGGCGCGGGTCGACCAGCACCTGCAGCAGCATGCGCATGTGCTCGTCAGTGGGCAGGCCGCCGACGGAATCGATGGTGCCGGTGAACTGGTTGAACAGTCGCGCACGCAGGCCGGTCATCAGGGCCGCTTCGCAGCGGCCGGATTTCAGCTCTTCCACCATCACGCCTTCGTTGGTGTAGACCTCCAGCTGGATATCCACGCCATACTCCAGCAGGCGCAACCGCTGGTCCTGTGCGGCCATGAAAATCGGCCCGGCGCGGCCGGCGATATCCCAGATGCAGACAGTGCGGCGCAGCGGTTCGGCGGGGGAGAAGCCCGTCAGCCGTTGCATCGCACGGATGCGTTCGTCCACGCTCTTCGACGTGTCATAAACAATCGTCCGCAACTGGCTGACCAGTTCCGGTGTCAGGTTCACACCAGGGGCGACGCGGGCCAGCTCGGCCTGCTGGGCGGCGGTGAGGGTCACGTCGGCATTGGCCAGCGCGCTGCCGCACAACAGCATCAGACAGAACAGCAATTGCTTCATGTTTTTTCCTGATAGTTGCTATTTTTTAGCTGCGAGCAATGAGACAGGGCCTTTAACTCGCGTCTCGAGGCTCGCAGTCCACAGCTTTTTTTATTCCTTCGGATTGGCACATTCCGAGCTGTCCGGTTCAATGCGGCAGCGGATGCGCATTTGCAGGTGCAGCATTTCCGGGTGGTAATACCCGAGGTTGCGCAGTTCGATACGGGCGTCCTGCATCATGGTGTCGTATTCCTGCTTGTCTTCGGCCGGAATCTGCACCATCCATTTCTCCGGAATGCGGGATTCCTCGTTATGAATGAATTCCATGATGGCGTCGTAGCGTTCGTTGGCGGCCTCGCGCACCAGCTGCGCGATTTCGTTCGGGAATTTGGCGCGGTGGCCGACCAGTTGCATGCTGATCTGCGCCAGCGGGTAGTCGATGATGCCGCCGTCCGGTTCCAGGCCCTTGTAGAGTTCCAGCACCTGATAGGCAAGCAGCGGGGCCGCCAGTACATCCACGACCCCGTTGTTGAACATCCCGGGTGCGCGGGTAATGTCGGTGGATACCGGCGTGGCGCCGATGCCGGACACCATGCGTGCCTGCATCGGGTCAAAATCCAGTACCGCGACTTTCTTGCCCGCGGCCTTGGCCAGGCTGTTGATCTGTTTGTCGTTGACGAACACATAGGCGCCGCCGGCGGGGAACACACCCAGGACGACGTACTCGCCCTGTACCATGCGGCCGGCGTTGCTCGGGTGCGACACTACCTTGAGCAGGGTTTTCATGTGCTCATCGGTGGGCACGGCGCCGACGGCATCAATGGTGCCGGAAAAAGTATTGAACAGCCGCGCGCGCATGCCGCTCATCAGGGCGGCGTCGCACCGTCCGGCCTTGAGCTCGTCCACCATCACGCCTTCATTGGTGAACGGAATCATTTCCAGGTTGATGCCGTATTCCAGTGCGCGCACGCGCTCGGCTTCGGCAATGGTAAACACCGGGCCGGCGCGGCCGGCGATATCCCAGATGCAGATCTTGAACGGGGTGCGCTGATCCGGCGGCAGGTCAGTGAGGCCGGAGAGGCGGCCGATGGCCTTGAGGCGGTCATCGACGCTCATGTTGGAACTGAGGGAAATTTCCCGCATCAACTCGATCAGCTCCGGCGTAATGTCCACGCCGGGGGCCAGTTGTTGCAGCATGGCCTGCTGTTCGGGTGTGAGGGACACCTCGTTTTCTGTTGCGGCGTGCAGGCCGGCCACAGTGAGAAACAGTGATAGCGCAATAATTATTTTTTTCATGGTCCCACGTCCTTCATGGATAAGCAGGCCGCCCCTGGCAGCCTGGCGTCTGTCAGCATTCTGTCGCAGGGACGATGGAAGCCGCCGTGCCATGACAGGCGCAGACACAAGAGGGCGCCGCGCGAGCTGACGTGAGTGTCATGTTCACTCTCGGGTTGTCAGAGGGGCTATGACCTTGTGGCAAAAAAAAGCTGCTTAAAGGTCAACATTAAAAAAGTTAATGCGAGAGGGGAAGCGGGCCGGTGCGCGACGGCGACCGGCCGGAGGGTATCAGCGGATTTGGGCGTTGAAGGCCTGCCCGGTGATGCCGGTGCTGGCCGGTCCCAGCAGCCACAGGTAGGCCGGGACCAGCTGTTCCGGCGTGCGCAGTGTGTTGGCATCCTCGCCGGGGTAGGCCAGGGCGCGCATGCGCGTGCGGGTGGCGCCCGGGTTGATGCTGTTGGCGCGGATGGCGGAGGTGTTTTCCAGTTCGTCGGCCATCACCTGCATCAACCCTTCGGTGGCGAATTTGCTCACCGCGTAGGCGCCCCAGAACGCGCGGGCGCGACGGCCCACGCTGGAAGAGGTGAACACCACCGAGGCGTCTTTGGCACTGCGCAGCAGCGGCAGCACGGCGCGGGTCAGGTAGAAGGGCGCGTTAAGGTTGACCTGCATCACGCTGTCCCAGGTGCCATAGCCGTAGCTGTCCAGTGGCGTGATATCACCGAGGATCGAGGCGTTGTGCAGCAGCCCGTCCAGGCGCCCGAATTCGCGGTCCAGCATGGCGGCCAGTTCCTCGAAATTGGCCGGCGTGGCCACTTCCAGGTTCACCGGCACCAATGCCGGCTGGGGGCCGCCGCGCTCAAGAATGTCGTCGTAGACGCGCTCGAGTTTGTCCTGGGTGCGGCCCATCAGGATCACCGTCGCGCCGGCGTCGGCCAGGGCCAGGGACACGGCGCGGCCAATGCCGTCTCCGGCACCGGTCACCAGGACCACGCGGTCCTTGAAGCTGCCGGCAGGGCAGCTGTAATTCAGCGCTTCCTGTTGCAGGCGGGCCAGGTCGGGGTGGATGGCGGTCATGCGGAGGTTCCTTTTTCAATATCCAGCAGCGGCAACAGCGCGTTGGCTGCGTCTATATAGTAGTCGGCGTGCCAGGCACGCGGGTCTTCGTTCGGGTCCAGGTAGCCGTACAGGGCGGCCACGGTGCGCATGCCGGCGTTGCGGCCGGCTTCGATATCGCGCAGATGGTCACCCACATACAGACATTGCGCCGGGTCGACGCTGGCCTGCCGGGCGGCCAGCAGCAGCCCTTCCGGGTCCGGTTTGCGCAGGGCTACATGATCGGGGCAGATCACCGGGCCGCAGCGCTGTGCCAACCCCAGTCCGCGCAGTACCGGCACGGTGAACCGTTCCGGTTTGTTGGTCACCACGCCCCAGGGAATGGCGCGCTGGTCGAGTGCATCAAGCACCCGGTCCATGCCGGGGAACAGCCGGGTGTCCACGTCGAGCCGGTCGGCGTAGGCATTGAGTACCTGGTCCAGGTACTGGCCGAAGTCAGTGTCTTCCGGTGTCAGGCCAACGCCGAGGGTGACCAGCGCGCGGGCGCCGTTGGATACCTGGCTGCGCACGGCGGCTTCACTGACCGGTGGCCGGCCGGCATGTGCCAGCACCTGATTGAGCACCACATAGAAGTCCGGGGCGGTGTCGATCAGGGTGCCGTCGAGGTCGAAAAAGACTGCCTGGACCATCACTGCCCGGCCTTCACAGCGTGCATCAGATAGTTGACCGACACATCCCGGTTGAGCCGGTAGACCTGTGTCAGCGGGTTGTAGGTCATGCCGCAGGTGTCGCGCACTTCCAGCCCGGCGTCGCGGCACCACTGCGCCAGCTCCGACGGACGGATCAGCTTGGCGTATTCGTGCGTGCCGCGCGGCAGCAGCCGCAGCACGTATTCCGCGCCGACGATGGCGAACAGGAATGCCTTCGGGTTGCGGTTGATGGTGGAGAAAAACAACTGCCCGCCGGGTTTGGCCAGCTTTGCGCAGGCGGCCACCACGGCTGCCGGGTCCGGCACATGCTCGAGCATTTCCAGGCAGGTGACGACGTCGTATTGCCCGGCGCGTTCCTCGGCGATTTCTTCTGCGGCAATGTTCAGGTATTCCACCTCGACGCCGGCTTTTTCTGCGTGCAGGCGCGCCACGGCCAGCGGTGCTTCGCCCAGGTCGATGCCGGTCACCGTGGCGCTGCGCCGGGCCATGCCTTCGGACAGCAGACCGCCGCCGCAGCCGATATCGATCACGCGCTGGCCGGGCAGGCCGGCGCGCTCGTCAATATAGTTCAGCCGCAGCGGGTTGATATCGTGCAGCGGGCGGAATTCCGAGGACGGGTCCCACCAGCGTTCCGCCAGTTGTTCGAACTTGGCGATTTCCTGCGGGTCGACGTTGCGGGCGGTGCGTTGTGGTTCAGCCATTGAGGTTCTCCTGCCAGGTCTGGGTGTCGCGCAGGATGCGGGCGCTGTTCAGTGTCAGCAGTTCGCGGCCGGCCATCAGGCAGCGGCCGGCGACCCAGGTGTGGGTAACCTGGTCGCGGGTCGCGGCGTACACCACCTGGGCGATGGGGTCGAACAGCGGACGGGTTTCAAGGCGGTTGAGATCGATGGCGATGATGTCGGCCTGTTTGCCGGGCACCAGCGAGCCGGTCTGCTGTTCCAGGCCCAGGGCGCGGGCGCCATTGAGAGTGGCCATCGCCAGTGCGGCGTCGGCCGGCAGGGCGTCAGCGGCGCCGGCCACACCCTTGGCCAGCAGCGCGGCGGTGCGCAGCTCGCCGATCATGTCCAGGTCGTTGTTGCTGGCGGCACCGTCGGTGCCCAGCGCCACATTGACGCCGCCCAGGCGCAGTTTCTCGATGGGGCAGAAGCCACTGGCCAGTTTCAGGTTCGACTCCGGGCAGTGGGCGACGTGCGTGCCAGTGCCCTGGAGCAGTGCGATCTCGTCGTCATCCAGCTGCGTCATGTGGACGGCAATCAGGCGCGGACCGAGCAGCCCAAGCCGTGCCAGCCGTGCCAGCGGGCGTTCGCCGCTGGCGTCGGTGGCCATCTGCACTTCGGCGGCGGTCTCGTGCACATGCATCATGACCTGCGCATCCAGTTCCTCGGCCAGCATGACCACCCGTTTCAGGGGCTCATCGGAGACTGTATAGGGCGCGTGCGGGCCAAAGCCGATAGTGATCAGCGGGTCATGGCGCCAGTCATCGGCGGCCTGGGTGGCCAGGCGCAGGTAATCGTCCGGGCCCTGGCCCATCGGTGTCGGGAAATCCATCACCGGGCAGAACAGGCTGGCGCGCAGGCCGGCCTCGGTGGCGACCCGGGCGATGGCGTCCGGGAAAAAGTACATGTCGGCAAAGCAGGTGGTGCCGCCCCGGATCATTTCGGCGGCGGCCAGCCGGGTGCCGTCGGTGACAAACTGCTCGCTGACCCATTTACCCTCGGCCGGCCAGATATGCTGCTCCAGCCAGGTCATCAGCGGCAGATCGTCGGCCAGGCCACGGAACAGGTTCATGGCCGCATGGGTGTGGGCGTTGATCAGCCCCGGCATCAGCAGGTGGCCGTCCAGGCGCAGGGTCTCCGTGGCCTGCCAGCGGCGGCTGGCCTCGGCGGCGGGCAGAATATCCTGGATACGGGTGCCGCTGATGACAATGGCGTGATCGGTGAGCAGCCGCGCCGGGCCTTCCACGGGCGCGATCCAGCTGGCCTGGATGATCAGGTCGGCGTGTGCCGGTGCTTGGGGCATGAAGACTCCTGTCTGCGGACATGTTCTGGGGCGGCGGAAGTATAGCAGGCGCGCCCGGTGGGCGCGCCTGCAGCGGTGCGAGCAATGAGGCGGGGCTTCAGGTTCGCAGCGCAACGCCCGTCGCTCGTAGCTGGCGCGAAGCGCCTTATGCTATGATCTCCGGCTTTCGGCGCTTCCCCTGTGGGGGGGATGCCATGGTGTCGAACCGCCGCAGCGTGGCGGTATTGGCGCGTTATAGCGCGGAAATCCAGCGGGCCGCCGGATGTTGCGGCCCGTCAGGCCCTGAGAGTAAGGATCACCATGACGGATCTCGCCAGAGAAGTTACCCAGGTCAATATTGAAGACGAGTTGAAACAGTCCTATCTGGACTACGCCATGAGCGTCATCGTGGGCCGGGCGCTGCCGGACGTGCGCGACGGGCTCAAGCCGGTGCACCGCCGGGTGCTGTTCGCCATGCACGAGCTGGGCAACGACTGGAACAAGGCTTACAAGAAGTCGGCCCGTGTGGTCGGTGACGTCATCGGTAAGTATCACCCGCACGGCGATTCCGCCGTGTACGACACCATCGTGCGCATGGCGCAGCCGTTCTCGCTGCGCTACATGCTGGTGGACGGGCAGGGCAACTTCGGCTCCGTGGACGGCGACTCCGCCGCCGCCATGCGGTACACCGAGGTGCGCATGGCGAAGATCGCCCACGACCTGCTCGCCGACCTGGACAAGGAGACGGTCGATTTCGTCGACAACTACGACGGCACCGAGAAAATTCCCGCCGTCATGCCGACCCGGGTGCCGAACCTGCTGGTGAACGGCTCCTCCGGTATCGCCGTGGGCATGGCCACCAATATTCCGCCGCACAACCTCGGCGAAGTGATTGACGGCTGCCTGGCGCTGATCGACAACGAAGACCTCACCGTCGATGACCTGATGCAGTATATCCAGGGCCCGGATTTCCCGACCGCCGGCATCATCAACGGCCGTGCCGGTATCGTGCAGGCCTACCGCACCGGCCGTGGCCGCATCTATGTGCGCGCCCGGGCCGATATCGAGGACATGGAAAAGGGCAACAAGCAGGCGATCATCATCACCGAGCTGCCCTACATGCTGAACAAGGCACGGCTGATCGAGAAAATCGCCGAGCTGGTGAAAGAGAAAAAGATCGAAGGCATTACCGAACTGCGCGACGAGTCCGACAAGGATGGCATGCGCGTGGTGATCGAACTGCGTCGCGGTGAAAACGCCGACGTGGTACTGAACAACCTGTACGCCCAGACCCAGCTCGAGAGCGTGTTCGGCATCAACATGGTGGCCCTGCTCGACGGCCAGCCGAAGCTGCTGAACCTGAAGGACATGCTGGAGGCGTTTATCCGTCACCGCCGCGAAGTGGTGACACGCCGCACTGTCTTTGAGCTGCGCAAGGCGCGCGAAAAAGGCCACGTGCTGGAAGGCCTGGCGGTGGCGCTGGCGAATATCGATCCGGTGATCGAACTGATCAAGCAGTCGCCGTCCGGTGCCGAGGCCCGCGAAGCGCTGATCAAGCGCGGCTGGGCGCCGGGTGAAGTGGTGACCATGCTTGAGCGTGCCGGCGGCCCCGATGCCTGCCGCCCGGACGGGCTGGAAGATGAATACGGCATGCGTGATGGCCAGTACTGGCTGTCGCCGGAGCAGGCCCAGGCCATCCTGGAACTGCGCCTGCAGAAACTGACCGGCATGGAACAGGAAAAGCTGGTTCAGGATTACCAGGAACTGCTGGAAAAGATCATCGAACTGGGTCTGATCCTGGCCGACCCGGAACGCCTGCTGGCGGTGATTCGCGAAGAGCTGAACGCCATCCGCGAGGAATACGCCGACCCGCGCCGCAGTGAAATCCAGACCTCGCGCAGCGACTTCTCCATGGAAGACCTGATCGCCGAGGAAACCGTGGTAGTGACGCTGTCCAACGGCGGTTATGCCAAGGCGCAGCCGATCGACACCTACCGGGCGCAGAAACGCGGCGGGCGCGGCAAGGCCGCCACGGCGGTAAAAGACGAAGATTATGTCGAGCACCTGCTGGTGGCGGGCACGCACGATACGCTGCTGTGCTTCACCAACATCGGCAAGGTGTACTGGCTGCGGGTGTTCGAATTGCCGCATGGCGGGCGTGGCTCGCGTGGCAAGCCGGTGGTGAACCTGATCCCGGCATTGCAGCAGGAAGAACGCATCACCGCCATCCTGCGCCTGGATGCGGAGTTTGTGCGCCAGCAGTCTGCCGAAGATGATGCTGAGGTCGAAGACGCCGACCTGGATGTGATCGACGATGCGGAAGAGGGTGAGGAGATAGTGGACACCACCTCGGGTCCGTTCATCTTCATGGCCACGTCCACCGGCATCGTGAAACGCACACAACTGTCGAAGTTTGCGCGGCCGCGCAGCAACGGCCTGATTGCGGTGCGCCTGCAACCGGGCCAGAGCCTGGTGAACGTGGCGGTAACCCAGGGCGACGAAGACATCATGCTGGTGGCCAGCAACGGCAAAGTGGCCCGTTTCCGCCAGGCGTCGGTGCGTGTCATGGGCCGTACCGCGCGCGGCGTGCGCGGCATGAAAGTGGCCGAGGGTGAAACCATGATCGCGCTGATCGTGCCGCAACCGGGCGGCCAGTTGCTGACCGCCTCGGAAAACGGCTATGGCAAGCGCACCGGCGTGGACGAATTCCCGACCAAGGGCCGCGGCACCCAGGGTGTCATCGGCATGGTGGTGAACGACCGCAACGGCGCGCTGGTCGGCGCCACGCAGGTATTCGGTGGCGAGGACCTGATGCTGATTTCCAACCAGGGCACGCTGGTGCGCACCCGGGTCGATGAAGTCAGCCAGCTCAGCCGCAACACCCAGGGCGTGACGCTGATCCGTCTCGGAGACGGCGAACGCCTGGTGGGCGTGGAGCGGATTCCGGAGCTGGAAGGTGCGGAAGAAGTGGATGAACTGGAAGAAGGTGATACCGCAGCGGTGGAGGCCACAGACGCGCCAGCGGATGACGCCGACGAATAACGGATAGAAAGAACCGGCCCCACTGCCGATGCGCCGGCGCAGGGGCCTGCCCATTGCAGCCGCGGCGATGCCGCTGAGGAACCCATGAGTCGCGCTTATAACTTTTGTGCCGGCCCGGCCGCTCTGCCGGAAGATGTACTCAGGCAGGCCGCCAGCGAAATGCTGGATTACCACGGTCGCGGCCTGTCTGTGATGGAAATGAGTCACCGTTCCGACGATTACGTCGCGATTGCGGAGACGGCGGAACAGGACCTGCGCGACCTGCTGGGCATCAGTGATGACTACGCCGTGCTGTTCCTGCAGGGCGGCGCCAGCCAGCAGTTCGCCATGGTGCCCATGAACCTGATGGGCCGCGACGATGTGGCGGATTACATCAATACCGGGCAGTGGTCGGCAAAAGCGATCAAGGAAGCGAAGCAGTTCGGCAAGGTGAATGTGGCAGCCAGCAGCGAAGCGACGAATTTCACCACTGTCCCCCCGCAGGACTCCTGGCAGCTGTCCGATAACGCCGCCTACCTGCACTACACGCCGAACGAAACCATTGGCGGGGTGGAGTATGACTTCATTCCGGAAAGCCGTGCGCCGCTGGTGGCGGATCTGTCATCGACGATCCTGTCGCGCCCGCTGGACGTGTCGAAGTTCGGCCTGATCTACGCTGGCGCACAGAAGAACATCGGCCCGGCCGGCGTCTGTGTGGTCATCGTGCGCAAGGACCTGCTGGAGCGCGCCGGCGACCAGGTGCCGACCATGCTGCGCTACAATATCCACGCCGAAAACGGCTCCATGTACAACACGCCCCCCACCTATGCCTGGTACCTGGCTGGCCTGGTGTTCAAGTGGCTCAAGGCGCAGGGCGGCCTGACGGCGATGGAGCAGCTCAACCGTCGCAAGGCAGAAAAACTCTATGGCTATATCGACGCCAGCGGCTTCTACAGCAACCCGGTGGAAAAACACAGCCGGAGCTGGATGAATGTGCCGTTCGTCCTGGCCGACGAGCAGTTCGACAAGCCGTTCCTGAAAGAAGCGGATGCGGCGGGGCTGCTGAACCTGAAAGGGCACCGCTCGGTGGGCGGCATGCGCGCGAGCATCTACAACGCCGTGCCGGAAGCGGCGGTGGATGCACTGATTGATTTCATGAAGGATTTTGCACAACGACATGGCTGAACCGACTCTCGAACAGTTGCGCGCGCAAATTGACGGCCTGGATGACCAACTCCAGACGCTGATGAACCAGCGCGCAACCCTGGCGCAGAAAGTGGCAGAAGTGAAGCAGGCCACCGACGGCGATGCCGTGTTCTATCGCCCCGAGCGCGAGGCACAGGTATTGCGGCGCGTGAAAGAGCGCAATACCGGCCCGCTCGATGGCGAAACCGTGGCGCGGCTGTTCCGTGAAATCATGTCCGCCTGCCTGGCGCTGGAGCAACGCATGAAAGTCGCGTTCCTCGGCCCGGAAGGCACCTTTACCCATCAGGCGGCGCTGAAGCATTTCGGCCACGCGGTGGAAGCCGTCTCCCTGGGCGCCATCGATGAAGTGTTCCGTGAAGTGGAATCCGGTGCAGTGCAGTATGGTGTCGTGCCGGTAGAAAATTCCACCGAAGGCGTGGTCAACCATACGCTGGACAGCTTCATGGATTCATCGCTGAAAATATGTGGCGAAGTGGACCTGCGTATTCATCATCACCTGTTGCTGGGAGAGCACACCCAGGAAAACAGGATTACGCGCATCTATTCGCACCAGCAGACGCTGGCGCAATGCCGCAAGTGGCTGGATGCGCACATGCCGACCGTGGAGCGGGTGGCGGTGAGTTCCAACGCACAGGCGGCGCGCCGGCTGAAAGACGAATGGAACGCTGCGGCCATCGCCGGTGAAATGGCGGCGGAACTGTACGGCCTGAAAATCATGCACCACAACATTGAAGACCGGCCGGACAATACCACGCGCTTCATTATTATCGGCCGTCAGGACACGCCGCCCTCCGGGCAGGACAAGACCAGTATCCTGGTGCGCATGAAGAACCGTCCCGGTGCCCTGTACCATGTGCTCAAGCCGTTCAAGGAGCACAGCGTGGACCTGACGCGGGTGGAATCGCGCCCGTCGCGCAGCGGCAACTGGAGTTATGTCTTCTTCATTGATTTCGAAGGGCACCGCGACGACGACCGCGTCGGGCGCGTGCTGGCCGCGCTGGAACAGGAAGCGATGGACATCCGTTTTCTGGGCTCTTATCCCCGCGCCGTGATCTGAGCTGCCCGGGCGGCGTACCCCTCAAGCCGCTGTGGCGGCACTTCCCTGTGACCCGGTACGTTTCGGGGTATCGTCGCGTGGGTGGCGGGCCTGGCGAACAGAAAGTCCGCAGGGTGGGGGCGTCGCCTCCTGCGAGCGGCCGGGGTACCATCCCGGCATTGCAACGAGACAGATGGCCGGGTGATTTCAGCATGTCATCATCCGGTGCGCCGTGCGGCGCGAGTATTGATAACCCGCAGCCCCCGGGCTGCTTCGGAGCGTCCTTAATATGCCTGTCGACTTTATTGCCCTGGCCAATGCAGGTGTACAGAAGCTGCAACCGTACCAACCCGGCAAACCGATCGAGGAACTCGAACGGGAGCTGGGCATCACCGATATCGTCAAGCTGGCCAGCAACGAAAGCCCGCTTGGCCCAAGCCCGCGTGCCATGTCGGCCGTGCGCTCGGTGCTGGAGGATATTCATCGCTACCCGGACGGCTCCGGCTTCCGTCTGAAGGCGGCCCTGGCCGAACGCCTCGGCATGCGGGCCGCCCAGATCACCCTGGGCAACGGTTCCAACGATGTGCTGGAACTGATCGCCCGCGCCTGGCTCAAGCCCGATGACGAAACCGTGTTCAGCGAGCATGCCTTCGCGGTGTACCCGCTGGTGACGCTGGCCTGCTCGGCGCGGCCGGTGGCGGTGCCGGCGCGTGAATACGGCCATGACCTGGACGCCATGCTGGAGGCCATTGGAGAGCGCACCCGCATCGTGTTCATCGCGAACCCGAACAACCCCACCGGCACCTGGATCAGTTCCTCGACACTGGATCATTTCCTTGCCCGCGTGCCCAAGGATGTGCTGGTGGTGCTGGACGAGGCCTATTTCGAATACGTCGAGGAAAGTGCCTACCCGGACGGCATGACCCGTCTCGCGGCGCACCCGAACCTGGTGGTGACCCGCACTTTCTCGAAAATCTACGGGTTGTCCGGTCTGCGCATGGGTTACGGCGTTTCCAGTGTGGACATCGCCGACGTGCTCAACCGAGTGCGCCAGCCGTTCAACTGCAACAGCCTGGCGCTGGCGGCGGCGGAAGCAGCCCTGGATGATGCCGACTATCTGGAATACAACCGCAACCTCAACACCACCGGGCTGGCCCAGGTGGCTGAGGGGCTGGAGCAACTGAACCTGGAATACATTCCGTCGGTGGGCAATTTCATTGCCTTCGACTGCGGCCGTGAGGCGATGCCGGTCTACGAGGCGCTGTTGCGCGAAGGCGTGATCGTGCGGCCGATCGCCGGCTACGGCATGCCGAATCACCTGCGTGTGTCGATCGGTCTGCCGGAGGAAAATGAACGCTTCCTGGAAGCGCTGGCAAGGGTGCTGGGCTGAATCATGGGTGATGCGTCAATGCCGCTGTTTGAACAGGTCACCATCATTGGCCTGGGCCTGATCGGCGGCTCGCTGGCGGCGGCGGTCCGGTCGGGCGGGCTGGCGAAGAAAATCGTCGCCGGTTCGCGCTCGTCCCGCACGCTGGAGCGAGGCCTGTCGCTGGGACTGGTGGACGAAGGCTACCAGGACCTGGCGCAGGCCGTGCAGGGCGCCGATCTGGTATTCGTGTCGGTACCGGTGTCGGCGATGGCGGCGACCTTCAGCGCCATCGTGCCCGGGCTCGAGCGCCATGCCATCGTCACCGATGGCGGCAGTGTCAAAGGGTCGGTGATTGCCGCCGCACGGGCACAGCTTGGCGCCCATTTTTCCCGCTTCGTGCCCGGCCACCCGATTGCCGGCAAGGAAAGGAGCGGCGTGGATGCCGCTGACGCTGCCCTGTACCAGCGCCACCGGGTGATCCTCACGCCCGTGGCCGAGACTGATCCGGCGGCGACACAGGCAGTGCGCCGGCTGTGGACCGCTGTGGGTGCCGACGTGCTCAGCATGGGGCCGGACGAGCACGACCGGGTACTGGCCGAAACCAGTCATCTGCCGCACTTGCTGGCCTTCTCGCTGGTGGATACGCTGGCGCGCCAGGGCGATTCCACCGACATTTTCCGGTACGCCGCTGGCGGTTTCCGTGATTTTACCCGGATCGCTTCCAGTGACCCGGTGATGTGGCACGACATCTTTACCGAGAACCAGGACGCAGTGCTGGCTGCTGCTGACCTGTTCGCCGCCGGGCTGGCCCGCTTCCGCGATGCGGTGGCCCGGGGTGACAGCGACGCCCTGCTGGGTATCATGACCCGCGCCAACACGGCCCGGGCACGCTTCCTGGCGATGAACGCCCGTACTTCCTATACCCAGGCGCAAAGCGCGACAGACGAGCATCACATGAAGGCTGATCAGAACGCGGCACAGGCCCGCAACCCCGAATTCATCGTCCAACCCGGTGGCCAGCTCACGGGCCAGGTGCGCGTGGCAGGGGACAAGTCGATCTCCCACCGCAGCATCATGCTGGGCGCCCTGGCGGACGGCGTGACCGAGATCGAAGGCTTCCTCGAAGGCGAGGACGCGCTGGCCACATTGCAGGCGTTCCGCGACATGGGCGTGGTGATCGAAGGCCCGCACGCTGGCCGCGTGCGCGTGCACGGCGTTGGCCTGCACGGCCTGAAGGCACCGGCCCGCACTCTCTATATGGGGAACTCCGGCACCTCCATGCGTCTGCTGATGGGGCTGCTGTCCGGGCAGGCCTTTGCCAGCGAACTGACCGGCGATGACTCCCTGTCGCGCCGCCCGATGGAGCGCGTCGCCAAGCCGCTGCGCGAGATGGGCGCCGCCATCGGCACCACCGGCAACGGCACGCCGCCGGTGAGCATTCGCGGTGGCCGCACCCTGAAGGGCATCGACTACACCCTGCCGGTGGCGTCCGCCCAGGTGAAATCCGCGCTGCTGCTTGCCGGCCTGTATGCCGAAGGCGAAACCCGTGTCACCGAGCCGGCGCCGACCCGCGACCATACCGAACGGATGCTGGCCGGCTTCGGCTATCCCGTGCAGCGCGACGGCGCCAGCGTCACCGTGCGCAGCGGCGGCCGCCTGACGGGCTGCCAGCTGGAAGTGCCGGCGGATATCTCCTCGGCGGCCTTCTTCCTGGTCGGCGCGGCGATCGCTGAAGGCTCCGAACTGCTGCTGCCACACGTCGGCATCAACCCGACCCGCACCGGCGTGATCGACATCCTGCGCCTGATGGGCGCGGATATCCGCCTGGAAAACGAGCGCGATTCGGGTGGCGAACCGGTGGCGGACCTGCGCATCCGCAGCAGCGGCCTGAAAGGCATCACCATTCCGGAAGAGCTGGTACCGCTGGCGATTGATGAATTCCCGGCGATCTTCGTCGCGGCAGCCTGTGCCGAGGGCGACACGATCCTGCACGGCGCAGAAGAGCTGCGTGTGAAGGAATCCGACCGCATCCAGGTCATGGCCGATGGCCTCACCGCCCTGGGTGTCGAGCTGGAAACCTACCCGGACGGCATCCGCATCCGTGGCGTGGGGCAGGGCAGGCCGGCCTTTACCGGCGGCGAGATCGAGAGCCACGGCGACCATCGCATCGCCATGAGCTTCGCCATGGCCGCCCTGCGTGCCAGCGGCGCGATCCGCATTCGCAACTGCGCCAACGTGGCTACCTCCTTCCCCGGTTTCGCCGAACTGGCCGGCCGCGCCGGCCTGTCATTGCAGGTGCAGGGTTGATGGGGGGGCAGCGCGTGCCCGTACTGACCATTGACGGCCCAGTGTCCTCCGGCAAGGGCACCGTGGCCCGCCGCGTGGCCTGCCGTATGGCCTGGCATCTGCTGGATTCCGGTGCCCTGTACCGGGTGCTCGGGCTGTACGCCGAGCGCCAGGGCGTGGCGCTGGACGACGAACCCGCCCTGACCCGGCTGGCGCGCGAGCTGCCGGTGGTGTTCCGTGAAGGCGACGGGGACATCCAGGTGCTGCTGGCCGGAGAGGATATCGGCCAACTGATCCGCGACGAGCGGGTCGGTGAACTGGCGTCCCAGGTGGCGGTGCTGCAGCCGGTGCGTGATGCGCTGCTGGCCCGCCAGCAGGCGTTTGCCGAGGCGCCGGGGCTGGTGGCTGACGGCCGTGACATGGGCACGGTGGTGTTCCGCCAGGCACCGCTGAAGATCTTCCTCACGGCGAGCCCGGAGGAGCGCGCACGCAGGCGCTATAACCAGTTGAAGGAAAAGGGGTTTAATGCTAACCTCCCGGCCCTCATTGAGGATATCCGCGCCCGGGATGACCGAGACATGCAACGTTCAGTGGCGCCATTGCGCCCGGCGGACGATGCCATCGTCATCGACAGCACCCACCTGAGTGTCGAAGACGTGGTCGACCGGATCCTCGAAGAAGCCGCCCGGCGCAGTTTGATCGGCGCGGCGTGAATGCAATCGTCCGATTGCATTGCGGTGATTGTCCGAAGGCCGCAAACGTAAACCAGCAAGGTCTTCGTTCAGTCAGACAAGAGCTGCCCATGCCTGCTGGTTGGCATGGCGAAAATCGTTAATTACAGGTATCTCACATGACCGAAAGTTTTGCCGAACTTTTTGAAGCCAGCCTGCAGGATCTCGACGTCGCACGTGGCTCTATCATCCGCGGCACCATCGTTGCCATCGACAATGACTGGGTGACCGTTAACGCGGGCCTGAAGTCTGAAGGCATCATCCCGCGCGAAGAATTCCTGAATGAAGCCGGCGAGCTCGAAATCGCCGAAGGTGACGAAGTCGAAGTGGCCGTTGACGCCATCGACGACGGCCTGGGCTTCACTCGCCTGTCCCGTGAAAAAGCCAAGCGTGCGGAAATCTGGACCGATCTCGAAGCAGCCTTCGAGAAAGACGAAGTCATCAAGGGTCAGATCAGCGGCAAGGTCAAAGGCGGCTTTACTGTGGATATCGGCCTGATCCGTGCGTTCCTGCCGGGCTCGCTGGTGGATATCCGTCCGGTGCGCGATGTGGCGCATCTGGAAGGCAAGGATCTGGATTTCAAAGTTATCAAGCTGGATCCAAAGCGCAACAACGTGGTGGTCTCCCGCCGCGCGGTCATGGAAGCCGAGCACAGTGCAGAGCGCGAGCAACTGCTCGAGTCGCTGCAGGAAGGCATGGAAGTCAAAGGTATCGTCAAGAACCTCACCGACTACGGTGCGTTCGTTGATCTCGGCGGTATCGACGGCCTGCTGCACATCACCGACATGGCCTGGAAGCGTATCAAGCATCCGAGCGAAATCGTTGAAGTTGGCCAGGAAATCGACGTCAAGGTGCTGAAGTTTGACCGCGATAAAATGCGCGTATCGCTGGGCCTGAAGCAACTGGGCGAAGATCCGTGGCACGATATCGTTGGCAAGTACCCGGAAGGCGCGCGGGTCAAGGCCAAGGTGACCAACCTGACCGATTACGGCTGCTTCGCCGAGATCGAGGAAGGCGTCGAAGGTCTGGTGCACGTGTCCGAGATGGACTGGACCAACAAGAACATCCACCCGTCCAAAGTGGTTTCCATTGGCGACGAAGTGGAAGTGATGATTCTGGATATCGACCAGGAGCGTCGTCGTATCTCCCTGGGTATCAAACAGTGCATGTCCAACCCCTGGCAGGCGTTTGAAACCAACTACAACAAGGGCGACCGTATTTCCGGCAAGATCAAGTCGATCACCGACTTCGGTATCTTCATTGGTCTGGAAGGCGGCATCGACGGCCTGGTGCATCTCTCCGACATCTCCTGGGAAGAGCCGGGCGAAGATGCGGTACGCAAGTTCTCCAAAGGTGACGAGCTTGAGACCGTGATTCTGTCGGTGGATGCAGAGCGCGAAAGAATTTCCCTTGGAATCAAGCAGTTGACAGACGATCCGTTTGCTCAGTATGTTGCAGCTAACGAGAAGAACAGCATCGTCAAAGGCACCGTCAAGGCAGTGGATGCCAAGCTCGTTACCATTGAGCTGGCAGACAACGTCGAAGGCCTGATGAAAGCGAACGAAATCAGCCGCGACCGCGTTGAAGATGCTACCCAGGTCTTCAAGACGGGTGACGAAGTTGAAGCGAAAATCATCGCTGTCGACCGCAAGAACCGCATCATTAACCTGTCTATCCGTGCCAAGGATATGGCCGATGAGCGTGAAGCGATGGACGACCTGAGCTCCCGTCAGGAATCCTCGCCGAAGACCATCGGTGATCTGATCAAGGCGCAGATGGAAGGTAGCGACCAGTAAGACGTTCCTCCCCGGGCCGCACGCCAGGGCAGGACGCCCAGGGGATCATGGTTATGGCATTGACCAAGTCTGAACTTATCGAACGTATTTCCGCACGGCAGAAGCAGCTTTCACCGAAAGATGTGGAGCTGGCGGTAAAATCCCTGATCGAAGAAATGGCTGACAACCTCGCCAACGGTGGTCGTATCGAGATCCGTGGCTTTGGCAGCTTTTCCCTGCATTTCCGCGCGCCGCGTGTCGGCCGCAACCCCAAGACCGGTGCCTCGGTCGAACTGCAAGGCAAGTATGTGCCCCATTTCAAACCCGGCAAGGAACTGCGTGATCGCGTCAATCAGGCGATGCAGGAAAATCCGGGCCAGGCTGCCGGTGAAGGCGACCTGAGCGAGGTTGCCAGCTTGCCCCGGTCGGCCTCAGCGGCCGGTCACTGAGCAGGCCCGCCGTCGTGCGCTGGCTGCTGAACTTCCTCATTGTCCTGCTGGCCCTGGTGCTGTTTCTGGTGTGCCTGCTGTTCTTGCTGGGTAACCCGCAGCCCATCGCGCTGGAATTGCTGGTCACCGCCTGGCAGCCTGAGGCTGCGCTGGGTCAGTGGCTGCTGCTGTTCCTGCTCGGGGGTGTCGTTGCCGGGCTGGCCGCCGGGTTGCTGCTGGCTGGCGTATTGCGGCTGCCGCGCCGCCGGAGCTGACCATGCAGACCTCGCTGTGGCTGCTGGCATTGCTGTTCGCGGCCATTGCGATCGGTTTTCTGCTCGGGCGCCTCGACCGCTTTCCGCGTCGCCGTAAAGCCCGCGCCTTGCCGCGCAGTGTGGACTTTCTGCTCGGCGAACCTTCCGACCGCACGCTGCGTGCCATGGTCGAAAACCTGGATACCCACCCCGACGCTTTGGATACCCACCTTGCGCTTGGCCGGCTGTTCCGCAAGCGCGGTGAGCTGGACCGCGCCACATTGATTCACCAGGGCATGCTCGATAACAGCCGCCTGCCGGAAAAAGTGCGCGAAGACGTGGAGCTGGAACTGGCGCGGGATTTCCTGTCCGCCGGCCTGTTCGACCGGGCCGAGCAGGTGCTGCAGCACATGGTCGATCACGACGGCAGGCATGCCGCCGTAGCCATGCGCCATCTGATGTCGATTTTTGAACAGGAACGTGACTGGCACAGTGCGCTGGCCATTGGCGAGCGGTTGCTGCGCCGCAACCGCGAGGTGGCCCCGGTGTTGGCGCAATACTGTTGCGAGCTGGCTGAACGGTTGACGGCCCAGCAGGAACTGAATGCGGCCCGGCGTCTGCTGCGCCGGGCACTGGCGTTCGATGGCCAGTGCGTGCGCGCGAGCCTGTTGCAGGGACGGCTGGAAATCCAGGCCGGCTATTGGGACAACGCACTGCGTGCGTTGCGTCGCGTACGCCGGCAGAACCCGCTGTTTCTGGACCAGGTGCTGGATGACCTGGAGCGCTGCTACCGTGCGTTGGGGCGTGAGGAAGACATGCTGTCATTCCTGTTGGATGCCTGCCTTGAAACCCCGTCCAACGCCTTGGTGGTGCGCCTGGCCGGTATGCTGCGCGAGCGGGCAGGGGAGCGCGAGGCCTCGTTGTTTCTGGCCCAGTACATGAAAAAATTCCCGTCGGTACAGGGCCTCAACGAAATCATTGAAATGAACCGTGATGCCACTCAGGGGAACACCCGCGAATATCTGGACACCTTGCGCACGCTGACCCAGCGGCTGCTGGCCGAGCGTCCGGTTTATCACTGCGTGCAATGCGGTTTCCGGCCCCAGGCGCTGCACTGGCAATGCCCCGGCTGCAAAGGCTGGGCAACCATTGCCCCGGTGTCCGGCGCGATGGTCTAATGCCCCACCCGAAGCCTGGACGGGTAGGGTGGGTAGAGCCAAAGGCGAAACCCACCGAGACCATGCCGCACACTGCTCGCACAAAATCAGCGGAACTGCCTGCATAGAGGGGTGGTTTCGATGTTTTTGCGGGAGTGAATAACGGGCATGGACACGGTGGGTTTCGCCTTTGGCTCTACCCACCCTACAGAACCCCCTGACAAGGATACTGCCATGCCAGCCTCATCACCCATCATCGTCGCCCTGGACTATCCGGAGGCCACGGCCGCGCTCGCCATGGCGCAGCAACTCGACCCGGCACAGGTGCGCGTCAAGGTAGGCAAGGAGCTGTTTACCCGTAGTGGTCCGGCGGTGGTGGATTCGTTGCAGGCGTTGGGGTTCGAGGTGTTTCTGGACCTGAAATTCCACGACATCCCCAACACCGTTGCCGGCGCACTGCGCAGCGCAGCAGAGCTGGGGGTGTGGATGGTCAACGTCCACGCCAGTGGTGGCCGGCGCATGCTGGAGGCTGCGGTCGAGGCGCTCTCGGCGGCCCGTCAGCGCCCGATCCTGACAGCGGTCACCGTGCTGACCAGCATGGGAGAGGCGGATCTGCGTGATATTGGCATTGAGGTGTCACCGCGCGAACAGGTGCTGCGGCTGGCGCAGCTGGCGCGTGACTGCGGCGTGGATGGCGTGGTCTGCTCTGCGCAGGAAGCGGGCATGCTGCGCGACGCCTGCGGTGTGGATTTCTGCCTGGTGACCCCGGGCATCCGGCCGGCAGGCAGTGACGCCGGCGACCAGACCCGCGTGGTCACACCGGCGGACGCCAGAACGCTGGGGGTGGACTATATGGTGATCGGCCGCCCGATCACCCAGGCACAAAATCCTACAAACACAGTAGCCGAAATCATACACAGCCTCGCGTAAACCGGCTAAGGCAAACGAGGGCGCAGGCTTACAAGCCCGGCGCTCTCGTTTCGCTAGGGTAGGCACTCCTAAACCAAACGCAAAGGAGTGTGACCCATGCATCGCTATCTCAATATCATTCTGTCCCTGCTGCTGGCCAGCGGCCTGGCCGTGACGTCTGGCGCGGCGTTCGCTGAACCGGCGCTTACGGACACCCCCACAGTCAACATCAACCAGGCCAGCGCCGACGAGATCGCTGAAGTCCTGTCCGGCGTCGGCATGACCCGGGCCGAGGCCATCGTGGCGGATCGTGAACAGCATGGTGCCTATCAATCTGCGGACGAACTGGTGCGCGTCAAAGGCATCGGGCCGAGTACGGTCGAGCAGAATCGGGGGCGGATCAACGTTGAATAAGGCGGAGGCCCGGCGCCGCGAGGCTGCCGGGTTTTTTGTATATACAAAAAATATAAAATCACCTATGATCCTGTCAAACACTATCGGAATGTGCTGACCCCGGGGGCGTTCGTTTGATCTGGTGATGCAGTTTGACTGGCATGGTGCATTGATTCGTTGTGATGAACGGCATGATTACGGTGAGGCGCGTTACTGTGCACTGGGCCATATCCATCACCGTCTGTTTTCTCTTGTCTTTACGCCACGTGATGGTGCAGTGCATGTCATCAGTTTGCGCAAGGCAAATCGTCGGGAGGTGAATCGTTATGAAGAGGCGCTCAGGCATACCATCACCGGACCAGGAAAATCCTGAATGGACCGACGAGGCCGTGGCGTCCGCCCAGCCGGCACGCGAGGTGCTGCCTGAACTGTTCGGTCAGACGGCGGCTGCGGAAATGCTGGTCCCCCGTCGGGGGCGTCCGCCAGCGCTGGCGCCGAAGCAGGCGGTGAGCCTGCGTCTTGATCCCGATGTGTTGGCTGAATTCCGTGCCACAGGGCCTGGCTGGCAGACGCGGATCAATCTTGTGCTACGTGAGTGGCTGAACGCGCAACGGCATTGAGCTCACCATCGCCGCTGAGCGTGTGCGGTGGCAATTGCCCGGGTGGTGGCCTCATCCACTCCGGCCTCTGCGGCGAAAGCCGGCCACTGCCGGACCGCGGAGGCCACGCCATCGATAATATCCAGTGCCCGTTTGTCCATGATGGCGAACCGTCGTGCCACGGCGAGCAGGTCGTCACGGCTGAAATGGTCCCGCTTTCCCTGAATGCTCATCTGGTGTTGCTGCGTCCAGACGCCGTCCGGGTTATAGGCGAAGGTCACGTCGAAGGCCGGAGAGAGCGACCATTCGCCCCGTCGGTTCATCAGGAAGGCGATATTTTTGGTGTGGTCGTCCTGATTGCGTGCCAGCACATTGAATACCATGCGTCGAAACTGCTCTTCCAGTGCCAGCTTGTTCAGCCCCAGGCGTTGCATCACCTGCATGGCCTGCTCGTAGGACCAGGCGCCGGCCATATTGAAGTCGTAGTGGGCGATGGCGCACAGCGACTGCATGTGCAGCTTCTGGCCGTCATCGGTGCGATCAAAGCGGCGGCACATGAAGTGGCTGCGGCCATTCTCCCTCAGCAGCCGGCATTCCGGCATGTCGATGCCGGCAGCGGTGGCCATCAGATAGTAGGCGTACTCGATCAGGCCAAAACCGGCCGGGTCGAACTGCTCCTTGTCCCGATTATGCGTGACACCGTCGAACTTCAGCAGCCAGTGCCTGAAGCCGGGTGGGGCCTGTAGTTGCCCCGAACGGATTTCCTGCGTGGCTTCGTTCCAGGCCACCAGCGCCTTGGCGCGGGCGCCGCCAGCCGACACGCCGACCTGGATAATGTCGCGCAGGGCTTTTTCATTGCGTTGTTCGTCATCAGAAAGCCAGGTGCTGAAACCATCACGCTGCGCAAGAATGGCATCGGACAGGGCTGCCAGGGCGCCGATATCCAGCGGCAGTGTGCTGCCTTGGCCCCGACCTGCTGCGGGTTCGAATTCCAGTGCGCCCATGCCGCGCCGGCCGATATAACAGAGCCGTTCCACCGGGCTGAAATCCTCGCGCGAGCGGCCCTGTTCGGCCAGCCAGGCATCAATCACGGCATTGCCGAACTTGTCTGGCAGCGAATCGGCCAGCAGACCGGGCAGGCCGCGAAAAGTGTCGCGTGCCAGCTGCGGGAAAGCATGGATACGGTTGTCCAGCGGCATGGTCAGCGGCGCCACCTGGATACCGCTGCGCCGAAACGCCGGGGCGTACTCGAAAAAGCCGAGTTGCCGCCCGGGATCCCAGCGCACCGCGCCAATGTGGGCCCCCCACAGCACGACGCTTGCCACCAGAGTGCCGGCTTGGGTTGCGCCTTTTTTCATACGGATCCTTTACCCGGACCGGAAGGCTGCGGGTTATGCGTTGTGCTCATTCCGGCCATTCCCAATCGCCCGTTTCGTTGCTGTCTTCCCGGACACCGCTGGCGCGCTGTCGTTGGCGCCCCTGCAGGCGCGCCAGATCCACAGGGCTGATTTCTGTCGGTGGCAGCAGGGCGTCCAACTGATCCAACTGGCCGAGGGCACGCAGTACCCGGATGAAATTGACGGTGTCCACGGGGTGGCCGTTTTCCAGCCGGGACAATGTCTTGCGGGAGATGCCAGCCTCCAGGGCGAGTTCATCCTGCTTGAGATTGCGATTGAGGCGCAGGCGGGCGATGCGCTGCCCCAGCTCTGCGAGGATGACATCATCGCTTGTACCCAGATAATCCATAATGTCACCTTTTGGTAACGTAATCCGGAAAAGCGCTATTGAAAGGTTGCTTTATGACGCATTAAGCCCGTTTCAGGAGAGGTATAGTGGGTCTGTTCTGTGAAGTCAAATAAAATAAGGTTACCTATATATCCCATAAATTGGGTTTTATGTGTTTTGGGGGACTCTTGTGGGGCGTTATGACGGATTGTCGCTATGCCACGCAGCAAGCCGCTCGCCGACGGAAGGAAAATCGTAAAGAAGTGATAGCACTATTGACCATGCCCCGGCCATGGGGCAACCTCAGCGCGCCGTTCAACGCTACAGGGAGCAGTATTTCAGGGATGTCAGGGCGTTTGCACGATTTTGCGTTGACTGGGTTTGTCCTTCCTTCACGCACCATGACCCGCGCTGGCCGATATGGCCGCGGGGGGAATGTGCGGCATACCCGTTTCCCCTGTCCTGTCCCGTTGCCGGGTGACATCCTGTGTCGGTCTGTCGATGCCTCACGTTCCGACGTGCAGGGTTGTGCTGTCGCCGGTACGAACGCTTGCACAAATACGCTTGTCTGTGACCCGGCATGGCGACAAGGTAATGCTCTGTCCGGGATGGGGTGGTGCGCCGCCGATTGGTTGGCGGCGTGATTGAAAACAGCGGGTAAATACGAACAGGGCCAGGGTGGGTGCCACGTGCCGCATCCGGCCAATACCAGCTTGAAGTGGAACGTCTTCATGCTTCTGGGAGTGAGAAAAGCATCATCCGTGTCGGCCCGTTATCCACTGGCCGGCTGGCTCGCCAGCGCCCTGTTGCTGGGAGCTGCGTCACCCGCCATCGCGCGGCCATGGATCGAGCCTGGAGACATGCGTGCGCGCCACAGCCTGCAGTGGCTGGTGGACCAGGGCTGTCTGCAGGCGCCGATGAGCACCTGGCCGGTCATGTGGGCGGACATCAGCCCCGGGCTGGACAACGACGACGCGCCGGCACTGTGTCGCGACAGCCTGGCCTGGCGCTATCTCCGTTTCGAGCGCGACTACCATGCGGGTGAACGCCTGCAGATGGGCCTGTCCGCCGGCGGGGCGGGGCAGGAAGTACTGTTCCGCGATTTCGCGGGCGGGCCGCGTGAAAAAGGCGAGGTCAACGCCCGTCTGGAGTGGATGAGTGGCGGCCTGGCCATCGGTCTTTCCGGTACCTATGTCCACAACCCCCGCGATGGTGATGAGGCCCGCTACGACGGCTCTTACCTGGCCGGCACGCTGGGCAACTGGGTGCTGGGTGCCGGTGCCATCGAGCGTTGGTGGGGGCCGGGTTGGCACAGCAGCACCATTCTTTCCAGTAACGCGCGCCCGGTGCCGGGCGTGTGGATCAACCGCAAGCAGTCGACGCCGTTTTCCTGGCGCCCGGCACGCTGGCTCGGACCATGGCATGCGGTGGCGTTTGTCGGCCAGCTCGAGGATGAACGTGCGGTGCCGAATGCACGCATGCTCGGAGCGCGGGTCACGTTCCGTCCCTGGCGTTATCTGGAAGTTGGCCTGAGCCGTACCGCGCAATGGGGCGGGGATGGCCGGCCGGAAAGCTGGTCCTCGTTCTGGGATGCCGTCACCGGCAGGGATAACGGGCAGCAAGGGCCCGGCAATGATCCCAGTAACCAGTTGGGGGGCGCCGACCTGCGCCTGGGCTTTCCGATAGGCAGTGCGGCACTGGGCATTTACGCACAGGCCACCGGGGAAGACGAGGCCGGTGGCCTGCCGTCAAAGTTCATGAACCAGGCCGGGGTGGATCTGGCCACAGGCTGGGCGGGTGCCGAGCAGCGTTTCTACCTGGAATACACCGACACCACGGCGGGAAGCTGGTCGAGTGAGCTGCGCCCGAACGTGGCCTATGAGCATTCCACCTACCAGAGCGGCTACCGGTTCAATGGCCGCAATATCGCCTCCACGTGGGAAGGGGACTCTCGGGTGTTGACCCTCGGGGCGACGCATTTCTTCCGCCGCGGCAGTGATGTTTCTGTGACATTGAGCCGGGCCGAGCTGAACCGCGATGGTACACTCCGCAGTCGTCCCGCTTCGGCTGGCACGCCCGTTCTGGAGGCGGTGGACGCTCAGGATGTCGCCATACTTGCCGCATCGTATCGCCTCCCCGTGCTGGGTGGGCGCGTCACGTTGTCGGGATACTACACTGATAAGGAAATCGAGACTGTGGCGAGACAATGGTCGCGCACTACGGTGATGGCTGCCTGGGAGTATCGTTTTGACTGAATCACTGACAACAGGGCAAACCATGACGGGGATACGTACATTGGTTCCGCATCGTGTCAGCCTGCTGCTGGGAGCGGGCTTGCTGGCAATGATAGCGGGGTGCACCGCGGTGCCGGGCTCACATATTTCCCGCCCCGCCAGTAACCCCTGGTTTGGTGGCGACCGGGAAGAGAGCGACACCAGCCTGCCGGACATTGTGCGGGTGCACCGGATTCTGCCGAATCGCGGGGTGCAGCCTGCACCGGAAGCACAGCCGGTTCTGCCGCCCGAGCTGGACATTCACCAGGCCAGCTATGACTACGTGGTAGGGGCGGGCGATGTCCTGAACATCACGGTGTGGGACCACCCGGAACTGACCATTCCGGCCGGTTCCATGCGCAGCCCCTCCGAGGCGGGCAACTGGGTGCATAACGACGGCACCATTTTCTACCCCTATGTGGGCTCGATCGAGGTCGCCGGGTTGCGGGTGACAGAAATCCGGTCGTTGATCACCGAGCGCATTTCCCGCTATATCGAGAACCCGCAAGTGGATGTGTCGGTGGCAGCCTTTCGTTCGCAGCGGGTGTATGTCTCGGGGAGCGTGCATCAGCCAGGCGCCTACCCGGTGACGAATGTGCCGATGCGGCTGCTGGACGCCGTCAATGCCGCCGGCGGGCTGGATGAAACGGCCGACTGGCGCAGCGTGATTCTGACGCGTGATGGCAAGGAATATACATTGTCGTTGCGTGCCGTGTATGAGCGCGGTGATGCGCGTTACAACGTGCTGCTGAAAGCGGGCGATGTAGTGCATGTTGGTCGTGGAGACGACAACAAGATATTTGTGTTGGGTGAAGTCGCCACGCCCAGCTCGCTGATGATGGGGCGCAACGGCATGACACTTGCCGAAGCCCTGGCCGAAAGCGGTGGCCTGAACGAATTGCAGGCCGATGCGTCCGGTGTGTTTGTCATGCGCCGCACGGTGGAGGGCGAAGACAGGTATATCGACCTGTATCAGCTCAACGCCAAAGATGCGACTGCGTTGGTGCTGGCGGATGAGTTCACCCTGTCTCCACGCGATATCATCTACGTGACGGCGGCGCCGATCTCCCGGTGGAATCGCGTGATCACACAGATTCTGCCCACCGTGCAGACCATCTACTTCGGTGCGCTGGCCCAGGACCGTCTCAGGGATATCGATCGCTGATGTTTGATTCCATTCTCGTGGTGTGCGACGGCAACATCTGCCGCAGTCCGACGGCGGCGGCGATGCTGATGCGTGATACGCAAAAAAAAGTCAGTTCTGCCGGGCTGGTCGCGCTGGTGGACCATGATATGGACGCGCTGGCACGCGAAGTGGCGCTGAGCCATGGGCTCACATGCCCAACGCACAGTGCCCGCAAACTGACACGTGAAATGTGTCGTGATGCGGACCTGATCCTGGTGATGGAGACGCGCCAGCGCGACCGCGTTGCCGTTCTGGCGCCGGAGGCCAGTGGCAAGACATTGCTATTGGGGAAGTGGCTGGGGGAGCAGGCCATTCCAGACCCTTATAAACGCCATCGTGAAGTATACGAACAGGCTTACCAGATGATTGCCCAGGCCGTGGCGGCCTGGGCGCAAAGACTTGCTTGACCGGAGTGGTCGGATGACCGAACAGGATTCAAAACGGGGTGTCACGGGTCGGCTGGCAGCGGGTGCCAGCGATGAAATCGATCTGACCCGTCTGTGGGCATTGCTGGTGGATCACCGCTGGCAAATTGGCCTGATTACGGCCATGGCGTTTGTGGTGGGTGTGATTTATACCTTTTTGGCCACGCCAATCTATCGGGCCGATGCGTTGCTGCAGATCGAGGCGCGGCAATCGGGCCTGCCCGTACTGGGCGATCTGTCCGAAATGCTGGGTAGCGAGAGCTCGGCCCAGACCGAGATCGAGATCATCCGCTCCCGCATGGTGATCGGCAATGCCGCCGATGAACTGCGTGCCGACATTCAGGTGCGCCCGGTTTCCCTGCCCATCATCGGCCGTTTCTTCGGGCCGCAAGAAAAGGACAACCGTATCCTGTTCGCGGGCTGGGCCGACGCCGAGAAACAATTGTGGATTGATCAGTTGGCTGTGCCGGAATGGCTGCTGGGCAGGGAGTTTATCCTGGAAGCAGGTGAGGGCGGTGCCTTTACGCTGACGCTGGACGGTGAACTGGTGCTGGAAGGTCAGCCAGGCAAAGAGGTCCGCTCTGCAGACCAGCGCATCGCCATTCGCGTGGCCGAATTGAATGCCGAACCCGGCACCCGTTTCCAGGTGGTCAAACAGTCTCGCCTGCGGGTCATGCAGCAGTTGCTGGCTGACCTGAGCGTCGCCGAAAAAGGACGCAATACCGGCATTCTGGCCGTCAGCCTGACCGGGCCCAACCCGGAAAAAGTCGCCAAGATACTGGACGCAGTCGCCAAGAACTACCTGCTGCAGAACGTGCAGCGCCGTTCTGCCGAAGCGGAGAAAAGCCTCGAGTTTCTGGATGAGCAGGTGCCCGAGATTCGCGATGAGCTGAACGCTGCCGAAGAAAAACTGAATGCCTATCGCCTGGAAAGTGAATCCGTTGACCTGTCCCTGGAAACCAAGGCCGTACTTGACCAGCTCGTACAGCTGGAAGCCAAACTGAACGAGCTGAAATTCCGCGAAAGCGAAGTCAATCGTCTTTATACCCGCGAGCACCCGGCCTACCGCACCCTGATGGAGCAGCGGCGCAGCTTTGAGGAAGAGCGCGAGCGCCTGAACAGCCAGGTCAAGAACCTGCCGGAAACCCAGCAGCAGATTCTGCGTCTGATGCGCGATGTGGAACTGAACCAGGAAATCTACGTGCAGTTGCTCAATCGCGTGCAGGAGCTGCGCATCATGAAAGCCGGGACCATCGGCAATGTACGTATCATTGATAACGCGCAGGTGCAGCCGGAGCCTATCAAGCCACAAAAAGGACTGGTCGTTGTGCTGGCCACGTTGCTTGGCCTCATGGGGGCGGTCGGGCAGGTGTTTGTGCGTGCCGCATTCAATCGCGGTATCGAGAGCCCGGACCAGCTTGAACAGGAAGGCATCCCGGTGTATGCCACGTTGCCGCTCTCGGAAGACCAGCTCCGCAACGAACGCCTGATCAACCGTATCAGCCGGCGCCGTGGCACGCCCAACAAGACACACCAGCTGCTGGCCCAGACCAACCCCGGCGACCTGACCATCGAGGCGCTGCGCAGCCTGCGGACCAGCCTGCACTTTGCCATGCTGGAAGCGTCCAACAACGTGCTGATGATTTCCGGCCCCAGCCCGGAGGTGGGCAAGTCGTTCGTGTCGGCCAACTTTGCCATGGTGCTGGCGCAGGTTGGCCAGCGCGTGGTGCTGGTGGACGGCGACCTGCGCAAGGGCCACCTGCATCGTTACTTCCCGTCTGACCATGCCGTCGGGCTGTCGACCTATCTGGCGGGGCGTAATTCACGGGAAGAAGTGACGCTGCGCACCGATATCCCTGGCCTGGACTTTATCGGCCGGGGTGAAATCCCCCCCAACCCGGCGGAGCTGCTTATGCACCCCCGGTTCCAGGGGCTGATGGAAGAGCTCAGCCGCGACTATGATCTGGTGCTGATCGACACCCCGCCGATCCTGGCGGTGACAGACGCTGCGATTATCGGCAACCTGGCCGGTACCAGCCTGGTGGTGACCCGTTACGGCCGCAATTCCATCAAGGAAGTGGAACAGACGCTGGGCCGTTTCGAGCAGAATGGGGTGCATGTAAAAGGCTGTATCCTCAACGCAGTGGAACGCAAGGCCAGCAATGCCTACAGTTATTACGCCTACGAGTACAAATAAAGGCGGGTAGCCGAGGCGGGTGGCAGGGATGGAAAGATGCCGTGCCCGCCGTGGTGGCCACAGCACTGAATCGAAGTGAATGCACAGCGGTGGAGATGGAGCCCCGCTGCCGTGGCGGCCGCCATGGCGAGACGAAGGAGTGACCCATGCATAGCGCAAGCCCCCAGGCCAGGAAGGGTGCAGAACCCTCCCGCTGGTACCTGATCCAGAGCAAGCCCCGTCAGGGCGACCGGGCAGAAGAGAACCTCAGCAATCAGGGGTTCCAGTGCTTTTTCCCTCAGGTGGATGTGCAGGCCCTGGTTGGCCAGCGGCAGGTGACACGCCGTGAGCCGCTGTTCCCCGGCTACCTGTTCATCCAGCTCAGCGAGGTGGCCGACAACTGGCTGCCGATCCGCTCGACCCGGGGGGTCCAGCGCCTGGTCACTTTCGCCGACAAGCCGCTACCGGTGGCCGACACCATCATCAACGCCATTCGCGACAGGCTGGCGGAGCCAGGCAGCCCGCGCATGCTGTTCCAGCCTGGCGACAAGGTCCGTATTACCGAAGGCGCCTTTGCCAACGTCGAGGCCATCTTTGAACGATTCAATGGCGAGGAGCGAGTGGTGCTGCTGATGAACCTGCTGCACAAGACCCAGCAGGTCTGCTTCCCGCTGCGCAGCGTCACCCGCATCGACTGATATCGAGCCGAAACAACACCATAAAGTACCTGCGGTTGCGGGTATGCCATCACCTTGCCATACTTTGTGTTCAATGATTGAACGTATAGATCCCCGCATAGTCGAAGAGGCGCATTACCGGCTGCTGGCGTTGTTGCAGAACGAGCCAGGGCTGTCGCAGCGCGAGATGGCCGAACGGCTGGGCGTCAGCCTGGGCAAGGTCAACTACTGCATGCGCGCGCTGATCGAAAAGGGCTGGCTGAAGGCAGAGAACTTTCGCCGCAGCAGCAACAAGCGGGCGTATCTGTACAAGCTGACCCCCAGCGGCCTGAAGGAAAAGGCGGCGCTGGCGCTGCGCTTCCTGCGTCGCAAGGAAGAGGAACACGACGCCCTGGTGCAGGAGATCGCCCGGTTGAAAGAAGAGTTGGGGGCGTCTCAGGACTGACACAGGTGCCGGGTAGATTCATACCCGGACCCCGCAGCCGGCCGTGCCGGGCTGCCCGTTCTCAGGAAGCAGACGGCCAATCCTGGGGCGGTAGCGTGTCTGATGCCAAGACTGACTGCAGGGAGGGTAGAGCCAACGGCGAAACCCGCCATGTCCATGCTTCGGCTCACTCCCGTCAGTCTGACAAAATGCCCGGGCCCGAGCACAACGGTTCCCGCCTGTCGGTTGCCCAGCGTGCTCCGCAATGGGTATCCGGACAGCGCGGGCTTTCTCCGATTGGGCACACCCTGGCAACTGTGTTAGAAACGGTCCAGGTGTAGTACCGCCTGATGTGACGGATTGAGCGCTTTATGGCCTGTTCCAGTTTATGAGATCACCTGCAATGAGGTGGAATTCAATGAGCCCTGATGAAGCCCCATTACAAAAGCGACTGGCGGCGATATTCTCTGATACGCCGGGCTTATGCTTCGCCGTATTGGTGGGCAGTAGGGCCACGGGGGCAGCGTCATCCTCCAGCGACTGGGATGTTGCCCTGCAATGGGCAAAACCGGGGCTCGATATGGATACCCTGGCCTGTGAAGAGCGGCTACGCGAGCGGCTCGCACATGCTCTCGAATGCAGCCTGGAAAGCGTTGATCTGATAAACCTGTCGTCGGCTGGGTTGGCCATGCGTGCCGCCGTGGCCGAAGAGGGCGTTCCTTTATACGGTGATGCGGCATTGCCCTGGTTCCACTTCCTCAGCCGAACCTGGCGAGAGCTCGAGCAGTGGCAGTGGGAGCGTGAACATCATGCGGCTTGATCTGTACCTTGCGGAGACTCGCACCCTGGCAGCCAGACAGAAAAGTGTGCTGGACGTGGCGGCGAACAAGTTAAAAACTGGGGACCGGCTGAGCGAACTGGAGCAGAACGGCGTGCTGCATGCCCTGCAACTGCTTATTGAAAATGCTATCGGGAAAGCGAAGCATATTCTCAAGGCTCACTCATTACCCGTACCAGTTTCCGCCTACGATGCCTTCCGTGACCTCGCAGCGATGAGTCGTTCAGCCATCACGGATCTGGAACAATGGTATAGCATCATCGGGCTGAGAAATCGTATCGTCCACGACTATCTGAATCTGGATATGCAGCATGTGTTGCGTCTCGTCTCGAACAATGCCCATATGTTTATCTATGATTTTCTCGTGGCAGACATCGAGATATGAAACCCGGAGGGCCTTCCAACGTGCGACGGCTTTTCATTACCTTGTGCATGGTGGCAGCGAGTGGCTTGCCGGCATCGGTGATGGCGTCAATGTTGATTCAGGCGGGCGACTTCATCAGCAGCAATGCCCGTTACGTTGCGCACGCACATGCTGCTGCGCACAAGGACATCGACGGCACGCTGCAACTGATTCTGGCCAACCATGCCGGCCGCTGGACCAAAGCCTGGCTGAAAGACGAAGTACAGCGCAACCGCCCGGACGGGACCGACCAGCGTTCATTCCCCAGCGGCCACACCATGAAGGCCAGCGTCCCGGCCTGGTATGTGACAGAGCGCTATGGTTGGCGTGAGGGCTGGCCCTATCACGTGGGCGCTGCGGTGGCCGGCGCCGCCAGAGTCGAGCAGAAACGTCATTATGCCGAAGACGTGATCGGCACCCACCTGCTGGCCTGGGGCGTCACCCGCCTTGTGACCGGGCGTGATGGTGCACCGCCACCAGTGGGTGTCACGGTAGGGCGAGGCGTGCGGCTGCATTTCTTTGGCGCCTTCTGAGCGATGTACACACGGTAGAACCACCGGGGAGTTTTTCAGAGATTCCCTCGTTTGAATATGCTACAAGGGAGTGCCTGTTGTCCGATGTTGGCCTGTACCCTTGGATAATTACTACCGGGCGTGAGTATTCCCTTATGAATCCACTTCCTGCCTCCGATGCTGAAGCCCGTTTCCGGACGGAGTTCCAATGGATACCAGCGATGCTGGCGAGGCATGTGCCGTTGCAGTTGGTGATGGTGTTTGGATCAATGGCGCGAGGTACGGCTTCTCTGCATAGCGACCTGGATGTGGCGGTGCTTGCGGAAAAGCCTCTGGATGCGGCGACCCGATATGCCATGATCGCAGATCTTGCAGAAAAAGAAGGGCGTCCAGTGGACCTGATCGATTTGCATGATGTGGGCGAGCCATTGCTGGGCGAGATTCTTCAGAACGCTATATTGCTGGCAGGAACGCCAGCGAAAAAAGCTGCTTTGCAATACAGGCACCTCGTGGAAGAGGCGGATTTTGTTCCACTGAGAAACCGTTTACTGCGCACCAGGGCCGAGTCATGGATCGGGTAGTCATCTCCGAGAAACTCGAGTCCTTGCGCCGCTGCCTGGCTCGACTCAAAGCAAAATGTCCTGATACCCCAGAGGCATTGCAGGGTGATCTGGATGCACAGGATATTGTCTCTCTCAACCTCACGCGTGCCATCCAGCTATGTGTCGATATCGCCACCCACTGGCTTGCTGATCATGATGAGCTGATCGTGCCACGTACTATGGGCGAAGCGTTTACCCGTCTCGCGGAGGGTGGGTTGATTGGCCAGGATCTGGCGATGAATATGCGGCGGGCCGTTGGTTTCCGTAATATCGTGGTGCACAACTACGGAGATATTGACTGGCAAATCGTGCATGCGCTCTGTACCCAGAGAATGGACGACTTCAGGCGCTATGCGCAGGCTATTCAGGCGGAGCTCTAGCCGAGGAGTCAGTTTGCCCATTGGCATTAAAAGTGTCTGGTGAGCAGAAATAATTGCGGTCGCAGTGAGCAGGGTCCAGACAACTGTGGCGCCAAACCATGTTGTTTCTGCATGCGCCTGATTTGAGTCGACTACCGCTTTCAGGGAAGAAGGCATGACAAACAGGTTCAACATTCTTCACCACGGCGCGGTCAACGGCGTCACCGGCTCCGCGCATGAACTGGTGCTCGACGAACAGAACAGCCTGCTGATCGACTGCGGTCTGTTCCAGGGCAACGACAGTTCTCCGGGCGGCGGGGCGCACGCCGACAATCTGGACATCGATTTCCCGGTCCATCGTATTCGCGCCCTGATCGTCACCCATGTCCATATTGATCACGTGGGCCGCATCCCCTGGCTCCTGGCCGCTGGCTTCGATGGGCCGATCCTGTGCAGCACGCCCTCCGCCCGCCTGCTGCCGATCGTGCTGGAGGATGCCTTCCGGCTTGGCTTCAGCCGCCGCCCGCGTGAGGTAAACCGCTACCTCAGCATGATCGAAAGCCGGCTGGTGCCATTGTCCTATAACCAGTGGCAAACCGTAGTAAGCACATCCGATACACAGGCCCGCATCCGTCTGCAACGGGCCGGCCATATCCTCGGCTCTGCCTATGTTGAATGCGACGTGACGTCCGGGCTCTCGCCCCGGCACCCTGAAGCCCAGACAAAACGCATCATCTTCAGCGGCGACCTCGGCGCCCCGCACGCGCCGTTGTTGCCGCCCCCGGCGCCGCCGGAATACTGCGACACCCTGGTTATCGAAAGCACCTACGGCGACCGCCACCACGAAGACCGCGCACAGCGCCGCAAACGCCTGGAAGCCGTGCTCGTCCGTGCCCTGGCCGACAAAGGCACTGTCCTGATCCCGGCCTTCAGCATCGGCCGCACCCAGGAACTGCTTTACGAACTGGAAGACATTATCCACCAGCAGCAGAACAACCCGGTGGGCGATACTGACCTGAACTGGAACGCACTGCCGATCATCCTGGATTCGCCTCTGGCCAGCCGCTTCACACAGGCCTACCGCGAACTCAGGCCATTCTGGGAACAGGAGGCGATAGAACGCGTCCTGTCCGGTCGCCGCCCCCTCGGGTTCGAGCAACTGCTTACCGTGGACGACCACGATGCCCACCTGCGCATGGTCCGCCATCTCGCAGACAGCGCGCGGCCTGCCGTGGTCATCTCCGGCAGCGGCATGTGTACCGGTGGCCGTATCATCAACTACCTGAAAGCCATGTTGGGTGACCCGCGCCACAACGTGCTGTTCGTCGGCTACCAGGGGGTTGGCACACCGGGGCGGGCGATCCAGCGCTTCGGGCCGCGCGGTGGCTATGTGGAACTGGACGGAGAGCGTTACGACATTCGCGCCGGGGTCGAGACCATTGGTGGCTACTCCGCCCATGCGGATCAGGCCGGGCTGGTGGCGTTTGCCACAGGCATGCAGCGCGGGCCGGCGGAGATTCGCATCCTCCATGGGGATGCGGATGCCAAAGGGCAGTTGGCCGCCCGGCTGGCAGCGGCCTGGTCAGGAGAAGATGTGGTGCCGGGTATCGAAGTGCCGACCGGATAAATTGTTCCGGGGTTCAAGCTCGACCAGCCTGGAAGTGGCTGTATTTCGTAAAAAGTGTACAATTACCCCCCTTTCAAAGGGTGAAATCGTGTACTTATGACCCAGGGCGAGCTACAGAAAACATTGAGCGAATGGGCTAAACGTGGCCGGTACGTCTTTTCCCGCCACGACATGCGGCGCCTGTTTCCTGATGAGTCGGAAAGGTCGCTGGAAAAGAGCCTGGCGCGCATGGTCGAGCGTGGCTTGCTGCAACGCGCTGCCAGAGGGGTTTACCTGAACCCTTATGCGGGGAGCCAGGACGGCTATGCTATTGAACATATCGCCAAGGCACTGCGTCCGGGGGAATACAACTACGTGAGTCTGGAATCCGCCCTGAGCGAGTATGGCGTGATTTCGCAAATTCCCATCGACCGGCTGACCGTGATGACCACCGGCCGCAAGGGCACCTACCGTACCCGTCACGGCACCATCGAGTTCACTCACACCAAGCGGGGGCTCGACGAGGTATTGAAGAGTATGGTGCCAGTGCCTGGGAGGCCCCTGCGCATTGCCACGTTACCCGCCGCCCGCCGGGACTTGCGGCGTGTCGGTCGCAATTGCCATCTGATGGAACAGGAGGGGGCCGGCGATGGCCAGTAGGGATTTTGAGGCGCTGGTCACCCGGGCCATGGCGATGCCCGGTCGGACCCACATGCGCCCGGTGGTGGAAAAGGAACTGCTGCATTACGACATTCTGTTCGCCTTGGACCGGCAGGGCCTCCTCGACCGGTTGACGTTTCAGGGCGGGACCAGTCTGCGGCTTTGTCACGGTGCCCCCAGGTTCTCGGAAGACCTGGATTTTGTCGCCGGCACGGAGTTCGGCGATCCGGAACTCCAGGACATCAAAGCCTGCCTGGAACAGTATCTGGGCGAGCGTTATGGGCTCCAGGTGGGTCAAAGAGCCCCCATCAGATGACGATACCCGACCGGGCGTACAGGTCCGGCGCTGGCAGGTCAGTATTCGTACCGCGCCGGAGCGGCCGGATCTGCCACATCAGCGGATCAAACTGGAGGTGGTCAATGTGCCCGCCTATACCCGGGTACTCATGCCGCTGCGCCACAACTACGATTTTCTACCCGATGGCTATGATGAAACCTTGGTCGGTGTGGAAACGCTGGACGAAGTGTTCGTGGACAAGCTGATCGCCTATCCGGTAACGGCGCACCCCCGATACCGCGACATCTGGGACTTGCAATGGCTGGCCCAGCGGGAAGCGAAAATGGACGAAGCCGTACTGCGTGCCAAAATCGACGATTATGGGCTTGAGGATTATCCCGGCAAGCTGGAACAGGCGATCAGGGAGCTGCCAGAACGCATTCAAAGCCAGGCTTTCAGGGATACATTGAGCCGTTTTCTACCCGAGGATACTCTGGACCGGACCCTCAATAGGGAGGGGTTTCTGGGCTATCTTACCAGCGCTGTCGGCGGTCATTTGCAAAGCGCACTAGCGGTATTACGGACGGGCTCCACACCGGAACTACCGTTCGACATGTAAGTATATGTCCGTTTCCACAATGCAGCATTTATGCGGCTGCAGGAGCCAGTCGAGAAGGCTCTCCGCCTGTCAGCCAAGGTATATTTGGAAGGGGTTGTGAATATATGCTACAAAAACGATGTTTTGAGACGTTTTGAGGCATATATTCACATGAGACTCCAGGAGCTGGGAGGCCTGTTTGCTGAGTTGCGCAAGGCAAACGGCCATAGCCAACAGCAAGTGGCCGCCATGAGCGGGGTAGACCGTACCACCGTCTCTCGCTTTGAATCGGGGCGGGTCATGGAACTCGGCTTCAGCAAAATCGAGCGGTTATTCGCGCTATATGGGCAGGAACTGGCCCCGAGGCCCCGCAAAACGCCGACGCTGGACGATCTGGTGAGAGAGCGTGAATGGCGATAGTGGATGGCTCCTGCGCGAATGCGCGGATGGTACTGTCCATATGTCCATGTCAGAATCGAAGCCATGAACCCTGCGGTGACGCCGGCTTGCCATTTGGGGGATAAGTAGGGTGATGGAAGACAGGGTATCACGGCCAAGTTTGATCGATACTCAGGACGATCACTCTGAAAATAACGTAATGGAATACGAATGCCGAAATTATACCTGGATCGTTATATGAAGAAGTGGATGGGCGAATGGTGCGCTGACCCGATACTGATGGGCATATTGCGTAGCGGCCCTCTTCAGCGGCTCCGGGATATCTCCTTCCTTGGGGCTATCGATTACACGGCTCTGGTGGCTGGGGAATCCAATGAGCAGAGTAATCGTTGGGAGCACTCGCTCGGCGTGGCGACCATCACCGATTTCGTCGCACGTGAACGTCAATACGATAACGTGAAACGCCGCCATCTGGTCGCCGCAGCGCTGCTGCACGACATTGGTCACGCGCCTTTGTCACACAGCGTGGAACCTTACTTCAAGCGCCGTTTGGGAGTCGGCCATCATGATCTGGGCGAATACCTCATGGAGCACGATAAGGTATTGTCCGGGGTATTGAATCGGCATTTCGATCTGTCGCTGATCAAGGCGCTGATCGCCGGGAAAGCCGGCCAGGACTGGGGTGGCGATTTGTTCTCCAGTCCGATCAATGTTGACACCATCGATGGTATTTTGCGCAGTATGGTGCGTTTCGGGGAAGCGCCTTCACTGGATCCGTTGACCGTGGCGCATGCGGCTTTCCTGGAACCGGACCGGGCCGAGAACAGAACGATTCTGGATCAGTTTTGGAGCGCCAAAGGGCAGGTTTATACCCATTACATCACCAGCACGATGGGGGTGCTGGCGGATAGCTATTGCCAGGATTATTTTGAGTCGAATCAGCGTTTGCTGACGACGGACCATTTGATGGAGACCGAGCAAGAATGGCGCCATGGCTTTCCCGATCTGTTCCTGACGTTGGGAACGCTCGGGGCGGCGAGCCAGTCCCTGGCCAGGGAGGGGGGCGCGTCCATTGACTATGTCTCTCGTTGGTATTTTGTGGTGCCGGAGGAAGAAGAGATATCGGCCCGTTATCAAGTAGAAAAGACCAGAAAGAAGCTGGCCTTATCGCTTCATGACAAGGTGGTTGTACACCAGGAGGGGGGGAGTGATGGAACACATAGAACGGAGTCGAGACTTTACCATTGATACATTAATGTCTTTGAGGGCGGAGTTGGAGCAGGCTCTGAGAACCAGTCCAGAGAAGGACAAATTAACCATCGTGGCCACTGGCTCTTACGGTCGGGAGGAAGCTTCTCCGGAATCCGATATTGATCTGTTTATCCTTTTTGATGCCGACGACAGCGCCGAGGACAGAATCCGGGCGGAATTGAAAAGCGTGGAGGATGTCATCAAGGCCAAAGTGCCGAATATGGCGGGAGATACGGGAACCTTCGGGCTGGACGCCGTAAAGTCGTTCTCCGAGATGAAAATCAACATTGGCGGCCAGCATGATGACAACCGGAGCCTCACCAGAAGAATGTTGTTCCTGTTGGAAGGAACCTGGTTGTATCAGGAGACGAGATTCAAGGAATATCAAAGCTCTCTGTTGCGGCGTTATGTGGAAAACAGTTCTCCAAAGGCTGCACTGCCGCGTTTTCTGCTCAATGACATCATTCGTTATTACCGCACCATCACAACGGATTTTGAACATAAAATCTCGGAAAGTGGTAAAGCCTGGGGGCTCAGGAACATTAAATTGAGATTTTCCAGGAAGTTGCTGTACTTTGGCGGCATCCTGGTCGTGGCAGAGATGGCCGAAGCCGGGTATGACAAATGGGAACCACGGGCCCTGGAGCTCTTCTCCATTCCGGTATTACGACGTATTGAGCATCTCATCAAGGATGGATGTGGCGAAAAGGTGCTGATGATTTATGACCGCTTTATCGCGGGAATAACCGACAAGGCAACCAGGGAGGCACTTAGCCGGGTAACCAAGGAGGACCGCACGGGGAGCACGGAGTACCAGGGGCTTCGGGTGCTCAGCGACGAATTCTCCGCCGCGCTTTCGGAATGCCTGAAAAGCCGATATAAGCCGGAACACCCCATTCATCACGCACTGATGTTCTAGTCACTGACGTAAGGGCGATGCCCGGATTCGCCACATCGCCACTGTGGGAGCTTGCTGGCGGACCCACGCTTCCCGGAGGTGGCATCGGCCATGATCAAGGCCTGGGAAGACGCATTGAAACAAATCGCAGCCTGGTTATAACCCTGAGAAAATAATTACCCGTAGGGTGGGAAGAGCAAAGCGAATCCCTCCACACCACCCCAGGCATGTACCCCTCGGCTCCATGGAACAATGACTCAAATGACTACACCCAAAAAAATCATGTGCGTCTTCGGCACCCGCCCCGAAGCCATCAAGATGGCCCCGGTGGTCAAGGCCCTGGACGCAGCAGAAGGTATCGACTCCCGCGTCTGCGTCACCGCCCAGCACCGCGAAATGCTGGATCAGGTACTGCACCTGTTCGATATCGTGCCGCACCACGACCTGAACATCATGGCACCAGGCCAGGACCTCTACGACATTACCACCCGTATACTGCTCGGCCTGCGCGACGTGCTCCGCGAAGAAAAGCCCGACATGATCCTGGTGCATGGCGACACCACCACCACCTTCGCCGCCTCCCTGGCCGCCTTCTACGAGAAAGTGCCCATTGGCCACGTCGAAGCCGGGTTGCGCTCCGGTAACCTGCAATCGCCCTGGCCCGAAGAGGCCAACCGCAAACTGACGGGTGTGCTGACCAACCTGCATTTTGCGCCCACGGAAACGGCCAAGAATGACCTGCTGCGAGAAGGCGTACCCGCAGACTCTATCCTGGTCACAGGCAACACCGTCATTGATGCACTGCTGTGGGTCAAGGCGCGCATCGACCAGGATGCAACGCTGCGCGACCGGCTTGCCACACAGCTCCCTTACGGCACACAGCGCCCGATGGTGCTGATCACCGGCCACCGGCGCGAAAGCTTCGGTGGCGGCTTTGAGCGCATCTGCCAGGCCATCGCACAGCTCGCCACGACGCACCCTGATCACGACTTTGTGTATCCGGTGCATCTCAACCCCAACGTGCAGCAACCTGTTAACCGCTTGCTGAGCGGCTTGAACAACGTGCATCTCATTGCGCCGCAGGATTACCTGCCGTTTGTGTGGCTGATGATGAACGCCAGGCTGATCCTTACGGATTCGGGCGGGATTCAGGAAGAGGCGCCGTCGCTGGGCAAGCCTGTGTTGGTGATGCGTGATACCACTGAACGGCCGGATGCGGTACTCGCGGGTACGGTAAAACTGGTGGGTACGGACGCCGAAATTATTTTCCTGGAGGCAGACAGGCTGTTGTCGAATGAGGATGCGTGGCAGGAAATGAGCCGGGCACACAATCCCTACGGCGATGGTAAGGCGTCGGAGCGCATAGTTAGCGCACTGCTAGGCGCTGAGCAGTAGCTATGCCATGTCGGCCTCGACAGGGGCGGGGATGCATTTTTAACGCAAGATATTGTTGGCTCGGCATGCTGGAAAGATGGCCATTTCACGGCGCGCTGATAACCAGACAGTTCAAGGAGTTATCGAAATATCATGAGCCGATACGATCAGATAAAAGTCGACCTCAGGGCGGCCCCGGCGACCTGGCTGATAACGGGTGTCGCTGGATTCATTGGATCCAATTTGCTGGAGGTCCTGCTGTCTCTGGAGCAGAAAGTGATAGGGCTAGATAACTTTTCGACAGGCTACCCTCATAATCTGGAGAAGGTGAAACACCGGGTTACTGAAGCACACTGGAAGAATTTCAGCTTTATCGAAGGTGATATCGCAAGGTTGGAGGATTGCCGGAAGGCGGTCTCGGGTGTGGATTATGTCTTGCATCAGGCGGCCCTGGGGTCGGTGCCGGCATCGATAGCTGATCCTATCGCAACGAATCTCGCGAATGTGGACGGCTTTCTCAATATGCTCGTCGCTGCCAGGGATGAGGGAGTCAAGAGCTTTACCTATGCGGCGTCGAGCGCCACATATGGTGATCATCCCGGATTGCCGAAAGTCGAGGGCCATATAGGTAATCCTCTTTCCCCTTACGCAGTGGCTAAGTACGTCAACGAGCTCTATGCTGGTGTGTTTTCCCGGGCTTACGGTTTCGGAAGCACCGGATTGAGGTACTTCAACATTTTCGGTCCCCGCCAGGATCCCGATGGTGCCTATGCCGCAGTGATTCCCAAATGGGTGTCGACGATGATCAGAAATGAGCCCGTCTCCATTCATGGCGACGGAGAAACGAGTCGGGATTTCTGCTTCGTCCAGGATGCGGTGCAGGCGAATCTGCTTGCCGCGGTTCTGAACAACGATGAGTTGGCCCGCGTCTACAATGTTGCCTGCGGCGTCAGCACCAGCCTCAATCAGCTTTTTGCCATGATCCGTGAGCAGCTGGGGCATATCGGCATTGATTACGCCGGATCACCGAAGTACAGCGATTTCAGGCATGGCGACATTCGTCATTCGCAGGCGGACATCCGCAAAATCGGACAGGGGCTGGGATACGCTCCTGAATTCAGTGTCGACAAAGGACTGGCGCTGGCCATTCCGTGGTACATGTCGCAGCTTGCCGAATAAGGGGGCGGCCGGTGTTTCCCGGCAAGGTCGTCTTTTTTTTAGTATCCCATGAGTGTGTGCGCTGATTTCGAGGTGGGTTATGAAGTTTGAAAACATCTGTGTGGTCGGGCTGGGCTATATCGGCTTGCCCACCGCGACCATGTTCGCGTCACGGCGCAAGCACGTTGTCGGTGTGGATATCAATCAGCACGCCGTTGATACGATCAGCCGCGGGGAAATCCACATTGTCGAGCCGGATCTGGATATTGCAGTGCATGCCGCAGTGAAAGGCGGATACCTGCGCGCCACTACCGTGCCGGAAAAGGCTGATGCCTTCTTGATCGCGGTACCGACGCCTTTCCGGAAGGACGATGCCGATACTTGTGATGGCGTCCCCACCCCCGATCTCAGTTACATACAGGCGGCTGTAAGATCCATCGCACCGGTTCTGGAAAAGGGCAATCTGATCATTCTGGAATCCACGTCTCCGGTTGGCGCGACGGAAAGAATGGCCGCATGGCTGGCCGATGAGCGCCCGGATCTGACCTTCCCCCAGCAAGTGGGCGATCAGGCGGATATCCTGATTGCACATTGCCCCGAGCGTGTGTTGCCGGGAAGGGTGATGCTGGAACTGATCGACAACGACAGGATCATCGGCGGCATGACGCCCAGGTGTGCCACAGCAGCCTGTCAGCTGTACAAGGAGTTCGTGCGCGGCGCCTGTCTGTTGACCGATGCGCGAACCGCCGAAATGGCCAAGCTCACCGAAAACGCTTTCCGGGATGTGAACATTGCCTTCGCCAATGAACTGTCGATGATCTGCGAGGCGGAAGGCATCAACGTATGGGAGCTGATCGAGCTGGCCAATCGCCACCCGCGGGTGAACATCCTTCAGCCGGGCCCCGGGGTCGGTGGGCACTGTATTGCTGTCGATCCGTGGTTCATCGTGTCGAGAAACCCGGATACCGCCAGGCTCATCAGCACCGCGCGCCGTGTCAACGATCTCAAGCCCGGCTGGGTGCTCGGGAAAATCGTCGAGGAATTGTCCGCGCTGGACGGGTCAGACAGAAGAAAGAAGGTCGGTTTCTACGGCCTGGCTTTCAAGGCCGATATCGACGACACGAGGGAAAGCCCCGCGGTCAAGATCGTGCAGGAGGCCGCCAGGCTGCTGTCCGCGGATATTCTGGTGATGGATCCTTACGTGAAGGAACTGCCGGCCTCGTTGATCCCGGTTTGCGATCTGGTCGAGTTCGAGAAGGTCAGGGGTGAGCTGGATCTGCTGGTTGTCCTGGTGGACCACAAGCCGATCAAGGCCTGGGCATCCGACAATCTTCCTGGCATTCCCGTGATCGATACCCGGGGCGTCTGGAAATAAATGATGCAGGGTGTCATCGGGGGGCTGGTACGGGGCGTTCTGGGCCGGGGCTGTGTTGCCCTCGTGGGGCTGCTGCTTACCGTGACGTTGCCAAGGATGCTGAGTACCGACGAGGTAGGGCGGGTATACTTTGCCATATCGGTCGGTGCCCTGTTGTCCATTTTCGCCAGACTGGGCATGGACAACACCGCCAATGCCATAACCGCCAACGCCAGTGATGCCCTGATTCAGGACAGGAAAAGGCAGATTATCGGGGCGTCGCTGGTTCTCGGGATGGCCTTTCTTTCTGCTTGGGTGCTGCTTGTAACGGTGATTCTGCCCGAGGGTCTCCTTCTCGGGCTCTCGAGCACGGATCTGCTGTCCTCGGGGCTGCTGGGCTTTGCCCTGGCCATTTCATACATACTGTTCCAGCTTTACCGGATAGATGGTCATGTGTTCCTCGGCGCGCTGACCAGGGGTTTCTTCCACAATCTGGTCATTCTGGTCTCTCTCCCTCTGCTGATATCCGCCAGTGTCGGGTTCGATCTCTCGCTGTTGCTGGCCTGCGGCCTGGTTTCCATTGTCGCGCTCGCGAACCTGATACTGTACAGCGCAAGGAATGGGGCCTTGCCGTCGCTGTTCGATACATCGGGCATATCACGACTGGTGTCCGCGAGATTTCTGCTCTACTCGTTTCTTCTGTATCTGATAACCGATGCGGACTATTACTTCATCAAGGCATACCTGAGTGACGCGGAACTCGGTATCTACGCCTCGATGAAAAGGCTTGCCGTGCTGATTGCGATATATATCGACATCGCGCACCTGGTGTTGCCCCGTGTGTACAGAAATGCCCTGAACAGGGAACGGATTTCCGAGGCGCTGGTGGTGTTTCGACGGCTGGCGTTGCTGGGCTTCGTGGCATCGGTGGTGCTCATGCTAGTGCTCGGCCTTTATGCTTCACCGATTTTTCTGAGGCTCTGGGGGCCCGATTATCTGCCGGGTATCAGCGTTCTCAACATACTGCTGCTGAGTTTTGCATTGTCGCTGGCATTCGGGTTCTCGGAAATGTGGCTGCTCCTGAATGAAAACAAGAATGCCCTGCTGGCAAGCATGGTGTTCGTGGTCGGGATGTGCTTTGCCCTGAACATCATGCTGACACCCGTCTACGGATTGACGGGCGCCGCCTGGGCGTTTTCGGGATCAAGCATCCTGCTGAGGCTGATAATGATGATTTACGTGAGAAGAAAGTACAACGTCTGGCTGATGATGTGGTGGCGCTGATGCAATTCGGACTACTGGACTACAAGCTGGTGAGAGGCCAGTTCAACATCGGGGATTACGTGCAGTCACTGGCCGCATCTCAATATCTCCCACGGGTAGACCATTACATCAATCGTGAAGAACTGGATTGTTACGCAGGGCCGGCGGCAAAGATCATCATGAATGGATGGTTCATGCATCATCCTGAGTGCTGGCCCCCCGCATCTCATCTGGAAACGCTGTTCGTTTCCTTTCATATGAACAGGCCGTATATAAAGAAAATGATGACTCCTCAGGCTGTCGAGTACTTCAAAGCCAGAGGCCCGATCGGTTGCAGGGATTACCATACAGCGGAAGTGCTTAACGATTTCGGAGTGGATGCTTACTACTCGTGTTGTCTGACAACGACTTTGTCGAAGGATAACTTCGGTTCACTTGAGCGAAAAAGAAAGATATTGATGGTGGATGTGCTGCATGCCGTGCCCGATATGGCGGATTACTTTGGAATGCCATATCGATATATAGCGTCGCACGTGAAATCAGGAAATATCATCCGCTCCATGCGCAAGTCGCGTAATCAGAACCGCATCCTGAAAGCCTTGAATTCATATGAGGGATATGAAATTCAATGGTTTGAGAATGCAATATGCGGGGTGGGGCTGAGTTCCGGGCAACGATTCGAAATGGCTCGCCAGTATTTGTCGTTAATTGCAGAGTCCAGCCTGGTGCTGACGTCCAGGATTCACTGCGCATTACCGTGTCTGGCATTGGGTGTGCCGGTTGTCTTCGTCAAATATGGGCAGTCGTCCAGTTCGAACACGCTCCGGTTTCGCGGAATCATTGATCATATGAACGTGATCGATCTGGATGGAGATATGGCGAAACTCGGATATAAGTCACAGGAAGTGGATGTGAATGACATAGTATTCGGTAAGGATATAAGAAATCCGAATACCCATGTCAAATACGCGGAGGAACTGAAAAATAAATGCGAGGCATTCGTGAATGGCTGAAGGTAAATTTATAAAGCCAAACAATCTGGACTTGCTTCGCCTCGTATTTGCCGCACAAGTAATGCTGTTCCATGGATTTCACCATATCCTCCATGAAAAGATAGGGTGGCTCGACCATATTCCGGGTGTGCCAGCCTTCTTTTTCATTAGCGGATTTCTCATTTATGCGGCGTACACGCGATCTCCCAGTATTTTCCTGTACTCGCAGAACAGATTCCTGAGGCTTTTCCCTGGCCTTGTTTTCGTGACGCTGGGCGGTGTGGGGGTTGTCTTGCTGGCAAAGGGAGGAGGCTTCATTGCCGACAATATTGCCGTTATTGCCGGTTGGGGCCTTGCCCAGACAACCTTGGGGCAGGCTTACAACCCCTCCATTTTCAGGGACATTGGGGTTGGGGTTATCAACGGGTCACTGTGGACCATAACCGTTGAAATTCTTTTTTACATATGCATTCCCGTTGTCGTATGGATGGAAAGGTTCGTGCGTCACATCGTGGTCATTATAACGATAATTTCCGCATCCATATATTGTGCCATTGAGCTGGATTATCTTTCAGCAAGTCTGGGTGGCCACTCGCTTCGGGAATATGCCAGATTGACCCCTGTATATTGGGGCTGGATGTTCGGCCTGGGTATCCTGGCTTTCAAGTACAGGCAGTACGTTCCGTTGAAGGCGTCGATGGCAGTGGCTTCTGTCCTTGTCTGCTCGATGCTGGCATGGCTTGACTTGCAGGGGCCGCTTTTTTCCGCGAAAGGGAATTACATAGGCCTGCTGTATTATCTGCCTTACGCGTATCTCATTTATTATGTTTCGTTTGCTTTTCCGCTTGTCAGATTGAAGAACGATATATCGTATGGCGTTTACATATGGCATATGCCTCTCGTTAATCTGCTGCTCGTTGTCGGGTTTGCGAATGCCGTAGTGAATTTGTTGCTGGTCTTTGCGTTGACCATTCTGTTTGCCTGGTTTTCCTGGAAGTATATAGAAAAGCCTGCTCTTTCAATGAAAAGAGTATCAATTAGGGCTGACTGATATGGAATATTATTACTATTATGCGCTTGTCTTGACCCCGTTGGCGCTGGTTATTCGAAGAAACTTCCTGATCGCCATCATGATGATTGGAGGTTGCTGGTTCCTGTTGACCTTGCCGAGCACCGGGTACGACTACGATTACTACAAACAGGCATACGATAACGCCTACTTTGATGCGGGTTATCCCTGGTTCAAGACGGAGGCGGTGCTGACGGCTGAGCCATTGTATAAATGGTACACGTCATTCGTATCTGTTGTATTGCCTATCGAGTTCCAGGGTTTTCTGGCTCTGAACTTTATATTGTGCCTGGTCATTTCATGGTTCTCTCTCAGGGGGTTCAGGAATATCGACCTGGATCTGTTCTGGTTGGCGTTTGTTCCTGTTATTTTTCCAACGCTATTCTATTTTTCGCCTCGATCATCGATATCTTTTTTTCTGGTATTCCTTGGTTTCATGAGCCTGATAAAAGGGAGGAATCTTTTTGCCTTATTGCCTCTCTCGCTGGGGATACTGATCCACTCGCAATACATCCTTGTGGTAGTTTTCTTCACTGTCTCATATTTCTCCTATAGAGCCACGGTCGGGCTATCGGAAAGAATACGAAAGCGCATCGGAATACTCATACTGGTGCTGTTGGGGCTGTCTCTGCTTGTCGTGCGCTATCTCATGGGGGTGCTGGCTTCGGTGCTCGGGTTGCTGCCCAGCGCCGATGTGGCTGTTTCCAAGCTTCACTATCTGGAAGGTTCCGAGACGGGTTACAGATTGACCGCGGTGCTGTCCATTCTGGTTTATCCGATGATCTACATGTCCGTAATGTGGATAAAGAAGAAGAGGGGCATATATTTTCTTGAGAATGAGGCTCAGGATAGACAGTTTTGCCATATGATCGGCCTGGTCGTTCTGTTTGGCGCATTGGTCAATATCGTGTTTTTCGAGACCAGTCATCTTGCCGGGCGCCTATCGAGGTTCTCGGACTATCTGTGTATGGGGCTGCTGCTGCCCGTATTTCTGAAGCTTTTCCTCAAGCGGGAGGGGGCGGTTATTGCGCTCTGGGGAATGGTGTGGGTGGCTCCCTTGATGTACAGGACTGTATATGGCTTCTAGTAAGGAAAGGGTGTCCGTACTGGTTATTGGTTCCATGCCTCCGCCAGTAGGGGGCGTGACCATCCACATCAAAAGGCTTTTCGAGAAAGCGGTAACGGATGAACGGGTCGACCTTGAAGTGCTCGATTTGAAGAATAGGGTTCTATATACGCCATCCTCTACTGAGTCGGGTATTCGGTCGGCAGTATCCGCTTTCTTCAAGGCTGAAATCATACATATTCAAATATCAAATGTTGCCAAGATAGCTATTGCCTTGTTGTCTTTTGTTTTCGGGAAGAAGGTCATCTATACGCACCATAATTCTCGTCCGGAAAGGAAGGTGTTTGCTTCCATTCTGGGGCTGTCGTGCAGGTATATCGTTCTGGTTAATGACTCGGTCCGGAAGTGTTTTGACTTTCCCGGGAAGGTGGTTCTCATACCGGCCTTTATTCCTCCTGTTTCGGAGGAGGTGCTTCGCGATGACGTCTCGAGAGATATCGAAAAATTTGATGTTGTTCTGGCAGTCAATGCCTATGACAAGAACTATATCGATGGCAAGGAAGTCTATGGAATAGATCTTCTGTGTGACGCCATTGCCGAGTTGTCGAGGGCAATCCGTGGCGGTGAAAAGCAGCCTTATGCAGGGCACGTAGGCGTTTTTTTCTTTGATCCTTCTGGCGCATATGCTGGCCTTGGGGCGCAGCCTGCGAATGCTGAGGACGCAATATCGCTGCGAAGGTATCAAGGGAAAAACCTGTCCTTCTATGAGCTTTTGAAAGTTTCGGATTTATGTCTTCGGCCAACGCGCACGGATGGCGATCCGCTCAGCATTCGCGAGGCGCTGCACCTTGGGGTAAAGGTGCTGGCGAGTGATGTGACAAGCCGGCCGGAAGGTGTCGAGCTATTCTCATCGGGGGACTGCCGGGATTTCGCCGATAAACTGGATCTCATTTTGCGCCGTGTGGGTGATGACCGGCAAGAGATCGAGGGAGATGGGCATTATTCATTGTTCTATGAACAGATAGTGGATTTGTACAGATGTTGTCTGGGGGCCGATGGCCCTGGTCGCACGGATTCTGGAATCCGTGACTGATGAAGATACTTTTTTTACCGCGTTGTAAAGCATCGGATTGCCTTGGTGGACGGGCATTCCAGGGGCGGCATTCGGAGTAGGCCATGAAGCAGTTATTTCAATCTCTCAACACGGGTGAGACATCGATCATCGAGGCACCCGCGCCCATCATCAACAGCAATTCCGTACTGATCGATACCCGCGTCTCGCTCCTGTCCGCCGGCACCGAACGGATGCTGGTCGATTTCGGCAAGGCGGGTTACGTACAGAAAGTGCTTCAGCAACCTGAAAAGGTCCGGCAGGTGCTGGACAAGGTGTCCACCGACGGGCTGCTGGCCACCGTTGACGCAGTCAGGACGAAGCTCAACGAACCCCTGCCGCTGGGGTACTGCAACGTCGGTGTGGTCAGGGAAGTAGGCAAGGCGGTCGGCAACGTCAAGGTCGGAATGCGCGTGGTAAGCAACGGCCCCCACGCTGATGTGGTCGCGGTATCCAGCACGCTGATGGCCGCCATCCCCGATTCGGTGACCGACGAGGAGGCGTCGTTTGCCATCCTGGCAAGTATCGGGTTACAGGGAATCCGCCTGGCCAACCCGTCGCTGGGAGAGAGCGTGGTCGTGACGGGAGCGGGCCTGATCGGCCTACTGACGATCCAGCTCCTTCTTGCGCAGGGATGCCGGGTGCTGGCTATCGACTTCGACGAGAGTCGACTGGCACTGGCTCGCCAGTTTGGCGCGGAGACTTGTAATCCGGCCATCGGGGAAGACCCGGTTAGCGCGGGTATGGCATTTAGCCGTGGAAAAGGGGTCGATGCCGTCCTCATTACCGCGTCCACGAAGTCTAGCGATCCGGTTACGCAGGCTGCCAGGATGAGCAGGAAGCGTGGACGCATCGTGCTGGTCGGGGTGACAGGCTTGGAGCTTAACCGCGCGGATTTCTACGAGAAGGAACTGACATTCCAGGTTTCCTGCTCTTACGGGCCAGGCCGGTATGATCCGAATTACGAGAACAAAGGGCAGGATTATCCGATTGGCTTCGTCCGTTGGACGGAGCAACGCAATTTCGAGGCAGTGCTCGATATGATGGCGGCCGGGAAGCTCGATGTTAAACCGCTGATCACGCACCGCTTTGCCTTCGAAGATGCGGACAAAGCTTATAGCGTGCTGACGGACAGTAATGATGCTCTTGGTATCTTGCTGCTGTATAGCTCTGGGTCAGCAGATCGCCATGTTAGCCATATCAGGCTACCGAATCCTGGCGTCGATCCGAGCAAGATGGTAGTTGGTTTTGTAGGCGCGGGGAATTATGCATCTCGGATGTTGATCCCGGCCTTCAAGAATGCAGGGGCGCGTTTTTCCTCCATCGTTACTGCCACAGGAAGCAGTGCAGTAATACACGGTACACGAGCGGGGTTCGCGGAAGCCAGTACTGATATTGAACGCTTGCTACAGGATCCAGATACCGCAGCGGTTGCCATCGTAACACGTCATAATAGCCACGCCGGGTTTGTCCAACGTGCGCTTGAGGCTGGAAAACATGTTTTCGTAGAGAAACCGTTAGCTATCACTCTGGATGAACTGGCTTCGGTTCAGGCTGCCTGGAGTGCGCAAGCGGAGCGCTCCCCGCGCCATCTAATGGTCGGATTCAACCGTCGGTTCGCTCCACAGGTGCAAAAAGTGAAAGCGTTGCTGGCGCAAGTCAACGAGCCAAAGTCGTTTATAATGACCATGAATGCCGGGGCAATTCCGGAAGATCACTGGACGCAGGATGCTGCGGTCGGCGGTGGACGAATCATCGGTGAAGCGTGCCATTACATTGACCTTATGCGCTTTCTTGCCGGCTCTCCGATCATTTCGGTGCAAGCCAGGCGGATGGGGGATCATCCGGCGGTCACGGTGACCGAGGACAAGGCTTGTATCACGCTGGGTTTCGAGGATGGTTCGGTTGGTACCATCCACTATTACGCCAACGGCGCCGTATCGTTCCCGAAGGAGCGAATCGAAGTTTTCGCGGCTGGGCGGATACTGCAGATCGACAACTTCCGAAAATTGAAAGCCTACGGCTGGCCGGGCTTCCGAAAACTCAACCTTTGGCGTCAGGACAAGGGGCAGGAAAGCTGCGCGGGAGCATTTGTCGAATCGATCGAAAAGGGACTGCCGTGTCCGATCCCGCCGGAAGAGATATTCGAAGTGGCCAAGGTGTCCATCGAAGTAGCTGAACAACTGCGCTCACAATGACGAAAAAGCTGCTACTTCAGACTCTACCCAGGCTTGGCCTACTAAATCTGGCGCGTGTCGCCTGGTACCGCCTCGGCGTCCGCCTTGGGACAAATGCCGCGACCCGGTTGCCGGCCACATCAGTCATTGGTCCGTTCTTCCATGCGTGCGAGACGTCGCATATCGGTGGGAAACCGCGACGGGGCTGGGTGGAATATCGTGAGGCGTTCGGGCTTGCCGGCGATCCGATAGGTCCAGAATGTCTTGACTGGTATGTAAGTTGTCTGTCGGGCGCGAGAAGTTCAGGTGCGTTGCCTTGGTTCCAGTTGCCCGACTACGACGTGGCGATCGGAGATATCAAGGGTATCTGGGAAGCTTCGCGGTTTGACTGGGTTTTGTCACTGGCACAGCACGCTGCGATGGGAAGTGACGAGTCGCTTCAACGGTTGAACGAATGGCTTGCCGACTGGTTCCATTGCAACAGGCCGTATCAAGGACCTAACTGGAAATGTGGGCAGGAAGCGTCAATCCGCGTGATGCATTTGCTGATGGCGGCCTATCTGCTGGAACAGGTGGAGCTTCCATTGCAGGGGCTGGTAGACGCTGTCGAAGTACACCTCAAGCGCATCGCGCCGACGATGCTCTATGCTGTCGGTCAGGATAACAATCATGGCACGTCCGAGGCTGCAGCGCTGTTCATGGGAGGAACCTGGCTGGCCCGACAAGGGCGGGCTGTCGGTGTTCGATATGGTGCACAGGGCCGCAAATGGCTGGCAGAGCGTGCTAGCCGACTCATCATGCCAGATGGCTCCTTCAGCCAGTATTCAGTCAACTACCATCGCGTCATGTTGGATACGTATTCCTGGGTTGAGCTGTGGCGCAGGATGCTGGACGAGCCGGCGTTTCACTCTTCGCTGTATGACAGATTGAAACTGGCGACGGACTGGCTTGCCAACATGGTTGTATCGCCGGATGGCGATGCGCCTAATCTGGGGGCAAATGACGGCGCAAGACTCATTCCATTGACAGATACGGACTATCGGGATTTTCGTCCCTCCGTGCAGCTGGCGACGGTCATCTTTCATGGCGCTTCGGCCTATCTTGCGCCGGGGGCTTATGACCTGCCATTGGCTTGGCTTGGCGTGGCAAAGCCAGATGTTTCTCATGACGCGCGGAGTACTCGTGACTATCCGGATGGTGGGTTCTGTCTCATTCGTACAGCTGACGCCGCAGTCCTGTTTCGATTCCCTGTTTTTCGGTTCCGGCCGAGCCAGTGCGATCTGTTACATGTCGATCTGTGGACATCTGGCCTCAACTTGCTACGGGATGCGGGCACATACAGCTACAACAGTGGAGACCAATGGCAGGATTATTTCGGTTCCACAGAGGCGCACAATACTCTGCAGTTCGACGATAGGGACCAGATGCCCCGCCTGAGCAGGTTTTTGTATGGTGCTTGGCCAAAGGTATGTCACAGGGTCCCCTTGCATGAACAGGGCGGTGTCTGGTGTTGTGAAGCGGGCTTCCGCGATTGGCGGGGAGCGGAACATATTCGGGCGTTAAGTTTTCAATCAGGTCTGCTTAGGGTCGAGGACGTTATTAAAGGCTTTCGGTCGCATGCCACTCTGCGCTGGCGCTTGGCGCCCGGAGAATGGGTGCTGACAGACAGTGGCGTTCAGGGGGCACTGGGAAAAGTCGACATTCGTGCCGTTGATGCATCAATCCAGTTGCGCCTGGTTGAAGGGCAAGAGTCCAGGTACTACTCGCACAGGCAAGCGGTACCCGTGCTGGAAGCCATCGTTAGAAAAGAGTGCACTATCATCTCGGAGATCCGGTTCTAGCCATGAAGGTTCTTTATTTTCACCAGCATTTCTCGACACCCAAGGGATCCACTGGTATCCGCTCTTATGAAATGTCTCAAAGGCTTATACGGGCGGGGCACGAAGTGACAATGGTTTGTGGTTCCTATAAGGGGGGTGATACCGGCCTGAAGGGGGATTTCAGAAGAGGACGCCGGGAAGGCAAGGTCGATGGTATCCATGTCATCGAGTTCAACCTGGCTTATTCGAATGCGACTGGTTTTATCAAGCGGATACTTCTCTTTATGCTTTTCGCTTTGCGCAGTATCAGCGTTGCATTGACGAGAAAATATGATGTGCTATTTGCGACCACCACGCCACTTACCGCGGCTATTCCAGGAATCTGTGCTCGTTGGTTGAGAGGGAAGCCTTTTGTTTTCGAGGTGCGCGATCTTTGGCCGGAACTTCCGAAAGCGATGGGTGTTATCAAGAATCCTGTAGTGCTGTGGGTGCTCGGCGTACTTGAGTGGCTGGCGTATCATTCGGCTCACCATATCGTAGCGCTGGCACCTGGTATGGTTGACGGTATCGTAAAGCGTGGCATCCCTCTGGAGAGGGTGGCGATGATCCCGAACGGGTGCGATTTTGATATATTTGAGAATGCCGATGAGCCTTGGCGTCCAGCAGGTGTGGGGCACGCTGACTTGCTGGCAATTTTTACGGGAACTCACGGTATTGCCAATGGCTTGCATGCGGTGCTTGATGCAGCTGGCGTCTTGCAGCAGCGGGGGCGGGAAGATATCAAGATTGCGCTCGTTGGTGACGGTAAGTTAAAGGCGGAATTGATGGAGCGTGCAAAACGCGCTGAACTGACAAATGTCGTTTTCCACGATCCGGTCAACAAGGCACGCCTGGCGGCCTTGATGGCTGCTGCAGACCTGGGGCTGCAGATACTGGATAATGTGCCCGCTTTCTATGATGGTACGTCGCCAAACAAGTTTTTTGATTACATCTCTGCGGGCCTTCCCGTGCTGAATAATTATCCTGGCTGGTTGGGTGATAAGTTGCGAGATTCTCAATGCGGGCTGGCCGTGCCTCCTGAAAATCCAGAAGCGTTTGCCAGTGCTCTTGAGTGGGCGGCAGATCATCGTGAAGAGCTTAAAACTATGGGGCAGAATGCCCGGGTTTTAGCAAGGAAAGAGTTTGACAGAACCAGACTTGGAGAGCAGTTTGTATCGTGCCTCGAAAAATCTGCTTCCAGGGGGGATGAATGAAGCGCTTAGCAGTACTTGGCGCTAGCGGCCATGGCAAGGTGGTTGCAGACCTGGCAGAGCTGCTTGGTTTTACCGTTCAGTTTTTCGACAGAGCGTGGTCCGAGCGGCAGGCTATCGCCAAGTGGCCGGTATTGGGTAGTGAGTGTATGTTGCTGGATCGTGCCTTAGAGTTCGATGGAGTGGTTGTTGCCATCGGTAACAACCAGGTGCGGGCCGAGCGGTTTCTTGAGTTGGATGCCAAGGGGGCCAGGCTCGCAACGCTGGTGCATTCATCGGCACAGATAAGTCGTTATGCCGCGCTTGGCATTGGTACGGTTATCTTCGCCAACGCGGTAATTAATGTGGATGCCTTCATTGGCAGAGGTGTAATTATTAATACAGCCTCCACCGTGGACCATGATTGCCACCTGTCCGATTTTGTACATATCAGCCCTGGTGTCCATTTAGCAGGTAACGTCACAGTAGGCTGCCGCTCCTGGGTTGGTATCGGAGCTTCCGTGCGTCAGGGCGTCACCATTGGTGAAGATGTAGTGGTGGGAGCAGGCGCGGTTGTCGTGTCTGATATCCCGTCTGGCAGCTGTGTGGTTGGCGTTCCCGCAAAGCCAATCTCCCTTCGTTAGTTTTCCTTTTGTAAAGGTCTGAGCAGTGAAACGGATCTTCGATATCCTTTTGATTCTCTTTAGTCTTCCCCTGATCTTGCCAGCAGGAGTGCTGATCGCGCTGCTTGTTGCATGTAAGCTAGGCCGTCCCGTACTGTTTATTCAGGCTCGCCCGGGCAGGACCGGTAAGCCGTTCCGCATGTACAAATTCCGCACCATGACAGACGAGCGCGACGCCAATGGCCAGTTGCTACCCGACCATGTGCGGCTAACCCGCTTTGGCAGCCTCCTGCGCTCCACCTCACTGGACGAACTCCCCGAACTGCTCAACGTCCTGCGCGGTGAAATGAGCCTGGTAGGCCCGCGTCCGCTACTGATGCAGTATCTCCCCCTCTACAACGACCACCAGCGCCGCCGCCACGAAGTCCGCCCGGGCATCACCGGCTGGGCCCAGATCAACGGCCGCAATGCGATAAGTTGGGAGCAGAAGTTTGACCTGGACGTCTGGTACGTGGACAACCGCTCCCTGTGGCTGGATATCCGCATTCTGTTCCTGACGATCTGGAAAGTCTTCAAACGTGATGGCATCAGCCAGGAAGGTGAAGCGACCGCCGCACCGTTTACCGGAAGTGGTAGAGCGGCTGGCGAGCGGGATTGAGGTGATGGGGTGGTGCGTTGTTTTTCAAGACCGCTATCGCGCTTACGGCCAGTCAGGCCTGTTCGTCGCCGGCTCAAGTGTTTGAACCGCTCACGATGCGCAGCCTGTGTAAGCCTTTGTCCCTGTTTCTTGCCGTTGACCTATTACAATGCACGGCAGTTTTCACTGACAGACGCCGGACTGGCGTCGCGGCATCATGCCTTTCCACACGCTCAACAGAGCCAGGGATGACTCGCGATGCCAGACAGCCACGACCAGGACTTCAAGAACCTGATTCTGGATTACCCCCGTCAGGCGCTCGAACTATTCGCGCCAGAAGAAGCGTGCCTGCTGGATAATGCGGTGGTGTTCACACCCCGGGGGCTGGCCCGTTGTGTGGCTGGAGGAGGCCGTATCGGGCGCCTGGGGTCGTGGCCGCGGGCGTTTTATGATATTTTGCACCAATAGTATGATTATCGTAGGGGTGCATATGAGTACTGTTCGCAAAACCGTCACATTGACAGACAAGCAAGATGATTGGGTGAAGTCCCGGATTGCCCGAGGCGACTTTACCAATGACAGTGAGTACTTTCGTGACTTGATCCGGCGGGATCAGGAGCGTCATGCGGGTCTGGAGCAGTTGCGTGCGGCGCTGCTTGCCGGAGAGCAAAGCGGTATCAGTGAACGTACTCCACAGGAAATCCGCGAAATGGCAAGGGAGCGGCTGAAGCAGGATGGCATTTTATAAACTTACGGAGGAGGCCGCGGAAGATCTGGCTTCTATTTATTATTTCGGGGTGGTGAACTTTGGTTCGACATTGGCCGATACCTATGTGGATGGGCTGGAAAAGCGTTTTGAGCAAATTGGGCGGGCTCCGGAGCTCTACCCTGCCATTGAGCATGTAATGGCGGGGTACAGGCTGAGTGTTTACCGGCGGCACTCTATCTACTTCCGGCTTACTTGACGGCGGGGTGTTGATTGTGCGGATTTTGCGTAACCAGGATGTGGGTGCGGCATTGCCCGTATAAGAATGGGTTGCTCGCCCAAATGTTTCACTCTTTCTCTTGGCAGGCTGTTGAAAAACAGCCTGCGCTGACGGCGTGATAAAGCCGCAAAGAGGCTTTTTCAACCCCCTGTTAAGGAAACCTGCCGGTTCCCGGCCTACTGAAACGCCCACCGAAAGGCACTGATCTCGGAGCCTGTAGTTGGCTGGCTAGCTGGATTCTTTGCATGGCCGTTCCTGAATCAGGAGAGATGCCGCTTGGTTAGGTCGTTGGCGCACGGTGCATTGATTTTGTGCTGATAATCGGATATTTTCCGTTTATCTATTCAAATTTCGGTGGTTTTGTGCTGGAAACCCGGCTTAGTGAGTTTGGGGCTGTCCCTGTCGGCCACGGTACGCTACTTCCTCTGCTGGCAGGGTATCGGCGTCCGAATGACAAGATCGCGGAGTGGCTGCGTCAGGGGGTATTGCTACCGATCAAGCGAGGCTTGTATCTGGTGGGGCCGCCGTGGCGCAGGGAGTCGGTGTGTCTGCCGTTGGTCGCGAACCATCTGTACGGCCCGTCTTGCGTGTCACTGGATTACGCCCTGGCCTGGCATGGCCTGATCCCCGAGCAGGTGCATGAGGTGACTTCAGTATGCATGCGGCGGGGCAAGGTGATAGAGAACGCGCTGGGCCGCTTTTCCTATTCCTCCGTGCCGGCAGCGTTGTTTCCGGTGGGGGTCAGGCTTGAGCGACAGGGGGAAACAGCCGCCTTCTTGATGGCCGGGCCTGAGAAGGCGTTGTGTGAGAAAGTACTGTTGACCAGGCACCTTGAGACGACCAGCCGGGCGGCCATGCAAGACTTTTTATTCGAGGATCTGCGGCTGGATGGTGATGCGCTTGCTATGTTTGATCTCTCCATCGTGGATTGCTATGTGACGTCCGGCCACAAGCGGCGCCAGATGCAGGCACTTTGGCGGGTGCTGGAGGGGTTGCGATGAAAGTGGTTGAGCAGATGCTGGCCCGGTATGGTATGACGCCCGGCGAAGACAATACGCATGCACTGCGCGAGATCATGCAGGAACTGGCTCTGGCGGGTCTCCAGCGAGCTGGCTTTTTTGATAAGGCAGCCTTTTACGGTGGGACTTGCCTGCGTATTTTTCACGGCCTGCCCAGATTTTCTGAAGACCTTGATTTCTCCCTTCTGCACGCCGATCCGGATTTTTCTTTGGAGCCCTATTTTGCTGCTTTAAGCAATGAGTTTGCAGCGTTTGGTTTCGAAGTCGAGATTACTCAGCGGAAAAAAGTTGCGGTGTCACCTGTGGTCTCCGCTTTCCTGAAGAAGCATTCCAGCATTTATGATGTGCGAATTCAGGCGCAGCGCCTTTTGAAGATCAAGTTCGAGGTGGATACCGACCCACCTGGTGGCTTCAATACAGAAGAGAAGCTGCTGCTGGAACCCTATTCTTTCTATGTGAAATGCTTCGCCTTGCCGGATCTCTATGCAGGGAAGATGCATGCGTTGCTTTTCAGGCAATGGAAGAGCCGCGTGAAAGGGCGCGACTGGTTTGATTTTGAGTGGTATGTGCGGCAGAGAGTGCCGTTGCATTTGGCTCACTTTGAGGAGCGGGCCAGGCAAAGTGGCGATTGGCAAGGCGGTGCGTTATCCCGGGACGATTTTATGACCCTCTTGAGGGAGAAAGTTATACAGCTGAACGTGGAGGCTGCACGCCAGGACGTTCGACCTTTCTTGAAGACAGCGGAAGCTCTGGATATCTGGAGCCATGATTATTTTCTGACACTGGCTGAGAAGCTGGTGTTTCTTTGACGTTTCACTCGTAAGCGCCAATAAAAATGAACGCCTGATTTTTGAGCAACGCTACCAGCGAGAGGTGGGCTTTTCTGGCTCGCCCTCTCCTGCGTCGTTTCTGGCGCCTCGGTTCGGCACTGTCCCCGGGTAAGCCTTTGGCCATGGTGTTTTGTGGTGGTCTTCTTACAGCGAGTGGCTGTTTTCACTGACAGACGCTGAGCCGGCATGGCGGCATCATCCTCTTGAAAGATTCAGCGGAGCCAGGGATGACTCGCCATGCCAGACAGTCACGACCAGAACTTCAAGAACCTGATTCTGGATTACCCCCGTCAGGCGCTGGAACTGTTCGCGCCGGAGGAAGCTGCCACGTTGGATGACGCGGTGGTGATCACGCCGATCCGGGAGGAGCAGCTCAAGGATCGCCTCAGCGATCGGTTCCTGGCGCTGGATATTCCGCTGCTGCTGGAATGGCCGGACGGGCGACGCGAAGCGCTGCTGTTCGTGATCGAGCAGCAGACCGAGAGCAGCCGCTTTTCGGTACACAAGCTGGCCCGCTACAGCCTGTCGCTGGCGGAATTGTTCAAGACCGACCGGGTGGTGCCGGTGGTGGTGTTTCTGAAGCGTGCCGGGGGCGTGCCCGAGGCGGTGGTGCTGGGTAACGAGCTCCACGACTACCTGCACTTTCGCTATATCCGCTGCGTGCTGCCGGACCTGGCCGCCGAACAGTATCTGGAAAGCCCTAACCTGGTGGCCCGGCTCAACCTGCCCAACATGCGCTGGCCCCCGGAGCTGAAGCTGGGCATCTATGCCAGTGCCATCCGGGGCCTGGAGAGCCTGGAAAGCAACCCCGACAAGCGAATCAAGTACACCGCCTTCGTCGACATCTATACCGAACTGAACAATAATGAACGTCTACTTTTTGAGCAACACTACCAGCGGGAGGCAAGTGCCGTGACGGGGTTTGCAGAACGTTTTGAACAGCAGGGCCTGAAGCGGGGCCTGGAGCAGGGTCTGGAGGAAGCGCAGCGGCGCGAACGGGAAGCTCGTCTGACCATCGCACGAAAGCTGATTCGCACTACCTCCATGGACGATGCCAGCATCGCCGAGACCACCGAACTGCCGGAGGCTGATATTCAGGCGATGCGGCAGGAGGCCGGGCAGTAGCTTCCGGCGGGCGTTATCCTTGCCGACACGGCGGCTGGCTGCGGCCTTTTATACCGAACTCGACAATAATGAACGTCTACTTTTCGAGCAATGCTACCAGCGGGAGGCAAGTGCCGTGACGGGGTTTGCAGAGCGTTTTGAACAGCAGGGCCTGGAGCGGGGCCGGGTAGAGGGTCGTGAAGAGGGCCGGCAGGCTGTCGCACGCAACCTGATTCGCACTACCTCTATGGACGACGCCAGCATTGCTGATTGCCGGGGAGCAAAGCGGTATCAGTGAACGTACTCCACAGGAAATCCGCGACATGGCCAGGGAGCGGCTGAAGCAGGATGGCATTTTATAAAATTACGGAGCAGGCTGCGGAAGATCTGGCTTCTATCCATTATTTCGGGGTGGTGCATTTTGGCTCGACGTTGGCCGATACCTATGTGGATGGGCTTGGAAAGCGTTTTGAGCAAATTGGGCGGGCCTCGGAACTCTACCCTGCCATTGAGCATGTAATGGCTGGTACAGGCTGAGTGTTTACCGGCGGCACTCTATCTACTCCCGGCTTATTGACGGCGGGGTGCTGATTGTGCGGATTTTGCGTAATCAGGATGTGGGTGCGGCGTTGCCAGTATGAGAATGGATTGATCGCCCATATGGTTCACTCTTTCTCTTGGCAGGCTGTTGAAAAACAGCCTGCGCTGAATGGTTGTATCAGGAGGATTTGATACTAATCGAGCAATGCCTGTATCAGATGGGTATCTTTGGTGGGGACTGCAGCCGATTGGTCAGCATTCGAATGGCGCTTACGTTGCCGGCGCTGGGGGTGGGCTGGTTAGGCCCACTGAGTATGCGGTAAGATTCAGGTATGCTTGTGTGATTTAAGGGATATCCTATGGAAATTCAATCTCTTACAGTGTCTGAACGAATTCTGCTCGCGGAGGCTTTGTGGGATAGCGTCGTTGCGGAAAATGCAGATATCCCTCTCTCTGAGGCTCAGAGGGAAGAGCTTGATCGTCGGCTCTCCGAGTTCGGAATAGACCAGGACGAAGGCGATTCATGGTCGGAGGTCAAGGCCCGGATATTGTCAAAGAAATGATGTACAGGCTCACTTTCCGGAAAGAGGCAGAGTTTGATATTGACGCATGTTTCGATTACTACGAGGAAAAAAGAGAAGGTCTTGGTCACGATTTCCTGCTTTGCCTCGAAGAGGCGCTGGGTAAACTGAGAAGAAACCCACTGATATATCAACCGATTCATAAAGAAATAAGGCGTATTCCAATCAGGCGCTTTCCTTATCGGCTATTTTATCTGGTTAAACATGATCGTGTGATTATTGCCGCAGTTTTTCATGCCAGAAAGGACCCGCAAGCATGGCGTAAACGTTCTGGCTAACCTCGATGCTTCCCAAACAGAATGTCCTGCCGCATTAAACGAAAGACCGTGCTGTGCCAAGCGGCGACTATGCAGCATGTATGGTTTTGGAGTCGAAGTGACGCAGTAACGTTTTCAGCAATGAGTATTCTTAAAAGCTGACCGAGAGATTCTTGTTTTACTACCCGATACCTGACGGATTCCACCATGCTCAACACCCCATTCTCTCCCTGGCCTTCCTTCACTCAGGAAGAAGCCGACGCGGTATCCCGTGTCCTGCTCTCGAATAAAGTCAATTACTGGACCGGTCAGGAATGCCGTACCTTTGAAAAGGAGTTTGCGGCGTTCGCGGAAACCGAGTACGCGATAGCGCTGACCAACGGCACTGTGGCGCTGGATGTGGCACTGCAAGCATTGGGCATCGGGGAAGGGGACGAGGTGATCGTCACGCCCCGGACCTTCCTCGCTTCAGTGTCTTCCGTGGTCAACGCAGGCGCCGTGCCGGTGTTTGCAGAGGTGGACCGCGATTCCCAGAACATTTCCCCGGACACCATCAAGGCCGTGCTCTCGCCCCGGACACGGGCCGTCATTTGTGTGCACCTGGCCGGCATGCCCTGCGACATGGACCCGATCATGGCGCTGGCCAGTGAACATGATTTCAAGGTCATCGAAGACTGCGCCCAGGCCCACGGCGCACGTTATAAAGGGCGCGCCGTCGGAAGCATCGGTCATATCGGCGCCTGGTCGTTCTGCCAGGACAAGATCATGACCACTGGCGGTGAAGGCGGCATGGTCACCACCAATGACCGGGCGCTCTGGTCGCGCATGTGGAGCTTCAAGGACCACGGCAAAAGCTGGGAGGCGGTGTACGAGCGCGAGCACCCGCCGGGCTTCCGCTGGTTGCATGAAAGTTTCGGCACCAACTGGCGCATGCTGGAAATGCAGGCGGTGATCGGGCGCATTCAGTTGCAGCGTATGCCAACCTGGCAGGCGCAGCGTGCCGCAAACGCAGAGCGCATCTGGGCAACTGCCCGGGCGCTTGCAGGCCTGCGAGTGCCCGCCGTGGCGGATGACATCGTTCATGCCGCCTATAAATGTTATGTGTTTGTGGAGCCTGACCAGCTTAAGTCGGGATGGGATCGCGACCGTATCATCGCTGAGATTGTGGCTCGTGACGTGCCCTGTTATTCAGGCTCCTGTTCAGAGGTGTATCTGGAAAAGGCGTTCGATGGCACAGCTTTCCGACCAGCGGAGCGGCTGCCGGTGGCGCGTGAGCTGGGGGAAACCAGTCTGATGTTTCTGGTGCATCCCACCCTGACAGAAGCCGAGATCGCCAGGACCTGTGACGTGTTACGCACTGTCATGGCCCTGGCAGTATGACCGGGCCGGGCTTGCATGACGTTTGATATCGCAGTTTCCCTGCTGAGCGTACTGGGTGTGCTGGCCTTGCTGGCCACCAATCGTCTTCCCGCCGACCTGATCATGATGGCCGCACTGGCCATGTTGTTGCTCACAGGTGTGGTGTCACCCGCCCAGGCATTGTCCGGTTTTGCCAATCCGGGCCTGATGACGGTTGCGGCGCTGTATGTGGTCGCAGCGGCCCTGCGTGACACTGGCGCGATCTATTGGCTGGCCCATCGGCTGCTGGGACAACCCTCGACGCTCGGGCGTGCGTTAGGGCGCGTGGTGATGCCGACGGCGTTACTCAGTGCATTCCTGAATAACACCACCGTCGTGGCGATGATGATTCCCGCTGTGCAGGAATGGGCGCAACGTTTGAAGCTGTCGCCGTCACGCCTGCTCCTGCCGTTGAGTTATGCCGCGATCCTCGGGGGCACCTGTACGCTGATTGGCACAAGTACCAACCTGGTGGTGGATGGTCTTGTACAGAAAAACGGGCTGCCAGCGTTTGGTATTTTTGATATTGCCTGGGTGGGTGTGCCGTTGTTGCTGGTTTGTGGCGCTTATCTGGTGTTGATTGGCCATCGTATGCTGCCGGCCCGTGACGGCCTGATGGAGCAATTGGAAAACGCGCGCGAATACCGTGTTGAAATGAATGTGGCGCCCAAAAGCCCACTGGCGGGGCGGAGCATCCGTGAAGCCGGCCTGCGTAATCTGGTCCATGGCTACCTGACAGAGATTGAGCGTGGTGAGCATCTTTATACGGCGGTGTCGCCGGATATGTCGTTGGCGGAAGGGGATCGGCTGGTCTTTATCGGTGCCCCGGAATGCGCACGAGAACTGCAGCGCATCAATGGCCTGGTGCCGGCCGGTGGTGTGCACAAGCTGAAGCTGCGCAATCATCAGCGCTGTCTGGTGGAGGTGGTGCTGGGCCGTGAATTTCCCGGAGTAGGTAAAACCGTGCGCGACAGTGCCTTCCGCACGCATTACCAGGCGGCCATCCTGAGTGTGAACCGCCATGGTGAGCGGCTCAGTGGCAAGGTCGGCGACATTGTATTGCGGGTGGGTGACACATTGCTGCTGGAAACTGGCCTGGCGTTTGTCGAACAGTACCGCTACCGCCGGGATTTCATGCTGGTCAGCCCGTTGCATGATTCGGCGCCGCCGGATTTCCGCAAGGCACCACTGGCCGTGTCCATTCTGGTTGGTATGGTATTGGTTAATGTGCTGGGCTGGGTGTCGGTGCTGGAGTCGGTGCTGATTGCCTGTGGCCTGTTACTGGGCACACGCTGCGTGACGGCGAACCGGGCGCGCATGATGGTCAGTGTGAATTTGCCCGTGCTGGTGGTGATTGGTGCCTCGTTTGCGCTGGGCGAGGGCATGAGCGGCAGTGGTGCGGCGCAGTGGCTGGTGGGGGGCTTGTTCAGCCAGCTTGATGCCTCACCCTGGCTGGCGCTGGTGGCGGTGTATCTGATCACCGTGCTGGTGACAGAGCTGGTGACCAACAACGCGGCCGCAGTGTTGATTTTTCCTCTGGCGCTGAGTATTGCCGAGATGGCCGGCGTGAGCCCGATGCCGTTTATTGTGGCGGTCATGTTTGCGGCTTCGGCCAGCTTTATGACGCCGCTCGGTTATCAGACCAACATGATGGTGATGGGACCAGGTGGATATCGACTGGCCGATTACCTGCGTCTCGGCATCCCCATGAGCGTGTTGGCCGCGTTGGTGTCGCTGAGCATTATTCCCCTGATCTGGCCTTTTAACCCCTGAGTTCAGCTTTTGTACGCGTTATGGCAGTATGCCCGCGCCCAGACAAAGGACTTGTGTGATGAAAACCCCATATGAACAGCGTGATAACGACAGCCCGGCAGAGGTGGTTTGGCACCAGGGTAGCGTCTCCCGCGAGGATCGTGACCGCCTTAAAGGCCAGCGCGGCTGCTGCCTCTGGCTGACCGGCCTGTCCGGCTCCGGAAAGTCCACCCTGGCCAACGCGCTGGAAGTGGCCCTGTTTGAACAGGGACGCCATACCTACCTGCTGGACGGCGACAACGTGCGCCACGGCCTGAACAAGGACCTCGGCATGTCTGACGCCGACCGCACGGAAAATATCCGCCGCGTCGGCGAGCTGTCGCGCCTGATGGTGGATGCCGGGTTGATCGTGATCAGCGCTTTCATTTCTCCGTTCCGTGCAGACCGCGATGCAGCGCGTGCATTGTTCGCTGAAGGCGAGTTCATCGAGGTGTATGTCAACGCCTCACTCGGCAAGTGCGAACAGCGCGACCCCAAGGGGCTGTACAGCAAGGCGCGGGCGGGGCTCATCCGCGACTTCACCGGTATCGACAGCCCGTACGAGGCGCCCGAGCGCCCGGAGATCAATGTCTGCACCGACAGCGCGACGGTGGGAGCCTGCGTCGCACAAATCATGGAATACCTCACCGCCCGTCAGCGCCTGATGCCCGACGCCTGATCCTGCCGTTAAAACTCTTCTCTTTATCCTTCCTCTCTGGCTGACCTGAATCAGCGCCGATGGCTTACACCGCTGTCGGCGTTGGCTGACAGCTACGCCGTCCCCTCCTGGTCATACTCTCTGCTCACGTACAGGAGCGGCGGAGCGATCATGGATGATCACGACACCAGCTATCGATTGTTGTTCTCGCACCCGGAAATGGTGCGTGACCTGTTGCTTGGGTTTGTGCCGGGTGAGTGGGTCAGGGAGCTGGATTTCGATTCGCTGGAAAAAATGAACGGCAGTTATGTCACCGATGACCTGCGCAGCCGGCATGCGGATACCATCTGGCGGGTCCGCTGGGGCAGCGACTGGCTTTATATCTATCTGCTGCTGGAGTTCCAGTCGACAGTGGATCGCTATATGCCGGTGCGGATACTGTCGTATACCAGCCTGCTGTATCAGGATCTGATCAAGCAGAAGGTGCTGGGTGAGGAGGGCAGGTTGCCGCCAGTGTTGCCGATAGTGCTGTATAACGGCGAGGCCCGTTGGCGGGCGCCCACCCGGCTGGCTGATCTGGTCCAGGGCTGCCCGGCAGGGCTGGAAGGTTTTCAGCCGGACCAGGCGTTCCTGCTGCTGGATGAAGGGGCCTTTGATCCTGATGCCCTGAGCCCCCTGCATAACCTGGTGGCAGCGTTGTTCCGGCTGGAGCACCGACGCTCGCTGGACGAAGTGACAGAGGTCCTGGCGCTTCTGCTAGGGCCTGTTGATACTCAATCCATCGGCCCTGTTGAGCCTGAAAACGCGCCGATCAAGGCGCAAGGAAGCGAGTTTGGTGGCGCCAAACGACTGACGAGCAACGCGGAGCGGCGCGTTTTCAGGCTCAACCCGAAGGGCTGGCCCTGTTTTGCCGCCCCTCTGCGTTAGCCTCTGCTAATGTGGGCCCACCACACTACGCATCGGCTGCCTTGATGGGCGTCAAAACAGGGCCAGCAGGGCCGATGGATTGAGTGTCAACAGGCCCTGGACTGGCTGGGTGCGCCGGAACAGGACGGTCTCCGGCGCGGCTTTGTGGAATGGTTGCGCAGACGGCTGCGTCACTGGGTGCCGGATGTCGTGCTCCCGGAAATGCATGATCTGCAAGAGGTGCATGATATGGCCCAGAACATGGCAGAAATCTGGAAAGAGCAATATCGGCAGCGGTTTCTTCAGGAAGGCCGCTTGGAGGGCCGCCAGGAAGGTCGTCAGGAAGGAGAATTCGGCATGCTTTCTCGTCTGTTGACGCGCCGCTTTGGTGCGCTGCCCGAGGCAGTCGTGGCGCGCATGCGGAGTGCCGATTCGGAACAGCTGGAATTGTGGGGCGAGCGAGTGCTGGACGCCTCTTCGCTTGATGATGTGTTTCGCTGAGGCGGGTGCGTTCAGGATGCCGGTGTGCTGGCACCGCACTGATCGCTCGCAAACCTGATGCCGCCGTCGCACGCCTGTCTGAAGCGCCTCTGGTGCGGCATAAAATACACCGCCCGAGCCGGTTTAAACGAAGCCAGGCCGGGTTCAGAACATTCTATGCGGTGGGCTGGGCACGACAGCGAAGACGACGCAGTGCTGCTTCGACCACCAGCACTACCGCCAGGCTTGCCCCCGCCAACGGAAACAAGACCAGCATCCCCGCCGTTATGCCCACCAGCAACCGTTTGCGTGGCGGCGCCAGTGCACGCGGCGCGCCCAGGCCGGTGTGCGGTCTGCGGCGCCACCACATGATCAGCCCGGTAATCACCAGTGCGATGATGGCCAGGCAAGTGAACAGCATGATCATCTGATTCAGCCTGCCGAAGTAATTGCCCATATGAATTGCCACCCCCCACTCAACGGCCTTTGCGATGGCGCCGTAGTCTGCGAAACGGACGTCTCCCAGCACTTCGCCGCTATAGCGGTCCAGATGAATGGTGTGTTGTCCTTCCGGTTGTGCCGGGTAAGTGTAGGCGCTGTAGACGTCGTTGCCGTTTTGCGGCAGTGACAGGCGATAGACGCTGTCCATGCCATGCGTGGCAAGCAGCGCGGCGGCGGCATCGACGCCGATGTCCTCGCCGGTGCTGTGGTGATGAGGCGCATGGCCGCCGGAATGGGGCAGGGGGGCCTGCTCCAGTGCCCAGGGCGCTTCTCCGAGCGTGTCGACCAGGGTTTTCTGGTGGCTGCTGTCGTTATGGTGCCGCAGGTGGGCGGGGTAGCCGAGCCCGAGTGCATTGCTCACCGGTTGCAGTACCTGGCCGCCCCAGACCGAGGCCCAGGGCAGGCCGCTGAGAATCAGAAATACGATCAGCGGTGCGGTGTAGAGCCCGGTGAAACGATGGATGTCACGCCAGAATTTGCGGCCGCGCAGCGTCAGCTTCGGTACCCAGCGTTGCTGGTTGCCTCGTGGCCACCACAGGTACAACCCGGTGGCGATCAAGATCAATCCCCAGCAGGCGGCGATCTCGACAATGGCATCGCCCACATCACCCAGCATCAGCGAGCCATGGAACACATCCGCGAATCCCACCAGCGTGCGTGTGTAGACGAAACTGCCAAGCACCTGGGCCGTGCCCGGATCAACAAAAGCACGCAGTGGCGCGCCTTCAGCGGGCGTGACATACAGCATTGCGCTGCGCCCCGGTGCGGTCGGCATATCGACGCGTGTGACAGTGCCGCCGGGCCATGCGGCGTCGGCGGCGGCGATCCAGTGCGAGGGAGGCAATGCCGGGGCATCGCTCTGTGCAAACCGCAGCCCAGGATAAATCAGGTCGTTCAATTCGTCGTTGAACAGGTAGATGGCGCCGGTGACCGACAGGATCAGCAGAAACGGGGCCGTGAACAATCCGGCATAGAAATGCCAGCGCCAGAGGGTGTTGTACAGCGGGCCGCTGCGTGATGTGTCGGCCATGGTCAGAAGCGGCCTGTCCAGCCGAGTTCCACTGTGCGCGGTGCGCCGATGTAGACCTGCGTGGCGCTGTAGCCTGACCAGTCGGCATAGAATTCATCGGTCAGGTTGCGGCCGCGCAGGGTCAGTGTGCCGCCGGCCAGCGGGTAGCCGACCCAGGCGTCCAGCAGGGTACGGTCCTGTACACGATACTGGTTGCTGTCGCTGGTGTAGAAACCCCCCGTGTGCTGTACCGCCGCGCCGAGTGTCAGCGGGACCTGGACTAGCCGGTATTGGCTGCTCAGTTGCCACAGAACGTCCGGCACATTGGTGGGCCGGTTGCCCGAGAGATCATTGCCGGCGCCGTCGGTGAGGCGGGTGTATTCGGCTCTGGCCAGCATGCCGTTGGCGTTGACTTGCCACTGCGGCGTCAGTTGCAGCTGCAGGTCCAGTTCCACGCCCCGGGTTTCGCGGGTGCCGCCCTGCACGGTGAGTGACGGGTCATTGACGTCGCGGGTAAGGATGTCGTCCTGCCGGATGCGGAATGCAGAGGCGGTGAGGGTGGCCTTGTCCTGCCACAGGGTGCTGCGCAGGCCGGCTTCCATGGCGCGTCCGGTGGACAGATCAAACCCGGCACGGGCCATGTTGCTGAGCAGGAATTGCGTGATCGGTGAGCTGGCGCGATTGTACTGGGCAAACAGCTGCGTGCTGTTGCTGAGGTCGTACACGGCGCCGACACGCCAGGCGAGATCCTCAAAGCGGCGACCAAAGCGGTCTGCCGGTGCGCCGAGCGGATATTCCACCGTGCGGTCGAGATCAATGTAGTCGTAGCGCAGGCCGGTGATCAGCAGCAGGCGCGGTGTCAGGTTCAGTGCATCTTCGATGAACAGGGCCCGGCTCTGCACCTGGCTGTCGAAATCCTGTTGGGTGGGATAGTTGGCCGCCGTGACGGCAGGCAGGCGGCCGCGTGCCGGGTTGAACGGGTCCACCGAGGTCGTGCTGCCAAAGCGGCGCTCGCTGGCAAAATCACTGAACTGGTATTCCACGCCGACGCTGGCGCGGTGTTGCAGGCCGAATACCTGCCCGGTGTGGCTGGCGTAGGCACGCTCGGAGATGAACTGATGGTCGTGGCTGATCAGGGTCGTGCCGCGATCAAGCAGGCCGGAGACGCTGTTGTAGGTGAAGTCCTCGGCATTTTCCCAATCGCGTTTTGCATTGTAGAACCCCAGCTCGTTGATCAGTTGCCACTGCTCATTGAGCTGGTACACCGCACGCGTGCGCAGCCACTGGCTGTCGGCTTTCATGACGCCGTTGTCGACGTTGTAGTTATTGTCACGAAGGCGCTCGTCCAGTACCAGACCGTTGCGGCTGTGCACCACCCGGCTCGGGTCGCGTGCCACGCTTGCCGGCAGTAACGGTGTGCCCTGGTACGGCGTCTTGAAGCGGTCGCTGTACACATCAAGGGCGGTGGTCAGGCTCAGCCGGTCGCTGGCGCGCCACAGCAGGCTGGTGGTCAGCGCAGTGGCGGTGGATTCGGTGTCATCGACATAGCCGTTGCTGCGGGCATGGCTGATATCTGTGCGCAGTGCAGTATCAGGGCCGAGCACCTGGTTGGTGCCGAGGCCGATGCGGGTGCTGTCATGGCTGCCCAGGCTCAGTGCGGCGTCGTAGCGGGCGCCGTCGAGGCTGGGCTGGCGTGGTACGAGATTGATGGTGCCACCCAGGGCGCCGGTGCCCTGGATCACGGAGGCCGGGCCTTTCAGGATTTCCACCCGCTCGAAGTTCCAGGTATCCAGGTTGCGGGAGAGCAGTGCCGGGTCTGCCGCGCGTACGCCGTCGAACAGGTAGCCCACATCACTGAAACCGCGCATCGCCACGGAGGCGGGGGAGCCGGGAATATTGCCGGCGGTGACACCGGGTGCGCTGCGGTATAACTCGATCAGGTTGCGCAGGCCGAGCATCTCGATGGTGTCGCGGTCAATCACCTCGACGGTGGCCGGCAGCTCGCGCTTACTCAGCCCGAGCCGGCTGGCCGCAGGTGGCGTCGGGTGGTCGGCGGCAGCGCTGGCGCTGATGGACACTGCATCCAGTCGGGCGGTGTCGGCGTGTGCGAAGGAAACGCCGAGCAGGGCGAACGTCAGCACAGAGACAATCGGCGCGGGCCGGAGGACATCGGACATCAGGAACTCCGCAGCAAGACAGGGTGGTTCGGGCGGCGGTATTGTAGGGGCGTTGGCCCGGCCCCACCTGCGGCATAATGTCGCAGGCCCGGCGGTGGTGCCGGCAGGCACCTGGCACTTGCGCACCATTTTTTTACCATCTTTGACCGGAGTCAGGCAGGCTCCATGCATACTGTGTAGGGTCATGGACAGGTGAGGCACCAGGCTGCGGAAAAGACGACAGTCGGGTATGCATGGCAGAGGCCAGCGGGCACGCGTTTACCTGGCGCGGGCGACGCTTCTACGCTACGCACATCGCTGACAGCAACGGAGACAAGAGCCGGGATGATGGTACGCAAGGCAATTCTGCCGGTGGCGGGGCTGGGCACCCGCTTTCTGCCGGCCAGCAAGGCAATTCCGAAAGAGATGATCACCGTGGTGGATCGCCCGGTGATCCAGTACGTGGTCGCCGAGGCGGTGGCCGCCGGGATTCGCGAGATTGTGCTGGTCAATCATGCGGCCAAGGCCGCCATCGAAAATCACTTTGATGTGCACTACGAACTGGAGGCCGAGCTGGCCCGCAAGGGCAAGGAGGCGTTGCTCAGGGTGCTGCGCGATATTGTGCCGCCGGAGGTGCGTGTGATCAGCGTACGCCAGGGCCGCCCGCTCGGTCTCGGGCACGCGGTGCTGTGCGCCCGTGAAGTGATCGGCGATGAGCCGTTTGCCGTGATGCTGCCGGATGTGCTGGTGGATGCGGTGCCCGCAGGTGCTGCGGTCGAAGCGGAAAATGACCTGGCACGCATGCTGGCGCGTTTCGCCGAGGGCGGTCACAGCCAGGTGATGGTCGAGGCGGTACCCCGCGAGCGGGTCGACCAGTACGGTATTGTCGACCTCGCCGGCGCGGAGCCGGCCGCAGGTGAAAGCACGCTGATGCAGGGCGTTGTCGAGAAGCCGTCGCCAGAACAGGCACCCTCGCAATTGTCAGTGGTCGGACGCTATGTGTTGCCGCCGCGCCTGTTTGCGCTGCTGGCGGAAACCGCACCGGGGGCCGGCGGTGAAATCCAGTTGACCGATGCGATTGCCGCCCTGATGCAGGAGCAGCCGGTGGCGGCCTATCGCATGCTGGGCAAGACGTATGATTGTGGCAGCAAACTCGGTTATCTGGAGGCGACGCTCGCCTACGGCCTGAGACACCCCGAACTGGGCGAGGGCTTTCGTGATCTGGCGCGCCAGGCCCTGGCGCGCTGATCGTCATCGTATCGGAACAAGCGAATCCTATGCATATCGACGTTTATGGCAGCACGCTCTGTGCTTTGGTGACCGCAGGCACGCTGGCGTCCACCGGTCACCAGGTGACGCTGCGAGTCCCCGAAGGCGACGTGGCCGGGCAGCTCGAACGGAACGAATGTCCGTTTCGCGAGCCGGGATTGCCGGAACTGCTGTCGGAGCAGCGCGCCGCAAAGCGGCTGAAAGTGGGGCGTCTGGTGGACGCGCCGGCGACGCCCGTATCGACGGTGTTCCTGGCGCTGGAGCTGGACGACGTTGAACTGGCGCACGATATCGTCGCGCGGCTGGCTGATCTCAAGCGCCAGTTCTGGTTGCTGGTCAATCAGTCCTCTTTCCCGGTGGGCACCACTGACAAACTGCAGCAGACACTGGGTGATGTGGGTGCCGTGGTCAGCCTGCCGGATCTGTTGCAGGAGGGGGTTGCGGTGCAGAGCTTCATGCGGCCGCCGCAGTTGCTGCTGGGCAGTAACGACCCCTACGCAGAATCCCTGGTGCGCGAAATCCTGCGTCCGGTCAGCCGCCTGCGCGACCAGTTCCTGGTGATGACGCCGAAGCAGGCGGAATTCTCGAAGTTTGCGGTCATGGGCATGCTCGCCACGCGGGTAAGTTTTATGAACGACATGGCCAGCCTGGCCGATGCGCTGGAGGTGGACATCGAGCCGGTGCGTCAGGCGGTAGGCGCGGACCCCCGTATCGGCCAGGCCTATCTGTATCCGGGCTGCGGTTTTGGTGGTCCGAGCCTGTCGCGCAACGTCATGGACCTGGCCAGCACGCTGGCGTCCAGTGGCGTCGGTTCGGAACTGCTGGATCAGGTGCTGCGCATCAATGAGCGTCAAAAGGAAGTGATGTTCCGCAAACTCTGGCGCCACTACCACACCCGCCTGGAAGGCAAGGTGGTGGCAATCTGGGGCGCAGCGTTCAAACCCGGCACCGGGCGCATCGACAATGCACCGGTGCTGCGGCTGCTGGAAGCGCTGTGGGCGCAGGAGGTCACGGTCCGGGTACATGATCCGCAGGCGCTGCCGGTGCTGCATCAGCATTACGGTACCCGGGATGACCTGGTGTTGTGCGAGGACGCCTACGACGCCGCGCGCGACGCGGACGCCCTGATACTCGTCACGGAATGGAAGCAGTACTGGAACCCGGACCTGGTGCGTCTGAAGACGCTGATGAGGGCGCCGGTACTGCTGGACGGACGCAATATCTATGACCCGCAGTTCGTGCGCCGCCATGGCTTTGCCTATTACGGTGTCGGGCGTTGAACAGGCGGTGGACACAGGACGAGACGGTATGATCTGGGACAACCTGCAACAGCACGCCGATACACTGCGCGGCCGCCATCTGGCCGATCTGTTTGCAGACGACCCGCTGCGTTTTCATAGCCTGCACCGGCAGGTGGGGCCATTGCTGTTCGATTTCAGCAAACAGCGGCTGACCACCGAGACGCTGGCACTGCTGGCGGAGTTTGCCGATGCCCGTGATCTGCGCGGCTGGATCGACCGGCTGTTTGCGGGCGAAAAAGTCAACGGCACGGAAAACCGCGCGGCAATGCACTGGGCGCTGCGTGCCCGTGCAGAGGGCCATATTCCGGAGCCGGTGGCCGGTCTGTTTGGCGAGGTGGCGGATCAGCTCCAGCGCATGGAACGTATCGTCAACAAGCTGCATGCGGGGCAATGGCGTGGTGTAACCGGTGAAGTGATTACCGATGTAGTGAACATCGGGGTGGGCGGGTCCGATCTCGGGCCATTGATGGTGAGCCGGGCACTGGAAGATTATCAGGTCAGCACGGCACAGCCGCTCAACCTGCACTTCGTGTCGTCCATGGACGGCAGCCAGTTGTCACACCTGCTGCGCATGCTGCGGCCACAGAACACGCTGTTCATCATTTCATCAAAATCCTTCACCACGGTGGACACGCTGTACAACGCCAACACCGCACGCAGCTGGCTGCGCGATGCGCTGGGGCGAGACCCGGCGGTCGTCGACTGTCACTTTCTTGGTGTCTCCGCCAGTGACACCAAAATGGCCGAGTGGGGCATTCATGAGGACAACCGCCTGCGTTTCTGGGAGTGGGTAGGGGGCCGTTTTTCGGTCTGGTCCGCCATCGGCCTGCCGGTGGCCCTGAGTATTGGCATGGGCGCCTTTCGCGACTTTCTGGCCGGTGGTCATTTCATGGACACGCATTTTCGCAATGCGGCCTGGCTGGATAACGTGCCGGTACTGATGGCGCTGACCGGCCTGTGGAATACCAATCTGCTCGGGATCAGCGCCCAGGCCATCCTGCCGTATGACGCACGGCTGAAGTACCTGCCGTCGTATCTTGAACAACTGGAAATGGAATCCAACGGCAAGTCGGTCACGCGTGATGGCGAGCCGGTGGATTACAGCACCAGCCCGGTGATCTGGGGTGAAGTCGGCCCGAATGCCCAGCACGCGTTCTATCAGTTGTTGCACCAGGGCACCCAGGTGGTGACCTGTGATTTTATCGTCCCGGCGATGCGCTATCACGAGACGGACCGTGCCCAGGTAACCGGCACACTGAGCGGCCAGCATGAGCTGGCGCTGGCCAACTGCCTGGCGCAATCGCGCTTGCTGGCGCTCGGAGAAGCCGCCTTGCCACAGCGCGAACAGATGCCGTTCTACAAACGCTACAAGGGCAATCAGCCCAGTTCGACGCTGATGCTGGACGAGCTGACGCCGTTCGGGCTGGGCGCGTTGCTGGCGGCCTATGAGCACAAGGTCTTTACCCAGGCCGTGCTCTGGCAGATCAATCCGTTCGACCAGTGGGGCGTGGAACTGGGCAAGAAGATCGCGCTGGAAACACTGTCGCTGATCCATTCCCGCGAAGACAGTGACGACATCAGCGAGCAGATGCTGGCGACCCGGTCCGCTGCCCTGCGTGACAGCATGGATGGCTCGACCGTCGGCCTGCTCGATTTTATCAAACAACAGCGACGTGGTTTCTGATCCGCGTCCGCAAGAGGGCATGCTGAAATGGACGTGACGATTTCACCGCTGATTTTTCGCGCTTACGACATTCGCGGCATTGTCGGCGAGACATTGAATGAAGGCATCACCACGTTGATTGGCCGCGCAATCGCCGCCGAAGCCCGTGATGCTGGTGAAACGCGCATCGCAGTGGCCCGGGATGGCCGTTTGTCCGGGCCGGTGATCAGTGCTGCGCTGATCGATGGGCTGCGTCTGGGCGGGCTGGACGTGGTGGACATCGGCATGGTGCCGACACCTGTGCTGTACTTTGCCACCTGTCACGTGGGCGGTGTGCGCTCCGGCGTGATGGTGACCGGCAGCCACAATCCGCCGGACTATAACGGCTTCAAGATCGTCATCAATGGACAGACGCTGTCCGGCGACCGTATCAGCGCACTGCATGCACGGATTCGCGACGGCCGGCTCAGCGAAGGGCAGGGGCGTCTCAGCCAGCTGGATCTGCGCGAGGACTATCTCGAACGGATTGTTTCCGATGTGAAACTGGCGCGACCGATGAAAGTGGTGGTGGATACCGGTAATGGTGTCGGCGGTGAACTGGCGCCGGAACTGATGCGGCGGCTGGGTTGCGAGACCATTCCGCTGTTCACCGAGATCGACGGTCGTTTTCCCAATCACCACCCCGACCCGGGTGACCCGGAAAACCTGCATGAACTGATCCGTACCGTGGCGGCGGAAAAAGCCGATCTGGGATTGGGTTTTGACGGTGATGCGGACCGCGTCGGCGTGGTCACACCCAGTGGTGAACTGATCTACCCCGACCGGCTGATGATGGCCTACGCCGAAGATGTCCTGTCACGGGTGCCGGGCGGGCGGATCATTTTCGACGTGAAGTGTTCCGGCAATCTGGCCCGGGTGATCAGCGACCTGGGCGGCGAGCCGGAGATGTGGCGCACTGGGCATTCACTCATCAAGGCGCGCATGAAAGAGACGGGCGCGCCGCTGGCTGGTGAGATGAGCGGGCATATCTTTTTTCAGGAGCGCTGGTTCGGTTTCGACGATGGCCTGTATGCCGCCGCCCGGCTGCTGGAAATCCTGTCACACACGGCGCTGGATGCAGGCCGTTTCTTCGCCCGTTACCCGCAATTTCCCAGCACGCCGGAAATTAATATCGCCGTGCCGGAGGAAGACAAGTTCGCGGTGGTGGAGCGGCTTATCCGGGATGGCGACTTTGGTGAAGGGCGTCGCAGCACCATTGATGGCATCCGGGTGGATTATGACGATGGCTGGGGGCTATGCCGGGTGTCGAATACCTCGCCGAAGCTGGTAACCCGCTACGAAGGGGTGACCGAGGCAGTCCGGGACCGGATCCGCGCCCTGTTCGAGGCGAATATCCAGCGGGCTATCCAGGGGCGCTGAGGCGACCAGGGGAAACGTAAAATATGCCAATGTGCCTGGTGCCCACGTGGATAAGCACGCAATCTGATGACATAATGCCATCATTCTGTGACGAAAGTCACATATTACAGATACATAAGTTATCAGGTTGTTTATCCACTGCGGCGGGAAGGTATGACGGATTACGACGATCTTGCCCGGTTCCGGAGCAAGTCAGGCAATGCCCACTTCGAACTGCGTCCGGTGCCGTCGCTGGCGCCTGCACAGACGGGCAACGGGGAATGTCTGCCACTGTCCGGGGCGGCGACAGCGCCCCGGCGGCAGGTCGCAGCATCGAAAAGCCTGCCGGAGCAGCCCGCTCTCCATCTGGAGATGGCGACGCAGGAGCGCGATATGCGTGCCCGCCGTGCGCAGTTGGCCGGGCTTTTTCGCCGCCCGGAGCCGCTGCCGGCAGGCCGCCTCGCCTCGTCGGGCACACTGCTCAAGCCGCTGTTGCGGCGTATCGCCGAGCAGGCTCGCCACGCCTGATCTGCGGTCCTCAAGGGGGGATGTCTGGTACACCAGGCAGCCATTGCCCGCAGCAACTTTCCAACAGACCAGCCTCCACTCCCTTGGCATACTGCGGCGTATGCATCTCCGCCGTCCGGCACGCCGGGGCGTATTCGACGTGATGCGCTGCACGGCTCATTCACGGTGGGAAATGTAACGTCACTGGTCTATTCAGGGCGGTGCAGGCAGGCTGACAGCATAGCCTTGTCCGAGGGAGCAGCGGGCTCGGCACCACCACCTTCGAGGCCGGCTGAAGAACCTGGAGGGAAGTAGTGAGCATTACTGGGGAAAGGCACCGGGTTCGGGTGCGACAGATTCACGGGCGTCAACAGGATGGGGGCGCCGGATGACCGCAGGGAAACGCACCTTGACTCGCCTCATGGCCTGGGCCGCCTGGCTGCTGGCCATTCCTCCTCTCTGGCTGTTCATTACCACCCCGATGAGTGTCGCCAACCAGGGGCTGCTGGGCCTGGCCAGTGTGGTAGTGATGATGCTGGCCAACCGGCTGCGGCCTGACTCACGCCGGATCTCTCTGTGGTTGATGTTGCTCTCGGTGGTCGTGTCCTCGCGTTATCTCTACTGGCGCGCCACGGACACACTGGTGTTCAACTCCGGGCTGGAAATGCTGCTGGGCTATGGCCTGTTCCTGGCCGAGCTGTATGCCTGGGTGATCCTGCTGTTCGGTTACCTGCAGACCCTCTGGCCACTGGAGCGGCCGATCGTACCTCTGCCGGACGATATGTCGCGCTGGCCGAAGGTGGATATCTATATTCCCACCTACAACGAAAGTCTGGCCGTGGTGATGGACACGGTGCTGGCGGCGCAGAACATGGACTATCCGCGCGATCGCATGCAGATCTACATTCTGGATGATGGCCGTCGCGACGCGTTCGCCGATTTTGCCGCCCGTGCCGGGGTAGGCTACATCACCCGTGGCGACAACCAGCATGCCAAGGCCGGCAACCTGAACAACGCGCTGACGCAGACCGACGGTGAACTGATCTGCATCTTTGACTGTGATCACGTGCCGACGCGCGCCTTTTTGCAATCCACGCTGGGTGGTTTTCTCGAAGACGACAATCTGGCGCTGGTCCAGACACCGCACTACTTCTATTCCCCGGACCCGTTTGAACGCAACCTCAGCGTGGCTGAAGAGTTGCCGCGTGAGGGTGAGCTGTTCTATGGCCCGGTGCAGAAGGGCAATGATTTCTGGAACGCGACCTTCTTCTGCGGCTCCTGCGCGGTGATCCGCAGGCAGGCGCTGGCGGACACGGATGGCTTCGCGGTGGAAACCGTCACCGAGGATGCGCACACTGCGCTCAAACTGCAGCGCAAGGGTTGGCGCACAGCGTTTCTCGGCTTGCCGCTGGCGGCGGGCCTGGCCACGGAAAGGCTGACACTGCATATCGGCCAGCGTGCCCGCTGGGCACGCGGCATGACGCAGATCCTGCGCCGTGACAATCCGCTGTTCGGACCCGGCCTCTCGATGATGCAGCGGCTTTGCTACCTGAACGCGATGCTGCATTTCCAGTTCGCCTTGCCGCGCGTGGTGTTCCTGACGGCACCGCTGGCGTATCTGCTGCTGGGACAGAACGTGATCGCGTCATCGGCCATGATGATCTTCGCTTATGCACTGCCGCACCTTGCCCACGCCATCTATACCAACTCGCGGCTGACCGGCCGCTATCGATATTCCTTCTGGGGCGAGATCTATGAAACCGTGCTCGCGTTTCACCTGATCAAGCCCACGCTGGTCACCCTGTTCGATCCCAGGCGCGGCAAATTCAACGTGACTGAAAAAGGCGGGCTGCTGGAAAAGGCGATGTTCGATTACCACGCCGTGCGCCCGCACCTGATCGTGGCGTTCCTGCTGACCGCCGGCATCGGCTGGGGTGTGGTGCGGCTGTACTGGAACGAGTTCTACGGCATTGAGCGCGACGTGATGCTGCTGAACCTGCTCTGGGCCGGCTTCAGCCTGCTGACCCTGCTGGCCGCGATTGCCGTTGCACGTGAACGCAAGCAGACCCGGACCACAGTACGTATTCCGGTGAACCTGCCGGCGCTGTTGTATCTCGACGATGGGCGCCAGCTTGGCTGCCGCACGGCGGATATTTCCATGGGCGGCGTGCGCCTGGTGTCATTGCCGGAGCCGGAATTGTCGGCGGGAGTCCGCGCGGTGGAAGTGCGTGTCGGGGACCACAGTGTGGTCATGCCGGCACAGATGGTCGCGGCCAGTGACCTGGGTGTGCGTTTGAAATTCAACGACTACGACCTGGACCAGCGTCGCCGCCTGGTACGCGTGGTGATGGGGCGCGCCGATGCCTGGTTGCCGGATCACGAGCATCCCCGCGACCGGCCACTGCGCTCCCTCTGGGCGGTGGTGCGTGCCATCGCCGGCCTGTTCTTCACTTCCTGGATGCAACATACCCCTGCGCGTGATGCGGAAGAACGTTCAGGACGCTTCTGGCGCTGGGTGACGCGCATTACGTTATTGGTGCTGGTCGTCATGCTGGTGCTGCTTGCGATACGGCCGGTGCTGGCGCAGGACGCTACGGCGGAGGCCATCGGCGACATTGAAGTCGTGCCCACGGCTCGTGGCGGCACACAACGGGCCGTCAGCCTGCGCGAAATGGGGCAGCCAGAAGGGCTGCTGCTGCGCGGTGATGGCTCCCAGGCCGGGGTGAGTTTCCCGGTGCGCAGCGATCAACTGGTGCAGTCCGCCTCCCTTCGGTTACGGGTCAGGCATTCACCCTGGTTGCTGCCGCGCCGTGGCACGTTGCGGGTGGAGCTCAATGGCCGCCTGCTGGATACCATTGACCTGTCCGATGGCAGTGATGCTGTGCACGACTACGAACTGGGCATCAACCCGGCACAACTGGTGGGTGACAACCGGCTTAATTTCCGTCTCAACGGTACGGTTGACGAACTCTGTCATGACCCGCTGGATGAACGCATCTGGGCCAGCGTTGTGGCCGATTCGGTAATCAGCATGTCGTTGACGCAATTGCCGCTGGTCAATGACCTGAGCCTGTTCCCCCGCCCGTTTCTTGATAAAGGCACCGAACCGGTACAGTTGCCGGTGGTGTTTGGCGCCATGCCGGAGGCAGACAGCGTCCGCGCAGCGGCGATCCTGACGTCCTGGTTCGGTGTGCAGGCCGGCTACCGTGGGGCACGGTTTGCCGTGCAGTTTGATTCGCTGCCGCTGAAGAGCCACGCGCTGGTCTTCAGTACGGATGCCCATCCGGTACGGGGCCTGGCACTGCCCGACGGCGAAGGGCCGCGGGTGTTGGTGATGGATAACCCGATGGCGCCGAATTTCAAGCTGCTGGTATTGCACGCGGCGCAGGCTGATGACCTGGTCCAGGCCGCACGCTTTCTGGCATTTCGCAGTGGCGAACTGCGGGGGCAGCAGGTACAGGCCGAGCCGGTGCAGGTGGGCGGGCGCAATCCGCACGATGCGCCCAACTGGGTGGATGTCAGCCGGCCGCTGCAACTGGGTGAGCTGGTGTCGCCACGTCAGCTGCGTGTCAGTGGTGTGTATCCCGGGCTCATCAATGTCAGTTTTCGTGCGGCGCCGAACCTGTTCCAGTGGCCCGGAGAAACCGTGCCCCTGTCGCTGAACTATCGCTTTCCCGAAGGCGACTGGCTGGACGAAGAGCGTTCCACGCTGGACGTGGCGCTCAACGGCCAGCATCTGGCGTCGCTGCCGGTGAACCGGCGCGGGTTGCTGGAGCAGACCTGGGGCTGGCTGGGCGGCCGGACTCGTCAGGAACACACGGTGATCCCGGTGTCACCGGAACTGATTCACGGCCAGAACCGGCTGTCGTTCTATTTCAACCTGCAATACCGCAGGCCGACGGTGTGTAACGCAGGGGTGCCCACGGATGTAGTGAGCCAGGTGGGACCCGAATCGTTTCTCGACATGACCCATGTCGAGCACGCCACCATGCTGCCGAACCTGTCCTATTTTGTGGCAGCGGGGTATCCGTTCAGTCACTACGCCGACCTGTCCACGACAGCCCTGGTGTTGCCGGCGCAGCCGGATGAAGCCGTGCTGTCGGCCGCGTTTGATCTGATGGCCCGGATCGGTGACGCCACCGGCCACCCCGCTCACGCGATAGCAGTGGCCCTGGGCAGCGAAGCGCTACAGCGCCAGGCGGACCGTCACTGGCTGGTGGTGAGTGATTTTGCCAGGCCGCTGGTGAGCAGCGTGCTGCAGGGCAGCCGGCTGTATCCGCAGGAGGACCGGCTGCGTGTTCACCAGCGCGACGGGTGGGGCCGCCTGAGCGACCTGGTGCGCGGCGATCTGCGCCTGCAGACCCGCGCGGCTGATCGTGCCCTCACCGGCCGTACCCAGGTGCAGGGTCTTTTCTCCATGCCGTCGCCCCTGAACGACGAGCGCTGGGTGGTGCTGGTCGGTGCCGCCGACACCCGTGCCTTGTCGCCGCTGGTGCAGTGGCTGGGGTCGGATGCCGTGGCGGCCGGTGCGCAGGACGACATGGTGCTGGTGGACAACGCCAGCACGATACGGAGCTACCGTGTCGGGCCGCGCCATCTGCATGGCGAGATGTCGTTGCCTGCGCGGCTGCAATGGATTTTCAACAGCCGCCCGGTGGTGGTGCTGGTGTTGTTGTTCGGCATCCTGCTGTGGCTGGTAACGCTGATGTATCCACGCTGGCATCTGCGCGAGCGCATGCGGCTCGGACAGGTGCGATCTGATCGACAGGATGGACGATGAACTATTCCGACAGATTTCCCGCACAGCCAATGAGGCAGGGCAGGCGCCGTCACGGCCGCTGGCCACACTTGCTGCTGGCCGGCGTCATGCTGCTGACACCGCCGGCATTCGCGCAGCAGGCCGGCGACAGTGTGCAGGCGCTGTATCGCCAGGCGGAATTCTGGGAAGCCAACAACCGCAATGACCTCGCCGCCGAGGCATTACAGCGGGTGCTGGAAGTGCAGCCGGACGATCCCGAAGCCCTGTATCAGCTGGCCCGGCTGGCGATGGAGATGAACGATGACGCGGCGCTGGAGCGCTGGTCCGCCCGCCTGCAACGCGCAGCGCCAGACACTATCCAGTGGCGGCAGCTGCAGCAGTTGCGCCAGCGTAACCGCATCGACAGCGCCGGCCTGGCTGAAGCACGCCGCCTCGCCCAGGCGGGCGACAGCGCTGCTGCGTTGCAGCGCTACCGCAGCCTGTTCGACGCCCAGTCGCCGCCACCGGATCTGGCGCTGGAGTATTACCAGACCATGGCGGGCGTACCAGAGGAGTGGCCTGCGGCCCGGCGCGGGCTGGAAGCGTTGCTGGCGCGCAATCCTGACGACCGCACCGTGGCGGTGGCGCTGGCGGAAATACTGACCTGGCGTGAGGGCAGCCGCACCGAGGGCATTCGCCGGCTGGAACAGATTGCTACCGAACAGGGGCTGGATACGCGCACCCGCGCCCTGTGGCGTCAGGCACTGGTGTGGCTGCCGGCGGAGCAGGGCCATGCCGATTATTTTCGTCGTTATCTGGTGCGCTTCCCCGACGACACGGAAATCAGCCGCAAGCTGAGCAGCGCCGGCCAGCCGGCCCGGGGCGCCGACCGTGCTGCAGGGTATGCCGCGCTGGAAAGGGGTGAGGAGAGCCCGGCACGCAACGCGTTCAATCGCGCCCTGCGTGCAGACCCGAACGATGCGCAGGCGCTGGCAGGCCTCGGGCTGGTGCAGCTGCGTGCGGGGGAATTCAGTGCTGCCCGGGTGTCGTTGTCGCGTGCCAGCCAACTGGAGCCGGCGCAGGCGTCGCAGTGGCGCGACGCCCTGGCGAGTGCGCGGTTTTATGAAGAACTGGAGGCGGCCCGTGCCCAGGTTGCCGCCGGCCAACTGGACCAGGCTGCTGCGCGCCTGGCGCCGTTGGCCAGTGATCCGCAACGCGGTGCCGATGCCCGGTTGCTGCAGGGCGATATTCAATTACGCCGCGATCGTCCGGATGCCGCCGAGGACATCTACCGTGCCCTGCTGCTGGAAGACAACAGCCTGCAGGCGGCGCGCGCCGGGCTGGCCAATGCGCTGCTGGCGCAACGCCGCTTTGACGAGGCTGAGGCCGTGTACGCCGACCTGCCTGCCAGCGCGCGGGGAGAGGGTGATTTCCGGCAGCAGCGGGTGGCCGTGTTGCGCGAGGATGCCGAAATGCTGATCGCCCAGGGCGACGTCGTGCGCGGCGAAGCGCTGCTGCAACAGGCGTTGCTGCTGCGTCCGCAGGACCCCTGGACACGGCTGTCTCTGGCGCGGCTGGCGGACCAGCGCGGCCAGCCGCTGGAGGCGCGCAACATCATGTTGCCGCTGGCGGGTGACCAGGCCAAGCCGCTGGGGCTGCGTGCCTCGGCCATGCTGGCGGTGGACCAGGCACGCTGGGACGATGCCGTGGCGCTGCTGCGCCGCATTCCCGCTGCCCAGCGTGATGCCGACACGCTGGCGCTACTGGCCACGGCTGAACGGGGGCAGCGCATTGCCGCGCTGGACCTGACGCTCAGCAGCAATGACCCGTGGCAGGTCAGCCGGGCGCTGGACCAACTCTACACATCGCCACCGGAAGACCCGCGCGAGGTGGGCGCGGCGGCGATGGCGCTGGTGGAGCACGGCGAGCACACGCTGGCGCTGGTGCTGGTACGGCGTGACCTCAGCGACAGCCTGGCGGGCGATCTGGTGCGGGCGCCGGATCATTATCTGGATCATGTCCAGGTCCTGGCCAGGGCAGGTCAGGAATTCGAAGCCGAACGCCTGCTGCAGCGCCTTCAGCAGGCCAGCGCCAATGACCCGGCGACGTTGCGCGAGCTGGTCACCGTGCGTCGCGGGCTGGTGGTGGCGCGGGCAGACCGGCTGCGCACCGAGGGCGCGCTGGCGCAGGCGTACGATGAACTGGTGCGGGAACTGAACCGCGCCCCGGACGATACCGCGCTGCTGCTGGCGCTGGGGCGGTTGTATCAGCAGGGCGGCATGCACGAGGAAGCCCGCCAGGTACAGGACTATGTGCTGGCCCGCGCCCCCGGCAACAGTGAGGCGCGCCAGGCTGCTGTCCAGGGTGCACTGGCCGCCGGCGATACCCGGCGTGCCGAGCAACTGCTGGCCGATGCTGCGCCGCTGACCGAGCCGGCCATGTTGCTGCTGGCGGCCCGTACGGCCAGTGCCCAGGGCGAGAAACGCGAGGCCATCCAGCTTGCCCGCCAGGCCCGTGACGCGGAGCAGGCGCGCAACCTGAGCCGCTTCGATGCCTGGCAGTCCGGGGTGCTCGCCGATCTGCAACAGAACCCCTTCCGGCGTCGTGGCGGTGCCGGCCATGAAAGCCGCTGGCAGGCGCTGACCAGCGCGCCGGTGCCGCAGGACGACAACCCGCGCGGTGCATGGCTGCCGGGGCAGCGCCGCAGCAGCGGGGCCTGGCAGCCGGCGACCACGGATCAGCGGCGTTATGCGTCAGAGTCCTTTGATACCGGCCTGCCGGCGACCCCCGCTGGTGCGCCTGCAATGGTTGCCGGGAGTGATGCGCCGGCATCGGCGTACCCGAGCTGGGGGGTGGACAATTGGTCTGCGTCAGCGCCGGGTTATACCCCGCACCGTTATGGCGACCCCTACACCGGCTACGGCAGCCGCGATATGGCGACGCTGTCGGCCGCACCCGGCAGCCGCCGCCCGACCCCTGCAGAGCAGACCCGGATCGAGGAAATCGACACCTTTCTTGACCAGCTGCAGGATGAAGTCGCCACGCGTGCCGGCGGTGCCCTGGCGATCCGGCACCGGGACGGCGAGTCCGGCCTGAGTGGCCTGACCGAGGTCAGCGGCGAGATATCACTGTCCGGTGTGCCGCTTGAAAGCGGGCGCGTGGCATTGAAGGCGATGCCGGTATTCCTGAACGCCGGTGCCGTCTCGGGCAGCGCGCGCGGGCGCTTTGGCAGTGGCCCGCTGGTGAGCGGCGCTGAGGCGCTGGACGAGGCACTGTCCGCTGTGCAGTCACTGCTGGACGGCGTGACCCAGACCGCCTACAGCTATGATCAGGCCGAGCAGGCGCTGGCCGCTGCGATAGCATCGGGCACTGCCACGCCCCAGGAAATTGCCGCGCTGGAAGCCACGCGCGATACCGCGCTGCTGAATTTCCAGTCGGGCGCCTCGCGCAATCTGTTGTTTGAAGCAGGGATCGACATTGATGCGTTGCCGGCCGCGCAGCGTGCGTTCCTGGATGACTTCCTGCAGAACGAATTCGGCAGCAGCGATTTCTCCCTGGACGACACCGACCTGGCCGCCTATCTGGCCAGCAGCGGCCGGCTGGAACAACTGGTGGCGGACATCCGTGGCCGGGCAATTGCCTATTCCCGCGCTGCACGGGCACCGGACACCCAGTCCGCGTCCGGCCTGGGCCTGTCGCTTGGCTATCAAGATGGCAGTTTCTCGGCCGATATAGGCAGTACGCCACTGGGTTTTGAAGTGGAAAACCTGATTGGTGGCCTGCAATGGCAGCCGGAGGTCGCGGGCCACACCCGGGTGCTGCTGCGCGGCCAGCGGCGCGCGGTGACGGACAGCCTGCTGTCGTATTCCGGCGTCGAGGACCCGGTCAGCGGTCGCCGCTGGGGCGGGGTGGTGCGCACCGGTGGTGACCTGGGGCTGAATTATGACGACGGTTACCTGGGGGTGTATGGCAGTGTGGGGCTGTACCGCTATACCGGCCGGCAAGTGGCCGACAACCGGGGGCTGTTCATCGGTGTCGGCAGTTACCTGCGGCCGATCAACGAGGCCTACCGCACCCTGCAGGCTGGCGTGAACGTGAACTACATGGGGTTCCGCGACAACCTGGGTTACTTCACCCTGGGCCATGGCGGATATTTCAGCCCCCAGAGCTATGTCAGCCTGTCGTTGCCGGTGAGCTATACCCGGACCCGCCAGCGGCTTACCTGGCGCGCCAGTGTGGCGCCCGGTTTCCAGAGCTACAGCCAGGATGCCAGCCCTTATTTCCCGACCCGCTCACGGGACCAGATGTGGCTCGACATCCTCGCTACCTCTGGCGTGTTGCCGGCTTCATACTACGCGGCAGACAGCGACAGCGGCCTGGGCCTGAACATGGGGCTGGGCATGCAGTACCGCGTGGGTCCCGGGCTTGAACTGGGCGCGCGTATCGACTACGACACCTTCGGTGAATATTCCGAGACCTCGGCCTTGATTCACCTGAACTACACCCTGGAGCCGCGCAGTGACTGACAAGGTGGGCGACAGCGCAAATCATGACGGCGACTGGCTGGTGCGCAGCCTCGCGTACCACGAATCCCAGCAGGGCAGCCGCCAGTGGCGTGCGTTCCTGGGCGTGCTGATGCGCGAGCTGAAGGCGACCGCCGGTGATGGCGCTGCCGATTTCCTGCGTCACCTGGGGGCCTGCATGGCCGAAACCATGCCGCTGGCGCCGCATGACACGCTGGAAGAGCTGACCGCCGCCATCAACCTCCACTGGCATCGCATCAACTGGGGCTGGTGCGTCATGACGGCCACGCCAGAAGGCATTCATATCCAGCACGGTGCCTGGCCGCGCGTGGATGTGCGTGTGGAAGGGGAGTGGCCGGCGTCGCTGGCCGCTGTGCTGGAAGGATTGTACGACGCCTGGCTGCGGCAGCAGGGGGGTGACACCGCGATCCGGGTGCGCAGCGTGCGTGTCTGTGCAGACGCGCCGCTGGAGTTTTTGTATGGCTGATACGTTCGGGCGCAGGGCGCGCGCCGGCGCCGGCTTATGTCTGTTGCTGCTGCTCGGGGCCCTTGCGCCGGTCGCCTGCGCGCGCCCCGGCATGCCTGAACGGTCCAGGGTGGAAGATCCCATGTGGCAGACCTATGCGGCCCTGTTCATTACCCCGGCAGGGCGAGTGGTGGATACCGGCAACGAGGGCATCAGCCACAGTGAAGGGCAGAGTTGGGGGTTGCTGCTGGCAGTGGCGCATGATGACCGCGAGCGTTTTGACCGCCTCTGGGACTGGACCCGCGCAAATCTGGCAGTGCGCAGCGACCGGCTGCTGGCCTGGCGCTATGATCCGGCCGCCGAGCCGCCGGTACGGGACCGCAACAATGCCAGCGACGGCGACCTGATGGTGGCCTGGGCCATGTGGCGCGCCTGGGAGCGCTGGGGCGATCAGGCCTATCTGGAGGTATCGCGCCGCTTGCGCGAGGACATCCGGCAGCATCTGGTTCGTGAGCAGGGGGGGTATACCGTGCTGCTGCCGGGGCGCGACGGGTTTGTGCACGGTGACAATGTCTACATCAACCTTTCCTATCTGATCATGCCGGCGCTGCGGGATTTCGCCGTGATCGATCCTGACGGGCCCTGGGCGGCGCTGATCGAGGATGGCCGGCGAATACTGGAGGCCGGGCGCACCGGTGAGGCACAGCTGCCGCCGGACTGGCTGGCGCTCGACACCGGCGGCAACCTCGTGCCGGCGCCATTGTGGCCACCGCATTTCGGGTTCGAGGCGGTACGCATTCCGCTGTATTTCATCTGGGGTGGTGCGCACGAACGCCTTAACGCGCTGTGCAACATCAATCGCTTGTGGCAGCAGGAACTGCCGCCGGCCTGGATCGATGTCACCTCCGGGGAAGAGGCCACCTTCCCGCTGTCCGCTGGCGGCCTGGCAGTGCGGGCGCTGATGCAGCGCTCGCGGGAATTGCCGCCGGTGGCCCGGGACCTGTCCAGCCAAGATTACTATTCCGCGTCGCTGACCATGCTGGCCCGTCAGGCGATGCGGGAACGGCCCATCGGCAGCGGCCGGCTGCTGGCCTGCCATACCGTTCCCTGAACCCGGGGTGTCTCCCGCTGCGCCTTGCTGTATCATCCCGGCCCTGAATTCCGTTCCCCAGGGGTGCAGGGTTTCCCGACACCCTCCCGGACAGGCCCGACCGGCCGGGAGACCGTCGCGACAGACCCTTCCCGTAACGCCTGTAACGAAAGAACCGACACTATGGTGCTTCCAGAACATCGCATGACCCACCTCCAGGAACTGGAGGCCGAGTCCATTCACATCATTCGTGAAGTGGCTGCCGAGTTTGATAACCCGGTGATGCTGTACTCGATCGGCAAGGATTCCTCGGTGATGCTGCATCTGGCCCGCAAGGCGTTCGCGCCGGGCAAGCCACCGTTCCCGTTGCTGCACGTGGACACCACCTGGAAATTCCGCGAGATGATCGCCTTCCGTAACCGCATGGCCAAAGAAGCGGGTATGGAGTTGCTGGTGCATACCAACCAGGATGGGGTGGCGGCGAACATCAACCCGTTTGATCACGGCAGCGCCAAATACACCGACATCATGAAGACCCAGGCGCTCAAACAGGCACTGGATCTGTACGGTTTCGATGCCGCTTTCGGCGGCGCCCGTCGTGACGAGGAAAAATCGCGCGCCAAGGAACGAGTTTATTCCTTCCGTGACCGCTTCCATCGCTGGGACCCGAAGAACCAGCGCCCGGAGCTGTGGAACCTGTACAACGGCCGCATCAATAAAGGCGAGTCGATCCGCGTGTTTCCGCTCTCCAACTGGACCGAGCTGGATATCTGGCAGTACATCTACCTGCAGAACATCGAGATTGTGCCGCTGTATTACGCCGACGAACGTCCGGTGGTCGAGCGTGACGGCATGCTGATCATGGTCGACGACGAGCGCCTGCCGCTGGCAGAGGGCGAACAGCCGATGCAGCAGAGCGTCCGTTTCCGCACCCTGGGTTGCTATCCGCTCACCGGCGCAGTGCCGTCGACGGCGAAGACCCTGCCGGAAATCATTCAGGAAATGCTGGTGGCCCGTACTTCCGAGCGCTCCGGTCGCGCCATTGATCACGATGAATCCGGCTCCATGGAAAAGAAAAAGCGCGAAGGCTATTTCTGATCTTCCTGACAGACTGCCGGACGCCTGCTGGCCAGGTACAGTTCAACGAGTTGAAAGGATGGCGGCGCCAGTGACGCCCCATCGGAGAGACGGGAAATGTCTTACGAAGCACCGGAAATCGACAACATTGAAGACTATCTGCGACAGCATGAAACCAAGGACATGCTGCGCTTCATCACCTGCGGCAGCGTGGACGACGGCAAGTCGACCCTGATCGGCCGCCTGCTGCACGACAGCAAGGTGATTTTCGAAGACCAGCTGGCCGCCATTACCAAAGACAGCACGCGCCATGGTACCACCGGTGAGGCTGTTGACCTGGCGCTGCTGGTGGATGGCCTGCAGTCGGAACGCGAGCAGGGCATCACCATTGATGTGGCCTACCGTTTCTTCGCCACCGACCACCGCAAATACATCATCGCCGACACGCCGGGGCACGAGCAGTACACCCGGAACATGGCCACCGGCGCGTCCACCGCGCAGGTCGCCATCCTGCTGATCGACGCCCGCTACGGTGTGCAGGTGCAGACGCGCCGTCACAGCTTCATCTGTTCGCTGCTCGGCATTCGCCACTTCATCATCGCCATCAACAAGATGGATCTGGTCGAGTACAGCCAGGCGCGCTACGACGAAATCCGCGAGGAATACGCCAGCTTTGTGGCGGCACTGAACGTGCCGGACGTGCGCTACGTGCCGATGTCCGCGCTGACCGGCGACAACGTGGTGCATGCCAGCACCAACATGCCCTGGTTCCAGGGCGAGCCGCTGCTGACGCTGCTGGATCACATGCCGGTACAGCGTGATGCGAAGCTGGACACGCTGCGGTTGCCAGTGCAGTACGTCAACCGGCCCAATCTGGATTTTCGCGGTTATTGCGGCACGCTGGCGGCGGGCGTGGTGAAGCCGGGCATGCCGGTGCGCGCGCTGCCGTCCGGCAAGACCTCGACGGTCAAGGCCATCGTCACCTGGGAAGGAGAACAGGCGGAAGCCCTTGCCGGGCAGGCGATCACCCTGACCCTGAACGACGAGATCGATATTTCCCGTGGTGACATGCTGGTCGCGGCGGATGACGCGGTCACGCTCGGCCATGCCTTCATGGCCCACGTGGTGTGGATGCACGATCAGCCGCTGCAGACCGGCAAGACGTATGACTTCAAGCTGGGCACCACCTTTACCAGCGGCCAGGTGACAGAGATCGTGCACCAGATCGACGTCAACACGCTGGCGCAGCACGCCGCCGAAGACCTGCCGCTGAACGGCATTGCCCTGTGCCGGGTGCAACTGACCCGTGCCGTGGCATTCGATCCGTATGATGCCTGCAAGGCGACCGGCAGCCTGATCGTCGTCGACCGCCTGAGCAACGTGACGGTTGGTGCGGGCATGGTCGTGTCCGAAGCCGAGCCTGTAAAAGGCGGTAAAAGCTTACCGCCGGTCACCGCGGAATCACGTGCCCGTCGCCTGGGGCAGCAGGCCGCGCGCCTGGTGGTCAGCGGGCCTGATCAGCAGTTGCTGGCCGGGCAACTGGAGCGTGTGCTGTTCGCTGCCGGTGCTTTGCCGGTGGTGGTGGGCGGTGATGAAGACGTCCTGGCCGAACGCCTGCAGGCCGCAGGATTGCTGGTGATCCAGCCGGGCGAGGCAGATGGTGCCCGTCGTCTCCAGATTCTTTGTGGCGCGCGTGACATCGCATTGTCATCGCTGGAAGCGGAGAATGGGGCGGCAGCGGAAACCGTGCTGGCCGCGCTGCGGGAGCACCATATCCTGGGCTGACGTGCCACAGGCGTCGCTGCTGCCGGACGCCGGGTGCGGGTTGCAAAGTGCCATTATCTGCTGGACACTTTTCGTCCGCTGAGTATGATGACCCGGCGTTTTCCCCGGCGACTGCCCGGAAGCATGGCAGATCCGCTGCTCCAGGGATGGGGTGGCAAGCCGGTTCAACCGTACCAAAATCTGGTCAGCAGGTGCCTGTAAGGACCGCACGGAGGCGAGTGAGACTGATGGAGCAGTTCGAGCGTTATCACCACTGGTTGCTGGGCCTGCCACGTTCCACCAAACAACTGATTCTTCTGCTGGGCGATCTGCTCGCGCTTTCTCTGGTGTTTGTGCTGGCTTACGCGGTGCGTGTTGGCTCCCCCTTCCCGAACATTACCCAACCCTGGCTGATCCTGGCTGCGCCGCTGCTGACCGCGCCGTGCCTGTACCTGCTGGGTTTCTATCGCGGCATGGTGCGCCATCTCGGCGGCGATGCAGTGTTGTCGCTGGTGGCTGCCATGAGCGTCGGGGCGATTGTGCTGGCCGGTGCGGCCTACATGCTCAACGCCTACGGCACGCCGCGCTCGGTGTTCATCATCTATTGGGCGCTTGGCATTCTGTATCTTGGCGGCAGCCGCTTTATCCTGCGCCGCTATCTGTTCTGGGCGGTGCATGGCCGTCATCACCGTGTGCCGGTGGCGATCTACGGTGCCGGCAGTTCCGGTATCCAGCTTGCCACGGCGCTGAAAAACGGTAACCAGTTCCAGCCGCTGGCGTTTGTCGATGACCGGGTGGCGGTGCAGGGCACCACCATCGAGGGTCTGCCGGTACTCAGCCGTGAGGGCCTGACCCGTTACGTGCGCCGGGGGCGGCTGGCCACGGTGCTGCTGGCGATGCCGTCGGCGTCGCGGTCGCAGCGGCTGCGGGTGATCACCTATCTGGAAAAACTGCCGGTGCAGGTCAAGTCAGTACCTGCCATGGGGGATATCGTGGCGGGGCTCGCCCGCATCGAAGAAGTGCGCGATGTGGCGATCGAGGATCTGCTCGGCCGTGAACCGGTACCGCCACGGGAAGACCTGCTGCACGCCTGTATTACTGGCAAGAACGTGCTGGTGACCGGTGCCGGCGGCTCTATCGGCAGCGAACTGTGCCGGCAGATCGTGCGCCTGAAACCGACCCGGCTGGTGTTGGTGGAGCACAACGAGTTCGGGCTTTACAGCATGGAGAAAGAACTGCGCGAGCTGGCGCAGGACGAGTCACTGGAGATCGTCTCGGTGCTGGGGTCAGTGGTGAACCGTGGCCTGCTTGAGTCTGTCTGCCGTCGTTACGATGTGCACACCTTCTACCATGCTGCGGCGTACAAGCACGTGCCCATCGTGGAACTGAATCCCTCCGCCGGCGTGCGCAACAATATTCTCGGTACACTCACCGCCGCCCAGGCAGCGGAGACGGTGGGGGTCGAACGCTTTATTCTGATTTCCACTGACAAGGCCGTGCGGCCGACCAATGTCATGGGCGCCACCAAGCGCTTTGCGGAGCTGATCCTGCAGGCGCTGTCCGAGCGCGGCGGCAAGACGGTGTTTTCCATGGTGCGTTTTGGCAATGTGCTGGGGTCATCCGGTTCCGTGGTGCCGCTGTTTCGCGAACAGATCCGCTGCGGCGGCCCGGTGACGGTGACGCACCCGGAAGTGACCCGTTACTTCATGACGATCCCGGAAGCGGCGCAACTGGTGATCCAGGCCGGGTCCATGGCGCGCGGCGGTGAAGTATTCGTGCTGGATATGGGCGAACCGGTACGCATCTATGACCTGGCCTGCGCCATGATCCATCTGATGGGCTACTCGGTGCGCGATGAACTGCACCCGGACGGTGATATCGATATCAACTACACCGGCCTGCGCCCGGGCGAAAAGCTCTACGAAGAACTGCTGTTCAGTGACGATGGCCTGGGCACCGACCATCCGATGATCATGCAGGCGCGCGAAGACTGCCTGGCCTGGTCACAACTGGAAAGTGCGATGGAATCGTTCCGTTATGCGCTGGAAGACGGCGACGAGGAAGCCATGTGTGCGCTGTTGCGCCGGTACGTGGCAGGCTACGTGCCGAGCGAGCAGGATGCGCTGTCGGTGATCGAGACGCAGAAATCGCAGAAAGAAGGCGCTGTGCTGCACTGACCTGTTTGCCGGACGGGATATCTCGTCCGGCTTCTGCTCTGGTCTTGTCTGCAGGCAGTACATAAACAAAAAGCCCGGTGTTCATTGAACACCGGGCTTTTTGCTGTTTGGCTCCGCCTGCTGGGCTCGAACCAGCGACCCACTGATTAACAGTCAGTTGCTCTACCGACTGAGCTAAGGCGGAATGTATGCAACGGCGCGTATAGTAGTGAGGCCCTCAGGGTCGGTCAATACCCTGAGGGCGCGTTTGCTGCTTATTTGGTCAGTGCCGCCTCAATTCGTTGCACCGCGGCTTTCAGCGTGTCCAGACTCACGGCAAACGACAGGCGCAGGCAGCCTTCGGCACCGAAGGCAGAGCCGGGCACCAGGGCCACGCCAGCTTCCAGCAGCTTGTCTGCCAGCGCCAGGTCGTTCTCGAAGCCGCCGGCCTGGATGGCGCCGCTGAAATCCGGGAACGCATAGAAAGTGCCATCACCGGCCAGGCAGGTGACGCCCGGCAGTGCGTTGAGCGCATCCACCAGCCAGTCGTGGCGTGCCTTGAACGCCTTGACCATCTCGGCCACGCATTCCTGCGGGCCGTCCAGGGCGGCCTGGGCGGCTTCCTGGCTGATCGAGGCGGGGTTCGAGGTGCTCTGGCTCTGTACTTTCTTCATCGCACCGATCAGCTTTGCCGGCCCGGCGGCATAACCGATCCGCCAGCCAGTCATGCTGTAGGCCTTGGAGACGCCGTTGAGCACCACCGTGCGGTCGTACAGGTCCGGGTTGGCGTTGACGATGTTCACGAACGGCTTGCCGGTCCAGAGGATGTGCTCGTACATGTCATCCGTGGCCACCAGCACGTTCGGGTGCTTGCGCAGCACATCGCCGAGGGCTTTCAGTTCTTCCTCGGTGTAGGCGACGCCGGACGGGTTGGAGGGGCTGTTGATCACGAACAGGCGCGTCTTCGGCGTGATCGCGGCCTCCAGCTGTGCCGGGGTGATCTTGAAGCGGCTGTCCACGGTGGTGTTGAGGATCACCGGCTCACCGCCGGCCACCAGCACCATGTCCGGGTAGGACACCCAGTACGGCGCCGGGATGATCACTTCGTCACCGTCGTTGAGCAGCGCCAGGGCCATGTTGAAGAAGCTCTGCTTGCCGCCGCTGCTGACCAGGATCTGGTTCGCTTCGTAATTCAGACCGTTTTCACGTTTGAATTTCTCGATAATGGCTTTTTTCAGGCCAGGAGTGCCGTCCACAGCGGTATAGCGGGTCTTGCCGGCCTTGATCGCTTCAATGGCGGCATCTTTGATATGATCCGGCGTGTCGAAATCAGGCTCGCCGGCCCCCAGGCCGATAATGTCCTTGCCCTGGGCACGCAGTTCAGCGGCACGGGAAGTGACGGCCAGGGTGGGGGAGGGCTTGATGCGTTGTACGCGGTCGGAAAGCTGCAGTTCGGACATGCACTCCTCGTTCATTCGAGTGGTGGGTTAAGGGCGCGCTTTTGGCGCACGCGGGCGGCCAATACTACCTGATCCGGGGACCCGGCGGAATGGCATCAGCTTCTTCACGCGACTCATCTGGCACACCCTCTGGCGCCTCCGGCAAGGACGAAGGCTTCCGTCTGCATGCAGCGTATAAGCCCGCTGGTGACCAGCCGGCGGCCATCGCCGGGCTGGTCGAAGGCATCGGGGACGGGCTGTCGCACCAGACCCTGCTCGGCGTGACCGGCTCGGGCAAGACCTTCACTATCGCCAACGTTATCCAGACAGTGCAGCGCCCGACCATCGTCATGGCGCCGAACAAGACGCTCGCTGCGCAGCTGTACAGCGAATTCCGGGAGTTCTTCCCGGAAAACTCGGTGGAATACTTCGTTTCCTACTACGACTACTACCAGCCGGAAGCCTATGTGCCCTCGTCGGACACCTTTATCGAGAAGGACTCCGCCATCAACGAGCACATCGAGCAGATGCGCCTGTCGGCCACCAAGGCACTGATGGAGCGTCGCGACACCATCATTGTTGCGTCGGTGTCCGCGATCTACGGCCTCGGCGACCCGAACAGCTATATGTCGATGCTGCTGCACGTCGTGCGCGGCGACCGGATCGACCAGCGTGCAGTGCTGCGCCGCCTGGCGGAGCTGCAATACACCCGCAATGAGATGGATTTCCGCCGTGCCACCTATCGGGTGCGGGGCGATGTGATCGATATTTTCCCGGCGGACGAAGAGCGTGAAGCGGTACGCCTGGAACTGTTCGATGATGAAGTGGAGAACATCAGCATCTTCGACCCGCTCACCGGCGAGATCCTGCGCAAGGTGTCGCGCATTTCCATCTACCCCAAGAGCCACTACGTGACCCCGCGCGAGGTGGTGCTGGAGGCGATCGAGAAGATCAAGGACGAACTGCGCGAGCGCCTGGAGCAATTGCGCAACGCCAACAAGCTGGTCGAGGCGCAGCGGCTGGAACAGCGCACCCGCTTCGATATCGAAATGTTGCAGGAGCTTGGCTACTGCAACGGGGTGGAAAACTACTCGCGCCTGTTCTCCGGCCGCGCACCGGGCGAGGCGCCGCCGACCCTGTTCGACTACCTGCCGGACGATGCGCTGCTGGTCATGGACGAATCACACGTGACCGTGCCGCAGATCGGCGGCATGTACAAAGGCGACCGTTCGCGCAAGGAAACCCTGGTCGAGTACGGGTTCCGCCTACCCTCGGCACTGGACAACCGGCCGCTGAAATTCGAGGAATGGGAGGGGCTGGCGCCGCAGACCATCTTCGTTTCGGCCACGCCGGGTCCGTATGAACAGAAGCACGCCGGTCAGGTGGTGGAGCAGGTGGTGCGGCCCACCGGCCTGGTGGACCCGGTTATCGAGGTGCGGCCGGCACTCAGCCAGGTGGACGATGTACTCGGCGAAATCCGCGAAGCGGTGCAGCGCGATGAGCGTGTGCTGATCACCGTGCTGACCAAGCGCATGGCGGAAGATCTGACCGAATTCCTGCAGGAGCACGACGTGCGGGTGCGCTATCTGCACTCGGACGTGGATACCGTCGAGCGGGTGGAACTGATCCGCGATCTGCGGCTGGGCAAGTTCGATGTGCTGGTCGGCATCAACCTGCTGCGCGAGGGGCTGGACATGCCGGAAGTGGCGCTGGTGGCTATCTTCGATGCGGACAAGGAAGGCTTTCTGCGTTCCGACCGCTCGCTGATCCAGACCATCGGCCGCGCCGCGCGGAACCTCAAGGGCCGCGCCATCATGTACGCCGACAAGATCACCGGCTCCATGCAGCGCGCTATCGAAGAGACCGATCGTCGGCGCGAAAAGCAGATCGCCTTCAACACCGAACATGGCATCACGCCGACGGCGCTGAACAAGCGTATCCGCGACATTCTGGAAGATACCTATTCCACAGGTGTCGGCGGCAAGCACGGCAAGAGCCGTAAAAAAGGCGTGGGCGAAGACGGCGGGGAGTACGCCGTGCCGGCTTCGCCCGCGGAGGCCACCCGCGAGATCGCGGCGCTGGAAGCAAAAATGCTCGAGCATGCCCGCAACCTGGAGTTCGAGCAGGCCGCCCGGTTGCGCGACCAGATACAGAAAATCCGCGAGAGCAGCTTTCTCGCCGGCTGACCGCGTGCCTGACCTGGCGGCGCGGGCTGCCGTCTGCACAGACAAGGGCACCTGCAAGGGCGCCTGCAAGGACGCGTGATATACGGACGTGCACAATCGTGCCAGTATCGGGGGCCGTTGCGGCGCTAATCAGACAAGGAGGTTTGCCATGCGGAGATTCTGGCTGCTGGGGAGTGTGGTGCTGCTGTTCGGCCTGCACGGCGCCCAGGCGCAGCAGGCTGTGCCGGATGCCGTGATGGAGCGCGCCTGGCGCCCGCCCGTGCTCCTGGCCGGGAACGGCGACCCACAGGTGGCCGTGGCACGCATGTATGACTACGCCGCCTTGCGTGATCTTCTGGTGCATCACATCGAATACCACGACGACACGCGCGAGTTCCTCGACCAGTTACGTGCGTCACTGGAACGCTTTGACCTGCGCGGCTTTCATCGTTTGCTGCCGGAAAAGCGGGCTGACAACGAGCGTGAGCTGGTGTTGCACAACGTGGCAGCCGGTGATCACTACTATGTCGGGCCGCCCCGGCAACAGCCTACGCCCGCGCTCACCGGTGGTGACACCTTCCCGCTGGGTGACATGCTGCTGCGGGTTCACTCCCGGGAAATGAAAGACCAGCCCCACGGCACCCACTATCTATTGCAGGGCGAGGCGCGCCTGGGGCTGGGGCCGATGCGCTGGTCGTCCGTGCTGGCTGCCAGTCGTGATGCGCTGCGATTGATGGGCGGTGGCGACGCCGCCTTCGAGCGCGCCTTGCCGGAAGGTGAATACCGTGCCCGCGTCTGGGGGATGAGTCCGACATTGGGCGCCCACGAGGTGGATGTGCTGGCCCCGCTCTGGGCGGCGTACCCGGCCATCTGGGAACTGGCGGCCGGGCTGGGCGAGATTGAACGGCTGGTGGTGGCGGGCCAGCCGGGTGACCGTGACCGGCGGGTGGATGCCTCGGTGCGCGTCAATGGCCAGCGCATGGCGCGTCATTACCCGGCGCTGCGCGCCTACCTGGATCGGCTGGGCACTATTCTCAGGCTTGATATCAGTATCGGCGATGAGTACGGCGAGGTGGCCCGGATACGGGTGAACTCCGCCACCCAGCGCGCCGAGCTGACCCTGCTGCTGCGCGATGGCCAGCCGGTCGCCACCCTGAACGGCAAGCCGGTGGCGGACGCCCGCCCGCACCTGGACGGCAGCGCCCGGCGCCTGCGGGTGGATGTGGATGCCTGGATCGAGATCTACGGCATCCTGGCCGAAATCACCGGCCTGCGCGGCGACATTGCCTACCAGCCGACCCCTGACGGTGCCCTGATAACCGGCCAGTTGACGGATGTGCCCGCCGTGCGCACCAGTGGCAAGGCGCTGGGCATCATGCCAGCCGGCGTCATCAACTTTGTGCTGCCACGCTCCATCGACCAGCTCGCCATCGATTTCCTGACCGTGGCCGCGGAAGGAAATGGCGGCGAGGGCATCAGCGGCGAGGTCCGCTTCCGCCAGCCGGGGCCGTCGGAGCTGGCGGAACTCCAGGCCGGTGGCGCTTTCGAGGCGCTGGACAACTTCATGGTGCGGCTCGGCATGCGCATCGTCAGCGACCGCCTGATCCCGGACGAAGCCGGCATGGCTGACCTGACCCGGCTGATCAGCGACGTGCAGGCAGCGTTCATCCGCGACCTGGACCGTTTTGCTGCCCGTGTACCGGGGCGGTAAATCACGTCAAATCAGGTGGTTGAAATCGTTTGACAGCCCGCTGCCCGGCTGTAGAATAGCGCCCTCGTAACAGGCACGTAGCTCAGTTGGTTAGAGCACCACCTTGACATGGTGGGGGTCGGTGGTTCGAGTCCACTCGTGCCTACCAGTTTTCACAGTACGTCCTTCCGCAGTCCCTTCCCGCTGATTCCGACGCTGGCGTATCGCCATCGCAAAGCTCGTAAAAACAAGTGATTAGCGGTTGCCGGGGGCTTGTCTCGCGGCAGGGCGCTCTATACAATTCGCGGTCAGCCGAAAATGGCTGAAGGGTCGGTGCCACGAGCGTTGCAGGCTGCAGGGCTTGCGCCGACGAAGAAAGATGAACCGGAGGTAGCCACCATTAAAAGTGCTGGCAAGGGCGGCGATAAACGCGCCCGCATTAACGACCAGATCCAACTGGAGAACGTTCGCCTGATCGATGAAAACGGTGATCAGGTGGGTGTGGTGAGTCTGGAGGAGGCGCTGGCGGCAGCCCAGTCCAAAGATCTCGACCTGGTGGAAATTTCGCCCGATGCGGAGCCACCGGTCTGCCGAATCATGGATTACGGCAAACACCTGTTCGACCTGAAACAAAAGGCGAAAGAGGGGCGCAAGAAACAGCGCCAGACCCAGGTGAAGGAAATGAAATTCCGCCCCGGCACCGACCAAGGCGATTATCAGGTGAAACTTCGCAACCTGGTTCGCTTTCTCGAGGCAGGGGACAAGGCCAAGGTAACCGTCAGGTTCCGTGGCCGTGAGATGGCGCACCAGGAGTTGGGGCTGCAGTTGCTCCAGCGCGTGGAAGCGGATCTCGCCGAGTGGGGTAATGTCGAGCAGCGTCCGAATATGGAAGGCCGGCAGATGATCATGGTCATCGCGCCCCAGCGGAAAAACAAGTAACCGAATTCCCGGTTGCTTGAGCCAACGTAACGCAGCTTAAGAGAACTGAACAATGCCGAAGATCAAATCAAACCGCGGGGCAGCCAAGCGTTTCAAGAAAACCGCCTCCGGTTTCAAGCGCAAGCAGGCTTTCAAAAACCACATCCTGACGAAGAAATCCGCCAAGCGGATTCGTCAGCTCCGGCCGAAGACCGAAGTGCACGCTTCGGATATCGCGCTGGTGAAGCGCATGCTGCCGGGCGTCTGAGCCCTGCATTCCTAACGCTGGATAACTGAAACGGTTTTTGGAGAACTGAAATGGCTCGAGTAAAGCGTGGTGTGCAGGCCCGTCGCCGGCACAAGAAAATCCTCAAGCAGGCCAAGGGCTACTATGGCGCCCGCAGCCGTGTCTATCGTGTAGCGATCCAGGCGGTCATCAAGGCCGGCCAGTACGCCTACCGTGACCGCAAGGCGCGCAAGCGTCAGTTCCGTCGCCTGTGGATCGTGCGTATCAACGCCGGTGCCCGTGCAAACGGTCTGTCCTACAGCCGCCTGATCGACGGCCTGAAAAAAGCGGCCATCGACATCGACCGCAAAGTGCTGGCCGATCTGGCCGTGCGCGATGCCGTGGCGTTTGGCGCGCTGGCCGAAAAGGCCAAAGCGAGCCTCGCCGCCTGACCGTCTGCGCATGAGTGCATGACACGTCGCAGGGCCTGCCCTGCGACCCAAAACGGGCTCTTCCCCCGTTTTTTATTTGTGCAGCGCGGCCTTCACTCTGTCACCCGCCGCGTGCAGTATTGATGCCCAATTCAAGCCCGCTTGCGGGGAGCGCCTGATCAGGCCGGAGAACACGCATGGAAAACCTGGAGACATTGACCCGCGCCGCGCTGGATGCGGTGAACGCCGCCGCGGACCTGCGCGCGCTGGATGAGGTGCGGGTCAATTATCTCGGCAAAAAAGGCGAGATCAGCCAGTTGCTGAAAGGCCTCGGCAAACTGTCTGCCGAAGAGCGCCCGCAGGCCGGTGCATTGATCAATGAAGCGCGCGATGCAGTGCAACAGGCGCTGGAAACCCGTCGCGAAGCGATGGAGCAGGCGGCGCTGAACGCGCAACTGGCAGGCGAGCGTGTGGATGTGACCCTGCCGGGCCGGGGCGAACTGCCAGGCAATCTGCACCCGGTCACCCGCACGCGTCGCCGCATCGAGGACTTCTTTGCCGGGCTCGGCTACGACGTCGCCGAAGGCCCGGAAGTGGAAGATGACTTCCACAACTTCGAAGCCTTGAACATTCCAGGCCACCACCCCGCGCGCGCCATGCACGACACCTTCTATTTCGGTGACGGCCGTCTGCTGCGCACGCACACGTCGCCGGTGCAGATTCGTGTGATGGAAAACGGCAAGCCGCCGTTTCGCATCATCGCGCCGGGCCGTGTGTACCGCTGCGACTCCGACCTGACCCATACCCCGATGTTCCACCAGGTGGAAGGGCTGCTGGTGGATCAGAACATTACCTTTGCCGATCTGCGTGGCACGGTAGCGGCGTTTTTGCGAGCCTTCTTTGAAGTGGATGATCTTGCGGTGCGCTTCCGCCCGTCCTACTTCCCGTTCACCGAGCCCTCCGCCGAAGTGGATATCGGCTGCACGCATTGCGGCGGCAACGGCTGCCGTGTGTGCAAGCAGACGGGCTGGCTGGAGGTGATGGGCTGCGGCATGGTGCACCCGACAGTGCTGCGCCACGGCGGTGTCGATCCGGAGCAGTACAGTGGCTTCGCCTTCGGCATGGGCATCGAGCGTCTTGCCATGCTGCGCTACGGCGTCAACGACCTGCGCATGTTCTTCGAGAACGATATCCGCTTCCTCAGCCAGTTTGCCTGAGACGATCAAGCGGCTTTTTTTAGCACGCCACCCCAGGGCGGTGGACAGATAAATGACAGCGCGGGCCATCCGTGCGCGCTGCGGAACAGGGATCGAGGTAGCAATGCGTTTCAATGAATCCTGGCTGAGAGAATGGGCCAATCCGGCACTGGACACCGAGGCGCTGATGCATCAGCTCACCATGGCCGGCCTGGAAGTCGACGGCGTTGAGACGGCGGCGGCGTCTTTTACCGGCGTCGTGGTGGCCGAGGTGCGCGAGACCGCGCCGCACCCGGACGCCGACAAGCTGACGCTGTGTCAGGTGTTCGATGGCAGCGATACGTTCCCGGTCGTCTGTGGCGCGCCGAATGTACGCCCCGGCCTGCGTGTGCCGTTCGCCCGCGTGGGGGCGGTGTTGCCGGGCGATTTTCGCATCAAGTCCGCCAAGCTGCGTGGCCAGCCGTCCGAAGGCATGCTCTGCGGGGCCTCGGAACTGGGTCTGGAAGACTTGATCGACGGTCTGCTGGAGTTGCCGGACGACGCGCCGGTGGGCACCGATATCCGGGAATACCTGAGCCTGGATGACAACATCATCGAAGTGGACCTGACGCCGAACCGCGCTGACTGCCTGAGCGTGCGTGGCATTGCGCGCGAAGTCAGTGTGCTGAACCGTGTGCCCTTTAACGAGCCGGCGATTACGCCAGTGGCGTCGACGCTGGACGATACCTTTCCGGTCACCGTGTCCGCGCCCGGGTCGTGCCCCCGTTACCTGGGCCGTGTCATCCGGGGCATCAACCCCGGTGCACACACACCGCTGTGGATGGTCGAGCGCCTGCGCCGGGCCGGCCTGCGTCCGATTGATCCGGTGGTGGACGTCACCAACTATGTGCTGCTGGAACTTGGCCAGCCGATGCATGCCTTCGACCTGGGCAAATTGAACGGTGCGATTGATGTGCGCCTGTCCAGCGAGGGTGAAAAGCTCGCACTGCTCGACGGCCAGGAGATCACCCTGCGTGACGGCAGCCTGCTGATCACCGATGCCTCTGGCCCCATTGCCATGGCCGGTGTCATGGGCGGTGCTGGCAGCAGCGTCACCGACGCCACCTGCGACCTGTTTCTGGAAGCGGCATTCTTTGCCCCGCTGGCGATTGCCGGCAAGGCGCGCAGCTATGGCCTGCACACGGACTCCTCACACCGCTTCGAGCGCGGCGTTGACCCGGCATTGCAAAGGCTGGCCATGGAGCGCGCCACCGCACTGATTCTGGACATCGCCGGTGGCCAGGCTGGCCCGATCACGGAAGTGGCGTCTGAGGCGCACCTGCCCGAGCCGGCCGAGATCGCGCTGAGCGCCACGCGCGTGGAGGCCCTGCTGGGGATAGCGCTGCCGGTGAGTGATATCGCCGACATCCTTGAGCGCCTGGGCATGCATATAACTGAAGCCGGAGCGGGGCAATGGGCTGTGCGGGCACCAAGCTGGCGCTTCGACATGGCCATTGAGCAGGATCTGGTGGAAGACCTGGCTCGCGTGTACGGCTACGACCGTTTGCCCAGCCGCTTGCCCGCCATCCAGGGCGGCGGCGCGGCACAGACCGAGATGCTGCTGTCGGCCCGCCACCTGTCCGACCTGATGTGTGCACGCGGTTATCTGGAAGCCATCACCTATACCTTCGTCGACCCGGCGATGCAGCAGGCGTTGGCACCTTCCTTGCCGCCGCTGGCCCTGGCCAACCCCATTTCCAGCGAACTGGCAGTAATGCGCACCACGCTCTGGGCGGGTCTGCTGACCACGGCCCAGCGCAATCTGAACCGCCAGGTGGCGCGCCTGCGCCTGTTCGAGCAGGGCCTGCGTTTCGTGCCGCAGGCCGAGGGTGAACTGCTGCAGGAGCCGATGCTGGCTGGCCTCGTTTACGGCAGCGCTCGCCCGCAGCATTTCGATGACAAGGCCCGCAAGGCCGATTTCTTCGATGTGAAAGCGGACGTGGAAGCCCTGCTGGCTGCCGGTGGCCGCACCGGCTTCCGCTTTGAAGCGGCCGACAACGACGTGCTGCACCCTGGCCAGAGCGCCCGCATCAGCCTTGAAGGCGAGGAGGCCGGCTGGCTGGGGCGCCTGCACCCGGCGCTTGCCGCGAAGCTTGATCTGCCCAAGGATATTTATCTGTTTGAGCTGCGAAAAGCAGTCATTGAGCAGGCAAAAGTGCCAAAATTCGCCGAATTGTCCGATCAACCAGCGGTCCGCCGTGATCTGGCCTTTGTGGTGCCGGAAGACGTCCCTGCCGGAGCATTGCTTGATGTGGTCCGCCAGGCCTGCGACGCGCGCCTGCGCGAGGTCCGGCTTTTCGACGTATATCAAGGGGATGGAATTGAAAAAGGGCGCAAGAGCCTGGCCCTGGGCTTGACCTTCCAGGAGCGTTCGCGCACCCTTAGGGAGGCTGAAATCAACGACCTTATCGCAGGGGTAGTATCTCAGCTAAAACAAGAATTTAACGCCTCTTTGAGAGAATGATTCGAGGGATTGTCGATGGCGGCGCTGACCAAGGCGGATATGGCTGAAAGGCTGTTCGAAGAGCTGGGCCTGAACAAGCGGGAAGCCAAGGAAATGGTGGAGATGTTTTTCGAGGAAATCCGCCGTGCCCTGGAAAACAATATCCAGGTGAAGCTCTCCGGTTTCGGCAATTTCGACCTGCGCGACAAGAGCGAACGGCCGGGCCGCAATCCCAAGACAGGCGAGGAAATCCCCATCACCGCGCGCCGCGTGGTGACCTTCCGTCCGGGGCAGAAACTAAAACAACGAGTTGAAGCTTATGCTGGAACCAAGCAATAACGACCAGCTCCCTGCGATTCCCGGCAAGCGCTACTTCACCATCGGTGAGGTCAGCGACCTGTGTGATGTGAAACCGCATGTGCTGCGTTACTGGGAACAGGAATTCCCGCAACTCAAGCCTGTGAAGCGCCGTGGTAACCGTCGTTACTACCAGCGTCAGGACGTGCTGATGATCCGCCAGATCCGCAGCCTGCTGTACGATCAGGGCTACACCATCGGTGGCGCCCGTCAGCAGCTCACAGAAGGTGCCAACGGCGAACAGGCAACGCATTATCACCAGCTGATCCGGCAGATGATCGTCGAGCTGGAAGATGTGCTCGACGTCCTGCGGGCCTGAATCCATCATCTCGTTATTGTTTTCATACCGGCGGGAATCCGTTATGATTCCCGCCGCTTCGAGCATGGCTCGGGGCAGATTTTCGGGGCGTAGCGCAGCCTGGTAGCGCACTTGCATGGGGTGCAAGGGGTCGAAGGTTCAAATCCTTCCGTCCCGACCAATTTGAAATCCAGAACATGAAGGCCGGTCAGCGATGACCGGCCTTTTTTGTTTTTCCGCCGCAGGTCTGGCCTGTGGTTAGGGGTGTGGGCCGCATTGAGTTAAAATGCCCATCCTGTTGCACTGCGATGGCTGCGTGCTCCGACCCGCCAATTCCGGACAGTTCATGAAAGACGATCTCTACGCTCAGGCTCGCGATGAAGTTGCCCGTTTCTGCTTTGACGAGCAGGTCGCGCGTGTCTTCCCTGACATGATCCGCCGCTCGGTGCCGGGGTACGGCACCATGATCGACATGATCGGTGTGTTTGCCGCGCGCTACGCCCGGCCCGGCACCCGGTTGTATGACCTGGGCAGTTCTCTGGGCGCGGCGACACTGGCCATGGCAAAGCTGGTGCCGCACCGGGACTGCGAGATCATCGCGGTGGACAATTCGCCGGCCATGGTGAAACAGGCCGCCGCGATTCTCGCGTCGGAGGTGCCTCTCGTACCGGTCACGCAACGCTGCGAGGATGTGCGTAGCACGGTGCTGGAAAACGCGTCTGTTGTGGTGCTCAATTTCACTTTGCAGTTTGTGCCGCTGGAAGATCGTGACGCGCTCATTCAGCGCATTGCCGACGCACTCAGCCCCGGCGACATCCTGGTCCTGTCGGAAAAGATCCGCTTCCCCGATGATGAGGAAGATGCCCTGCAACAGGCCCTGCATCACGCTTTCAAGCGCAACAATGGCTACAGCGATCTGGAAATCAGCCAGAAACGCACCGCCATCGAGAATGTACTGATCCCGGAAACCCTGGCCGCCCACGAAACCCGCCTGCACCAGGCAGGCTTCAGCCGCGTGCATGTGTGGTTCCGCTGTTTCAATTTCCTGTCGCTGGTGGCGATCCGTTGATGCGCGACTATGCCGATGCGCTTCAGGCGGTGCTGCTGGCGCAGGGCCTCATGCCCTGGGACATTGAAAGCGGTGCGCTGGCCCGCGAGCGGCTGGTCGAGGCACCGCATGGCGATCTGCCCGGCTGGCTGGCCGCGCTGGCGCGGCTGCCGGCAGGGCCGGCGCCAGTGGTGCTGGATACCGATACCGTGCGGATCGGTGCGGGCGTGACGCTCTCCGCCGAGGGACGGGATAAACTGGAGGCCGGGCTGGCCGGCCTGATGCCCTGGCGCAAGGGGCCGTTTGAGTTCTTCGGTCTGCCTGTCGATACCGAGTGGCGCTCTGACTGGAAATGGCAGCGGGTGCAGCCGCATCTCGCACCGCTGGCAGGGCGCCGGGTGCTGGATGTGGGCTGTGGCTCCGGCTATCACTGCTGGCGCATGCTCGGTGAAGGCGCCGGCTTTGTGCTGGGTATCGACCCGACGCTGTTGTTTCTGATGCAGTTCCTGGCGGTGCGGCGGTACTTGCCCGAGGCGCCTGTGTGGCTGGCGCCGGTACGGCTGGAAGAGCTCTCGCCGGGTGTGGAGGCGTTTGATACCGTCTTTTCCATGGGCGTGCTTTACCACCGCCGTTCGCCGCTGGATCATTTGCTGGAACTCAAGGCGGCGCTGCGTCCCGGCGGCGAGCTGGTGCTGGAAACGCTGGTGGTGGAAGGTGACGCCCAGCGCCTGCTGATGCCGGCGGATCGTTACGCCGCCATGCGCAATGTGTATTTCCTGCCCAGTGCCGCCATGCTGGTGCTGTGGTTGACCCGCTGCGGTTTCCGTAACGCGCGGGTGGTCGATGAAGGCGTGACGACGCTGGATGAACAGCGCGCCACGCCCTGGATGCGTTTTCAGTCCCTGGCGGACTTTCTTGATCCGCAGGATGTGACCCTGACCCGCGAAGGGTATCCGGCGCCCCGCCGTGCCGTTGTGATCGCGGAAAAGCCCTGACCCCGGAGGAGAGCCATGAAAGCCGTTGGATACCGGAAATCATTGCCGATCGATGCGCCGGAAGCATTGCAGGACATTACGCTGGATGTCCCGCAGCCTGGTGCGCGGGACCTGCTGGTGAAAGTCAGCGCCGTTGCCGTGAACCCGGTGGACACCAAGATCCGTCTCAACACCGAGCCGGAAAATGGCGCCTACAAGGTATTGGGCTGGGATGCTGCGGGTATCGTTGAGGCAACGGGCAGCGAGGTGAGCCTGTTTCGCCCCGGCGACAAAGTCTGGTATGCCGGTGACGTGACCCGGCCGGGCACCAACGCTGAATACCAGTGTGTGGACGAACGTATTGTCGGTCGCGTGCCCGAGAATCTGAGCATGGCCGAGGCTGCGGCCATGCCCTTGACCACCGTTACGGCATGGGAGCTGCTGTTTGACCGGCTCGGTGTGCAGCAGGGCAAGGGCCACGGCAAGACGTTGCTGGTGGTGGGTGCCAGTGGTGGCGTCGGTTCGGTGCTGGTGCAACTGGCCCGGCAGCTCACCGAACTGACGGTGATTGGTACCGCATCGCGTGACGCTACCCGTGACTGGGTGCTCAGCCTCGGCGCACACAAGGTGATTGACCACAGCAAGCCGCTGACCGATGGCCTGTCCCAGATCGGTGTCAGTGAGGTGGACTATGTGGCCAGCCTGACGCACACCGATGAGCATATCGACCAGATTGTCGAAGCACTGCGACCGCAGGGGAAGCTGGCGCTGATCGATGATCCGCTGCAACTGGATGTGCGCAAGCTCAAGCGCAAGAGCCTGTCGCTGCATTGGGAATTCATGTACACCCGCTCGCTGTTCCAGACAGACGACCAGATTGAGCAGCACCGTATCCTGATGAAAGTGGCGGATCTGGTGGAGCAGGGCGTGCTGCGCACGACGGTGGCGGACCATTACGGCGTCATCAATGCCGACAACCTGCGCCGGGCGCACGCGGTGATGGAAGCTCATCAGGCGCGCGGCAAGATCGTGCTGGAAGGTTTTTGACGCTTTTCGGAATTGCTGCCTGAACGGCTGACCGGCAGGGCGTGTTTCGCACTTATTCTGCTCACCCCGCGACCCCGGGGTGCGTTCCCGTCATTCGGGCTTCACGCGAGGCCCGCCTTCGTTATGCCCGTGTCGATGCCAATAGCAGTTCGTCCACCAGACTCAGGCGCTGTTGTTCGCTCAGCCGGCGCATCATGGCGCGCAGTTGCCGCGTGTCCGGTGCGCCGTCCGGGTGGCCTGCCGGCATCGGCGTATCGCGCACCGCGTCGGGCTGGCCGAGCGCCTGCTGCATGGCGGCGCTGATGTTGACCGGCTCGGCACCGTGGCACGCCGTATGCAGTGCGCGCATGATCAGCTTGCGGCTGTCCTGGCGCAGGTCTGCCTCACGCTGCGGGGCCACACTGTGCAGACCAAGACGCACCGTGAAGCGCAACGTATCGCCGTTATAGCGGAAACTGTGCTGGCCCAACTGCTGGACCAGCCGCTGGGCGAGGTGCCGCGCGCCGCGCGCGGACGTGTCCGGGAGCGCGAACACCATGCGCCCGTCACCCCAGGCGCATTGCCAGTCTTCTGCGCGTTTCAGCCGATCAATTTCCTGTGTCAGACGTTGCTGCATGCGACGGGTCAGGGCATGGCCATGGATGTTGGCGAGCACCGGAAAATTGGTCAGTTCAACGGCGAGCAAATGCAGCGGCAGTCCGCGCCGCAGGCAAAAGGCAACCTGCCGGGTCAGTGCCTGATCGAACATGCGCAGGCGAGTGCCCGACGGAATGGGTGTGCTCATTCTGAGGCCTTTTCATCAGACCGTGAGTGATGATTTCTTCGCCCGATGAGTGGGCAGCCTCAGAGGATAATCAGCGCTGGCGCCGTCAACCATAGGCGGTTTCAGCTCTTAACAAAGCAACAGCATGCGGTAACGATTCGTGTGCCGGCGCCAGCGGTATTGGCACCACAAACCGATATACGGTTGCCCATCAGCCATTGGCGGCTGGCAGGGTTGTGCGCATAATGCGCCGCCATATCCGGCAGGTGTTTTTTGCACGGTCAGTGATGCTTGTCCTGCGGGGCCGGTGCCCTGTATCAATGATGGTGTGGCACATGGTGAGCCCTGGGAGATGACGTGATGAACTGGCTGATGGTGGCGGTGACCGCAGTAATGTCGTCCATGTGTACGCTGCTGGCGGTGGCACTCTGGATGAATCTGCATGTGCGGCCCAGGGTGGCGCAGGATCTGGAAACGCTGTTGCGTGAACAGGCGGAGCAGGCGGCCGACCTGATGGCGGCCAAGGTTGAAGAAGCGGTGCGGCGCGGGATTGTGGACGGCGTTACCTCGCTGCCGACCCGTGAAGTGCTGCAGGGCACCACGCGCAATATCGCCCGCACCAGTGTCGAGATTGTCGAAGACCGCCTCGGACAACTGTTCGGCCGCCGACGGCCGAAGGAGTGAGACAGGCCCTGGTCAGTGTGACAGGAGCCTGGAAACCAGCAGGGTCAGCCCCAGGCTGCCCAGCAGCAGGGCCTGCGTGGTGGCGCTGATCGCGGTGGCCACCGGCAGCAGGCTGGTCAGGGTGGCGAGCGCCGCCAGCAGTAATAGCAGCCCGGTGACGATGCAGGTGGCGTCCAGGCGCCTGGCGCGCCGCATCTCATGCCGTAACTGATGCAGTTCGCCGAGGATGTCTTCCTGAAGCAACCGCTGGCGTGCCAGCTCGATGGCCAGGCCGTCCATTTTTTCCGGCAGGCCCTGCAGGCGGCTCAGCCATTGCGGATCTTCGCGCCGCAGCAGGGTCAGCAGATCGTTGAGGCGAACGTGATCATCCAGCCAGTTGCGGACCACTCCCCAGAGGCTGAATTCGCTGATCGCGTTGTTGAGCAGCGCGATCCGGTCCTCCGGGCCCAGGATGCGGATACGGTCTTCTTCCGGCAGCGGTGCGTTGGGAGACAGGACCCATTGCAACACTGCACCGAGCGTGCCGCGGACACGCACATGCACATAGCCCTCGAAGTCCGGCAGCACTTCCACGCCGTCTTCGTAGACCAGCACGTAAAGCACCATGTGCGGGCGCTCGGTGCGAACTCTGATGGCGGTGCCGTGCAGGCGCTGCAACCGGTCCCGGGCACGCGGTTCGTGCTCGATAGCCTGGTTGATCAGGGTTTCCAGGGCGCCAAGCACCAGGAACCGGGTAACGGATGATGAATGTTGTTCCATGGTTGTCTGCCGGGAGCCCCCCGAGGCTTCAGTGCATCAGGCTTCATTGTACACACAGCTTGTCGGATCAACCCACAGATGGCGCAAAATCCGGCGCCGATGCCTTAACTTGGGAGTCCATGCAGCTATACTACGTCGAGTCCCGGCCGGGTCATTGGCCGGAGTCACCGGCGCCAATGCCGCAAATGCTGCCGGGGGAAGCGGGCGATGAGAGTCGGCGCCGCCCGCACGGCAGACAGGACGCCTGCGCCGGTCTGTCCGGTTTGTGTCCTCGGGAAGGGGAGCCTGTTTAGGTATGCTGGAATCGATGTTTTCGCATCCCGACTTCTGGAAGTATGTCAGTATCCCTGTGCTTGCCGGTGTCATCGGTTGGGTGACCAACTGGATGGCCGTGCAGATGACCTTTTATCCGTTGCAGTTCATCGGTATCCGCCCCTTTTTCGGCTGGCAGGGCATCATCCCGTCCAAGGCCGAGAAAATGTCCGGGATTCTGGTCGACCAGACGCTCTCCAAGATCGGCAGTATTGATGAGTTTTTCCAGCAGATGGAGCCGGAAAAGATCGCCGCCCATCTGACCCGCAGTGTGCAGAGCCGCATTGAAGAATACACCGATGAGGTCATGACCGAGCGCAACGCTGTGCTGTGGGAAAACCTGCCGTTGCTGGTGCGCCGCCGGGTCTACAACCGGGCCCGCCGTGTGGTGCCCGAGGTGATGGACAACATTGTCGATGACATCAGCAAGAACGTCGAAGAGCTGGTCGATCTCAAATACATGATTGGCTCACAGATGCGCGAAGACCGTGCCTTGATGGTGAAGATGTTCCGTGAGGTCGGTGACCCGGAATTCCGCTTCGTGATCAATTCCGGCTTCTATTTCGGCTTCCTGTTCGGTCTGTTGCAGATTCCGTTTCTGCTGTACCTGCCGGGGAACTGGGTCATGCCGGTGTTCGGCTTTGTTATTGGTATTGCCACGAACTGGGTGGCGTTGAATGTGATTTTCCGGCCATTGAATCCGGTCAGGGTCGGGCCGTTCAGAGTGCAGGGTCTGTTCCTGAAGCGGCAGAAAGACGTGGCGGAGAGCTTCGCCCGCCTGACCACCACGGAAGTGGTCACACTGCGCAACATCATGTATCAGGTGATCAATGGCCCGCGCGCCGACCGGACCAAGGCGTTGATCAAGCGGCACATGCGGCCGCTGTTGGAAGGCGGTGTGGTGCGCACCGCAGCCCAGCTGACCGTTGGGCCGGGTGGTTATGCCGACCTGAAAAAAGCGGTGGAAGAAAAGGCCGTCGACCTGGCGGTGCTGCCTTTCGAAGACCCGCAGTTCAACCGTGAGCGGGGGGCGATCGTCGAACGTATCATGCGCGAGCGCATGTGCGAGCTGTCCTCGGAGGAGTTTCAGGCCTTGTTGCGGCCTGCGTTCCAGGAAGATGAATGGATCCTGATCCTGGTCGGTGGTGTGCTCGGCATGGCCGCTGGCTTTATCCAGTTGTTCCTGGTTTTCGGGATAAGCTGATGCAGGCGCAGACGCTGTTCTGGTGGATGCTCGGGGCGGCGTTGCTGTCCTCGGCGATCACCCTGACGGTGGTGTTCCTGGTGGTGCATTTCTATTCCGCCCCCCGTCTGGAACAGAAGGTGGAAGATCGGCTGCAGCAAGGTGCCGCCGATCTGGAAGAGCGCCTGCGCCAGCGGGTGCTTAATCTGGTCACCGGGGGCAAGGCGGTCAAGGACCTTGCCCGGGGTATCGGCCTGTTTGGCGCCCGCCAGAACAACCGGGATCTCGCTGACGACGATGACCTGCCTCCACGTTGACCCTTCCCTGATGACATTGGTGGGTGTCAGTGTCGTATTGTAGGACAACATTCTGCGTGATTTCTCTTGTCCGCTCCTATACTGTGCTCACTTTGATATTGCGCTGATCCACTGTTGTTGTACTTGTTTGATTTTGTTTTCTGTTTTCCGCACTGCGTTGGCTTGTGGAATTGCATCCTGGAGATAAGTGATGTCAGACCGCAAGCAAGATGATCTGCAGAAAGAGGACAAGAGCAAATCCATCCGTCTGGGTGGGGGCTCCCTTGATCTGCGAAAGTATACGCACCAGATATGGCTGGCCGGTCTGGGCGCCTTCGCCAAGGCGGAGGAAGAGGGTGGCCGATTTTTTGATGCTCTGGTCGACACCGGGCGTGACCTTGAGTCCAAGACCCGCGATAAATCCGAATCGCGTGTCGAGGAGATCAAGGAGCGCGTGCGTAACCGCACCGGGGAGACCATGGAGAAGATGGAAAAGGCGTTCGACGAGCGATTGAACAAGGCCTTGTCGCGTCTCGGAATTCCCAACAAGCGCGAAGTGGAAGCGCTGCAGCAGCGAGTTCAGGAACTCACCGCTGCGCTGGATGAAATGTCCAATTCCACGCCTGAGGAGCCCGGCAAGGGCAAAACCAAGGGCAAAGGGTAACGATGTTGTAGCGCACACCGCTATCCCCTTAGTGGTGTATTTTCCGGGCCTCACCCTCTGAGGCCCTTTTTTTTCCCTTTTTTTCAGCAGCCGTGAGCGTGTTTTCTGTGCCGCGGAGCGAACAGGCCACCGCGCCGCTGCAGGCAAAAAAAAACCGCTCACAACGAGCGGTCTTTTATTGCCTGTAGCGCACAAGCGTTCCCGGAGGCTTGGCCTCTCTTGTGGGTTGCCGTTTTGGGCGGCAGCGGTGCATTTTCCGGGCCTCATGTGGTCGTCTGTGTGACGATGCCGACAGTGGCACTGAGGTCTTATGTGAAAGTGATACTACCGTGTTTATTCGCGCCTGCAAACGGGTTAACAAAATGCGTATATCCGTCTCCTGTTCGGGGGCGTGGGGCGCTCGTGTGCGGATGGCGGGCCATGGATTCATTTTGCGATCAAAAAAACGGCAAGAGGGGTAGGGGCCTGTTTAATCGTGGTTCCACGGCTTTCAGTGTCGTTTTTCAACAAAGTTATCCACAGAATCTGTGGAAAAAAAATGGAAGGAAGCCCCTTTTCAGTGCAGTTGTGCACAGCCGGCTCGTTCATGGCCCTGGGACGCTGGTTAGTGACGTAACCTGATCTATTGCCTTCAAATGGCTTCTTAACTCTATGAAAAATATGGGTTGACTAATTGCGGGCTTGACAGTGTCACTTTTCGTGACAGTGACAGGTAGCAGTTACAAAACACTTTTGCAGTAACTATGCACAAAGTTATCCACAGACCGTGTGGTCGCTATGTAATGTTCTGGCAGGTTTTATCCAAGGGGGCGCCAGGAAGGTGGTGTGCGCAGGTCACTGGATGTCGGGGTGATATTGCTACGGGTGCATCTTGGAAGCACATTTGGAGGGCGGTACAACAAAAAAGCCCTCCACCAGGGAGGGCTTTTGCGCAGCTGGGTGGGATCAGAAGCGGTATTGCCCGCCATCGATGCCCTGTTGGATCTCGGTGGTCAGGCGCTGGTAACAGCGTTCACCTGGCAGCAGGACATAGACAGGGTCGTCATGGCTGGCCAGATCGTACTTCTCTTCCTTCAGCTTGTTCTTCTGGTGCTTGAAGGTGCCGGTGGTGTCCACCGGATGGTTGGCAATGCGCAGGAACACCGGGATCGCGTAAGGCGGCAGCTCGCGCTGCAAGTGGCTGCACAGGGCCTGGAAGTCGAATTGCTCATGGTCTGTGTTCAGGCGTATTTCCGCCATGCCGGCGCGCCCATTGGTGTTCGGGATTTCCACCCCGTACACGACGGTTTCGACCACACCCTCTGCGCCGTCAAGAATCTGTTCCACTTCCGTGGTGGAAACGTTCTCGCCTTTCCAGCGGAAGGTGTCACCGAGGCGGTCAACGAACTGGGCGTGTTTGAAACCGATGTCGCGCATCATGTCGCCGGTGTCGAAATAGGCGTCACCCTTGGTGAACACGTTGCGCAGGATCGATTTCTCGGTCTTCTCCTTGTCGGTGTAGCCGTCAAACGGGGTCTTGTCGGTAATTTCACCGATCAACAGGCCCGCTTCACCTTTGCCCACCTTGATCATGAAGCCATCGTTGCCGCGAATAGGCTCTTCGCGTTCCTTGTCGTACTTTACGATGGCATAGCTGACCGGGGAAAAGCCCACGGTGTTGTCGAAGTTGAACACATTGGTGAAGGCCACGTTGCCCTCGGACGAGGCATAGAGCTCCACGACGCGTTCAATGCCGAAACGATCCTTGAACTGTTTCCAGATGCTCGGGCGCAGGCCGTTGCCGACGATCACATGCACACGGTTATCGCGGTCGTTCGGTCTGGCCGGCTGTTCGTTCAGATAGCGGCACAGCTCGCCCACGTAGGCGAACGCGGTACAGTCATATTTGCGCACGTCTTCCCAGAAGCGGCTGGCAGAGAACTTGCGCGCCAGCACCAGGCCGGCGCCGGCGGCGATGGCCGACGCCCAGCTGATCACCATGCCGGTGGCGTGATAGAAGGGCAGGGTGGAATACATGCGGTCATGCTTGTTCAGGCGAACTGCGGCAAAGCCGAAGGCGCCATAGGCTTTCTGCCAGCGGCCATGGTTGAACACCACCGCTTTCGGCAGGCCGGTGGTGCCTGACGTATAGATATAAAACAGCGGATCTTTCAGGAAGATGTGGCTGGCCTGTTCCGGGTTTTCCGAGGAGCAGTCGCGGATTGCTTCGGCGATGTTGCGATAGCCTTCCGGTACTGTGCCGGCGTCTTCCAGGGTGTCCTGGTCTGCCCAGCAATAGAAGCGGTCGGCGGCCAGTTCGAGCTGGTCGCGCACCTCATCAATGGCGTCGGTCAGCTCGGCCCCGATCAGGGCGGCTTTCGGTTTCACCAGGTTGAAGCTGTGTACCAGCACCTTGCCGCGTTGCGAGGTGTTGATCAGTGCCGAGCAGACACCGATCTTGGCGGCGCCGACGACGGTGGCCAGCAGTTCCGGGCGGTTTTCGATATCCACCGCGATGGAGTCGCCCTTTTTCAGGCCGATGGAGGCCAGGTAGTCTGCAATCCGGTTGGTCCAGGCATTGAACTGGCGGTAGGTCAGTTGGGTGTCCTGATAGATCAGGGCAACGCCGTTGGGGTTCATCTCGGTGGCCCGCTGGATGGCCAGGCCCAGACCGATGGGTTTGTTCGGGTCGGAAAACTTGCCCATTTTGGACCCCTTGACGAGGCCGGGCAGGTTTGCAAACACCATGGGCAAGCGGGCAAGCAGCTTGGGCAACGTAATGACGTCGGCGTTGCTCATAGGATCTCCGTTATTCTAGGTACTGAAATCGTGCACGCCCGGAGAGGTGACTTCCATTTCTCCGGGCACCAGAAAAGAGACAAAACCGGGCAGTCACTGACTTGCCCGCGCCACGGCCCCGAAGTGCCGCAGCAGGCTCCACCGGTTTGCCGGTGGATGCCCTGGCCCATCCTTGCCAATCATTGCCGGCAAGGGTGGGAGAAGAACCCCGCCAGGAATCTTCGGTGCCTGATTATGTGGGCTGCTAACCTTAACTGCACGGCTCAGCCGGGGCAAGTTCAGGCCTGTGTTTCGGCCTCTTCAGTCGCTATTGAAAGCAGTATCTGTTTACTTTTCACCTGATCACCCGCGCTGACACTGACCGTCGCGACAGTGCCGTCGGTATCGGCCTTGAGGCTGTGCTCGATCTTCATGGCTTCAAGCAATACCAGCACCTGGCCTTTGCGCACCACATCGCCTTCCGCGCAGCGTACTTCCAGCACGGCGCCGTCCATGGGCGCACGGACCTTGCCGCTGCCGGCACCGCCGGCGGATTCTGGCAGCGCATGGGTGTGGTCAGCAAAACACCAGAGCTGACCGTGACTGGCCAGCCACATTTTTTCACCTTCGCGCTGTGCGGCAAGGGGGTAGCGCACACCGTCCACATCAATGCGATCGTCCCCGCAAGGATAGGTAATCTGATGGGTATGCTCGCCGACCTGGACGGCGAGTTGATCGTCGTCGCGCGCGCCCAGCAGCACATCCTGCTTTTGCTCGCCCTGTTGCAACAACAGCCGCTGCTGTGCGGGACCAGAACTGCGCCAGCCCTGTGCGGTGTGCGTGCCACTGTATGCGTGACTGATCAGTGTTGCCGCGACTGCCCAGTCGCGACTTGTCGGGCAGGCGGCCTGCAGGCTGTTGTCCTCCGCGAACTCGTCGCCAATAAAGGCCGTGGTGGCGTCGCCGGCGGCAAACGCCGGGTGACGCAATATGGCGGCCAGAAAGCGGCGGTTGTCCTGTACGCCAAGCAGGCAGGTGTCTTCCACTGCGCGAATCAGGCGGCGGCGGGCGTCCTCGCGGCTGGCGCCCCAACAGATGATCTTGGCCAGCATGGGGTCGTAGTGACTGCCGACCCGGTAGCCTTCGCGCAGCCCGTGATCGATACGCACGCCCTCGCCAGTGGCGGGCGACCAGCGCAGCACGGGTCCGGTTTGCGGCAGAAAGCCGGCGGCCGGGTCTTCGGCATACAGGCGCACTTCTATGGCATGGCCATCCAGTGTGACCTGTTCCTGTGTCAACGGCAGAGGTTCCCCGCGCGCGACACGAAGCTGCCAGGCGACCAGATCCTGGCCTGTGACCAGCTCCGTGACCGGATGCTCCACCTGCAGGCGGGTATTCATTTCCAGAAAAAAGAAATCACCGTTGTCAGCGAGCAGGAACTCCACCGTGCCGGCCCCTACATACTGGCAGGCTTTTGCAGCCTGGACTGCGGCGGCACCCATGCGTGCGCGCAGGTCGGCATCGACGGCAGGCGAGGGCGCTTCCTCGACGACCTTCTGGTGGCGGCGCTGCACCGAGCAGTCGCGTTCGCCCAGATGAATGACATTGCCGTGGTGATCGCCGAAGACCTGAATTTCCACATGGCGGGGGCGCATCACCGCCCGCTCGAGGATCAGTTCGTCGCTGCCGAAGGCGTTGCGTGCCTCTGAGCGCGCGCTGCGCAGTTGTTCGGGAAGGTCGGCGGCGTCGGTCACCACACGCATGCCGCGACCACCACCGCCTGCGGACGCCTTGACCATCAACGGCAGGCCGATACGTTCTGCTTCGCGCAGCAGCGTGGCGTCGTCCTGCTCGGCCCCTTCGTAGCCCGGAATGCAGGGCACGCCCGCTTCCTGCATGGCTATTTTTGACAAGCGCTTGGAGCCCATCAGGTGGATTGCGTCTACAGGCGGGCCGATAAAGACAATATCTGCCGCCGCGCAGGCGCGCGCGAAGTCGGCGTTCTCGGACAGGAATCCGTAGCCGGGGTGCACGGCGTTGGCACCGGTCTTGCGCGCGGCATCAAGGATTGCTTCCACGTTCAGGTAAGACTGGCTGACGGTGGCCGGTCCGATGCAGACGGCTTCGTCTGCCAGTTGCACGTGCAGGGCGTCCCGGTCCGCCTCGGAAAAGACCGCCACGGTACGGTAACCCATGGCGCGCGCGGTACGGATTACGCGGCAGGCGATCTCGCCGCGGTTGGCGACCAGGATTTTTTCAAAATCAACGGTGACGGGAGTGCTGTCGGCCATGTGTGTGCCCACTGTTATTCAGCCCATTGGGGGAGTCGTTTCTGTACGAACGCCATGGTGCCTTCGGCGCCTTCGGCGCTGGCCACGGCGCTGGCGAAGTCGTGCGCGGCCTGGTCCAGCACATCATCCAGAGGCTGGCTCAGGGTGTTGAGGACCAGCTGTTTGGTGACGCGGTTGGCATGCGGCGCGCAACGGCGGATCTGCTTGAGTGTTTCCGCCAGACGGGTATCGATGTCCGCAGCGGGAACGGCCTCGTGGGCGATGCCCAGACGGGCTGCTTCCTGCCCGTTGAAGCGTGCCCCGGTGAGCGCCAGGCGGCGTGCCTGGGTCAGGCCGACGCGTTGCACCACAAACGGTGCGATCTGTGCGGGGATGACGCCGAGGCCGGTTTCCGGCAGGCCGAATTGCGCATCGTCGGCGGCGAGCGCCACGTCCGACACGCAGGCAAGGCCGAAGCCGCCACCCAGCACGGCGCCTTCCAGTACCGCGACGATCACCTGCGGTTGCGCATTGGCGCAGGTGATCATCTCGCCAAAGCGGCGGTTCAGGGCATAGAAGGCATCGGCATCGCCGCTGGCTGCGCGGGCCCGGGCGCCGGCCATGTCCTTGATGTCCCCGCCGGCGCAGAAATGACCGCCGGTGCCGCGCAGGACGATGGCGCGCACGCTATCGTCTCCGGCGACGGCGCCGAAGACCGCCATCAGTTCATTGACCATGCCCAGGCTCATCGCGTTACGGCTTTCCGGGCGATTCAACGTTACGTGCAACACTGGCCCGTCCTGCTCCAGCAGCAATGTCTCGGTGTCTGGCAGTGCCATGTCTTTCTCCTCGCGGCTCGCCGCAGCCCTTATTTCTTTTTCTTGCCCGGCAGAATGTCCATGGTCTTGCAGATGATGCCGAGCATGATTTCGTCGGCACCGCCGCCGATGGAGCCAAGACGGCAATCGCGGTAACCGCGGGCCACCATGGAATCCCACATGAAGCCCTGGCCACCCCAATATTGCAGGCAGCTATCGTAGACTTCGCGTGCCAGCCGGCCGGCCTTGAGTTTGGCAATAGAGGCCTTTTGCAGTACGTCCTTGCCGTTGACGTATTCTTCGCTGGCCTGGTAGATCAGTGCGCGCAGCAGCTCGACTTCGGATTTCAGCTCGGCCAGACGGAAGTGCACCACCTGGTTATCGATCAGTGGCATGTCGAACACCTGCCGGGTGCGGCAGTAGTCGATCGTTTCGGAAATCGCGAGGTCCATGCCGCGCAGGCTGTTGGCGGCAGCGAACAGGCGCTCTTCCTGGAACTGCATCATCTGCATCATGAAGCCCATGCCTTCCTGACCAATGCAGTAGCGTTGCGGTACCCGCACGTCGTCAAAGAAGACCTGCGCGGTATCAGAAGAGCGCATGCCGAGTTTGTTCAGTGGCTCGGACACTGAAATGCCCGGCGCTTTCTTCGGCACGACGATCAGCGACTTGTTCATGTGTCTGGGGCCGTCGCCGGTGTTTGCCAGCAGGCAGAAGAAGTCGTTCTGGGTCGAGTTGGTGATCCACATCTTGGTGCCATTGATGACATAGTCATCGCCGTCCTTGCGGGCGGTGGTCTTGATGTTGGCGACGTCGGAGCCCGCATGAGGCTCGCTCACCGCGATGGACGCTACCATGTCACCGGCAATGGCCGGTGCCAGAAACTCGCGGCGCAGTTCATCGGAACCGAAGCGTGCCAGGGCCGGGGTGGCCATGTCGGTCTGCACGCCGATGGCCATGGGCACGCCGCCGCAGCGGATGCCGCCGAATTCTTCCGAGGCGACGATGGAGTAGGTGTAGTCCAGGCCCATGCCGCCGTATTCCACCGGTTTGCTGATGCCGAGCAGGCCGAGATTGCCCAGCTTCTTGAACAGTTCATGGGCAGGGAAGGGCGGGTTCTTTTCCCACTCGTCCACGTAAGGGTTGATTTCTTTTTCGACGAAGTTGCGGACGGTACGGCGCAGTTCTTCATGTTCTTGCGTAAACAGCATGACGATTCTCCTGAGGCTCAGAGGCGGGCGACGCCGAAAGTGTTGGTGTTGAGCGGGCGGCGTTGCGCCTCGCGGCAGATATCCAGAACAAAGGCAACGACCTTGCGTGTATCGCGCGGATCAATGATGCCGTCGTCCCACATGTGGGCGGTGCCATACAGGGCGGTGGACTGGCTGTCGAGCTTCTGTGCTGTGCTCTGTTGTAGCAGTTCCAGCACTTTTTCATCCGGCTCCATACCCATGGCGCGCTGCTTCTGCTCGGCAACAATGCGCAGCACCATGCCGGCCTGCTGCCCCCCCATGACGGCGACCTTGCTGTTCGGCCAGGCAAAGATGAAACGCGGGTCCAGGCCCCGGCCGCACATGGCGTAGTTGCCGGCGCCGTAGGAGCCACCGATGACAATGCTGATCTTCGGCACGCGGGCATTCGCCACGGCCTGGATCATTTTGGAGCCGTGCTTGATGATGCCGCCCTGTTCCGGCTCGGTGCCGACCAGGAAACCGGTGGTGTTATGCAGGAACAGCAGCGGGCGATTCGTCTGGTCGCACAACTGGATGAACTGTGCGGCCTTGGCGGCGCCCTGGTGGGTGATCGGGCCATTGTTGCCGATCACGCCCACCGGGTGCCCCTCCATGTGAATCCAGCCGCACACGGTGGCGCCATCCCAGTCGTTCTTGAAGTCGAGGAAATCGGAATTGTCGGCGATGCGGGCGATGATCTCGCGTACGTCGTAGGGCTTGCGCGGGTCCGCCGGTACGACCCCCGGCAGTTCTTCCGCGTCATAACGCGGTGGCAGGAAGTCCTTTTTCGGCGCGGGGGTGATCTGGTCCTGCCAGCCCAGGCTGGCCATCACTTCCCGGGCAATGCGAATGCCGTCCGCGTCGTTTTCTGCCACGTATTCGGCGGTGCCGGCCACTGTGGCATGCATCTCCGCGCCACCAAGTGCTTCGTCGGTGGCGACTTCACCGGTGGCTGCTTTCAGTAGCGGCGGGCCCGCCAGGAACATCTTTGCCTGGCCGCGCACCATGATGCAGTAATCGGACAGGCCCGGCTGGTAGGCGCCACCTGCCGTGGCATTGCCATGCACGACGGTGATCTGCGGAATGCCCATGGCAGAAAGGCGCGCCTGGTTGGCAAAGGTGCGTGCGCCCTCGACAAAAATGTCGGCGGCGTAGTTCAGGTTGGCGCCACCGGATTCCGACAGGGAAATGATCGGCAGTTTGTTTTCCCGTGCGATGTCCTGCAGGCGCAGGCTTTTGCGCAGGCCGGCCGGGGTGATGGTGCCGCCCTTGATGGCCGAATTGCTGGCTGCCACCAGCACGCGCGCCCCGGCCACGTAGCCGATGCCGGCGATGCTGGCGCCACCTGCTTCGGTGCCGTCGCGGTCGTCATGCATCATATAGCCGGCCAGCGGTTGCAGGGCGAGAAACGGCGAACCCGGGTCCAGCAGGCGGGCGACCCGTTCATGGGGGAGCAGCTTTCCCTTTTTCTCGAACTTTTCCCGCTGGCTCTCGGATTTCTCCACGACCTTGTTTTCGATGGCGCGGAATTCCGCTACCGCCTCCAGCACGGCGGCATGGTTCTGGCGGAATTCCTCGCTCTGGGTATCGAGCTGGGACTCAATGACTGGCATCGTCGCTGTCCTCGTTGAACAGGGCCGGTTTCACCGCGCGGTGGAAACCGTCAAAAGGTTTGCTGTGGGTGTGATCGGGCAGCGGGAAGATGGCGATGTTGCCCTGCGAGGCAGCGCCGTCGATGCGCAGCGTGTCGCCGCTGATAAAGGCCGCTGCATCGGAGAGCAGAAAGCAGATTGCGGCGGACACTTCGGCTTCCTCACCCATGCGTTTCAGCGGTACGGCGGCGCGCAAGGTGCGAATGGTGGATTTGAAGCTTTCCGGGTAGGTGTCCATGCCGCTGGACGCGATCCAGCCCGGGGCGACCGCGTTGACGCGCACACCGGTGCAGCCCCACTCAAACGCAGCGGTCTTGGTGAAATTGTCCATGCCGGCCCGGGCTGCGCCAGAGTGCCCCATGCCGGGCATGCCGCCCCACATGTCGGCGATGATATTGACGATGCTGCCGCCGTTCCGGTTCATGCCCTGCATGAACACTTCCCGCGCCATCAGGAAACCACCGGTCAGGTTGGTGCGCACCACGGTTTCCCAGCCTTTCTGACTGATCAGTGCCAGGGGGGAAGGGAACTGGCCGCCGGCATTGTTGACCAGGCCGTGCACCACCTCGACGGCCTTGTAGACGTCCGCGACGGTATTTTTCACGGCTTCTTCTTCGCGGATGTCACAGGTGAACCAGATGGCCTGGCCGCCGTCTTCGGTAATTTCCGCCGCGACGTTTTTCAGTTTGTCTTCTTTGCGGCCAATCAGTACAACGCGTGCACCGAGGCTGGCGAGTTCGTGCGCGGTGCAACGGCCGATGCCGCTGCCGCCGCCGGTCACGATGACATTGCGTCCGGCAAACAGGTCAGGACGAAATACGGAACGATAACCCATCGGTCACAGGCCTCTTTTTTATTGGTTCAGGGTGTTGTACAGGGTGTCCGACACCGGCACCGGGAAATCCAGCAGTTGCTGGGCGAAGGCTTTGCCCTGCGGGTCGATGCGCACAGATGCGATGCCGCCACCGCCGAGGGCATTTTTCAGCAGGAAGTTAAAGGCATTGAAACCGGGCATGAACCAGCGCTGGACGCTGCCCTGTTCAGGATCCAGGGTGTGGCGCATGTAATCGGCTACGGCCTCGGCGGTCAGTGCAGCGCTCAGCCAGGGCAGGTAGGCGGCGTCGCGGGCGATCACGCCAATGTTGGCATGGTTGCCTTTGTCGCCACTGCGTGCCCAGGCGAGCCGGACCAAAGGCACGGTTTTTGTACCGATGTCCTGTGTCGGGGCGGGTGGGTTGTCTGCGGGCAGTTGTGCGGCGTCAAGCGGTTCGCCTTGTGGAACCGGCACCTCAATTTTGTCGCCGCCGATATCCACCTGGCAGGTGACGGCCTGTTTGCTGACCAGCGTGGAGAACAGACGAATGCGCGGCATGGGCTTGGGGCGGCCGCCAACGATGCCGGTCAGGCCTGGCGCCATGCCGGTGGCCGCCTGGGCGATTTCGCGGCCAAAGATGCCCAGCGCTTTTTTGTCGTTGTGCACGGCGCCGATCTTCACCACCACTTCGCGGGTATCGCTTCGGCGCCCCTGGGCGCCATAGGTCGCTTCCGTGCCGAGCAATTCCACGGAGACTTCGCGGAAATCCTCCATCTTCAGTTGCTGGAAAATGCCGCGGACCTTTTTCAGGATCGCATCGGCCACCGCCTGGCCCTTGCGGGCGGCATCGATGCCACCAATCAGGAAACTGGCGGTGATGCGCTGGCCATCGGGCCATGTTGCGGAGACTTTGTACTGGTCCGTGGGCGGCAGGCCCCGGGCGCCGGTGACGCGGACGCGGTTGTCGCCGACCTGTTCCAGTTTTACGCCGGTAAAATTGCACACCACGTCCGGCAGCAGGTAGGCGCGTGGATCGCCGATTTCATAGACGATCTGTTCGCCCACGGTCGCAGTGGTGATCAGGCCGCCCGTGTTATCCGGCTTGCTGACGACAAAGCTGCCATCCGCCTCGCATTCGGCGACAGGGAAGCCCATGTTGAAATAGTCCGGCACCTGCTCCCAATCGGTAAAATTGCCACCGGTGCATTGTGCGCCGCATTCGATCACGTGGCCGGCCAGTGAACCCTGTGCCAGTTTGTCGTAGTCGCTTTCCGACCAGTTGAATTCGTGCATCAGCGGACCGAGCGCCAGCGCTGAGTCGGCGATACGGCCGGTCAGCACGATGTCGGCCCCGGCATCCAGTGCGGCCTTGATCGGCAGCGCGCCGAGGTAGGCATTCATGGTCACGGTGAAGGGCGGCAGCGGGGCGCCGGTTTCCATTTCACGCGCATCCTGAAACGCATTGCGCTGGCTGTTGAGGTCGTCGCCTTCCACCAGGGCGATTTTCATTTCCACGCCTGCGGCGGCAAATGCCTCTTCCAGCGCCTTGCGGCAGGCCTGAGGATTCACGCCGCCGGCATTGCTGATGACGCGAATGCCTTGTTGCTTGATCTCTTTTGCCAGTGGTGCCATGACCTGGGTGACGAAATCATGGGCATAGCCCATCCCCGGGTCTTTCATGCGTGCGCCAGCCATGATGGACAGGGTGACTTCGGCGAGATAATCGAATACGAGGTAATCAAGGCGGGCCTGGCGCACCAGCTGGAAGGCTGCAGTATTGGTGTCGCCCCAGAACCCGGCGGCGCAGCCGATACGAATGGGTGCGGATGTCATAACCTGCTCCTGTCGGCGGATCTGAGGAGCCCTGGCTTGTGCGGGCTCCGGATGCTTCGGTAAGCTACCAAGCAAGCGCTTGGTCTGTAAAGGGTTCGCCAGGGCGTCACACTGACCGGAAACACCGTGCTGAGCGAAACGGTCAGGTGCGCCAGCCGATACTTGCAGCCAGCCAGGTGGCGCCGATAATGGCGCCTGCATTCGAGGGCTTTACCAGGGTGGCGGGCATGACCCAGGCACAACGCATCAACGGGATGGACGATTCGCCACGCGGCAAGCTGCTCTCTGCGGCGGCGCGGCTGTTCCGTGACAAGGGCTTTGACCGGACCACGGTGCGCGACATCGCTCGCGAGGTGGGTATTCAGAGCGGCAGCATCTTCCACCATTTTCCGACCAAGGAAGACATCCTGTTTGCCGTGATGGCGGAGGTGATCCGCTTCAATACGGAGCGCCTGCAACGGGCTGTCGAGGGTGTCGACGCGCCGGTGGACCGCCTGCTGGCGCTGCTCCGGGGTGAGTTGCAGTCCATCATTGGTGATACCCGGGAGGCCATGAGCGTGCTGGTCTACGAGTGGCGCTGCCTGTCGGCGGCGAAGCAGGCCCAGGCGCTCGCGCTGCGTGACATTTATGAAGGGCTGTGGCTGGATGTGCTCAGGGACCTGCGAGCAGCGGGTTATTTCCACGACGACGTGTTCCTGATGCGGCGGCTGATCACTGGCATGGCGAGTTGGACCAATACCTGGTTTGACCAGCAGGGCAGCCTGCAACTGGAAGACCTGGCGCGGCTGATCGCGCGCCGGGTAGTGGGTGAGGACGCAGTGGCACTGGCCGGACAGGGAGCGCGCGGTGATCGGTAATGTATTTCCCTGGGGCACGACTGGCTACACCATCCTGGAGGAGGGTGAGCTGGACCCGACCTCGCACAGCTTGCGTATACGGCATTATCTGGTGGCCGACAGGCAAGGGGAGACGCTGCCACAGCGGTTCCCCAGCCTGGAGGTGGCTCGCGCCTATATAGAAGAACTGGAAGCCGGTGCCGTCCGCACCTGAAAGGCGCGATGTGGGCCGCGGAGGCGTGTCGTTCAAGCACAAAAAACAGGCAATTTGTTCATGTTTTGCGCGGACTTAGCGGCGTTGATGATTTAACAGGCGGTCCACGCGGATTTTTTTTATTTTGGTCATAAAAAGCGTTGACAGCCCGGCCGAATTCCCTAGAATGGCGGCCTCTTTCGGGTGGTTAGCTCAGCTGGGAGAGCATCTGCCTTACAAGCAGAGGGTCGGCGGTTCGATCCCGTCACCACCCACCAGTTTTAACTGGCAGCCTGTTACCCAACAGTCCGTCAGGAAAGGTTCAAGAGTGGAGCGGTAGTTCAGTTGGTTAGAATACCGGCCTGTCACGCCGGGGGTCGCGGGTTCGAGTCCCGTCCGCTCCGCCACTCTTGAAACTTTCAACCCCATCTTCCCGTGTTACCCCTGATACTTCCCGTTACACCCTTCCGCTTTACCTGTGCGGCGGAACTTCTGTATTCATTTTCCTGTCACAAAACGCAGTGCATGATGCACGTGTGACGGCATGTGCCTATGCCGGTCCGGAACCCGAAACAACCTGCAACAAGGAGAACACCAATGGACGAACTGATCGACGAGCGCCTCGAAGAGCGCCTGTGGCTGGAAAGCCTGGACGACCAGGACGACGACGGTGAAGATGACGGCTTCGAGCTGTAATCTTCCCGCCGGCGTCCTGCAAACCTCAGTTTTCCTCCGCATTACCCCGATTTCCCTTTCCGCAATACCGACTGTTCTCAACGGCTTTTCCGGCCAGGCCTGACGCCTCCCGGGGCGGGTGAGGGCAGAGTGCCGTTACTCTCTGGTCTAACTTTTCTTTATCTGCAATCCAAGTCACACTCTTCAAAAAGTGGCCGACTATAATCGGCAGCCAGTGACAGGTCGTGTTGTGCCACCTGCCGTACGCGGTGGTGCAGGGTGCAGTGGGGAACGCAGTCGCCTCGCCTGGCCAATAATAAAGGACTCCATGATGAGCATGTCGTCAGTGACCTCCGAGGCCGTGTTGTTCTTTGATGAGCGCGGCATCACCAAGAGTATGCTCTATTCCGATTTCGAGGCGATTCTCGACGGCATGGTCGGGGTGCCCGAATTTACCGATACCGAAGTGCGGGGTGCCTACGCACTGGTGGATGCCCGCCTGCAGGTGATGGGCATCGTGCTGTTCCTGATCGATTTCGATGAAGACGGGATGGCCGATACCTCCTGGAACATTCCGTTGCGCCATCTGGTTGAACACGCAGGGCCCGGGCCTGACATGGGCGCCGGGCCGATACGGCTGGCCTGCCGCAGCCAGTGCCCGGTGGCCTGGCACCAGGAGCAGCTCTGGGACCCGGGCATGAAGCCGGGGGCCAATGATTTCGTCTTTATCCGTGACACATTGCGCGAACGCGGCCGCAAGCTGGGGCTGTTCGTGGACGAGTCTGCGCCGCCGCCAGTGGCAGCGCCGGCCCCTGCCGCCCCTGTGCCGGTCGTCGGCGAACGTATCCCCACCGTTTCGGAAACCGCCGCTGCGGCGTCCTCTGCGCGGCACTCCGAGCAGGAGCGCATGCGCCTGGCGCGCGCCATCAAGGAGCTGCGCCTGCGGGTGCAGACGATGGAAAGCAAGCACCGTGACGAAGTGGCGCAATTGCGTTACGCACATCAGCAGAAAGAGGAAATCCTCAGCACCCAGCTGGAAAAGGTGCTGATGCAGTTCAAGACGCTGAAATCGCAGAACGCCGCATTGAAAGAACAGAACGTTTCGCTCAAGGAGCAGGTGGATTCACTCCACAGCAGCCTGGAAGACCAGGCCCGTCAACATGCCTCGCAGGGCAGCGAGATCGAAATTCTCACCGAGCAGTACCGGCGTGCACTGGCGCAACGTCTGGAAGAAGAGCGTGCCCGCCTGACCGAGCAGATGCACAGCAAGGAACTGGAGGTGCTGGACCGCGAGGAAAAGATCGCCACGCTGGAGGATGCGCTGCAGGAAGCCCGGCGCGAGCAGATCAAGATGGCCAACAGTGGCGCGCAGAAACTACTGGAGAAGCTGCAGGCACTGGGGCTGAACTTTATCGCCTTTCATCCGGGGGCCGGGCATGTGTCCATCAGTGCCCAGGAAATTTCCGATTACATGCAGAACCCCATCGCGTTCGCCGCGCGCAAGTGTCTGGTCACGGAAGAACACTACCGTGCCTGGCTGCGTCACTATGAAAATCCGGTCTGCCAGGTGTCCACCGGCGAGGGGGCATCCTGCGGCAAGCGGGTCATCCGCGTCGATGTGCCGAACCAGTTCAAGCCGGGGGTCTCCGACCGCAACTCGAATCGGTGCCCGCACTGCCGTTCGGATGCCGCCATCGATAATGTGCTGAAGTTCAAATAATCGTATCAAGCCGGTGGCCAGGGCTGCCGGTTGGTACGCTTTCTGCTTTATACCTGTTCATAACAAGTTTGCTGGCCGGTAAATGCGGGGCGGGCGATGGCGCGCCTTGGGGAAAAGATGTGATGTATGGCCCGCCCCGCACCGGCCGACGTAACGGACTGCAAGAAGGAGAACAACCGCATGTCCCAGGGCCAGTCCATTGATAAGCGGCTGTTACAGACGTTTGTGCCCGTGAATGCGCTCAGCAGCGAGCATCTGGACCGATTGCTCGATCTGCAGCAAGTGCGCAGTTATGCGCCGGGGGAACTGATTTTCGAAGCAGGTGAGCGTGACAGGACCACCATTTACCTGCTCAGTGGCGAAGTAGCGCTCACGGGAGGTGACGGAGAATGTCAGCTGGTAGGTGCAGGAGGTGTCGAATCCTGGCACCCCCTGGATCATTTTCAGCCCCGTCGCAGCCAGGCGCGGGCGGTGAGTGACGTGTCGGTGGTGTGTTTCGACAGCAGCCGGCTGGATGCCTTGCTCGCCTGGGACCAGTCCGTCAACTACGTCATGCTGGACATCAATGCCAACCCCGCCTACGACAGTGACCGTGAGTGGATGCTGCGATTGCTGCGCTCCAAGCTGTTCTATCGTGTGCCGCCGGGCAACATCTTCGAGATCTTCCGCCGCCTCAAGCAGCGCAAGCACAAGGCGGGGGATGTCATCATCCGTCAGGGTGATGATGCGGACTGCTGCTTCATCATCAAGGAAGGCATGTGCGAGGTGTCGGTCCAGGTGGCCGGGGCTTTTGAAAGCACGCCGGTGGCGATCCTGGAAACCGGCCAGTGGTTCGGTGAAGAGGCCCTGTTGTCCGGGGCGCCGCGCAATGCCACCGTCAGCATGGCGACAGACGGTGTGCTGATGCGGCTGGACCGCCCGGATTTCGATCAGTTGCTGCGTGAACCGCTGGTGGACCAGATTGACGTCAATGATGCGGTGCAGCGTGTTGCCTCCGGGGCCCGCTGGCTGGACGTGCGCACGCCGGACGAATATGACCAGCAGCACCTGCCTGGCGCGCTGAACATGCCGTTGAGCGTGCTGCGCCTGAAGAGCCGGCTGCTGGACCCGTCACGGCCCTACATCGCCTACTGTGATACCGGCCGCCGCAGTGTCTCGGCGGTGTTCCTGTTGCGCAACGCCGGCATCGAAGTGCAGGTCGTGGAGGGCGGTCTCCACGGCAACCCGACGCTGCTCGCCCACGCGTCCTGAACCGCCTCCTGCCCGGGGGCCGTCGGTTTCCAGAGCTCCGGCTCCCGGAACGTCGGCTCCCGGAGCATTGGCTCCCGGAGCATCGGCTCCCGGAGCATCGGCTCCCGGAGCATCGGCTCCCGGTACATTCCCCCCTGTTCACTGTTATCATCTGGCGGCGAACGCCCGTTGCCCGGCTTGTGGCTGGCGTGGTGTCGTGTCTGCGCAAACCACAAACAGAGGTACCCGGGTGGCACGCGAGATGTTTCGTAACATAGGCCTGGTGGCGCGTGCCGGCAGCGAGCAGGCCCTGTACTCCCTGCGGCAGCTGGTGCATTTTCTGCAGCAACGCGGCTGCCACATCATCGTCGAAAAGGCGTTGCTCACTGAACTGGGCGACATGGGGCTGCAGGGCGGCAGCCGCAAGCAGCTCGGCCAGTCCTGCGATCTGGTGATCGTGGTCGGTGGCGACGGCTCGCTGCTGGGTGCCGCGCGCACCTTTGCCGGCTTCGACGTGCCCCTGCTGGGCATCAACCGTGGCCGGCTCGGTTTTCTGACGGACATTTTGCCCTCCGAACTGGAAACCCGTGTCGGGCAGGTGCTTGATGGCGACTTCACCACCGAGTACCGCTTCCTGATGGACATGGAAGTGCGGCGCGGCGGCGCGGCAATCGGGCATGGCAGTGCGCTCAATGATGTGGTGTTACTGTCTGGCGACAGTGTGCACATGATCGAATTCGAGCTGTTCATCGACGGGCTGTTTGTCTACAAGCAACGCTCCGACGGCCTGATCATTTCCACGCCCACCGGTTCCACCGCCTACGCGCTGTCCGGGGGCGGGCCGATCATGCACCCGCGCCTGGATGCCATTGTGCTGGTGCCGATGAACCCCCATACCCTGACCAGCCGCCCGCTCGTGGTGGATGGCAACAGCGACATCCGCATACGTGTCACCACCCACAAACTGCACCCGCTGGTGAGTTGCGACGGCCAGGACGGCGTGCGTGTGCAACTGGACGACGAGATACGCATCAGCAAGAAACCCCAGCGGCTGAAACTGCTGCACCCGCCGGGGCATGACTTCTACGAGGCCTGCCGTTCCAAGCTGGGCTGGAGCAACCGTCTGGGTGACGGCTGACCGACGCATTCTGTCTGCGAGAATTCAGAGATGACGCAAGAACATTCCCCGCAAAGTTTCGCTGCCATGATCGATGGCATGAGCATGGAGGTCTGGCACAACATGCGCCGGGCCGTGGAAACCGGTCGCTGGCCTGATGGCCGTCGGCTGACCCCGGAGCAGCGTGAGCTGAGCCTGCAGGCCGTGCTGGCCTGGGAAATTCGCAACAATGTGCCCGAGCATGAGCGTACCGGCCATGTGCCGCAGCCGGATTGCGACAGCCATGAGCACCCGGAGCAGCCGGTCAGTCTGCGCCCGGCGAAAGGAGGCGAACATGCGTGACGGACAACCGGGCACGCCGATCCGGCTGGCAGATTATCAGGTGCCAGCCTATCTGGTGGACGAGGTTCTTCTGGACGTGGACCTGTTTGATGAGCACACCCGGGTCAATGCCACGCTGCACATGCGCCGCCACCCGCAGGCGCCGGCCGGCGCGGACTGCCTGCTCAATGGCGTGGGCCTGACGCTGGATGCGCTGATGCTGGAGGGTGAGCCGCTGGCGCAGGACGCCTGGCAATATGATGGCGAGCAGCTGGTGCTGCGTGGCATGCCAGAGGTATTCACGCTGACCACCCGCGTCACCATTGAGCCCCAACTCAATACCGCGCTGGAGGGGCTGTACGTGTCGCGAGGCATGTTCTGCACCCAGTGTGAGGCGGAAGGCTTCCGCCGCATCACGTTTTTCCCGGACCGTCCGGATGTGCTCAGCCGCTTCAGCACCACAGTACGTGCCGACAAGGCCCGCTTTCCGGTCTTGCTGTCGAACGGTAACCCGGTAGCGCGGGGTGAGGAGGGGGGGCGTCACTGGGTCACCTGGGAAGACCCGTTCCCGAAACCCTGTTACCTGTTCGCGCTGGTGGCCGGCGACCTGGCGTGCCTGGAAGACCGTTACCGCACGGGGTCTGGCCGTGAGATTACCTTGCAGCTCTTCGCTGAAGAGCGCGATCTGGACAAACTCGACCATGCGATGGCGTCGCTGAAAGCGGCCATGGCCTGGGATGAGCGGACCTACGGGCTGGAGTACGACCTCGACATCTACATGATCGTGGCCGTCAGCCACTTCAACATGGGGGCGATGGAAAACAAGGGCCTGAACATCTTCAATACGGCCTGCGTGCTGGCGCACCCGAAAACCACCACAGATGCGGGGTTCCAGCGTGTCGAAGCGGTGGTGGCGCACGAATACTTCCATAACTGGTCCGGCAACCGGGTGACCTGTCGCGACTGGTTCCAGCTGAGCCTGAAAGAAGGCTTCACGGTGTTCCGTGACCAGAGCTTCTCTGCCGACATGAACTCTGTCGCCGTGAAGCGGGTGGAAGATGTGGACATGCTGCGCACGGTGCAGTTTCCCGAGGACCAGGGGCCTATGGCGCACCCGGTGCGCCCGGCCGAATACCATAAGATCGACAACTTCTACACCGTCACCATCTACGAGAAGGGCGCGGAACTGGTGCGCATGCAGCATGGCCTGCTCGGGCCGGAACGCTTCCGTGCCGGCACCGATCTCTATTTCAGCCGTTTCGACGGTCAGGCGGTGACCACCGACGATTTTGTCGACTGCATGGCGGAAGCCGGTGGTATCGACCTGACGCAATTCCGCCGCTGGTACAGTCAGGCCGGTACGCCCCGGCTGGAAGCCAGCGACAGTGTCGTCGAGGGCGAGTACCGGCTGACGTTGCGCCAGTCCACGCCTGCGACACCGGGCCAGCCGGACAAGCTGCCCCTGATGATTCCGGTCAAGCTGGCGCTGCTGGGCACGGATGGCGCTGCTTTGCCGCTGGATGACGACGGACGCACGGAAACGGTGCTGGTGCTGACCGAGGCTGAGCAGACATTTCGTTTCAGCGTACCGGGCAACCAGGCGCCGGTGCCGTCCCTGCTGCGAGGCTTTTCCGCCCCTGTGGCGCTGGACTACGACTTCTCGCCAGCGCAACTGCGCTTCCTGCTTGCCCACGACAGCGATGGTTACTGCCGCTGGGATGCCGCACAGCGCCTTTATCATGCCGCCGTGAAACGGCTGTTGAGCGACCCGTCCGGGGCAGACGCGGAAGCGGCTGCGCTGGCGCCGGCGCTGGAGCAGGTACTCTCGCGAGCCATGACTGATCCGGCCGAGGCGGCGTTGTTGCTGACGTTGCCGGGTGAAGTGGCGATTGGCGATCGGCTGGAAGTCCTGGAGCCGGATCAGGTACATGCCGCGCGCAGTGCACTGCAGGCCGCGCTGGGGCGTCAGCTGGCGCAGCGGTGGTGGCAGGCCGAGCAGGCGTGCACGACCACCGGGCCCTATCGGCCGACGGCCGCCGATATTGGCCGCCGCAGCCTGCGTCATCGGGCGCTGGGCTATCTGGCTGCCGCGGCCGACACGCAGATAGCGTCCCATCTGGCGGCGTTGTGCCGCGATGCGGACAACATGACCGATCAGCTTGGTGCGCTGCGGCTGCTGGTGCATTACCGTCTGCCCGGTGCCAGCCAGGCGCTGGCCGACTTCGCCGCGCAATGGCACGACGAGGCGCTGGTAATGGATCAGTGGTTTGCGGTGCAGGCTACTGTCCCCGGCGAGCAGACTCTGACACAGGTGCGGGCGCTGCTGGCGCACACGGACTTCGACTGGCGTGTGCCGAACCGGGTGCGCGGCTTGCTGGGCAGTTTCGCCAACGCCAACCCCACTGCGTTCCATGCCGCCTCTGGTGACGGCTACCGCCTGTATGCCGAGGCGCTGGCGCGTCTGGACGAGGTCAACCCGCAGATCGCCGCCCGCATGGCTGGCGCCTGTGCCCGCCTGCCGCGCCTGCCGGCTGCCCGCCGCGAGGCCCTGGCCGCAGCATTGCGTGACCTGCTGTCCCGTTCACGTTCCGCCAACCTGCGCGAGATGCTCGAGCGCATCCTCGCCAGCGCCGGCTGAAAGCCGCCTGCCTCGCAGCGTCGCTGCGATGCGGGGCAGGCGGTGGCAGCGGCCATTCCTGTTCCCTCCGGCGATGACGTCGCCCGCCTGGCCAGCCCCCGGTTTCGCCACCCGGCCGCCGCCGTGACGGGGGCGGCTGGCAAGAGAGACCAAAAGGTCACGTTTTACGGTGGCGTATCCGGCTGATTTGGTTTTGAATATACGAAAATACGCCTAGACAACCCCTGTGGTCAGTCTGGTACAAAGGGAGAGCTGCCTGGTCCCCACCGCCAGGTTGCAACAATAACAAAGCGCTAGCGCTACAAATTCGCAATCACGGAGTTGCGCAATGAAAAACAAGACCATGCTGAAGAAACGTCTGGCGGTGGCAGTCGCCAGTGCGTCGCTTGCCAGTGCACTGGGTTTACCGGCCCACGCATTCGAACTGCAATTCGATAACCCCAATATTTCCGGTCGTCTCGATACCACGTTGTCTGCGGGTGCGCTGTGGCGTACCGAAGGTCGGGATCGCATGCTGGCTGCGACCGACGACATCGTCTACATGGCCACGCGCGGCTACAGCACGCAGATCAACAAGAACGACGCCAACAACAATTACGACACCGGCCTGGCGTCGCTGGTGGGCAAGGCGACAACCGAACTCGCGCTTGATTTCGGCAGCAGCTATGGCGTCTTCATGCGCGGCACCACCTTCTATGACCATGTCATCATGGACGAGGGTCATGACGGCGGTGCGCTGGTCAGCAGCGCCCCGTATCCGAGTGTCGGTGGCAGTAACCGTTACGCCCTGTATTCGGATTATGCCAACAACGGCACCGGCGACCGTTTCTCCCGTGCGGCACGGCGCAACGTGGGCCAGCGCTCGCGGATGCTCGATGCCTACGTGTGGGGCGAATTCTTCGTCGCGGACCGGCCGTTGCTGGTGCGCGCCGGCCGCCAGGTGATCAACTGGGGCGAGGCGCTGTTCATCCAGAACGGTATCAACTCTGCCAACTACATTGATCTGGCCGCGCTGCGTCAGCCAGGCGCAGAAATCAAGGAAGCGCTGCTGCCGCTCGGCTCGGTGTATTTCTCCTACGGCCTGACCAACAACCTGACCACCGAGGCGTTCTACCAGTACGAGTGGAAGAACACGGAAGACGCACCGGTGGGCACTTTCTATTCCACTCACGATGCGTTCCCCGGCAAAGGCGCCAATAACGTCATCGTGGACGGTCGCCTGATTGCTGCCTCCGCAGGTGTACCGGCCATTGCCGATGGTTTCGCGGCCTATACCAACGCCACCTACGGTCCCGGCTATGAATACGAAGCCACACAGGTGACGGTAAAGCGCGGGCAGGATCAGGAAGCAGATGACCAGGGCCAGTTCGGTCTGGCCGCGCGCTACTTCGCGGATTCTCTGAACGGCACTGAATTCGGTGTGTACTACACCCGCACGCATGCCAAGCTGCCGACCGTGGGTGCCCGCCTGAACATGCTGAACGTGGGTGGCGGTGTTGGCGCTGCGGCAGCGATGGTCGACAACACCGAGTACAACATGGTGTATGGCGAAGACATCGACATGTTCGGTCTGAGCTTCTCCTCGAACATCGGCACCATGGCGCTGTCCGGCGAAATTGCCTACCGGCCCAAGCAGCCGATCATCAACGAAGTGGGCGACAACCTGATCCAGAACCTGGCCAGCATTGCTGCACAGGCGGGCCTCTCTGGTGTGGCGCCGACGGTGGGTGATTTCACCAATCACTGTGTGCGTGCCAAGGTGGGCGGCAGCTGTCTGGACCCCAACAGTGCGGTGAATCCGGGCCAGTACTACTACTTCTATGACGAAGCGAAGATGACCAACGCCTCGCTGGTCAGCATCTTCAGCTTCGGCCCGATGTGGGGCACCGACGGCATGCTGTTCCTGCTGGAGCTGGGTGCTGAGCACGCGGGTGGTCTGAAAAGCCGCGATGCCAACGGCAACAAGCTGTACTACAACTCCACGGCGGCGATCCAGTATGGCGAAGCCGCGATCCAGAGTCCGGGCGACGTCTACAAGACTTACCTGGATGAATTCTCCTGGGGTTATCGCGCAGCCGTCCGTGCCAACTATAACGACATTTTTGCCGGGGTATCCTTTAACCCCAGCGTGACCATCGCCCACGACGTTGAAGGCAACTCCGTGATCGGTGGCAACTTCATGGAAGACCGCAAGGCGGCGACGCTGGGTCTGAACTTTGTCTACCAGAACAATCTGGAACTGGGCATTCAGGCCACCAGTTTCTGGGGTGCCGGTTACAGCAACAAGCTGAATGACCGCGACAATGCTTCCGTGTCCGTGAAGTACTCATTCTAAAAAAACAATAAGCCGGGGACAGCAGTCAGTGCCCCGGCGACAGAATCCTGACGGAGAGTAAAAACATGCTGAAAAAACTTACTTTCATGGGAAGCGCTCTGGCTCTGACGCTGGCAGCGGCTTCAGTTTCCCATGCTTCTGTGTCGGCCCAGGAGGCTGCGCAGCTGGGAAACAGCCTGACGCCCTTCGGGGCCGTCAAGCAGGGTAATGGCAAGGATCCGTCTTCGCCGGAAGGCATTCCCGCCTGGACCGGTTTCGACAAGAGCCAGATTCCTGCTTCCTACACCCGTCCCGGCCAGCATCACCCGGACCCGTTCGCCAGTGACAGCGTGCTGCTGACCATCGACGCCAACAATGTCGGTCAGTACGCGGCTAAGCTGCCGACCGGTGTGAAGGCGATGATGGAAACCTATCCGGATACCTTCAAGATCAATGTCTACCCGAGCCGCCGTACTACCTCGGCGCCGCAGTGGGTGTATGACAACACCAAGAAGAACGCCACCAACGCCAATCTCGGCGCCACCGGTGTTACTGGTGCTTTCGGCGGCATTCCGTTCCCGATTCTCAGCGGCAACAACGAACAGAAGGCGCTGCAGGCGATCTGGAACCACATCCTGCGCTGGCGTGGTATCTACGTCGTGCGCCGCGCTTCGGAAGTGGCGGTGCAGCGTAACGGCTCCTACTCGCTGGTGACTTCGCAGCAGGAAGTGTATTTCCGTTATTACGATCCGCAGCTGTCGGAAGAAAAGCTCGACAACATCATCTTCTACTACCTGTCCTTCACCATGGCGCCGGCACGTCTGGCCGGTGGTGCGGTGCTGGTGCACGAGACGCTTGACCAGCAGAAACTGCCGCGCCAGGCCTGGGGCTACAACGCAGGGACCCGTCGCGTGCAGCGTTCGCCGAACCTGGCTTATGACACCCCGATTGCCGCCTCGGACGGCCTGCGTACTGCGGATGACACCGACATGTACAACGGTTCGCCGGATCGCTACAACTGGCGCATGGTGAACGATCAGCCGGTGGAAATGTACATCCCGTACAACAATTACCGCCTGGCCGACCCGAGCGTGAAATACAGCGACCTGCTGCTGCCTGGGCACATCAACCCGGAATACGCCCGTTGGGAACTGCACCGCGTGTGGGTGGTGGAAGCCACATTGAAAGAAGGCCAGCGCCACATTTATGCGCGTCGTACCTTCTACATTGATGCGGATTCCTGGCAGATCGCGGCGATCGACCAGTACGACAGCCGTGGTGACCTGTGGCGTGTCAGCCTGGCGTACATCAAGAACTACTACGAGGTGCCGACGCAGTGGACCGCGCTGGATACGTTCCACGACCTGCGCGCCCGTCGTTACCACGTACAGTTGCTGTCTAATGAAGAGCCGTCCAGCCTCGACTTCACTCAGCCGGCACCGGGGGATCAGTATTTCCACCCCGCCGCGTTGCGACGTCGCGGTCGGTAATTGTCCCGACGCGGATTGCGGGCACGTGTGAACGTGCCCGCTCTGACAAGCCCCTGTTGTTTTCCTGACCGTTGCCTCCTGGGCCCGGTTCAAGGAAGTCAGCGGGGGTTTTCATTAAGGGTGATTTCAGGACTGGCAGCTTTAGCCGAGTAGATTCCAATGAAAAAAACAGTTGCGCTTGGCCTGTTGGCCATCTCTGCGGTCGTGCAGGCAAACGGGGTGGTCCCCGCCACCGATCCGCTGCTGCGTGGCAGCATCTATGTGGATCTGGCCCGGGCAGGGGACAGGGTGGTTGCGGTCGGTGACCGCGGGCACATCATTTATTCTGACGACGAAGGGCAGCACTGGCGGCAGGCGGAAACGCCCACCAGCGTACTGCTCACCGCTGTCTGCTTTGCTGACGCGGAGCATGGCTGGGCGGTAGGGCATGATGCCGTCGTGCTGGGCACGCGTGACGGCGGCACGACCTGGACACTCCAGTACAGCGATGCCCTGGACGACGGTGCCGAGGCGCCGGATGAGGCGCTGGACGAAGAGGCGCTCTCCGATGAGGCACTGTACAGCGACGACCTCTACAGCGACGACCTCTACAGTGATGATCCCTACGCCGACGAAGGTGTGGCGATGGTCGATACCTCCGGCGCGCCATTGCTGGACGTCTGGTGTGATTCCTCCAGCCATGCCATGGCGGTCGGGGGTTACGGCTACATGGTTGAAACCCGTGATGGTGGCGATAGCTGGCAACGGGCGAACCGCGACATGAACAACGCCGATGGCTGGCACTTCTACTCCATCGCGCCCCTCAACGGTGAACCTGACACGCTGTTTATTTCCGGCGAAAAAGGCACGCTGTATCGCTCCCGTGACCGGGGTGAGACCTGGGCAAAACTCGACAGCCCTTACCACGGCACGTTCTTCGGTACAGTCAGTTCCGATGTGCGCACGTTGTTGGCGCACGGCCTGCAAGGCAACGTCTGGCTCAGCCGCGACCGTGGCGACACCTGGCAGAAAGTCAGCAGTGGCCTGCGCAGCGGCGTCAACGCCGGTACGGTGCTCAGCGATGGCACGCTGGTAATGGTGGGTAACGCTGGCGCGGTGCTGACCAGCCATGATCAGGGCACCATGCTGTCGGTACAGTTCGTTCCGGGTCGTCAGACCATTTCGTCGGTATTGCCACGCAAGGGCGGCGGTGTGCTCACCGCAGGCGCCAGCGGCGTGCGCATTCTCGATAACATCCGATAACGGCGGGAGCGATCATCATGACAGGTAAATTCTCATCCGCCGTGGCCCGTGCCGTGTTTGCCGTGCGACCAGTGTTGCTGCTGGTTTTCGTTGCGCTGACGGTGTTTCTGGGCATGCAGGCGTTCAACATCAAGCTCAATACCGATGTGCGCAAGATGGTGCCGATCAGCCATCCGTACATCCAGAACTTCCTCGAACATCGTAATGACGTGGAGCTCGGCAATGATGTCCGCGTGATTGTGGCGGATGTCACTCACGACGATATCTTCAACGAATCCTACATGCAGGCCCTCAGCGAGATCACCGACGAGGTGTTCTCGCTGGACGGCGTAGACCCGTCCAAGATCAGCTCGCTGTGGACGCCAAATGTCCGCTGGGCAGAAGTGACTGAGGACGGCTTCGAAGGTGGCGAGATCATTCCGCCGGCCTACGACGGTTCCGCCGAAAGCCTGGAAGACCTGCGCACCAACGTGCTGCGTTCACGGCATGTGGGCAGCCTGGTGGCGGATGACTTCCGCTCCTCGATCGTGCATGCCAACCTGCTGGATGTGCTCTCGGAAGGTTCCACCGTAGACATTCCGCAACTGTCGGCGGCACTGGATGATATTCGCGAGCGTTATCAGGAGAAGTACCCGGACCTGCGTATTCACATCGTCGGTGCGGCGAAGATGGCCGGTGACGTGATGGCGGCGGCGGCCGAGGTCGCGATGTTCTTCTTCGTGACGCTGGGCCTCACAGCGCTGCTGCTGCTGATCGATACCCGCAGCCTGCGCAGCGCGCTGGTGGTGACATTGTGCTCGTTTGTTGCGGTGATCTGGCAGCTCGGTGTTGTCTCCATGCTGGGCTTTACCATTGATCCCTACTCGATGCTGGTGCCATTCCTGGTCTTCGCCATCGCGGTGAGCCATGGCGTGCAGATGGTCAACGCGCTGGCCAACAATGCCGCCGACGGGCTCGACAAGCTCAGTGCGGCAATGAAGACGTTCTCTGCACTGGCGGTGCCGGGTGTCGTGGCACTGGTCAGTGATGGTATCGGTTTCGTCACCCTGTACATCATCGACGTGGGCGTGATTCGCGAGCTGGCGATTGCCGCCAGCGTGGGGGTGGCGGTGATCATCCTCACCAACCTGGTGATCGTGCCGGTGCTGTTGTCCTACACCGGGGTCGGTGAGTCTGCGATTGAGAAGATTCGCAGGAAGCGCGGCGGGGCACACCCTCTGGCGTCATTCTTCTCACGCTTTGCCCGTCCGGGCTGGGCGGCGGCGTCGATCGTCGTGGCCGCGCTTGGCTACGCGGGGGGGCTTTGGGTGGCCAAGGATATCCAGGTCGGTGATCTGGACCGCGGGGCGCCGGAGCTGTGGCCGGACCCGTGCCAGGAGCAGGAATGCCCGCGCGGCTATATTCCGGAGCGTCGTTATCAGTACAACCACGATATCAACATCCTGGTGTCGAACTACAGCGTCAGCGCGGACGTGCTGGTGGTGATCGGCCAGACCCCGCTGGAAGCCTGCAACAGCTATGACGCGATGCAGCAGATTGACAGCCTGTCGTGGACACTGCTGAACGTGCCGGGCGTGCAGGACGTTGCATCCATTGCCTCCACTGCAAAATTGATCAGCGCCAACACCAACGAAGGCAACCTGAAGTGGGCCACCATTTCCCGCGACCAGTACGCACTGAACAACGCCATGATGTTCATGCCGGATTCGCTCTATAACCTGGACTGTTCGGTGACGCCGATCTACGTGTTCCTGGATGATCACCGCGCCGCGACGCTGAACAATGTCACCGACGCCGTGGCCGAGTACGCGCAAGCGCACAACAACCCGGACGTGATCGAATTCAAGCTGGCGTCCGGCAACGCCGGTATCGAAGCAGCCACCAATCAGACCATCAATGCCAGCCAGTACCCGATGCTGGCGTTGGTGTACGCGGTGGTGGCCGTGCTCTGCCTGATTGCCTTCCGTTCGATCCGGGCGGTGCTGTGTATCCTTATCCCGCTGGGCCTGACATCGGTGCTCTGCCAGGCGCTGATGACCTGGATGGGGATCGGTGTGAAAGTCGCGACATTGCCGGTCATCGCGCTGGGTGTGGGTATCGGTGTGGACTACGGTATCTATATCTACAGCAAGCTGGAGGAGTACCTGAAGGCGGGTCTGCCGCTGGAAGACGCCTATACCGAAACGCTGAAGACCACCGGCAAGGCGGTCGCCTTCACTGGCCTGGCCCTGGCAGTGGGCGTGGTGTTCTGGGTGTTCTCGTCGATCAAGTTCCAGGCCGACATGGGTATCCTGCTCACCTTCATGTTCCTCTGGAACATGATCGGTGCCCTCTGGCTGCTGCCGGCCCTGGCCCGTTTCTTGCTCAAACATGAGCAAAAAGCGGGTTGATTTGCGTCCGTTCATAGAGAGGGCCGGCTTAGCCGGCCCTTTTTTCTGGTGTATTGCGGATTAGCAGGACTGCGAGGTGCGGCAGATCCTGAAGTGCTTTTCCTCAGTTCGCGATGGGCCGGGTGGGGTGGGTAGAGCCAAAGG
>NZ_AQOR01000009.1 GCF_009846755.1 Alcanivorax sp. S71-1-4
GGGTACAGAAAAATCGTCGGCACGTGAAACTTGCCTTGGAGCTGGCTTTCGATGGCCCCAATGCGCAGAAACGGATGCAACGCTTCCAGGTCAGTCACCAAGAGCAGCGCGTTCGGCTGGTCTTCGAGCGGCTGCAGGGCATCTTCCAGACGTTTCAGTAGAGCGTTATCCGCTGTCAGTATGTCCGCCAAGGCCTTGTTGGTGCGGGGCCAATCCAGCGGTGCTGACTTGTCTTCCATCACGCAGAGTGACCAGAATGGGTCGTCTTTGAGCAAAGACCAGATCTGTTCTGCAATAGAGAAGGTGTGCACGTCCCAGCCCTCCTGGTGCAGCTTGGCCACCCAGGCGGGCGTCTGCCGCTTCACTTCGAGGATCTGATCGGGGGGAAAGACGAGGTAATAGATCGGCTCGAAGCTCGCATGACCAAGCTCCCGCCCATGCCGGATGCGTTCACGCAACTCGTCGAAATCAGCTTTCAGTGAGGACATCGCAGAGCGCCTCCATATTTTGTTGTTTCCAACTGATCCGAGTCACATCGCCAGCCGCCTGGATGATGAGAAGGCCCTTCAGCGAAAGCCGCTTGAGTTCTTCCAGCACGTCTTCGCGCGCCAAGCCAAACAGTTGCCAGTCTTCGTGTGTCAGCAGCGCATTGTCGCCAATCCCGGAAAAGTGCAGCTCGTAGGCGAGGTAAGCAGCCACGGATGGTGAGATGCGGAACGGTAAGATGCGACGGCTTGAACGCAATCCCCGTTCGAGCATTCCGTAGTCGGCGCAGCATCCGGTCAGATAGGCGGAGACACGCCGCACTGTGGTTTCAGACCAGCGTTTGATGGTCTTGCCATCGTCGATGCCACGCTCGACAAAGGTGCGAGCGTCGTCATTGGTGATCTGGGTGTATCCGCCTGCGTACCGAGCCCAGTAGACGTGGCGCACGAAGTCGCCGAGGATCGGATTGGCTCGACTGGTATAAACGAGCATGAGCTGCGTTAGGTCAGCCGTAGAAATCGTTGCGGATAGCTGCTTGAGGAGTGCGGCCGGTGCGCCGCCTGCCACCAGATAGCGTGGAGCGAAGCATTCAATGACGATGTTGCGAAGCCGGCGTGCAGTGACAGTGGGGAATCGGCCAGATTCCAGCGCGGCCTGATGCAATTGATTTGCCGACATGCCAGGCGACCATAGGTCAAGCAGGGTCTTGGTCTCGTTGACGAGTCCAAGTCCGGCTTGCAACTGGGTGGTGTACGGCTTGTTTTCGGCCACGATCACCCCACCAGATACGGATATGTTTTGACGTTCTGAGTGAACGCCGATAGGTAGGCCGCTGCGATGGCCTTCAGGGTGTCGGTGGAATCGAGATCGTTAACGTTTCCAACCGCCGCTGGACCCACGCCGGACGTGCCATTCTTTGCGGATAAGCGCTTCAACGCTTCCAGAGCAGCCTCTTTGCTTTGTGAGGACTGGCTAGAGAGTTCTTCACCCACGCTGCTTTGCACGATCGCGTGCAGGTCTTGCTCGACCTCTTCAGGCAGACGGAATAGGTGGTAGCTGCCGACACTCAGGTGTTCGTCATGCAATCGTCTGGCGGCTTCCAGCACACCATGGTATTGAGTGAGGCGAGACGTCTTCGAGAAGACCGGCTCCAGGAAGAGCCGGCTTGATGCCTCATAGAACGCTGTTGGCCACCAGGCGCACTGAGCCCTCTCACCGAGGAAGCCGACGAGCATCCTCATTTGCAGCAATGTCGGTAGGTAGGATTCCTTCATCTCATCTCTCGTAGTTCGTTTGTTCTACCGATGGGACCGGTGCAGGCAGTGGCATCCATTGTTCAGTCACATTCCGCTCCTGCCCGGGCCGCATCCAGGGGCGCATACCCCGGTGCCAGCACGGCATTCTTGACGCCGTACAAGGCCAAGTGGTCCTTGAGCCACAACCTGAACTCCGGCCCACGAAGGCTGTGATCTGCGGAACAGTCGACGCTCCACTTGCGCAGGATGTAGCCGGCCGTCGCTGCACGGAGCTTCATTTTCACCATGCCTTCGGTCATGCCGTAATCCATCTCCGCGATCTCGGGGTGTGGCTGATCGGGATGCGGCACCAACTCCAACTCCACGATGCGGGTCCATTGGATGTCCTGGTCACTTTTTTCGTGCGGCAGAACGTCGCTGTCTTTCAGCATCACGGGGCGTTTCATACGCGTGCTAACAAAGTCCCTGAACTCCTTGCTGCGTCGATCGAAGGCGCGGACATGCCAGCGCAGGCCGTTATCAATTAACGCAAAGGGGACGATCTCACGCTCAGTCTCGCCACTCGACAAGGAGTGGTAGGTGACCTTCAGGGGGCGCTCCTGGTGGATTGCCCGGGTGACACATGCGAGCGTGTCGAGCCCTGGTTTCGTGAGCCTGGAGGGGATCTCACAGGTGATCCAGGACTTGAGGGCCGTAGGCTCGCCATCGCCAAAGCCTTGCGACAGCCACGCCAAGACTCGCTCGGCAGGGAAATCGAAGACGGGCGTAAAACCTTCGGCGTAGCCGTACACCTTGTTCTTGGTGTCATAGTCCAGATTACCGGGGGCGAGATCCTTGTAGATCCCGATATCCCTGGTTGCCGCCGCCGCCTGTATGCCGAAACGGGACACTAGGTCTTGACGACGAATCTCTCCGATGAAGCGCAGGCGCAATTCTATGAATGCAAGCCGATCGCGCTGGGGCTGTGTCAGGTCTGCAAGCTGCTCGTTGGACATCCTGGCTGCCATTTAGAGTGTTAATGATCGCTAGTCGATACTGTTGAAGGTAGTATATGCCTCGCACTAGAATGTGTCTATGACCAATGTGTGCGCATCAGTCAATCGTATTTTATTACTGACATGGTGTTGAAATGAGCGGAAACCGCTGGGACCAGCCAGGCGTGCCCCATAAGGGGTGGCATTGCGTGGATGTCGTAGACCGGCGGGCCGACGGTGGGCCAGCGGACGAAACCGATTACGCGACCTGCCAGATGTGCGGCAACGAGAAGATCCGCTACGTTCACATCATGGAGCACCCGAGTCTGGACGAGCACTTCGAGGTCGGGTGCATCTGCGCCGAGAAGATGAGCGACGACTATGAGGGGCCGAAGCGGCGCGAGGCAAAGCTGCGCAATCGGGCCGCCCGGCATTCCCGCTGGCTGCACCGTAAATGGCGCGTCTCTGCTAAGGGAAACAGCTTCCTGAACCTCGATGGCTACAACCTGGTGGTGTACCCAACGAAGACCAGCCGTTGGGGCTACAAGATCGGCAATCGGTTCGGGCTGAAGACGTACCCGACCGTTAAGGAAGCCAAGTTGGCGCTGTTCGATGACTTCTGGGCAGCGACCCAGGATGACGACAGGCTGTGGGCGAGTGACTAAGTTTGGGGAGCCATCGAGTTTAGAAGGCAGCTCTTCATTTCGCTGCCCCTTTCGTTGCCGCAGCCAGAGCCATCCGAGAACCACTACCTCCAGCCGACTTCGCATCTGATGTGCCGGTGATAAAACCACTGAGGATATTACCGGTCCTGATGCCGGCCCAGCTCAAGGCAATGACCCAGAAGCCGGGGAGGATGATGAACATCGTCGCCATCACGAAGTTCAGCAGCATATCTCCGAAAGCGTTGTTCAATCCCATCAGCGGATTGAAGTTGCTGTGCGGGGAATGCCAGCCGTAGAGGGCGTTCAAGATCGTGGAATCGATCCAGCGGGCGAGCTGGAACCAGAAATCGACGAAGAACAGCGAGAACTGCACGGCAGTCACCGTCACCACCGTTCGCAAGTCGTAGGTGCCGAAGATCAGCACCAGCGGAATGCAGATGACCATCGCCATTTTCAGGAACGACAGAATCATGGGCAACGCCTGACGCACCACATCCATGGCCGGAAACATTCCGAGAGATCCTACTGTCAGCCCCACATCCGATACGACGCGGGTTGCGACATTGGGGAGCGTCATACCGATCTGACCACCGTAGTCGGTGTAGACGTGCCCCTGGTTCATGACCTGTTGCCGTGGTGAAGCGATGGCACGGATCACGGCATCGTTGGCCTGCGTCTGGCTCAGGAAACCGGCCCATTGGCCGAGCCGGGACAGCAGGCCCGGATCAACCTGGGCCAGCAGACGATCGCGCAGCCCGTCGCCGCTGTCCGCCCACCACTGCCGACAGGTCGGATAGCCGCCGCCAGTGGAGACTTCGGCGAGGCCGGCGTCGCGCATGTCGTCATAGGGCCAGGCATCGCGTGGTGCGCGCGAGCGATACGTGTCGTAGAAGCCGGCCGTGTCCAGGAAGAAGCGTGAACCGATCCAGGTCACGTCGTTCATCTGCTCGTCGCCGAGCGTAGGCCGGCTCATGAACAGCCTGGCGCGGGCCGGCCCGTAGCAGTCGTTCGTGAAGTCGGCGACTTCCTGGGCCAGCACCGGATCGGCGATACGAGTGCTGTCGATCTCCATGCGCATCTGCCGCAGGTCCGTACCGCAGGGGATCGCCGCCACGGCGGCGCCGGTGACGGCCTTCGACAGTGAGTGCATGAAGAACCACCAGACCGGAACATGGGCACTCTGGTTGTTGATCGTCGTGAACGAAGCGGACCAGTTCGTCTCCGACGGCAGCGGCACGTTGACCTGGCATTGGGTCGAGCGCGTGCGATCGAACTGGATGGTGCTCAGATCGACCGGAATGAAGGGAATGCCGGCGAACATGATGACCACGATCGCCACCCACACGCGGTTCTCGATGCGCATGGACGAGAGCACCCCCTTGTTGCCTTCGTCCGCGCCTTCCGCACGGGCCTTGAGCCATTCCTGCACGACGATGGCGAGGAACGGCAGCGCGAAGATGCCGCTGGCCACCAGCACATTCCAGATGCCGTTGTTGATGATCCAGGCAACCAGTGTCAGGTAATACTCAAGATAGTCCGTGGTGTAGAGGGTCATGATCGTCGTCCCGCATCGCTACGGTTGTCGCAGCAGTACGCTGATTTCGAGCAGCACGATGGCGGCGACGGCGCCGACCTCCGCGCGCAGCAGGCGCTGATGCGCTTCGCGGGATGTGTCGCGCTCCCGGAGGCGGCGACGCATCCATATCCACCCGTAGGCCGTCGCGCCATACAGGCACAGCCGCCAGACGAGGAAGTAGCCGGCATGCTCGTCCAGCCACCGGCTCCAGGTGTTCGCGTCACCGACGAGGCGAATGCCGACCAGGTTGACGGCCACGGCGACGAACACGATCAGCGCAATCCATCCCAGCGTGCGTCCGAGTTGCCGGTTGAACAGCCACTTCGGCAGTCCGATCCTCATGGCGGATTGCCGGGGTTCTGCGGCCGCTGGATGGCGTCGAGGCGATCGCGCTCGGTGTCGCCCTGGTAGACGCCGCGCGAGCCGGCGCTGCGCGTACCGTGCCGCTGGATGATCGCCATGGGCGAATTCGCCGCCAGTTCGCGCCGCAGGTCCAGTTCGGTCTTGAGGTTGTTGATCTCCTGTTCCAGCAGGCTGCTTTCGTGTGCGATGGCATCCTGTGCGAGCTGGTTGGCCGCGACGTTGGGCTCCTTGCGGCCAGCCAGCAGCGTCCGCTGCAACAACAGGGCCTTCTCCAGCACGCTGGCCAACGCGACTTCGGAGGCCAGGCGCCGCGCGAGCACATCCTGGTCCGGTTCGTCGCGCAGCGCCTCGACGACACCGCGCGTGATCGGCAGTGAAGCGCTGCCGGCCGCCTCCAGGTTCTCGAACGTGGTCGCGCTGGCACCCGTCACCAGATCCCGCAGCGCCTCCAGCCTGGTCTCGTACTCTTCCTGAATCAGCGGCGTCAGGCCGACGCCGGCGGTGGCCTGGGTCTTGAGGCAGCCATCGCAGGTCCGGTGCTCTTGCTCGCCCAGCACGCGGGTTGCCCAATCGGTGGCGGCTTCGGGAGAAGGCCAGGTCTGGCAGCTCAGGCGATTACCGCAGGTGATGCTGTCGATCGGCGAGGTATCGGTCGCGCCGCGGCCGTTGAGCAGGTTGTAGCCGGCGCGGGTCACGTCGCTGACCACACGGATGGGATTCTGTCCGGCGCCGCCGGCATTGCTGCCGCCGACCCAGGGCACTCCGTCGTTGCCGCGACTGGTTTCGGCCTGTTCGATGGCCGATACGGCATCGTTGCTGGCCACGGCCTGTTTGAGCGCCATGCCTTCGGCCAACTGATCCCAACCGAGCTGACCGCCCGCCGCGTCGGCCATGCGGTTGGCGATCGCGCGGCAGGTGAGCTTGCTGCGGTCGAAATCGAGCCGTGCCTGCAAGATGCCGTTGGTCAGCAGGTTGTACAAACCGGGATCGGCGCGCTGGATGATGAGTGCCGGCAGCGATGCCACGGCCGCCGTGGCGTTCTGGATCACCTGGCTCATGATGGTCTGGAAGCCGTTGGTGATGCCGTTGAGCTGGTTCTGCAGCGTGGTGGTGATGCTCATGTCGCCGCAGATCAGGTTGCTGTTCCAGCCGATGCCGACACCGAGGTGCTGCATCTGGCCGACCGGCCCCATCGACACCGCCCGGCCGCCACCGATGCTGTACAGCACGTCATCGCCGATGACGCTGCCGCGATGATGCACGCCATAGTCGTTGACACTGGTCTGCGCCCACAGCGCGTGGCTCATCGCGGCCAGCACGCCAGCGAACAGAATGCTGCGCGCCGGCAGCGTCATGGCGAAGCGTCGTGGGCGTGGGAATATTTTCATCGGCCGGCCCTCAGTTGAAATCCGTGCTGCCGAGGAACACCTGGCCGCGTCGCTGACAGCAGGAGTACGGACGCCACAGCGCCCAGGCGTAGTCGCCTTGCTGCGCCTGGATGCGGACATTGTTGTGCGGGAAGACCGCGCAGGAGGATGACAGCCGAGGCGTCAGTTCCTGCCACTTTCCGGTGGAAGCATCGCTTTCCACCAAGGCACCTGCGGGCCAGTAGCCCGCGCTCGCGTTGGCAAGCAGCGGCTGATAGACATGAACCTGGCCGCGCCGGGTCACGATGTCGCCGGCACGCTGGGCGACGACGGCCGCCGCCTTGTAGTCGTCCACGTGATGCAGGAAGCCGCCGCGCGGATAGACGTTGCCCCAGAGGTTCAAGCCGGTGCGGGTGCCGATTTCACGCATCCCAGGGATCAGTGCTTCGGGGTACACGGACTCGGGGATGTTGTAGCGCCAGGCCACGGTATCGAGCGTGCTCAACAGATACGGCATGAAGGCCGTTCCTGCGCCTTCGCAGGAGTAGCCCAACTGACTGACGAACTCGCTGAAGATGGTGGCGCCCGGATGCCCGATCACATCGGCGTTCTTGAACTTGGCGAGGTTGTTCTCGTGTTCTTCGTTCGTCGTGCCGTCACCGCCACCTTGAGCGGTGGGGTTCGGCATGCTCATCGCACGCACTTCAACCCAGGGATTCTCCCCGGTGTTCGAGTAGCTCGACACGACGGCATCGGGCACGTAGTGCTGTACCTTGATCGAGGTACGAACGGTGCAGCCGGTGATCGTGCAATACAGCCAATAGCAGATGCCCTGGACGCGATATGACAGGCAATCGGGCGACAGCACCGAGCCGGTAATCGTGGCGGTGTTGATGGCGAAGGCGGAAACAGCGGTGCCCAGCAGAACGGTTGCCGCTCCTGCCCGCCATGCGCGACGCGATAGCATCATGGTTGCTCCCTCCGGTATTGCTCGACGCGCGCAAGCGCGCGCGACACATCGGCTTCGCCGTAGACGACATAGCGCTGATCGACGACCACCGCGGGAACTTTGGTGATGCCGAGACTCCAGGCGTCAGTGACGCCTTGGTATGCGGCGGCGAGGCGCTGTTGCAGCGCTTTCCCGCCTTCATGCAGACGACGCTGGACCAATGCAGCGGCCTGCTCCGGTTCGTTGGGAAGCTGAGCAGAAAGCTCAGCCTCAATGCGTGTCGGGGCATCCAGTTCGATAAGGCGATCAGGCTTGCCCCGCACGGGATGCTGCTGATCCGTGATGACCCAAACCTCAGCCGCTGTTACGGCGGTAGCAGCAAGCGCGGCTGCCAGCGTGAACGCGAGCTGTAGGAATCCGATCGGCGAGCGGGAATAGTGAGCAAGCATGTCGCACCCCCTGACGTTGATGACCAGGAGAGTGCAACGCAAAGGGATCGACGAAGCGAGAGAGAATCGGGACTCCAAACCACCCGGTTTCCCTGCGCAAGCTTCCCCTGCGCGCAGACACCTGAACCTGAGAATGCGGCCTGGATACGTCTTATGCAGGCGGTTCGTATTGCGGTCTACTTGGGGGGAGCTGCAGGAGCCTGGGTATCAGAGGTGGAGTGCTCGCTCGATCAAGAAGGCGTCTTTGAACTCGATGTGCGTCAGGACGGCTGGATGGTTCATTGATGCCAGGGGTTAGCGTCCATGAAATCAGGTGGGTGGCCAGTTATGCGTCTCATGCTGGCCCTCGCGACTCCAAGCATAGAGTGCGTCGTACATTACCAGTCCGTGGCGCAGCATCTCGTGGTCGTCCGCAAACACGCGCGATAGACCGAGTGAGATTGCGTAGAGACCCGCCGACTGTGGCGTGAGATCCAAGCGCGAAGTGTCGGCGCCGCGCACGATATCGGCCAACTGCACCAGGGCCGGATCGGTTATCCGGTACTTTGCCAGGAAGGCATCGAAGCTGCATTGCTCGCCGACGTGACTCAACTCCACCCCCGGAATGTCATAGGGCGTAGCACCAATTTTTGCAGCAACGGCCAGAACCTCTGATGCTGGCACGTAAAGGAACTCGGCATCCTGGTCGATGAAGCGCAGAATCAGCCAGGGACAAGCGATACGGTCGATTTTGGGACGCTCACGTGTAATCCACTTCATCATTGCCTCCTTCGTGACTCGGCTGACCTGATCGAACCCTTCGTCGATAAAGCACAGATACTGATCAGGCTGTTCGGGCGCACTGGATATATCGGTTGGCCACTTCATCCCACAGGATGTTTTTCATAAAAGCATCCACATAAGCTGCTGCCTTCGCGCCGTAGTCGATGTGGTAAGCGTGCTCATACATATCCAGGGCCAGAATGGGCGTTCCTCCCGCCATGACGTGACAGTGATCAGCGCCCCATTGATTGCTGAGCCGACCATCACGCGATGACCAGACCAACAGCACCCAGCCGGAACCACCCGCCAATGCTTTGCCCATTGCGGAGAACTCGGTTTGCCAGCGAGCCAGGCTTCCGAAGTCACGCTCGATGGCATCCCGTAAATTGCCGGGTGGCAATTGGCCGTCCCCGCCCAGCGCCGCAAAGTACAATTCATGCAGAACCATCGAGTTGTAGGCCACCAGTTCTTCTCGCTTGAGGCCATTGATCAGAAAGCCAGTCTCATTCGAGTAATCAAGCTCCGCGAGTTTCCCGCGAATGGCATTTAGTCTTTTGACGGCGCCTGAATAGTTGTTTGCATGGTGGCTGATGATCAGTCGTTCCGATAGACCACTGAGACTGGCCGGGTCAATCGGTAAGGCACGTATTTCGAGAGACATGGCTTCATTCCTCACAGAATCAGGACTTTTAGAATCAGACCCACACCAGCGCAGGCAGCAATGACCTGAATGACGCTGCGCTTGTAGCGGAACAGTGCCAAGGCCGCTCCCAGCGCGATCAGCGCTGATATCCAGTCGAAGCGCCCGGCCAGTCCCTCCGGCCACAGCACGTGGTAGGCGAAGAACACCGCCAGGTTGAGGATCACGCCAACCACCGCCGCCGTGATCGCCGTCAGCGGCGCCGTGAAGCGCAGGTTGCCGTGGGTCGATTCGACGAGCGGGCCACCGGCGAGAATGAAAATAAAGGAAGGCAGGAAGGTGAACCAGGTCACCAGCACCGCCGCTACCGCACCGGCGACGAACAGCATGTCCGGGCCGAACAGCGCCTGCACATAGGCCCCGACAAAGGCGACAAAGGCGACCACCATGATGAGGGGGCCGGGGTTGGCTTCACCCAGCGCCAGGCCATCGATCATTTGTGTGGGGGTAAGCCAGGCGTAATTGCCGATCGCGCCCTGGTAGATATAGGGCAATACCGCATAGGCGCCACCGAAGGTCAGCAGTGCAGCCTTGGTGAAGAACCAGCCCATCTGCGTCAGGGTGTGATCCCAGCCAAAGCCTGCCGTGAGCAGCGTCATGGGAATCAACCACAGGAAAAAGCCGGCGACGGCCACGCGCAGCAAGCCGGACCAGCGGAACCGGGCGTGTTCGGGCGTGGGCGTATCGTCATCGATCAGCGCCGGGCCATAGGACTTGTCCGCTGCGGAATGGCCGCCGCCGGTCTTGAACTTGTGCGGAGCAATGCGTCCGCCGATATAGCCGATCGAGGCAGCGGCGGCGACAATGTACGGAAATGGCACATTCATCGCGAAAATCGCCACGAAGGCCGCTGCAGCAATAGCCCACATGGCACCACCCTTGAGTGCCCGCGAGCCAATGCGATGCACGGCCTGTACAACGACCGCCGTGATGGCGGGCTTGATGCCGTAGAACAGTCCGGCCACCAGCGCCGTGTCGCCAAACGCGATGTAGAGCCACGACAGCAGGATCAGGAAGCACAGTCCGGGCAACAGGAACAAGGTGCCGGCCACTATGCCTCCCCAGGTCCGGTGCATGAGCCAGCCCAGGTAGGTGGCCAGTTGCTGTGCCTCCGGGCCGGGCAGCAACATGCAGTAGTTGAGCGCATGCAGGAAGCGCCGCTCGCTGATCCAGCGGCGCTGCTCGACCAGTTCACGGTGCATGAGGGCGATCTGTCCGGCGGGTCCGCCGAAACCGATGAAACCGAGTTTCAGCCAGAGGCGAAAGGCTTCCCAAAAACCAACCGGGGGTGGGGCCGCCAGTACGACGTCCTCCGTCAGGCTTTTTGTTGTCACGTTGTGGATGCTCCTTTGTCGAAGCTGGCGAGCAATCCGTCGAATATGGCGGATGCGGCAGTCAGCAGTGAATCGTCTTGGGTAAGGGTTTCGCGCAGGCCGGCAAGCACACTCTCGATGCCAACCGCTTCGGGCGGCTGGATACCACCCACATCAAGGCAATGCACCAGCAGGCCGAGCCGCGCGATGGCGGCCTGCTCCAGCCCGAAGCTGGCTGCCAGCACCTCGAAGGTGACGCGGCTACCGACATGGCTGAAGGTGGCGCCATCGAAATCGAAGCCCAGCGCGTCGGGCGGGCAGTCATCGGGACTGTCCAGCCATAGAATCCGCGCCTGCGGGTCGATGAAGCGGCGGATCAGCCAGGCGCTGGCCAGGCGATCCACCCAGGGCCGGCGCCGCGTTGCCCAGGTACGGCCCTGATAGTCGGACAGTTCCAGACGCTCGATCACGCCATCCACCGCCTGCGGCTCGTCCGGGGACAAAGCCCGCGCACAGGCCAGTTCCAGTTCACGCAGGGCGGTGTCTGTCTGCCGTTGCGCTTCGCCGGGGAAGAAGTCGATTTCGACCAGATTGGCGAAGGCCTTGCGCAGCTTGCGTACTTGCTTGAGCACATCCTGAACGGTCTCGGCGGTCAGCATCTCCCGCACCTGTGCCACCTCGGCCAGCAGGGCGGTGAAGTCATCGCCGCGATCGAACAGGGCGACAAAGTTCGTACCCTCCGGCTCTTCGATGTGCAGCACGTGGGCGCTCCCTCCACCCTCGCGCACTTCGGCCGCCAGTCCGTCCAGGGTGGCGCGGCAATCCTCGCGTTCCGGCATCAGGTAGACGCCATCGCGCAGCACGGCGGCGCCGGACGCCTTGAGGGCACGCCAGACCCGTTGCCGGGCTGTGGCGTTTTCGGTGGGCAAGGACAGAATCAAGGTAATCATTTTCATGATGTAGAGATTAAATCAATATTGAAGATTACGCTACATATTTCTAGAGGCCCTAACGGGGGCGCTGGCAGCCCAAGACTGGGCCGCCATCCCTGCCTATCCCTGTAGGGAAGAAAACTTGGACGGTCTGGGCTTTTCTGAGGGGGCTACTTGCGCAGCGGCATTGAAAGAAGGCGCCCTGGTAGGGGCGCCTCTGGGACTACAGCAAGCCGGTTTCCGCGAAGGAGAAGGGTGTTCCTTTACCGACGATGAAATGGTCCAGAACGCGAACGTCCACCAGTTCGAGAACCGATTTCAGACGGCTTGTGATCTCCTTGTCGGCATGGCTCGGCTTGGTCGTACCCGAGGGGTGGTTGTGGGCGAAGATGACCGCCGAGCAGTTGTGCTCGATCGCTCGTTTGAGAACCGCTCGGGGATACACGCTGGCGCCGTCGATGGTGCCGTGGAACATCGGCTCGTAGGCAATGACGTGATGCTTCGTGTCGAGAAACAGGACGGCGAACACTTCGAGCGCTTCGCCCGCGAGTTTCAGGCGCAGGTAGTCTCGCGCGCCGTCGGGGCCAGACAGCTTGGTGCCGCGTTTGAAGATGCGTTTCTCCAGCAGGCGGATGGCCTCGCGGATCAGCGGGTCGTCCTGAATGCTCGCGTACTGCGCGAGCGCTGAGGGTGTGGTGTCGGCAACCTTGTTGGATGCACTCATGGGATAGCCTCCTTGATGAATGAAACGGAGGCTCCCGTCCCGGCCGGGGGGTGAGACCCCCGTAGGACGTGATGACGAAAGCCCGAAAATCGGGCCTGGATTGATGGGCATCCTCCATCGAAGACGATGGACGTTCGCGCGAGGGATGCGGTGCGAACTGGAACGATCAGCGCGGTCGGAACCGCGCCGTAGCCTTGAAGATCGCGGCTACCTGGGCATGTCGCTGAGGTCGTCAGCAGGCATCTCGGGTATCTCGGGCAGGGTTTCGGCCATCGTCGATTCTTCGCTCGATGACGCCAGCAGATCGATGGCCGACAGCAAGGCATCGCCTTCGACGGCGCCCGGCAGCAGCAGTGTCCGGCCGGTGCGGTTGTCGATCACGCGCAGCATCGGGGTCGCGGTGATGCTGGCCAGCGCGGCTTCCTCGGCCTGTGCCCGGATCACGGCGTCGGGCCGTGCGCTGGTCAGGCACTCGCGCAGCTCGGGCGTCGCGCCGGGCGGCTGGATGCCGGGCGGAAGGCCCTGGCCGCCGCCGTGGGTATGCTGGTAAATCCAGGCGACGGTGTTCCAGAACGCTTCCCGCCCGCCGGTTTCCCCCGCGCATTCCGCCAGGCGTGCCGATTGCGTGGCGGCTGGTTCGTGCATCGGCAGTGGCAGATGGTGCCATTGCCAGTTCACATCGGGATTGGCGTCGATCCAGCGCTTCAGCACAGGGAAGTAGGCCTGGCAGTACGGGCATTCCAGATCGGCGTACTCGATCAGCGTGAACCGCGCGTCGATGCGTCCGTAGCGCCACGGCGGACCCGCTGACGCGACAGCCTCGGCGGATGCCGGATCGCCAGTGTGCGGGCTGCGTCCCAGCGACCAGGCCAGCAGCACGAGCAGCACCGCGATCCCGGCCAGCATCGGCCCCAGGTAGCGTCGTAGCGTGTGCGTAGGCAGGCCTGGCGTGCGCATGATCTTTCCCGCCTCAACCGAGGGCGTCGAGCGGCAGTGGCTCGATGCCGCGAGCCCGGTCGATTTTCTCGGCGACCTTGAAAGCGGCCTCCAACTCGCCGATGCCGTATTGCCGCATCAACTGATAGCGCTCGGCCTTCTCCTCGGGCTCGGTCATCGCCATGGCCAGGTAGAGACTCGGCGGCACGGCGCGGAACAGGACTTCCATCGACTTCGACAGGATCACGCCTTCGCTGAACTTGCCGGACTCCTTGCGCGCCGACAGCATCAGCGCCTTCTGTGCCGGATTGAGTTCGCGGAAGCGCGCGATCTTCTCTACTTCGTCGGGTGGCATCGACAGGCAGATCCACCACTCGATCATCGACAGCATCGGTTCGGCGGCCTTGGGCAGATCGTCCAGGTTCTGCGTCGCCAGCCAGAACCAGGCGCCGAGCTTGCGCCACATCTTGGTGATCTTGACGACGTAAGGGGCGAGCAATGGATTGCGCGTGATGATGTGACCCTCGTCGGTGACGTTGACGATGGGGCGCCCCAAAAACTGATCCCTCTCTGCGATGTTGTTGACGGTGTTGATGAGGGAGATATAGGCGATGGAAAGCTGCGCGTTGTAGCCCTCGCGCGCGAAGGTCGCCAGATCGACGATGGTGATGTCGGCTTCCGGCCATGGCGTGCCGGGACGATTGAACATTTCGCCGTCCAGTCCCTGGCAGAACATATCCATCGCGTCCGCCATTTCCAGCAGGCGAGCGCGCCGGGCTTCGGGCAGCGCGGAATCGCTGGCGCGCTCGCGCAGGGCGTTGCGCACGTCCTCGGTCAGCACCGTGCGCTTCTCCGGCGCACAGCGATGCGCCGCGTCGAGAATGCACTGGCGGATCAGGCTGCGATCGGCGCGGGTCATGCGCGCCTCTTCCTTGTCCTCGCCGCCGGTAATCATCAGGCGGGCGGTGATCTCCAACTCGCCGAGCACGTCGCGCTGTTCATCGCTTTCGCTCGATGCGTCTTCGGTTTCCTGTTCCTCGTCCAGGGCATCGGCGTCCAGCGTCCGCACCTGGCTGGGCGTATCCACCAGACGCCACGCATCGGCAAAGGGCGCGAGGCTCACGCCAGCGCCGGGCGCGAGCTTCACCCGATGCACCGTCAGGCCAAGGCGCTGGGCGAATTCGCCAAACAGACCGAAGCTGTTCCCCGCCTCGACGATGAACAGCCGGGGCCGGTAGATCGCGACGAGCTGGTTGAGGATGTTGTTGAGCGTGGCCGATTTGCCCGAGCCGGTCGGGCCGAACAGAAACAGATGGGCATTCATCTGCCGGTCGCGCCGGTTGAGCGGGTCGAAGGCAACGGTGCCGCCACCGCGATTGAAGAAGGTGATGCCGGGATGCCCGGTGCCCTGATTGCGCCCCCACACGGGCGCGAGATTCGCTGCGTGCTGCGCGAACATGAGCTGGGTGTACCACTGGCGTCGATCCCTGGCCGGGTCATAGAGGCAGGGAAGCCAGCGCAGGTAACTGTTGAGTGGCGCGACCTCATCCTCCTCGCGCACAGGCAGGAGGCCGGCGTTGAGCATGACATTGGCGAGTTGCAGGCCGCGCGCATCGAGTTCGGCCATGTCGCGCCCGCGCAGGTAGAAGGCCAGCGCGCCGCGATAGAGCTTGTGCGAACTGCCGATCAGCGAACGTGCCTGCTGCACGTCCTGCCGGGCCTGCTCGGACGCCAGCGTTTCGCCGACCGCTTTCTTGCCCAGGTAGTTCAGATGCGCTTCCAATGCGTCCTGCGGCGTGGCGACGAGGGTGAGACACATCACCGTGTCCTCGGGCATCTGGTCGAACAGCGCGTTGCAGGCATCGCCGCCTTTGCGCGTTTCTCCGGTCAGATGTCCGGTTGCCGGCGGCGTGCGCAGCCGGTCGAGCACCATGACCCGATGCGGCATGTCGTCGAAAAACCAGATGCCGTTCGCCACGTCGGAGCGTGGCTGGCCGAAGAACAGCCGTTGCGAGAAGTCCGTGCCGCTGGCGAGTTCGACGTCGCCTTCGTTCGTTTCTTCGGGGTAGGCGGCCAACTGGTAGAAGCGCTCACGATCGGCAGCCGTCGCGCCCAGCAAGGTCGGGTTCGGGTTGAACCAGCGCAGCAACCAGGCGTGGATGTCCGCCGCGCCCAGGCGCCGCGCCTTGACGCCGGCATTGGCGAGACCGCCGGCCAGCCGGTCGCACACCGTTGCCAGGGCCTGTTCGGGCGATTGGCCGCGACGGTGTGAAGCGCCCGGCGCGCGACGATAGACCACCATGCGCACGCGCCGCGTCTGGCCGCGCCACGGCAGGCGGGTCACGGTGGTGTCGTCGAACAGGCCGCCCGGCTTGGTGATGGCCCGCAGGTGATGCGCGAAGAACCGCAGGTAGAAGTCGCTGAACGCGCTGCCCTGCGCGCGCGGCTGGATGTAGTCCCGCAAGACGTTCAGATAGCCCGTCCAGTCGGCTTCGTCCTGGGCATAGAGCTGCACCACCCAGGGCTGCTCGTCGAGTTCGTCGAAGCTGTCCTGCAGGGCATTCTCCAGCGCGTCTCGGGCCTGCCACAGCCAATCGCTTTCGCGTCCTTCGGTGGCGATCGGTGTCAGCTCGAAGAACGCCGCCGCCGATTCACCATCCTCCAGTAGCAGGCTCTTGGTGTCGGCCAGATATTCCACCCACGGCAACAGGTCCACGAAGGACGGCGCCACGTCGTAGAGAGCCTGTTCGTCCGCCTGAGTGGCGGGCCGGTGTTTCGGATCGAGGCGGGTGCCGGGCTCGGGAATGCCATGCGCTTTCAGGTCGGCCACATGGCGTTCCCAGGCGTCGGCCTGCTGTGACTCGGATTCCTCGGATGCCGGCACAGGTTTGCGCGGCCACGGCAGCGACCACGCCATTCAATAGTCCTCCACGCGCTCGCCCGGCAGGGCGTACTGCACGCGCTGATAAAACGGGAACACCGTGCTGTAGCCGGGCACCGGCACCGGATCGGTGCCGGCCAGGTGCGGGAACACGTACATCACCAGGTCCGGGTTGGGGAGGCGGTGGAACTGCCGGTAAATCTCGTTCTGCGCCGTGCGGGTGTAACGGGTCTGCACGCCGGGCGCGGCCTGCACGTCCGTGTCGGTGAGCGGCCGGCGCAAAGCCTGCCGGGCGTCCAGCAGCTCGCGCGATGCGCGGCCGCCGCCCGCCGGTCCGCCCGTTTCCTGATTCCAGATGTCGAGCATGGTCTGGTCGCCGTGGGTCAGCAGCTTCTCCTTGCTGGTCGCGCAGCCGGCCAGTGCGACGACCGCGAGCACGACGGCAAGCCGTTCAATCCAGATCCGGGACATGGGAACCTCCGAGACGGTGATCGACCCGGCGCCCCTTGGCGTCGTAGTCGATGGTGAGTGGCTGCTCGATATGCACGGCGACCTTGGCGCCCGGCTCGACGTAGACGGCGGCGAATGCCTGGCCGTAGAGCTTGTTCACCCACTGCGACATCTCTTGCACCCCGCCGGCCAGGATGCGGCCCATGGCCTCGTTGGCGGTGATGCCTACCGTTCCGATCGATCCGTCGCTGCCGACGTAGGACATCCGGCCGCTGTCCGAATCGATCAGCGAGGCCGCGCCCGCGCCGGCGGCCGTGATCAGGGCCTGGGTGCCGAGATACTGCTGGGCGTTGCTGCGCCGTTCACCGCTGACACAAGGGATGCCGTGGGGATCGCTGATCCAGCCGAGACCTCCCTGGGTGCCGGTATCGTTCCGATTGCTGCTGTTGCGACCGGACTCTTCCGGCAGCGTGCGGATGGTGCCGTCCTCGAACACAAAGGTGATGGAGCGGATTTGCCCGCGCACGCAGGAAAGCGTCCAGTCCCCCGAGGCCGTGCCGCTGACCACCGCGCCGGCCACATCCGGGATGTCGATGCCGTTGGCCGTGAGGTTGTCGGGGCCGATGACGACCTTGAACGGATAGGGATCGTTCACCGTGCCGTCGATGGGCACGCGCCCGATGAGTGCCGTCATCGCGATCGACCCCATCAGGGTCGAGTTCGACGGCACCGTGTAGACCGCCTCAAGCGACGATGTGCCGACGGCGCCGCCGGTGGCGCGGCCGAGGGTTTCGGATGCGGCGTCCAGGGTTTCCCCGACCGGGCTGAAATCGTTGGGGAAGCTGAAGCCGCCGCGATTGCCGCTCCTGCCTTCGGCGGGCCTGGCGTCGTCCGGCTCGATCCAGCGCACGCCGTCGCGGCCGAAGTGCTGGCCGTCGCCGTCCTCCAGTCCAAGACCGATCGGCAGGTCGGTGTGGCCAGCCCTGCCCCCCAGGCCTTCAAACTGGCGTTGCAAGTCCTGCAACAACCCCTGGGCCTGTTGCCGTTCGCTGGCCGTCTGTTCGCGATCCTGACGCAGTTGGGCGCGTTCGGTGTCCAGGACATTCTGGATACGCTGCTCGATCGACCGCTCGCGTTGACGCAGGCGGTCGTTCTCCGCCCGCTGGTTGCGGTTGTCGGACAGCGCGGTCTGCAATTCGGTGCGCAACTGCCGTACCTGGGCCACCAGCGTGGCGACCGTATCGTGCGGCGTGTCGCCTTCGATACCGAGTGCCCGCATCTCGTCCGCCGTCAGTTGGCCGCCGGCATCGCCGGGGAGCGGCGATGCGCCACGGTCGCCGGAAAACAGCTTGATGCCGACGAACACCAGCAACAGCGCCATCGGCAGCATCAACCACTTGAGCAAACCGTTACTGCGCATCGCCGGCTCCTTCCGCGTTGCCGGCTGCTGCGGAAGCCGGCAAGTTGTGCGCAGCGTCGATGGGACTGATGGCCGGCAGCAGCGATTGCGCCAGGCCGCGGCCGCGCGTCACCAGGTACACCACGCTGGTGTCGCGCGAATTGCCCGCCGGCCCCAGGTCGGGGTGCTGGAACGTCGCGGTGACGAAATCGCCCTGCAAGGCGCGCGGGTCCAGGTCGATCCACCGGCCGGACGTGTTGGTCAGCCGGATCGCCGTCACCCATTGATCTTCCAGCCGCCACGCGGCCAGCGCCCTGGCGCGCACCGGCAGCGTCGGCAGCAGGGTGTCGAGCGCCAGGTCGCGGCGCAGGTTCACGCGCACGACGCCGTTCACCGGCTCCACCGTGCGCAGGGGCGCGTACAGGCTCTGCGCGGCGTAGCGCGTCAGCACCACGGGAACCGGCGTCTCCCGCGCGGGGAGCCGCGCCGTGTCGGCGGCTGGTGGCTTGCCGGTGTCGCCGTAGCGCTTCGCGTGCGATTCGCCTTCGACGATGCGCACGGGTTCCAGCGGTGCCTCGCCAGGCTCGGCGGCAATGTCGAGCAGGATCAGGATGCCCGTGTCGGCATCCTGCAATTGCAGGCGGGTCGGCTCGATCGGTTCGCTGGCAAGCAGATAGAGGGCGCCACCGGCGCTTTGCACACGTAGGCGGTCGCCCAGCGAGGCGGGCACACCGACACGCACATTGCGGTCGATGAAGATCACGCGCTCGTGGCCGACCACGAGAGGCACGGCCAGCGGCAACCGCTCCCAGCGCAGAATCTCCAGCGCCAGAGCGCTCGGGATCAGGCCCAAGGTCAAGGTGGCGGTTGCCAGGAAGTTAAGAACAAGACGTTTCATCGCGGGACTCCCTACGGACCACCGGGACCATCGACGGCGGAGGCGGCTGCCGCCTGCGGCGCGATGCGTTGCGGGGTGCTGCTGTAACAGTCCAGCGCCAGGCCGAAGGGATTGCGCTCCGGGTCGATATCCAGACGCACCACCTTCAGCGGGTAGCGCACCAGCGCGCGCTTGACCTGTTCGGCGCCGTGATACTCGTCGGCCGTCACGTCCAGCGTGACGATCCAGTCGCGGTCGGACACCACGCGGACGCGCGCCGTCGGGTCGTCGCCGAAGCCGCGACCCGGAATCTCGTAGATGCCCCGCACGCGCTGACGCAGTTCGCCCGTGCTGCGGCGCTGCTCGTAGTCGCGCCGCAGGAAGATCTGACAGCCGGGTGTCAGGTAGGCCGACAGCGCGTGGATGTTGCGCGCGTAGTCGTCCTCGCCGTTCGTCGGCCAGCGGTTGAGCTGCTGGAAGACATAGAAGGTAAAGGCGTAGACCGACTCCGGCGGCACCTCCCACCACTTGCGCACGCTGCCCGAACGCAGGTCCGGCGGCACGTGGATGGTCAGATCGCGAGGCGCACTCCACCAGCCGAAGCCCAGCACCAGGGCGACGACGAACAGCGCGCCGGCTCCCATGCGCAAGGTCTTGATGTGCGCCTGCAGGTGCGTGATCTCGTTCTTGAAGCGGCTCATGGCGCACTCCTGCGCGCCGTCCAGTAGCCCGACCGCGTGACCAGCGACCTGCCGCCCGTGTAGGGCGCGAAGGCGGGATGGCGCAGCGCGATCCACCACTGAAGGTGCCGGTACAGCCAGGTGTCGGGACGCCCCCGCTTGTGGCGTCGCAACGCGCCGCCGCCAACGAACACGCCCATGCCGATGGCCGCCACGATCAGGGTTGGCACCATCGCGAGCGTGGACGCCAGCCACGCCAGTGGAATGCCCAGCACCAGGCCGACCGTGGCGGAGAGTCCCACGCAGACCCACAGCTCGTCGGCCGTCAGTCCGCGCACCACCACGGGCTGACGGTTCAGGCGATGCGGCAGGAAAGTCACCGTGCCGTCGTGCAGGCGGTCCTGGCTCCCCGACATCGCTCCGACCTCCTTACAGGACGCCGGTGGCTTCGGTGAGCAGCCAGATGCCCACGACCAGCAGGATCGCGCCGATCGCGACCGTCAAACCGAACTGGCCCCAGGTCTTGCGCCCGGTGTGAATCTCCGAATAGGTGCTGTAGGCGTGGTAGCAGACGCCGACGAACATCGAGGCGACCACGAGCAGCGCGACCAGCATCACGATGTCGTAACCGTAATTGCGCAGCGTCTCCATGATGCCGCTGCCGGTGCCCCGCGACGGGTCTTCGATGGTCGGCAGGCCCTGGGCCTGCACGATCGGCGACAGGCTCGCGGAGATCACGGCGACGGCGGGCATGCCGGCCAGGCGGGCGAAGCGAGTGGAGATGGAACGGAAAGTCATGGCGGAATCCTCTTTGCGTCAAGAGAGAAGGAAAAACGTCAGCACGACGTACATCGCGACGAATCGCACCGCGACGCCGAGGAACTGGCGCTGGGAGATGCTGTCTTCGGCCCAGCCGACGTAGGCGGTGCGCAGTGCCCAGACGCCCCACAGCAACAGCACGACGAACACGCCGCCGACCAGGACGACGGAAACATCCGAAGGGCCGAAGCCGCTGTTGGCCTGAAAGGCGGCGACCTGATCGCTCGTCATGGCGCGTCCTCCGCCTCTTGGCGGTAATCGCCGATCAGCGTTGCGGGATCGCGCGGTTGTGCGCGCTGCGGCGTCAGGTAGTCGCGGATGCCGCTGCGGACACGCTCGATGTCCTCGCGCAGCCGCGCGTAGTCGAAGTGGTAGCGGGAGGCGTCCTGTTTCGGCAGGCGCTCGCTGTGCTCGGCCAGCCGGTCGAGCATGTCGAGCTGACGCATGAGCGCCGCGAGCTGCGCATGCTCGGAAGCGGTATCGGCGGCGAACGCGCTTGGCGTGACCAGCAGCAGGCAGGCCAGGGCTGGAGCCAGCGCGCGCCACCGGACGAATGCTGTGTTGGCCGTCGTGCCCATCGCGCGATCCGAAAGTTGTATGGATGGCGTGATGCTGCGGCGAGAAGGGATGCGTTTCCGCAATCAATAAGAACGGCCGGTCCACCGCATTCCTTGGGCGAACGCTAGAGGTACTTCTTGAAACTCCCGGCGGCCACGTCCACGGCCACGCCCAGCAGGACGGCGCTGGGCAGCAGGATCAGGATCGGACTCACGCTGATGGGCAACGCGAGGTAGACCGCCCACGGCAGTACCACCAGGGGCATCAAGGCCGCCTTGGCGCGGTGATAGACGAAGCCGGATTCGCGCCCCGCGCCGAAGCGGCGGATGTCACGGCGTACCAGGCCGTCCACGAGGCCCGTGAAAGCCGCCATGAGGAACAGCGGCAGCATCAGGCACAGCACCAGCAGGCGCACGAGGAACACCAGCACCGTGTACGCCGCCGCGATCAGATAGCTTTCCAGGTGGACATAGACCTGGCTCAGGTAGTACCGGAAATCCCTGGTCTGACCGTGGCTGCCGGCGCTGGCCTGCGCGGAGGCGTTCTGCACCCACTCCAGCAGCCCGGTCTTGAGGAAGACCCATTCATACGCCCACTCGACAATCCGATGGGCGGTGCGCCCCGGTTCCTGCACCACCACGCTGCGCGTGAAGTAGGTCGATAGCTGGTCCAGCTCGTAGGCCACCATGTCCTGCGCATGACGCCATCCCTGTTCCGGCCAGAACAGGTGCATGCCGATCCATTCGATCAGGATGCACAGCAGCAGCGACCCACAAAGCACGCCGAAGAAGCGAAACGGCAAGGTGACAAGGCTGGCGAGAAAACCTCTCTGGCGTACCTGTTGGCGTTGCGCCGCGACGGCCGGATCGCTCATGCCTTTCCATCCTCGGCAGTATCGGCGAAGGCCATTTGCTTGAAGTCGTCGAGCAGGTCTGCCGGCAGCGCCTCGTGCTGCAGCGCCGGCAGGCCCTGGCTTTCCCACCAGTCGCCGGCATCGACGTAGTGCTGACGCATGTAGCCGGCCAGCTCCTGCAAGTCTTTGGGCATGGCCTCGTCGGCGTCGGGCGCGGGCAGCGGCATGCGAATCTTCCACAGGTTGCCGCCTTCGAGCAGCGCGAAAGCCTGCCCCTTCGGCAGATTGACCACGTGCGCCGGTTCGATCAGCGGCACGCTGGTGGTGGTGATGCGGTCCTGCGTGTTGGACGTGAACGCAGTGTGCCCCTGGGGATCGGAGGTATCCGTGGCGCCGCTGACAATCGAGGTGGTGTACACCTCGACCTTGGGCAACTGCCGGGTCAGCAGCTCGGCGGTGATCGTCTCCCGCACGCGCAACATGAACAGGTTGTTGAAGTTGCCGATGACCTGGCCGGCCTTGGCGCGGTTGCCGATGCGCGCCTCGATGTCGCTGAGTGTTTGCGTGTACGCCGTGACCTGCATACCAGCGCCGCCGCCCTTGTTCACCATGGGGATGAATTCATCGCCCATCAATTCGTTGAACTCGTCGGCATGCACGTTGATCGGCACCTTGGCGCCGGTCGAGGCGCCGGGCAGGCCGTCGTCGATGCCGAACTTGTAGATGTGTCCGGCGACCGATACCAGGTCGGAGAACATCGAGTTGCCGACGGCTGCCGCGACCTCGGCGTCCGACAGCGCATCCAGGCCGACGTAGACCACCGCGCGTTTGCGGATGATCTGCAACCAATCGAAGATCGGTCGCGGATCATCGAGATCGGCATAGTTCGGCGCCAGCAGTTGCGCGATCTTGCCGGTGGTCAACTTCTCCAGCAGCGGCAGCAGCGAGGCGACGATCTTGTCGAAGTATGTCCTGTCGTAACGCACCGCCGAGCGCAGGCCGTCGAGCACCGGGTCGTAGACGCGCACCTGCGACAGATACTGCTCGATGGCCACCACGCGCTTCTCCCGCCCGATCATGTGGCGGGGAATGTTCTTGTCGTTCAGCCTGCCTTCGAGCTGGACGATGGTCTCCCAGGCTTTCGGTTCGGCCTTGGCGAAAAAGTGCTGCGCGTATTCGATGAACAACGCATCGATGTTGACGACGTGGCGCTGGATCAGCAGGTAGTCCGGGCGTTGTCCCAATTCCACCAGGGCACGCGCGATGATGTTCACGAAACGCCAGGCAAATTCGCGAAACGCTGCGCTGTTGCCTTCGCCGGAGAGCTGGCCGGCGATGCGCGTGGCGACCTCCGAAATTCGTCCGAAGCGGCCCACCGCGTTGTAGCGCGCGGAGATGTCCGGCCAGCCGAGATGAAAGCAATAGAACTCCCCTGCGCGTCCGGCGCGCTGGGCCTCCACGTACATTCTTTTCAACAGGTCCGCGTCGCCCTTGGGATCGAAGACGATCACGACCTCGTGTTCGCCATTGACCCTACGGCGGATGTCCTGGGTGATGAACAACTCCGCGAGCCTCGTCTTGCCGACGCGCGTGGTGCCGAGCACCAGCGTGTGGCCGACACGCTCGCCCAGCGGCAGCGACACATCGACCTCGTGCGGTTCGATGCCGTGCAACCGTGGCAGGCCGCCGACCGGCGGCAGTGGCCGCGCCGGGTTCAACGGGTTGTCCCACGCCGTCACGCGGGTCAGCAGAGGCAGCGGGAAAGGCGCGAACTCCAATCGCTCCTCCAGCCGGCGCACGGATCGGTAGAGCGGTGTCAGCTCGACGTAGCGGCGAAACTCCGGCCGGTAGGTCTGCATCAGCCTGTGGGTGTGGCGCTGATCCCAGCGAAAACCCCGGCCCACGAACAGCCGCTGCTGGCTCACCGGCACGTCGCGGCTGGCCATCACGTAGCGCGGTATGCGGCGAATGTTGCGGCGATAGCGCAGGATCGCCCAGGCTTCATAGAAGCGGATGGTGCCGAAGGTCAGAAAGGCCAGCGCACCGGCCAGGCCCACCAGTGGACTCAGTGCCAGCGACCAGGGGGCGGCGAGGCAGAGAACGGCGGCGCCGAGGCAGACCGCGACGGTGTAAAGCTCGACCGCCGGACGCAGCAGGACTTCCACCGAATGCGGCTGGGCCATATCACTGCTCGATCCCCGTGGCGGTGATGAGCACGGGGTAGTGGCGGATGCCGAGTCGTCGGGCCAGGTCGTCGGCGGAGATCGGGGATAGGATCAGTTCCGGCGCCAGGCGTCGCAGGGCATCCAGCGCGACCTGGGACTCGACGTTGACCACGAGGCCGACCGCGCCGAGTTCGTGCAAGACTTCCACGCGCTGACGCAGCCAGGCGCGTGAGCGTTCGTCATCACCGACGAGGAACAGCGGGCGCAACCCCTGCGCCTCGATCACCCGACGCTCCACCGTGCCCGGCGTCAACAGCGTCGAGCGCACTGGCAGCATGTCGGCCTCGCCGTGGCGTTCCCCCGGCAGCGGCGGCACCTCGATGTGTGGTGGCGGTAGTGCCTGGCGAGGGTTCCGGGGCTGGAGGTTCAGCGCCTGGTAGTAGGGCAAGGCGGACGCGCCGCCCCGATCCTCGACGACGACAAGGGTCTGGTCGGCGGCATGGGCGGTGAGGGCCAGCAGAGCCAGCAGCGGCAGTACGCGCAGGCGGATGTTCATGGTCGATGACTCCTCGATGCGGTGGACGGAACCGGGTTGCCCTGCACGCGCGCCAGATGTTTTTGAACGCTGTGGCGGTAGCGGGCTGCCGGTGGGCCACCGGCGGGGCGGTGATAGCGGCCGATGGCGAGCAGCCAGTCATCGCCGGGCCTGTGGTGTTCGCGCAGGATCGCGGCGGCGACCGCGAGATTCCGGTACGGGTCCAGCAGTTCGCACGGGTGATCGAAACGGTGCGCCTGGTAGCCGACGTTGATCTGCCCCAGACCAACGTCGATGCGCGTGGCCGGCACCTCCCGCAGCGCGCGCCTCAGATTCGCGCAGGCGGCCTCGCGGGTCTGGAACCGGCGTGCCTGGCCGGCGACATTCAAGGTCCAGGGCCACGGGGTTCGCCGCCCGCGCAGCGCGATGCCGCTTTCCTGCAAGGCCACGGCGTACAACACCGCCGAGGGAATGCCGGCGTCGTGCGCGGCCAGTTGATAGGCCGGCGGCGGAATCTCCCGCGCCAGGGCGGGCGCGGTCCAGGCGGTGAGACAGAGCAGGCACAGGACGCCTGTCCGGCAAAGGCTCACTGACGCAGCCATTGCCCGTTGACCTCGCGCACGACGGCCGGCAGTTCGCCCGGTACACCGATCGACAGCCAACGGCCGGCGTCGTGATTCAGGGTGATGGTCCGTGCGCGCACCTTGGCCGGCTCGATGCCCGCCTTGGCCGCCCATTGCCGGATGCGCGCATCGTCCTGGCGGCTGCCGACCATGTAGAGATCGAAGGCCGTGCCTGCGGTCTGCAATTGCCGCACGCGCTGTTTGCAGGGCGGGCAGTCGTCCTTGACGAAGACCGCCAGCCGGCCCAGGGCGCCGGACGTGGCGGGAGGGGTGCCGGCATCGGTCAGGACGACGGGTTGAAGCGTGGGATGGAGCCGCTTCCAGGCATCGTCATAGGCACGCTGGTATGCCAACAATTTCTCGACGCGGCGGGCCTCGGCCTGGACCTGAAGCTCCGCGTAGCGGCGGCGTTCCTCGTCCGTGCGCGCCTCGATGCCCAGGGCCGTGAAGGGATCGAGACCGGGCGAGTACACACCCAGCGGTCCCTGCATCAACTGGTGGTAGCGTGCCCACTCCTCGGTTTGCAGCCCCCAATCCCGCGCCAGGCGTTCGTCGAGATCGGCGTCGATGGCGGCCCTGTCCTGGCTCTGGACGATGCGGGAGTCGGCGGCAGGCGCGTTCTGCGCGACGGCGACCGCCGAAGTCATCGAAGTGACGGCGAACGCCAGAACGAAACGAACGAACCACGGTTTCACGAAGACCTCCTACGGCACGCTCAAACGCCGCGTCTGCCCGTTGAACAAAAAGGTCGCGGTCCGCCCTTCGAGGGATTCGAGCCGCCAACCGCTCTCGGTCTCGCCGAGACGCAGCACGCGAACCGCCGCGAGCGAGCGGGAATCGGCGGGCGCGATGGACAGGAAGCGCTCGCCGGCGCGCAGTTCGATGTCCAGCAGCCGGAATGGCGGTTCGACGATCGCGGGCCGTGCGGCTTCGGCCGGGGACGGGCGACGCGCTGGTGCGGCAGCGGGTGGCGGTGGCTGGCGGACTTCCTTCAAGCGTGCTTCGAGCTGATCCAGGCGGCTTTCCAGGTGTGCGATGTCGGTCGTGGCAGGCGGTTCGGTGTCCGCCTGTTCGAGCCGGGCGAGCCGTTCTTCCAGCGCCTGGCGAACCGTGTCGAGGCTGGCCTGGGTCAGCGGTTCCGGCTCGTGCCCGGTGCTGTCCGTCAGCAGTTCCAGTTCGGTGAGGCGGCTATCGAGCAGCGCAACGTCGATGGCCGGCGCGCTGGTGCGCACATCCTCGGCCAGGCGGGACAGGGACACGTGATTGACGACGACGGCCGCGCTGACCAGCAGCAGCCAGGTCGCTGCGGCGACTCGCAGCAGGCGGGTGCGGGAAGTCGGATGGAAATCGGGAGGCAGGGTCATGGCAACGGCTCCTGTTCCTGGGTGAAGCACACGCGCCGCGCCACGTCATCGACGTGAAGCTCCCAGGCCGGCCCCGCCAGCGTCAGCAGGGCGTCGCGCAGGAAAAGCGGCCCAAGCCGCAGGTGCGCGGCCGGCAAGGGAAGATGGTGGAGCGGTGCGGCGTCGGGATCGGCTTCGCAAAGGGTGTAGCCGGAACGCAGCAGCACGTAGCCCAGCGCCTCGCCGACCGTCGCGGGCAGGGTCGCCGGCATCGACACGTCGATGACCTGCAACAGCAGGTCTTGCTGGGCGGCCTCCGGGACCAGCTCCACCAGCGTGTAGCGCCCATACCGAACGATGGGAATCCAGCCGTCCGGCACGGGCCGGGCTTGTGTTTCCGGCTCCGGTTCGATGACGGGTGGCGCGACGGATGACGTGGCGCATCCGGCGGTCAGGGCGGCGGCGATCAGGCCGGCGGCAAGCGCGGCGTGTCCGACCGGGTGTTGGCGGTGAATGGATGGCATGCGACGGCTCCCAGGGGCATCGTGATGCCACCATCGCAGGGGAGGGGCTTCGTATCAGCGAACAAAGGGAACCACGGTTTAACCGACTTCTTGGAGGGTGGGTGGTCAGGCCCGGCTCTCCAGGGGCTTCAGGGAAGTGACTAGAGAAGCAGAATGAACAATTTGTTCGCGTTAAATCACGAATAATGATATATTGCGCGAAACTATTGAGGAATCCCCGTGGCCGCCCCCAGCCCCTTGTCTGCTGTACTCGACACGGCCGAACGTTCAGGCAAGCTGAACTTGTGCACTGAAGACATCCGTGCAGAGCTGCCTGGCGTCAGCCCAGCAGCACTGCATCAGGCACTGCATCGCCAGCAGCGGCGCGGTCGGCTCGTCCGCCTGTCCCGCGGCTCGGATCACTGGCTCATCGTGCCATTGCAGCATGCCGCAGCCGGCGCTCCGCCACTGGAAGCTTGGCTGGACCGCTACATGAGCAAGACGCTAGGCGTTCCCTACTATGTCACTCTGCTGAGTGCCGCCGAAACCTATGGAGCGTCGCCCTACGCGGTAATGGTGACGCAGGTGATGGTGCCCGAACGGCGGCGTCCCATCACGGTCGGCCGCCACGAGGTGGTGTTTCACACCCGCGCGCGGATCGATGACATGCCGACACGCTGGCACGAGACTCCAGACGGGCGCTTCAAGGTTGGTACACCGGAACTGACTGCGCTGGAACTGGTGGAGCGAGTGGCCCTGGTCGGCGGCATGGCCCGCGTTCAGGAGGTACTACGAGAACTGTGGACGTCCTGCACACCCCAGGGACTGACCGAGGCGCTGGAGGCTTTGCAGCAAGTCCCGACCGCGCAACGTCTCGGGGTCTTGCTCACCTTGGAAAACCAGAGCGCCTTCGCCTCGCGGGTTGCCGACTGGTTGAGCGACAAACCACTGCGTCTCGTACCGCTGGAACGCGGGCAAGCGCGGGACACATCGTCTGATGTCGATACCACCTTCAAAGTACGACTGACCACTGACGCCAAGAGTGCCAATACATGATGATCCAGCACACTCACCTGACGGCGTGGCAGACCCATGCGCCGTGGCCCAAACGCAGTCAGATCGAGCAGGATCTGCGGCTATCCCGTGGAGTGGCGGCCATCTTCATCGATCCCGTCTTGGGCGAACATCTGGCGATGCGTGGTGGCACGGTTCTGCACAAGGCGCACCTTGCGCCCGCCTCGCGCTACTCGGAAGATATCGACTTGGTGCTCGTGAAGGCGATGGATGTGGAAACGCTGGATCAGCATCTGCGCCGTGTTCTGACGCCGGTACTGGGACAACCGACCGACTCGTTGATCGCCGATGCTTGGCTGGCGATTCGTAACGTACTGCGACCGTCCAAAATTCTGCGCACAGCCTATCGGTTCGTCCCTGTGGGACTGCGGCGCGAGGAAACCATCAAGGTGGAGGTCAACCTCAACGAAAGCGCGTCGCTGTACCCGCTGGTTGGCGTCGAACTGGACACGCTGGACGATGATGGCGAGCGCATTCGTGCTGTAGTGCGTTCCTACGACATCAACGAAATGTTGGGGACCAAGACGCGGGCGCTGATGCAGCGCGAGCAGGGACGTGATCTCTTCGATCTTTTCCATGCCTGGCAGCTCAGCGAGGCCGGTACCACGCCCTATCCCGTGGATGGTGCTAAGGCAATGGAAGCCTTCGCGTGGTATCTGGACAAGGAAGGTACGCATTTGGGGAGCGACGAGGCCAACGCACTGCTTGATGCCAGGCTGCGCAAGGCGGCCTTTCGTCGAGACATGGACACGCTGTTGCGGCCGGGATTGCCCAAATTCGATGTTGATCAAGGTGCTGTAGTTGTACGAGAGGCTTATTTCAAGTACTTGAAACCATAGTGTTACTGCAGAGGAGGCCAGGTTCTCTGCCAACCAGTTCGTGGTCAGTACTTGCACTGCGCCCCGAAAAGTCAAAAAACTGGCTTTGAATACTCAGGAGGCTGCATGGATTTATTTTCGAGGCGTCATGGTCTTACTCGACCTGATGCAGAAATTCATATCAGGAACGATGCTCCGCAGGAAGTTCGAGATGCTGTAGTTCAAATCGCTTACACGTGTGGACAAAAGCCGAGTGATCTCCGCGCGCTCCTCTGTGGCATCCTGTTTCGAACACCAGACAGAAGCAATTGGTCAGAGTTTCCAAACATTGATAGCGAAGTGCGCGATCTGATTGAGGACTGCGAGTGGTTTGAGGTCTATGACTTTATCGAAAAAATTTCCGAACAATGCAGGTATGGAAATCATGATTTCGCAGAAGAAATAAACCGATTCTTTAGGGTCGCAGGGGTTGGATGGCAACTTGTAGACAATCACGTGGAAATGCGCGGAAGCGAGATTTTTGAGGTCGCTGTTCGCCAAGGCCAGAAGAAATTGCGCCAGCAGGGGCGAACTACCGCAGCTAACGAGTTGCACGAAGCATTGAACGACCTTTCACGGCGACCGGACGCTGAAACAACCGGGGCTATACAGCATGCCATGGCGGCCTTGGAATGCTTGGCACGCGATGTCGCTGGCAGCAAAGATACTCTCGGACAGCTTGTCCGGCGTAGTCCAGGGCTGTTTCCTCCTCCTGTCGACCAGATCGTTGAAAAAGCATGGGGATATACCTCTAACTATGGGCGCCATCTGGTTGAGGGGCAACCTCCTCAGTTCGAAGAAGCGGAGCTGGTGGTTGGCTTGAGTGGCGTACTTTGTCGTTATCTCTCCAGGAAGCCTCCAAGCATAAAGTGATGACAGAGACATGAGGGCCGCTACTTCGATGCGCATCTATATCGGGGAACCAGTGCGAAATCGATCCGAATGCGACTGCCTTGTTGCGGCTTGCGAAGTGCTAGAGCGCGCGGGAGGATGGTCCTATGTGTTTGCAAACTTCCATGCAGCAGGACGACAGATAGATTTAGTTGTCCTTACAGAAAGTACGATCCTCGTTGTTGAGGCTAAGGGGTACTCTCTGCCAGTGCATGGTGATATCAATGGGCAATGGATGCAGCACGGGCCTTATGGCAACAAGAAAATCGGCAATGCGTATAACCAGGCATTGGAGGGCAAAAACGCATTCCGTGATGCGATGCAGAAGATCGCGCAGATTAGTGGATATCCGAATGCCGCAGTCGTAATTTCTCCTGATATTCCTCATGAATCCAAGCTTACCAGTGGAGATTTCAAAGTTGCGGTTGGTGGGGCCGGACTTATCCGACAGACACTTTTCCAACCATCTGGTGCACGCCTATCCCAGTCCCAGTGCGAGGCACTAGCAAAGTACCTTGGTCTTGAGCTTGTATCGAGCAAGGATGCAGCGATCAATGACGAAGTCATTGAGGCAGAGAGGCTATGCAGCGCATATCTTGCCGCTTTCGAGGACTTCTACGGGCCAACTGCAGCGGAGCTTTTTCCTGATAACTATGAATGCAATACCCATGAAATGGCTTCTTCAGACGTTCATTCAATGGTTGAACGGGGTGAAGGCGGAGTGCTGATTCGCGGGCCGTCTGGCTGCGGAAAGACATTGCTCTCGGCGTCATGCGCGATTTCATGTATCAATGGCGGTGGTGTTCCGCTATTCATCGCTGCCAGGGATTTCCGTGGCCAGTTTCAAAAGCTCCTCGACAAGGAGGCAGCTCTGCTCAATGGTTGTCCTGCGGCCAGGATATTGAGAGCCGCTAAGACCCTGGGGAAGAGAGTTGTCCTATTTCTGGATGGATACAATGAATGCGCCGAAAACTTCAGGGGCGAGCTGACGCGAAGCCTTAGAGCATTCACGCTGCGTTATGATGCGGGAATAGTCGTTAGTACACAGTGTGAACTTGATCGGCCTGACCTGCTTCAACTCAAGACTGTTGTAGTCAGGCATCCATCGGATGAACTCAAAACTATCCTCGCGGGCATAGAACGTGGTGGAAACGTCGCTGGCGATATCCGCAGCCTGCTTGACGCCGCGAACTCCGGACTTGAGGCCTCTCTTGTTGGAAAGATTGGCGCGTTAATGCCTTCAGGTGCGAGTAAATTTGTCCTTTTCAACACCTATGCCAGGGAGAGACTCAAGGCTGCTGCCAGCGAAGGAATACGCATACTCTGTGTTTTTGCAGAGTCTTTGCTCCAGCGCTCCTCCTTTAGTCTCTCTGTTCGCGAATTTGATCGCTTATGTGATTATCAAAATCTTAGCCAGGCAGGCCGACAGCAGTTATCACAGTCTCAATTATTGCTGGAGCGTGGTGATAGAGTCAGCTTCGTCCATGAGCTGCTTTTTTCGGCGTTCTCGGCGGAAGCTGTAATCAGATCTTCCAAAGATGACCCTGTGCGTATTCGTACCGCTCTAAACTCACCGCGCTTCTCTTCGTCGAAGGTTTTCATTCTCGGGGCTGTTGAAGACGAAATGCTCTTGCATGAAGTACTTGATGGTTGCTCAGACCAGGGCTTAATCGCTGCCGCTGCTAGTGGGGAGTGCGGCACCGCTGCTCAATCCATCGTCAACCACCGAATAGACAAAATGTTGGCGAGCATGATCATTGAGGCCAAGGCCATAGGATTTCAGATTGAAGGGGATGGGTTTCATGGTGTGACGATTGAAAAATCCTCTCTTCGCTCTGATCTTGAAGGCTTCGAGTCCTGTCTCTCTGCGGTCGGACAAGGCCTAGTTGCCGGTAGATATCTCCAGGAAGTCATAACAGCATGCCGGCATATAGATTATGGAATCGAGGTTTTTTCAAAATCCTTCGCAGCCGCTGAGGCAAAGGCCAAAAAGGTTCCGCTGCGCCATGCCGTTTTTTCCGCAGCGTATGTCATGGGTCGGGAAGCTGCTATATCGAAACTCGTGAGCTTCGTTCATGGGGGAGCCTTGTCGATTCGTGGTCGAAAGGGTTCTGAGTTTGAGGTGGCTGTTCGCGAAGCCTGGGCGAATGCTTCTACATTCGGACAATACTATTTTCTCCTAGGGGTAACAAAGTTCACGAACTGTGCAAAAGACGCCGCACCTTATGTCTCGCAACTCATACAAAAACTGAGTTCGCTTCCTTACCATCTTCAGCTCGATCTGATCGACTTTACTCGGTATCTTCGTGAAGCTGAAGAACCTTATCGCACCCAGATTATTGACGCCCTTCAGTCTTCCCTCGATAAACTGGGTTTCATGATGAATGGGATAATCTTTGAAGCACTGGGAGGGATGGGTGCTTTGGAAGAGGATGAGCAAAATCATATTCCAGTCGTTCAGCAGGAGATCAAGGAAGTTCTGAACGCTGACGACGTTGAGTCGGATGAGATGGCATGGGGGTTGTTTTCTCGACAGTTTGATCATCCGTTTGACGCGGCCTATTGGGAAGAAATTCAAGGACTTGATGATTCAAGAACAAAGCAATTTCTTACAAAGGCGTGTCGCGGGGCAAGCGCGCCTTATGTGTCTTTTCTTGGGATATTGATCAGACAGTTATCTGATTTTAATGATCCAGATACAGCCTCTGCGATAGCTCCATGGACGGAGCTGCCTGACAAGAAGAGCTTCATTCCACAAGATGCCATAGAAGTCTTCGTTGTCGCACATGAGGCCCTTGGGCATCTCGGGGCATCTCTCCCCCTGTTGAGAGGTGATCCGGCAAGTGCGCCGGACCATGCATTGCTTGCCTGCGGAGAGCTGTACTACTGGTCCAATAGGAGTGATGTGGGCAATCCCCAAATCGCAGATCACACTCTGCCTGCTCGCACAGTGCTTCTGGACCATTCTCAGTGTGCTGGCGCCGCCGCGTTACAGCTCACAACATCACACATGCTTTCACAGGATGGGACGCGAAAGTCACTCGCGAGGGAGTATCCGGACATGGCGCTCGAAATTTGCAGGGAGGCTATCAAGAGACGCGATGCGCAAGTATCTTATTTCCAGCATGGCTTTAGCGATGATTCCGCAAGCATTGCAGGTTTCTCTATTCAGATATTGGGGGCGCTTGGCAACGAAGATGATCTGCAATTACTCAAAGCACTTTGTGATCACGAACGACACGGGGTTGGGGCTCTTGACGCTATAAAAAGAATTGAATCCAGGGTGCGTTTCTAAGCTGAAAAAATCCCTATTGGCCGAACTTTCTAGATCAAGTTCTCCCGTTGAAAGGAAGCGGCCCCGAAGGGGCCGCCAAAAATCGAGCGATGCTCAATGTACCAACTGCCGTGCCAGTGCCACTTCCACCGAGTCGCCGTCCTGATTGAGAACGTCCAACCCTGATTCCGGCACGTCTCCCGACGTGCTCTGCGACACCGTGATCTTCTTGGCCATCAGCCCCAGGCAAGTCATCTGCGAGGTGGCCGCGTAGCCCAGGTAGATCACCCTGACCGGCTGCTTCTGGCCGATACGCCAGGAACGGCGCGCGGCCTGCTGCAGCGAGTACACGTTGTAGCCCGACTGCATGAACACGATGGTCGGAAACTCCAACAGGTCCAGGCCAGTTTTCACCAGCTCGGGGTTGGTGATGAGCACGTCGATGCCGCGATCCAACTGCTCGGCGATCCAGTCTTCGCGGCGGGAGGCATCCACGCTCGCGCGCAGTACCGCCACCTTGAAGCCTTCCTGCTCCAGCAGCACCTTCAAGCGCGATGTGGTGTCGCGCGTGCCGGTATAGACGCTGTAGACCAGCACCTTGCGTCCCGCCGCTTTTTCCTCGCGGCAGATATCGATCAGCTCCCGCTCCTTCGGCATGACCTCCAGATCGGTGAACAGCGACGGCGTGAACGCCAGCAGGTTGCGGGTGCGCGGATGCTTGACCGTCTCGGACCGAAAGCACGTGTCCGGCCAGGCCAGCAGCACGTTGAGGACCACACCCAGCAGCGTCGTGTCGCGGCGCGCCAGCGCCTGCTTCAGCTCGGCGGTCAGTTGCCCCGCCAGGCGTCCATAGGCCTGCGCCTGCTCCGCGTCCATCGCCACTTCGCGGAACTCCTCGTCGTAGGGCGGCAGCACGTTGCCACCGATGTCCTTCAACTTGAGGAAGACCGTGAACGGCAATACGCAGCGTAGCACGCCCTTGGGACCGAAGCCGGGGGCCTTCACGGTTCGCACCGTGATCTTGCTGCCCTTGGCGGTCTTGTGGGCCGAGCCGTTGCTCTCGGAGTAGATGTCCTTGAGCACGCCGTGATCGCGCATGAACGCCATCGCGGCCGGCGTCAGACTGCCTTGCTTGCTCGGCCGGTAGCCGTCTTCGATCATTCGCCCAGGCAGGGCGCGGAACAGCAGGTAGAACAAGTCGTCGCCGTAACCGCCCATCAAGGTGCCGGTCAGCAGCAGCGTCTTGCGCGCCTTGGAGGCCAAAACCCCCATCGCCTGCCCCTGGGCGGAACCCGCGTTCTTGTACTCGTGCGCCTCGTCGGCGATGAGCAGGTCGAACGTGCCTTGCGGCAGGTAGCGTTTGACGTATTCCGAAGGCTGATAACCACCTTCGCCGAAGCCGAACTCCATCGAGGCCATCGCACGTTCCATGCGCTGGGCCTGCCGGTCGGAAAACACCAGCTCGCCGTTGTCGTCCATGAGATTGATGAACTCGTACAGGTTGTCGCCCAGCATCGAAGCCAGGAACGACTCGCCGAACTTCTTCATCAGCTTCTGCGCCGTGACTTCGCCGATGGTGGGAATACGCTTGAGCGCCTTGAGCACGGCGTGGGACTGGTCGTTGACCGACAGGCGCCGGGGACGGATCAGCGTCCACAGCGTCGAGGCGCAGTGTCCGCACTTGCGGCGGGTTTCCTCCGCTTCGAGTTCCACCGGGTTGATCGGCTCGCCGTCCAGGTCGGTGATGACATGGCCGCAATGCGGGCACGCCCCCACGTCGCCGTGACGGGTACGCCAACGCACGAACACCGGCTTCCAGTGAAAGCCCATGCGCATGCGCACACGGCCGAGGACGAAGAACTCCTGCCCCTGGGGTGGTACGCCCAACTGCTCGCGCAGTTTCAGCAGCTTGACCAGCGTGTCCGGGCCGTTGAGCACCCAGACCTTGGCACCGGCCACCGTCTCCTGGATTTCGCGCCGCCACTTGTAGACCAGGTGGGGTGGCGAGAGCACCAGGGTGCGGCGGTAGCCTTCGGCGTTGAGCACGGCGGCCGTGGCGATGCCGACGGTCGTCTTGCCGCAGCCCATCTCGCCGTTGACGATCGCGGCGCGTTCGCCACGATCGACCAGCAGCTCGGTGACGGCATGGACGACTTCGGCCTGGGCGGGAAACAACTTCCGCTTCAGGCCGGCCAGGATGGTCTGGCGATGCGCCCGTGCCTGCCCGGCGTAGACAGGCGGGTTGGCGCGGTTGAGAGAATCGAGCAGCTCGTCGCCGAACTCGGTGACGAAATCCTGCAAGCTGATCGTGAGTGGGGAATTGGCCGCTTCCAGCAGGTCGCCCTGCGCGGCATCGGGAATGGTTTCGAGATCGAGAGACATGGTGATGCTCCAGAAAAGCGGGGCATGCACCTCCCCCGATGGGGCGGTGACATGCCCCAGGGTTGGGAAGAATCGCGACGGTCGAACGTCGCGGGAAAAGCGGATCAATACTCTTCAGGCAACAGCAGCGTGGTCACGCTGCGATCCCATTCGGTGATGATCCAGAGCTTCAGGTCGTTGGTGACCCGGTAGGACGAGAACAGCCGATCCTCACCGGACTTCAACGCGGCATCGTTTTGATGCCGGTCGTCGTCGCAGAGATCGCCCCAGTCGCCACTGAGATGGCGCCGTAGATAGGGGCCGGGATTGAACGCACCCCGTTGGACCAGATCGTTCACGCCCATAGTCATGACCACGTGACCAGCCTGGAAGCGCGGTTGAGACAGCATTGCAAGTGCCATGGTGATTACCTCTCAAGAAAAAGGGGCCACGGCACCCCACAGGGGCGACGTGACCCCGGTGGGTGGATGAAAACGACGGCGAACCGTCAGGGAACAACGATCAGCGAATGGTCAGTACCTGGCCCCATGTGGGGGAGCCAAGGGTCATGTCCCACGCCCTAATGACAGGCACGAACCTGTCGGTGAGGATGCGCGTCTCGGCCACGGAGCCATCGTCACGCTCGGTGTATTCCGTCTGGTGAGACTTCTCCTTGTGGGTATCACCTTTGACGACGAGCGTGCGGCCGTTCTTCGATTGCACGACGCCTGAAACCGCGCCTGCGGCCAGAGCCAGGGCGAGATGCCAGTGCGACAGGGCGCGCGCCGGGGGCCGTGGCAATTGCTGCGCGGCGCCCAGGTGCGTGTCGATTGACGGCCACAGCCCTTGCAGGCGCTGTACCTCGTCGGCGAACTGCTCGGGTTCGAGCGTGACGCGATAGAAGTGCTCCGGTTCGGCGGGAGACGCCGGAACCGTGTAAGGCTGGAACGGCCATTCGCAGGGCAATTCCTCGGCTTCGATGTCGCCTTGCCCGACTTGCAGCAACAGGCTGCGCGCCGTCTTGGCGTCGTCCGGCACCTGCTCGCGCTGACGCACGCGCCGGCCGAAGATCACCACCTGCTTGAACTGCACGTCCACCGCACGGTAGATGCGCAGGTCGGCGAAGTGGCGGGTCAGCCAGCCGACGAACTCGGCATCGAGTACATAGGCCGGGATGATGAGCACCAGCACGCCGTCGTACTGCAACAGCGGCAGGCTGCGTTGATAGAACAGCTTTTCCAGCCGTGCGCGGCCCTGACCCTGGTAGCCGATGTTGCCATCGACACCCCGCGTCAGGTCGCCATAGGGCGGGTTGAGCCACAGCAGTCCGAAGGATTGCCGGGAAATCAGCGTGTCCATCAGATCGCCGTGCAGGCAACGATCGACGAATCCGCGCGCATGGGTGGCGCGCTCCGCGTCGTATTCGACGGCATAGGCCCGAACCTGCTCGCGCCCGAGGGCATGGGCGGCTTCGGCGATCGCCACGCCTTCGCCGGCGCAGGGATCGAGGATGCACATGGCGCCGGATGAGGGTGCCAGCGCGGTCAGGGCTCTTTCCAACGTGGGTTCGTCCGTCGGGAAGTAGCCGTTCTTGATGAAGTTGCGCGCAAGGCGCGGAAACATGAGAGCCATGAGAATCTCCTGTGAAGAAGTGGGATGAAAGCGGGCACGCGCGACGCACATGCCCGTGTGGTGAGCGTCAGGCGACCCGCCGCAGCGGTTTGCCCGAGGCCAGCTCGACCTGCGAAACACCAAGGGTTCCGTTGCGAATCAGTTCGCCCAGCGCCGTGGTCAGCGCCGGAACGTCCAGGGCCAGCCGATGGCCTTCCAGCGGCCCGAGGGCAAACGGAAGGCGGGTCAGCATGTCCCGCGATTGCAACAGCTCCAGCACGGCATCGCGCCAGTGGTCGAGCAGCGGAAGGGGGCAGGTCTCCCGCACCAGCGCCCATAGGCGTTCGGTGTGGTCGGTCACTGTCCTGGGCAGTAGCGCCAATGCGCTGGCGTTGGCCTTGTCGGGCTTCACGCAGCGCTTGTCGAACAGCCACAGATGAGACATGGAACCGAACAGCGTGCGCCGGAAGGCGCGCGTGGTGCGTTTCTCAAGGTTGTCGGTGTTGCCGACAAAGACCGGAATCGACGCCTGATCGGTGACGAGATGGAACTGGTCCAGTCCCTGCTCGGACCGACCGAGGGTCAGGCGAGCCAGGAACTCCTGGATGGCTGTATCGCGCGCCCAGACGGACAGGAAGACGAGGTTGCCGTGCTCATCGCCGATGCAGCCGTCGGCCATGAGGTCGGGGCATTCGTCGATGCGATAGAGCACACTGGATGATGTGGATGCAGGCATGGTGATGTCCTCGAAGTAAAGAAAGGCAGCACCGCCCGCGAGGGCAGTCACTGCCCCAGGGGGATGGAAGGAAACGCAAACGCCGTAGGCGTCTTGGTAAATGGAACGACCTGTGCGTCGCAACGCACCGTAGCCTTGAAGGTCTTGGCTACCTGGGCATGTTGTCGGCAACGCCGACGGACATAGGGGTAGCCTGCTTCAAGAGGCCGATGAGCGGGAGCGAAAAACCGCCACGCGACGCCACCCTGTTTGCCGGAGACTCCGAAGAGACTTCTGCTGAAAGAAAAAAGCGGACCATGCCGTCATGGGCATGATCCGCTTGATGGTCAGGCTTTCAACTGACGCAGACCTTCCGCCAGCAGCCAGAGCGCCCGGTTCAGCCGGACGTTCTGGTCGATGCCTTGAACGGGCCGCGTGCGTTGCTGGCGCCCGTTCGCGGTACGGCCGGTCAGGCCGCCTTTGACGAGGTTCTCCTGGACACGATTGAAGGTGGACCAGAGGTCCAAACGGTTGTCGTCGAAACGACGTGGCCGCAGAACCTGACTTTCCGTGATCGGCAAGGTCTTGCCGGGATCGTCGTACTTGAGGGTCAGCGCCGATCTGGCGAAGACCTCGGCCTCACCGTCGTCGAGTGTGATAGCACCCATGGCGTCGCGCGAGTGTTGCACTCGCTCGAAACCCTGCAAGACCTCGTAGGCGCCTTCGATGACGTGATCGGTGACGTTGCCCTTGTGAGGAACGCGGACGTCGGCGAACGTGTCGCCGCACACCAGGCCGTTCTGGCAGACGAAGCGGAACATACCCGCCAGCATCTGATAGCTGCTGGTGCCATCGTGCGAGTTGAGCAGGATGATCTCACTCGCCTCGGAGCCATTGATCTGGCTCGCATGACGAAGCCGCAGCATGTGCTTGGTGTAGTCACGGCGATCCTCGTGGCGCACACGTGTCTGGCACACCATGAACGGTTGGAAACCCTCTCTGCGCAGCTCCGCCAACACGGCTGCGGTCGGAATGTAGCTGTAGCGCTGGGAACGGCTTTCGTGCGGGGTCTCCGCGAAGATGGATGGAGCGACGGTGCGGATCTGATCATCCGACAACGGATGATCCGAACGCAGCACCGGAGAACGATAAGAAAAGCGGGATGCGAGTTTCATGACTATCTCCTTCTGAGGATTGGAGCAATCGGCATCGAGAGGCGCAAAGCCGGATGCGCGATTGCATGGGACAAAGAAAAAAGCCCTGCGGAGCAGGGCCTGGGTGGGTCAGGTAAAGAGGAATGCAGCCCCGTGAAGCACGGGCCTGCGGTTCAGTCCGGCTCGAATTGCCGGCTGTAGGGGTTGAAGCGAAGCGCTTCGCTCCCTTTGAGGATCGGTGTGAAACCGTCCAGGTAGAGGTTGGCGAGGTACTGGTCGCGGTAGGTCAACGCCTGCCGTGCCTGTTCCTCGGTGAGACCGTCGCTGATGAAGTGATCGAGCAGTTCCTCGTCGGAGGAAACTTCGTTGTTGGACAACTGCTCTTCGACGAGGCGCAGCAACGATGCCGGGAGGGCGGCCAGGATCGGGTCCATGACGTGTACCTCCCGTGCTCAGGCCACCGCCGCTGGCGTGCGACGACGTGCGTGATGGGCAAGCACACCTTCCCGCCACTCGGGGGATTGCACCGCCACCCCTCCCCGCCACTCGGGGGATTGCACCGGCGCCATGTCGAGATAGCGCAACGGGCACGAGTAGTAGTAGGGGTGCATGGATTCATCCAGGGGCTTGTGGCCCCATTCGCCGCCCGAGCCTTGCAGCAGGTCGCAACGGATGACGTTGATGGAATCGCCGGCAGCGAGCTTCATGAATCCCGCCTGCTTGGCGGTGATGCGCGCCACGGACCACAGCACGTTGCCGCGCAGGGCGTGGGCGATGACCTCCGAGCGAGCGTTTTCGCCCTCCTGCGGTTCGATCAGTTCGCGGATCAGTTGGTCGCGGGTTTGCCGCGAGAAATACCAGCCCATGGGAATTCTCCTGTGAAAAAAAGCCGGAGCACTCCCCCGACGGGGGAAATACCCCGGCGGGTGGTTGGAACGTCGCGGGAAGCGACAGATGGATCAGGCGGAGGCGATATGCCAGTCCTGGGACAGCGGCGCGAACTCGTAGCCCAAGGCACCGAGACGGTCGCGTTGCTGACGCAACAGGCGGCGATCGACGGTGGCATCGAGCTTGACGATCTCGCCCAGCGGCCAGAGAGCGCCGAACAGCGTGGCGTCGTCGTCCTGCGTTACCGGCTTGGAAGCCGGCTTAGCGGGAACGTCGGCACCGAACGGCGTGGTATCGACCAGGGGATCGCTGGACGTTGCCGCCTTCGCTTCGGCAGGTGCCGAAGTGGACGGGACAGGCGTCTGCGCTTCCTCGTCGATCGGATCGACTTCCTGCGGACTCAGCCGGTTGGCTTCATCGCGGCTCAGGTGGTCGATGTTCGATAAGGTCATTCCGCCCAGGTGCGCGCGGATCTCGATGACCATGCGGCCGCTGGTGTTGTACGTCGAAGGACGAATCTCGGTGATGACGAAATCGCCCTCGTACTTGCCTTCGCGGTACTGGTCCAACTCGGCGTTCTTGATGACGAACTCGCCGATGGAGGTGGCGAGGCGGCCGACGTTGAAGTCGCCGTTCCTGCCGTGGATGGTCTTGATGGCCAATTGGCCGGGAAGAGTGATCATGGGTCAGCTCCTTACGATGAGGTTACGAGACGCCGATCGGAAAGACCGGCGGCCCGTTGGATGGAAAGGAAGCAAGGCCCCGGCGAGGGGGCCTTGTGGGTTCAGAACGACTCGGCCAACGCCGGTACTTCGGCTGCTTCGTCGTCGGAAACCGTCTCGGATGCGGGTGCATCCTGGACAGCGGGTTCGCTCGAAACGCTGGGCGCTTCGTCGCGAGCCGTTTCCTCGGAGGCCTTGGGTTCGGCCTTGTAGACGAGTTGGCCATCGACCTTGATCCAGCTCACGAAGAGCAGGCGGGCCTTCAGGCTGACGCTCTGTTCGCCGACACGCTTCCCCTTGCTGTAGGTGAAGATGTCGGTCCACAGATCGCCCAGACGAAAGCCGATCAGCACTTTGCGTTCGGCCTCGACGGCGGGGACGCAACGGCGGATCAGGTGCTGCGCTTCGCTGCCGGATACGCGCACGTCGAAACGGCGGTACTCCGGCTTATCGCTGGGACCATTGAGCGCTGCGATGTCGCAGGCCAGGAAGGCATCGCCTTTCTTGGGCTTCACTTCGCGGATGCGATTGAGATACCCGAGGCCGGTGATGTGCAGGTCGAAGTAGGACTTTTCGGATGAAGTGGTCATGGTGAATCTCCAGACTTGAGGGACAAGAAGGCGGAGACACACCCACCCCGGCGGGGAGGCATAACCCCCGCGCGGGTTGATGGATCGAACGATCCAGGTACTGCTTGTGCATCCTTCGCCCTGGGAGGGGCGAACGTTCGCGCATGGGATGCTGGTGCGAACTGGATCGGTCACGCGGTCGGAACCGCGTCGTAGCCTCGAAGACCGTGACTACCTGGGCATGTTGCTGACGGATCAGCGGAACATGCCCGCAGCGTGGCATGGCGGCGGCGAACCGGCGACCGTCAATCGGCTTCCGCAGCCATCCCTATTTCTGTGGGGCACAAAGAGAAAGAGCCCCGTGAAGGGGCTCAAGGTGGAGAGGGTCAGTCTTCGTAGACAGGCAGGCCGTCCAGTATCGCGGCGTTCGGATCGAAGACCAGTATGCGCACGTCTGCCATGGCGGCCAGGTGCAGCACGTTCAGCAGCGGCGTGGGGACGCACGCATCCGTCTGATCGCTGTGCAGTGCCTGGGCATTGCGGCCATCGACGATTTCGAGATTGGCGTCAGTCCAGGGCGTAGCGATCAACTTCACGCCCACGGCATCGCTGTCGGGAATCCTGAAGGCTTCAAACAACAGGCCGGTGAGCGTGGATGTGTCCGCGAGGTCTTCGAGGTACTGCATCGTTTCCTCGGGAAGGTGCCCGGAACTGATCTCCCAGCATCGGCTGTAGTGGCCGGTGTCGAAGGTCAGACGCCGCACCACGTCGCGGGCGGCTTCCTCGGAATAGGTATCGCCGACATGCACTGGCGTCCCGGAGTCGTCCGCCATGACGGCATAGATCACCGTGCGCGCGATGCCATGGTTCCGGCATTGAGCGTCCAGTTCATCCGGCACGGCTTGGCCTTGAGTGATCAAGGTGAAGTCGTCGCAGAAGACGCATTCATGCCGCTGGATCTGGTCGTCCCGCAGATGGGACTGCGAGGCATGCAGCGGAAGATAGGTCAGCGGGCAGTCGTCATCGTAGGCAATGGCGATCATTCGCTGAATGGAAAGGCCGTTGTAGCCACGGACGAAGGGATTGGAAACAGGATTGGCATTGGGGTTCATGATGGTTCTCCAGTAGAGGAAAGGCGGAGCCGATCCCCTGCCGGGGATCGACCCCAGAGGGATGAAAGAAACGGTGCCCGTCACGAATGACGGGCCGCCGGTGCTGTTACCAGCCGGTGTAGTTGAGGATCAGCGTGGCGATGATCTTGCGTCGCTCCAGGTCCAGGCCGCCCAGGTCGGCCAGACCGTGGACGCCAACGCGCTTGAGCAGCGCACCGCCGTCCTTGGAGTTGTAGAAGCTCACCATCGCGGCGAGAAAGACCCTTTCGCCGGAACTCATGGCGCCGATGGTCTTCCTGATGACAGCGACGTTCGGGCACAAGTCCCACTTGTCCTCTGCCAGGTCCAGACATTCCTGCGTACCGTTGAACAGGTCGGGGCCGACCAGTTCGACGCCGCGCTTCCAGGCGTGGAAAAAGGCGTCGGGGGCTTTCGAGAAGTGCAGATCGTTGCGCGCGATCTCGTCAAAGATCGCCTGCTGGCTCATCGGATTCATGACGAGGTTCTCCTGATGACAGATGGATGGGGATCACGGGTACTGGCGCTGCGTCCATGCGCCGGTTTCCAGGGCATGGCGAGCGGCCTCGTGGCTCGGGAAATACTCGACGGACTCGCGGGAGACGGGGCCGTCGTCGTCGAAGGTGCCGATGTAGTGCCCGGTGGCACTGCGCAGCACCTGCAAGGGCAGGCTTTTGCCCACATACGCCAGCGCCAGCAGACCCGAAGGGCCTGTGGGCTTGAGTGCGACAGGATCGAAGGACATGGTGCTCTCCTATGAAGGGATGGGAAGCGCCGCATCCCGACGGGATGAAGCGGATTCCCGTGGGGTGGAACGAAGCATCGTCGCCAGGACATGGCGATCGTCCGCAGGAGCGATGCGAAGCGGACTGGATCGGTCAACGCGGAAGAACCGCGCCGCAGCTTTGAAGACCGAAGCTGCCTGGGCATGGTGCTGACGGAGGTCAGCGCGCATGGGGTGTAGGTTCGGAGGCTTGGCCTGCATTGGCGAGCCGAAATCCGCTCGCGGTGATCGCCCGATTGCTTGCCGAGCGTGGTGCGTCGGCGCAGCGAAAGCTGGCGTGAAGGGAAAAGCAGCCGAAGGCGCGAGCCTTCGGCGGGGAGGAATCACCACCCGTGGGCTGTTGCAGGGCGTGGCCGTCGTCAAAGCCTGCCGCTGGTCCAGCAATCTCACCCGACCCGTTTCGTGGCTGGGGTCGGAAACCTCTGGCACACATCCGCGCACAAAGGGAACCCGTTGTTTCGCCGGCGGGCACCGGCACCGAGTACCGTGGACCCGAGGGGTCTCCTGACGATTCGCGCTGCGCCGGAGGGCCGGCAAGTCGTCAGGAGACCCCTCGCGATCAACGGAAGGAACACCGATCAATGGAATGGCGGCGAGCGCCATTCGTGGAGAAACGACCTTCTCGTCCCGTGGCCTGTATCGGCCAGGCGGAACGCGCACACCGTTGCAGAAGGAGACGCGCGCTGGGGAGTCCCACGGGGCGCGGGACGGTTTGCCTCGCCGTCAGTGAAATCCCGGCGCGGCAGAGGTGTTCGTTGGCATCAGGACGCCTTGGGCGCAGCGCGCCGCTGGCGCGAAGCCCTGCGCTTGCCCGTCGAGGAATCGGCTGGCAGGGTGCCCTTGCAATCGGGATAGCGGCTGCATGACCAGAAGGCGCCGTTCTTGCCATTGCGCTGGCGCGTTGTCGCGCCGCACACCGGACAGGCTGGTCCTTCGGGCAGCTTGATCGACAGGACGGTGCCGCGATACTGCTGAACCAACTGTGCGACCCAGGCCGATTGCTTGTCGATGAAAGTGTCCAGCGTCATCTGGCCGGCCTCGATCATGTCCAGGGCCTGTTCCCAAATCGCCGTCGTGCCGGGGTCGGTGATCGCCGCCGGCACTGCGTCGATGAGTGTGAAGGCAGCATCCGATGCGCGGATGGCGCGGCCTTTCTTCACCAGATAGCCGCGAGCCAACAGGCCATTGATGATGCCGGCGCGCGTGGCTTCGGTGCCGATGCCCGTCGTTTCCTTCAGCTTCTGCTTCAGCCGTGGATCGGTGACCAGCTTGGCGACACCCTTCATCGCCCTGACCAACTCGCCCTGGGTGTAAGGCTTGGGTGGCAGTGTCTTCAGTGCCTTCAGTTCGACCTGCTCGACACCGCAGCGCGCTCCGATGTCCAGCGGCGGCAGGATCTGGCTGCGCTGGGCCGACTCGTCGTCCGCCGCATCCTGCCCCTTGCCGGGGAGTGCCAGGTGCCAGCCAGGCACGATCACCCGTTTGCCGACGGCCTGTAACGATTGCCCTGCGCAGTCGAGCACTACCAGCGTGCGGTCGAATTCGTGATGCGGCAGGAACTGCGCCAGGTAGTGCGCCCGGATCAGCGCGTAGACCGCCACCTCCTTCTCCGACATGGCCGAGAGGTTCGCAGGCTCCAGCGTGGGAATGATGCCGTGGTGCGCCGTTACCTTGCTGTCGTTCCAGACGCGCGAGCGCTGTGTCCTGTCGAGCCGGTCGATCAACGGGCGCAGGCCGGGATCAGTGGCGAGCAGTGCGTCGAGCACGGTCGGCACTTCGGCCAGCATGCTCTCGGGCAGGTAGCCGGAGTCACTGCGCGGATAAGTCGTCGCCTTGTGCGTTTCGTACAAGGACTGCGCGATGTCCAGCGTCTCCTGCACATCCAGCCCGAGCTGTCGCGAACACACTTCCTGCAAGGTGCCGAGGTCGAACGGCAGCGGCGCGGCTTCGCGCACACGCTCGGTTTCCACCGACAGCACCTTCGATTCACGACCCGCACGGATGCGGTCGGCGGCCTGCTGCGCCACTGGCTGCTGCAGGCAGCGACCGGCCGCATCCGTGGTGCCGTCGGGGGGCATCCAGCTTGCCGCGAAGGACTGACTCGCGTGGGACAGCATGACGTCGATGCTCCAATACGGCATGGAGACGAAGCGTGAGATCTCGCGGTCGCGGTCCACCACCAGTTTCAGTGTCGGTGTCTGTACGCGACCGACCGACAGCACGCCCTGATACCCGGACCGCCGACCCAGCACCGTAAACAGGCGGCTCAGGTTCATGCCGATCAGCCAATCCGCGCGCGAACGAGCCAGTGCGGAAAAATACAGTGGCAGCGTTTCGCCACCCGGCTTGAGCTGAGTCAGCGCCTTGCGGATCGACGCATCGTTGAGCGCCGACAGCCACAGCCTCTGGATTGGGCCACGGTAGCCGCACAGATCGATGATCTCGCGCGCGATCATTTCGCCTTCGCGGTCGGCATCGGTGGCGATCACCAGGTCACCGGCCTGGGCGACGAACTGCTTCACGATCTTGAACTGCGCGGCGGTCTTGGCCTTGACCTCGATGCGCCAGCGCTCGGGAAGAATAGGCAACTGCTCGATGGACCAGTGCTTGTACTGCTCGCCGTAGGTTTCCGGCGGTGCCGCCTCGACAAGATGGCCGATGCACCAGGTCACCGTGATACCCGAACCGCTGTAGCAGCCGTTGCCGCGCTGCCGGGCGCCCAACACTCTGGCGATGTCCTTGCCTTGCGAGGGTTTCTCGCACAGATACACCCGCACGCTTGGCCTCCTTCGTCATGGCATGGCGCTTTCTGAGTCAGGCTCCAGCATGGCGGTCCAAGGGCGGCACGACAGCAAACAAGCCGGATCGGCACAAGACCGGCTTTCGGTCGGTGCTCGAAGGCCGGGTGAGTGGATGTCGGCGGAACAGGATGGCGCTATACCACTGGTATAACGGGTGCATGAGCTGGCGCACGGTGAGCGGCTGGACCAGCCGCTCACACGATCCTGCGCAGCGGCTACTCGTCGTGGGGTTGCTCCATGGCCTGCCCCTTGGCACCCAGCGTTACACCCTCGACGCGATACGGCAGGATGCCAACCCGGCGCGCTTCGATCTTGAAGGTCACGCGCTCGTTCTCGTCGGCGTCTTCCCACTCGTCGCGCACGGTGCGGCCTTCGACCAGCACGCGCATGCCCTTCTGGTACAGCGTGCTCCAGTGTTCGGCCTCGCGGTGCCACAGTTCCACCGGCGCCCAGAACCCTCCACGGTCCTCGAAAGTGCCATCCTTCATCGGCACCGGGTTGTCGAAGTAGACGTTCAGGCGCAGCAGCCGGCGCGGCTCGTCGTTGCCGTTGGCAAACTCGCGATAGTCTGGCGCAGAGCCGATGTTGCCCTCGCCGAAGAAATGCGTGCTCATGGTGACTCCTTGGAAGTGGTGGGGTTGATCGAGGGGGCGTGCCCCTGGATACGCCGCAGGTAAGCCGCTTCGGCCTGGGCCATCTTTCCGGCGCAGTCCAGGGTTTGGCGGGCAATGCTGTGCGTGAGGCTGATCTGCATGTTCAGCGCGATGCGTTGCAGCTCCATCGCGTAGAGGTCGTCGATCAGCGATGCCGGTGTCGCGGGATCGGCCAGCAGCGCCTCCCACAAGGCGACGCCCATGCTGGAACGGTCGAGATTGCGCCAGCGCAGAAAGGTCGTGCCTGCGCCAGTGGTCTGCTGGGCCAGTTGCACACCGAGCAGGCTGAAGGGATAGCCGCGTGCTTGGGGCAGCACCCGTCGCTGCGCCAGCACGATCAGGTCGTCGCGCAGCGCCGCACACTGGTTGGCCCAGGACTCCAAACGTCCCTTACCCTTAAAAGGTTGTAAAAGGCCCTTTAGGTAGGCTGCGTGTTCCAGGCGCTGGAAGTCCGCCTGTTCCAGCGGCGTGAAGCGTGTCGGTGTGTCGGTGAGAGTGGATTCCGTCATGCTGGCTCATCCTCATCGGATGCGGCGCCGTCGTCGTTCGCGTCGTCTTCCGTGGCTTCGTCGGTTGGCGCAGCGCTCGGGGTATCCGTCCTTTCCTGCTTGCCATCCTGCGATGACCGGCGGTTGATCGGCGGCGCGAAGCGCGAGCGGCGTGTGCCTTCGAGCACGTCGGTCGGCAGCTCGCCGAACTTCTCCAATGCCGCGCGCGCTGCTGCGTTCTTCGCCGCGAAGTCATCGCGCGTCGTGCCGGAGTAGCGGTACTGCTGGGCCAGGGAGAACAGGCTGCGCAGCGCGTGCGCGCCATCGTTGAGCCAGCGTTCCAAGGTGCTGCGATCGATCAATGCCGTGTGATGCGCCAGGATCAGGCGCCGCGCTAGGTCGTCGTAGTCGGCCAGCAGGTAGACCGCCATGAACCCCAACTGCGAATTGACGAACAGGGGCAGCTTGACCGGCTGCACGTTGAGGTTCTCGCCCAGGCTGAGAGCGGGCGGTACGTCGGCCAGCGCCTGGTCAACCTGTTCGCGCAGCGTTTGCAGGCGCGTCTTGGTGTCGGCGATCTTTTCCTCGATGCGCAGCATCCACCAGTCCGAGTAGGGGTCGTCCTGCTCGGCGCCGCGCTTGAGCTTGTTCATGATGGAGATGAAGCCGTTCAGGCCGATGATGCCGGGCCGGCCTTCGGCGGGCGTGCGACCGTGCCAGATGCGTGAGGCGTGATGCGTGTGCAGCGTCAACGCCATCGCGCTGCGCAGCGACCCGAGGTTCAGTTGCAGGGGTTCGTTTGCCATAAGAGCGACTCGCTGTGAATGAACGAGTCGCCAGCATCGACAAGCAGGGGAAGGCTGTCAGTCAACAAACCGCATTGCGCCGCCGCCTGTTTGCAGCGTCGGGAAGGCAGTCTGTTGCGCTATACCACTGGTATAGCGCGCTGGCTTCAAGACTCCTTGAACAGGTCGTGCAGGCGGGTCAGATGCTGCTGCGCGGCTTCGTGATCGATCGCTGGCGGAGACCAGTCGCGCTCGGGCGCGCGCAGCGATTCCAGAGACGACGGTGAAATAGCAGTCGGTGCGTGTTCCGGCTGACCAGCCCAGGCATGGAACTCGCCCTTGATCGCTTTCTGGATGACCCCGAAGAGATAACCTGCGGGATTGCGGATGCCGCCGGCCTGGCAGCGGGCCGCCCATTCGTCGAGCACCGCCTGTTGCAGGGTGTCGTCCACCCGCTGAAGTGCGACCAGTGCGCCGGACTGCTGTTCCTCCTTCAAGGCGAGAAAGCGATGAGGCAGACGAAGGTTTTCTCGCGCGCGCGGTACTGTACGTATTTTATTATTTTTAATACTTTCTTTACGTACAGTACGGTCCTGCTTCGGATTCCGAAGAAGGGCGTCTGACGGGGCTTTGCGACCCGCTTCGGATTCCGAAGGCTGCTGTTCTCTGTGCCGAAGAAGGGCTTTCGGGCCTTCTTCGGTTTCGTGAATCGTCGCGTCCTGTGGATAACTTTCGAGTGGGTTCCACTCCTGGCTTGCCAACCGCTGCGCCAGCACCTGCAGGCGCGTGGGCAGGGCGCGGCCGTTGAGCAGTGGGTCTTCAGCGACTTCCTGAAGTGTGTGGACGCCGACGTGCTGCACCGCCTTGCTCGCATGGGTCAGCGCCTGGCTTACCAGGTCCAGGTAGTCGGGATCGAGCTGCATGGCCTCGAAGGGCGTCAGCGGCTCATCGTGCAGCACGTACAGGTTGCCCTGGATGCGCCCGGTGCGCGGATCGCGCCGACGCCGCACCAGACTGAGCCAGCGCGTCAGGCGCAGCAGCGTGAGCGCGCGCGCCACCGTCTCGTGGGAGGCCTTCGGCGCGCACGGCGTCGAGGCAAGGTAGGGGCGGAGTTGTTCGTAGGTGGGAAAGGCGGTGATGCCGTCGTCGTCGAGCAGCAGCCGGAACACCTGCCAGGCGTTGCGTTCCAGTGGCGTGAGGCGATGATCGAAGAACAGCGCGCGCGGCACGCTCTCATGGCGGTTGCCGCTGAACAGGAATCCATCGCTGGCCGTCGGCCCGGTCTGTCGGGCCGGCAGCCGTTGAGCAGCCTCGTTCAGCAGGGCGGAGAGCGAGACCGGACCGCCTCCCCGATGAGGCTTGTCGATCTCCATGGCCTACACCAATCCTTGGTCGATCCAGCCGCGAATCGTCGCCCAGATGACGGAGGCCGGCAGGGCGAGTTCTTCGGCAAGATCGAGGGTGAGATGGAGCATCGCCATGTCGTCGTCCAGCGCGATGCCGCGTTGCTCGACGGCGGGCTTCCAGCGCCCCCACAAGCCGGTGTCCTGTTCCTCGCTCAATACCGGATGGCGGCCCTTGCGTTTGGGCAGGCCGAGAACGTCCCGGCGCAATGCCACTTCCTGATGGGTCAGGCCGTAGAACTTGCTGACCATCGCTGTGCTCGCGCCCAGGCGGAGCATGCGATCGACGGTGGCAATCTCCTTCTCGACGTCTTCCACCTGGTGCAACAGGCGTTGCAGCACCTCGCGGTTCACCTTGACCGAGCACCAGGACACTGTGGCGTTGACCAGCATGCTGACCAGCTCCGGGTGTTTGAGTGCGTCCAGCTCCCGGTCGCCGAAGCCCATGGCCTTGCAGCGGCGCAACTGGCCGTTGCGCAGATCGTGCAGCGCCTGGGCGATCACGGCCTGGTTGAGTGGATGCGGTGCCGACATCGCGTCTCCCCCGGCCTTACGGTTCGGTGGCGGCGTGCGCGCCCGATGCCGTGCCGGATTCCAGCTCCAGCAGCCGGCGCGCGAGCCGCAGCAGGCGAAAGAGTTTGACCAGGCCGCTGTCGCTCAGGCGCGAGGCCTGCGCTTTGTCGCCATTCTTCCGGCCCTGCAGCAGCGGCCCCAGGGCATCGGTCAGGCGCAGGTTGTCGAGTGCGGTGGGTGCTGCGGCCGCCGGCCGGTATCCCGCACTGAGGGCGTGCAGCAGGGTGAGCGTCGCGCGGGCGATGAGCGGCATCGCCTGCGGGTCCGTCGATAGGGCGCCTATGTCGCAAAGGAAGCCGATGCCGTCGTCGATGGTCTCGATGCGCTCGGCCTGTCCGGCTTCCTCGGCGATCTCGCGCGCGAACTGCGCGATATGCACGCGCAGCCGATCCGGCGCGTCCAGGCCCGGTTCGATGTACCAGACATCGGAAATCGGGTAGAGACCGCCGGCCTGCACCGGAATCGCCTGCAAGACGTTCGCCTCGAAGTTCGGCAGTGCCTCGCCGGTCTGATCGGCCACCAGGCGCTGGATCGCCTGCAAGCGTTCGGTGGTCGGCGCCGGCGACACGATATGGCCTCGCAGGCGTTCGTCGTGATCGTCGTTCGGAGGCTGCGCACTGCCGGGCGTTTCCGAGGGCGGGGGCGATGCCGGCGGTTCCGGCATCCGTGGTGGCTTCGGCGATGTGGCTGGGGGCTGCGCCATGGGAACTGGCGGCGCCGGGTCGGGCGAGTGCGGTGGCTGTGGCGTCACGGGCGCGGCCGCGGCATTGCCGGACTGCGGTGCGGGGGGCACCGGATCGCTGGTCAGCGCACGCTGCCGGTTCTCGGTCTCGCCGATCTCCAGCGTCAGGCTATCGTAGTCGGCTTCCAGCAACTCGGCCATCTGCCCGATGAGTTCATCCTGCACCCGCTTGATCGAGAAGCCGTCGGTGTCGCCGTCGAACAGGGCGAGCACGTCGTTGAACAGCGACGGGAAATCGACGGCCAGCCGTTTGTTCGCGCCGCGCGCTTCCCATATCCGTGTGCTCGCCCTGCGCAGGGCCGTCAGCCGTTCCACCTGGGGCCGGCCGAGACCGCCGTAGAGCACGGCTGGGATCGCCGGCAGCAGGTAGCGCACGGCGTCCTGCATACGGCTGATGTGTGGCTGGGCGATCGGGTAGCCGTCGGCACTGAGGCGACGCGCCAGCTCGCTCTGCGTCAGCGTCTGGCCGGACTCCTGTTCGTAGAGTTCGCGGGCCTTCTCCACGCCCAGGGCGCGCTCGATGAACGACAGGCCGCCGTGCAGTTCATTCTCGGCCAGGTGGCCGGTGAGCGCGATGATCTCGCCGCGTTCGGGCCAGGGCCGGAACAGGCACGGAATGCGGAAGAAGCGCTCGTCCTTCGTTTCGCTCCACAACTCGCGCAGGATGGCGAGTCGCGTGTTGCCGCCGTTACGAATGATGTAGTGCGTCCCGCCGGGCCGGCGGGTGATGGCCGGCGGCGCGTCGAGGCCACGCTCCCGGATCGATGCCTTGATGTCGTCGTAACGCGGATTGCGCGTGACGCGCGGATTGAGGTCATACGGCTGGAGCTGGTCCAGCGTCACCGTCATGGGGGTATCGGCGATGGGATCGCTCAGTGCATCGGCGACCGGGCCGCTGCGCTCGAAGCGCTCGGCCAGCAACTTGGCCGCCATGTCCTGGGGGGTCAGTTCAGCCATCGGCGTCGGTCTCCCTTGTCGTCGCTTTCAGGTCGGTGGCGCGGTCGGTGCGGCGCAGCCGAGCGCGCGCGTTGAGGCCGGCGCGGCGATCGCCGGGGGTCGAGCCGGTGTAGATCGGAGGCAGGCCCGGCTTGGTGAACTTCAGGTGTCCGCCAGGCGTGCGAACGACCTCCCAGCCTTCCTTCAGGGCGAAGTCGATGAGCGGCTTCAACCGCTTGTTTAGACGATGTAGGGAGCGCGCGGTGGTCATGTGTTGCCCCTCCGGTGCGTCCCCGCTTTCAGCCGAGTGAACGAGGGTTCCCAATTCGGCAGCAGTTCGCAGGCGAGTGCGCGCATCGTGTCGAAGGCGGCTAGCGTCGTCCGTCCTGTTGGCCGCCGGTGCTCCACGCGATGCACAGGGAGGGCCTGGGTCGATGCGCGTGGATAGGCTTCGATGGCGGGGATACTGGTATCGAGTACGGCGATGCCGGGCTCGGACTGGAACAGGTCGCGCAATGCCTGCTGTATGAGACGCGCGTTGCTGGAAACCGGATGCACGCGGTTGATGAGCAGGCGTAGCGGCGGCGGCTCGATGCCGAGGCGCTGGTATGGCGCGATGTCCCGCATCAGTTGCAAGGTGCCGCGCCGGAACTCGCGAGCGGCGAGGATTTCCGGCGTGACCGGCGACACCGCTAGATCGGAGGCCAGCACGGCCATCTCCAGCAGGACACTGCGCGCGCCCTGCGTGTCGATCAGCAGCAGGTCGTAGTGTTCGTGGAATGCGGGCAACAGATTGCGCAGCCGGAGCCGCCCGTCCGGCGCGTGCAGCAACAGGGTGTTCAACTGCCCTTTGTCGTCGTTGGAGAGCACCAGGTCCAGGCCAGCGATCGCGGTACGCGACACCAGCCGGCCGATGTCCTGCTCGTTGAAAGCCAGCAACTCGTAGATGCCGGCGGGGGCGCGCGTTTGCAGCTCGAAATAGCTCGACAAAGTGGGCTGCACGTCCAGGTCCAGCAGCAGCACGCGCAGCCCTGCGTCGGCCGCGAAGCCGCCCAGGTTGGCCGCCGTGGTCGTCTTGCCCACGCCGCCCTTGGTCGAAATGATGGATACCACCTGCATGGGCTTCTCCTCACGGAATGGAACGAACCGGAAAAGGAGAAGCGTCAGGCGCGTTCTTTGAGGCGATCAGCGATCCACTGGTCGATCTCGGTCGAGTCCCAGCCCACTGCGCGCACGCCCAAACGCAGCGCCTTGGGGAACCTTCCCTTTTTCATCAATGAATAGATGTGAGCGCGCTTGAAGCCGGTCTTGGCTTCGACTTCGGCGCGGCGCAGGATGCGACGTTCAACCGGCGTCGCCGGGGCGGTGGTCTGCGAAGACATGGTGGGCACTCCTTGACGCTCATCGGCGCTGTTCGGAAAGTGCCTCGTATTCAATAGCGCACAGGAACCGTTTGCACTGCAATTGCAGACGGTGTGACTGCAATTGCAGTCAGCGTGCGCTGGCGTCCAGATGCCGCTTTGCCTCGGCGAATTTCGCCCATAGGGTGCGTTCGCTGATTCCCGGTCGGCCTTCGTAGTGGGCGAGCAGTGCGCTGATGACGGAATCCATCGTCTCGAATGATGAATACGGCATGCCGCCCGGCGACTTGCCGAGCAGCAGCGTCAGCAGCCCGCCAACGATGTTGAGATAGGTAGTTTCGCTGCGGGGTGTGACCTCGCGACCTGCCGAGTCCCAGCTTTCGGCCTGCCTGCACAGGAGCTTATGTTGCTCATGCAGCGTGCTGAAGGATTGTTCGCGGTCCGCGAGGCGAATCTTGAGTGCTTCCTGTTCGGCCAGCAGCGTTTGAACGGTTTCGATGCTGACCGCCGGGTGGAGCCGGCGCTCTATCGCGTCGAAAAGAAAGGCAGGTCTCTGGTCGGGGTAGAAGCGCGACATCCATGTCTTGAGATCGACGTGCCGAACGGTGAGACCTGGATCATCGATCAGCGAAGCGTCGTCGCAGGTAATGCCGGCTTTGCCATACAGGAGGTCGCCATTCCTGATCGCGTCGAACATGCGCTCGGTGTTGAGACGAAGCATCGGCCATCTTGGAAAATCCCCGGCATCGGGAATTTGCCTGGTTCCCAAGGTGTCGAGAATGTGGGTTTCAAACCGGATCAGTCTGCTCCATCGGATGGCTGCCTCAATGGGTCGATAAAACACTTTGGAATGGTGAGGGGCGCTTGTCTTGCGCGTTTCTGTGCCAGCCATCCGTCTCCTCCGACAATGCTTCCGGGTTTCACTTGGACGGATATCGTCTTGCTGCTGTCGCCGCCTGAGTGCGATCCAGCAAAGGTAGGACTGGTGGTATGGCTAGTGCTATGAGGATATGTCAGGGCGCTGTATCCTCAACTTCTTCGATTCCTGCCATTTCGCAGACAGTCCTGATTTCATAGTGGCCAAGTGCTTCCGTCTCCCGGTTGGGGTTGGTTGGGGCGGATATTGGAGTCTTCTTGCTTGTAACGGCACCGTAAAGACCTGACAGGTCTTGATGGAATGTCGTCGTGCTACAGGCTTGGTTCAGACCCGGAAAGTCTCAAGGCTGACGCGCTTGGCGGCCTACAACGAATTCTTGGATCGGCGCCGTTTGGAGCGAGCGCGATGCTGGCTTACACCTATAAAGCCAGAGTGCATACGCATGTCGTGTTGGCAGCGGTCTGGCGGCGGAAAGCGCGGCGACACATACCGCACAGGTCTTGATGGAGACCTAAAAAGAAACGGCTTTGGGTCGCTGTGGCGCCCTAAATGTGGCATCAATCGCGTCGTCGGTGGATAGCGGGTTGCTCCAGCTCGCCGACATCCGTGGGCCGGTGAAGCCGCTCTGCAACCGGGGGTGCTGCCAAGATTTTGTTGCCATACAGGGGCGCCGGATTTACGTGGCGACCTTGCTTGCCCGGCGAATAAAGCTGCTCAACTGTTCGGACGGCTCGATATCGGGCCTCAACAAGTAGGTCGTGAGCATGATGGAATGTCCGGCCAGAGGGCGTGCGACCACATCCGTGGTTTTGCATGCTGAAATGTGTGCTGCGCTGGAGAACCCGATGCCATAGCCTGCCGCCACCAGCGCCAACATCAGATCATGCGTGGCCACGTGTTCGGCCACGGTCGGCTGCGCACCCGCTGTTTGCAGCAGGCGCTCCAACTGCTGACTGCAACCCTTGCAGACTTCGGGATGGCAAAGCACCAATGGATAGTTCAGTACCTCGTCCAGCGGCACGCGCTTATGTGCCAGCAAGGGATGCCTGGCCGGCACAGCCACGACCAGCGGATCACGCCAGACCGGCTCGGCGATGAGTCCTTCCTCGACTTCATCGGCGAGTGTGAAGCCGACATCGTACATATCGTTGCGTAGACCTTTCAGTTGCTGCGAGAACGGCATCTCCGACAGCCGGATCTCGACTTCCGGTTCTTCTTCTCTACACAGGGCGAGCAGCGTGCTTAAGCGGACTCGGGCGATACCGTCGGAAAGGGCGATGCGCAACGTACCGCGATAGCCAGTGGCCGCAGCCTTGGCATTTGCTTTGGCTTGTTCCAGGAACATAAGGACGCGACGAGCATCTTCCAGGAAGACCTGGCCGGCCCAGGTCAGGCGTGTGCCACGGGATGCGCGTTCGAGGAGGACGACGCCCAGGTCGGATTCGAGATTCTTGATGGTCCGCGACAGGGGAGATTGCTCAATGTGCAGGCGCTCGGCGGCCCGGCTGAAATGCAGCTCTTCGGCCACGGCAATAAAGCATCGAAGATGGCGTAACTCCATGAGATACTCTCCATTCGTGCGCAATATCCATGACGGCACTATTCAATTGATGCCCGCTACTTCTCGGGAGGAGTTCATCCATGAGGGCTGAGGGTGCCGAGTACCGCTACGCTTACCAGAATCAGGAGCGCGATCGTCGCCTCGATGGTCACACTCAGTCGCAGGTGCTGTGCAGAGTGCGAGGGGGCGCCGGTATGGATGTCACGTTCGAGCCGGGGCACCAACCACCAGCGATGCAGGGCGGCGAGGCCCAGCATCGCAGCGAACAGCGCCAGCTTGAGCAGCATCAGGTTGCCGTGCCGGCTGTGAAACAGCGGTGCGATGGACCAGCCGACCAGATCCCCGTAGTGAAGGATGCCGGTCACCACCAGGACACCGACGAAGACGGTGCCTGGGCGCGAAAAGGTGTGCAGTGCCCGCCACAGCATGTGCAAGCCCTCACCCGCCGCGGGCTTTCCGTGTCGAACGAACAGAATCAGCAAGGCGAAGATGGCCCCGATCCAGCCGCCGGCAGCGAGCAGGTGCGCCATACCAGCCACCAGCCGCACCGTACCACTCACACCCTCGCCACTGGCAGCGTGTCCGTTCCACGCCAGGCTGACCAGCGCCACACCGGCCAGCAGGGTCACTCGCCGAATGGGGAATGGGCGCTCGGCGCGCTGCGACTGCCAGCCGAGTACAGCAAGCAGCAGAACCAGCAGGAATGCTCGCGTCAGCCCGGCGCGCCCAGCGGCGGTGTCGAACAGATACCAGGCCAAGTCGTCCCGCGCCAGATCGGAAACCGCGATCCCCATGATGCCAGCCGTGCTGCGGGCAATCTCAATGCCCACCAGCGCCAAGCCGAGCACCCCACAGAACAGGAGCCCGAGGGTCAAGGACGATTTGGGCGGTGGGGAGCGCTTATCGCCGCTGATCGTTGAGGCGGCCGGACCGTACCAAGCGAATAGCGGCAATCCGAACAACAACATCAGGTCCAGGTACTGCATGAACCGAAGCGCGTAGTCGGGAAGACTGGACATGATGTTGGCGTCCGCTCATTTGATGGTGAAGCTGTATTCGCCAGTCATCGGATGGTTGTCATCACCGACGGCGCGCCATTGCACGTGGTAGACGCCTACTCCGAGGGGATTATGCAACGTAGCGCGTAGCGTCTTGCCGTCGTCAATGAGGTCAACTTCGATGTGCTCGACTTTCTCTGCGGCCCCGCCGTCCTTTATGACGCTCAGCTCCAAGCGCGAGGCGCGAAGCACAAGCCGTTCACTGAAGACGAGATCGATCTGCTGCGGTGTCGCGACAACAGCATCGGCCGTCGGTGTGGAATTGACGAGGGAGATATGGGCCTGAGCGACCGATGTGATCAGCAAGCCGGTCGCAAGACAGGCACCAACAATCAGAGAGCGAAATTGAGTAGTACGGTTCATGTGCATTACACCTCTTCCTATGTTTAAGAATTTCGGCTGCAGCAACTCCGGTCGCCGCCTCCTGTTGATTGGCTGGACAGGGTGTCGCCGCCTGCTAGACGCGCGGGATACCCGGCCTGTTGCAACGTCGACAGCAGCGGATCGTTGCCTTGATCGAAGTTGCCTCGAACTCGAACGCGGCCGGTGGCCAAATGCACTTCCACGGCATCGACTCCCGGCAGCTCTTTCAGCGCATCGGTGACTTTCGCGATACATGAGCCGCAGCTCATGCCCTGGACGTCGAGATCCACTGTGTTCATGATTGTGTTCTCCTCTTGATCCCGAAGGTCACCGGGGACATTGGCGGTTTCATCGCATCGATCAGCGATAGGCTTGATAGACGCTGGTGCTGCCATCGACATGGATCAGCAGAACGTCGTAGGGGTCTTTGCGGTCGCCATAGAGCGGGCCGTCCATGCCAGGTGACCCGATCGGCATACCTGGTACGGCCAGGCCGATCGCCTCGGGCTTTTCTTTCAGGAGACGTTTGATATCGGCAGCGGGTACATGGCCTTCGATGGCATAGCCGCCGATTCTGGCGGTATGGCAGGAGCCAAACTGCTTGGCAATGCCGAGCCGTTCGCGTATGCCGGTGTTGCCGGTATTGGAAGTACGCACCTGGATGCCCACTTCTTCAAGATGCTGGACCCATTCGTTGCAGCAGCCACAGTTGGGGTCTTTCCAGACTTCTGCGCTCAGCTCCGATGCGGTTGCCACATTAGTACCGAGCATGGACGACAGAAACAGGCCCGCCAACCAGACGCGGTATTTGATAGTGACATTCATCATGCTCGGCTCCGTGACTCTTTAACTGTCGGTACAGGGGGATTCATGGCGCTTGGCTGTGGTTCAAAGCCCGAAATGCACCATGCGTCTTCATACCGATGCTAGAGAGCAGGCGCTGTCAGACAAATGACCCGCGCGTTACATTTATGTCATTCACTTGTCATCTACGCGGGTTCCGCGCAGCAATCAGACAACTGCTTTGCGGTCGCCTGCTCGGGCCGGGGAGGCGCTGAACTGCCAGTGACATAACGCGATAGGTTCAGATGGCGATGGACGATCCAAACGAAAAGAGACACCCGGCTTAGAGCCCGCACAGAAGAAACCGATTGACGGTCGGTTTTTCAAAAATTATACTCTGAACTTCCTAAGGATGCTCTGCACAACCCACCTAATCGGCGACAATCCGATTCCGGCAGGGGCATGTTGAAGGGAGTCACATGAAGCAGCGGAGTCTGTCCGAGACCCGGTTTGACCGTCGCCCCAAGGCGACCAAGCGTCAGCGGTTTCTTTCCGAGATGGATGCGGTGATTCCTTGGGCCCGGCTGATGGTGCTGGTGGACCCGGTACAGCCTAAGCGTGGTGGCAAGGGTGGTCGTAAAGCCTTCTCTGCCGAGACCATGTTGCGGATTCACTTCATGCAGCAGTGGTTTGCCCTGTCGGACCCGGCGATGGAAGAAGCGCTTCACGACGTACTGGTGATGCGCCTGTTTGCGGGGCTCGATGCCGGTGATGATCTGATCCCGGATGAGAGTTCGATCCTGCGGTTTCGGCATCGGCTGGAAGCGCACGGTGTTGCCGATCAGTTGCTGACCGAGGTCAACGCCGTCCTGGTGGAGCAAGGGCTGATGCTCAAGGCGGGAACGATTGTCGATGCCACGCTGATTCACGCGCCCAGTTCGACCAAGAACAGCAGTGGCCAGCGGGACCCTGAGATGCACCAAACCAAGAAGGGTAACAACTGGTATTTCGGCTGCAAGGCCCATATCGGCACCGACGCCGACTCGGGGCTGACGCACAGCGTGGTGGTGACCCCCGCCAACATCAACGACGTCACTCAGGCCCATGCACTGTTGCATGGGGAAGAACATCAAGCCTTTGGTGATGCGGGTTATCAGGGCGTTGAGAAGCGCGAAGAGCATCAGGGCAGCGCCACGCAGTGGCATGTCGCCATGAGACCCGGCAAGCGGCGCAGCCTGCCGGACACGCCGCTGGGGCGACTCATCAACCAGATCGAGCAAGCCAAGGCTCGGATACGCGCCAAGGTCGAACATCCCTTTCGGGTGATCAAGCGCCAGTTCGGCTACTTGAAGACCCGCTACCGGGGCCTGGCCAAGAACCGCGCCCAGATCGTCACCCTGTTTGCCCTCTCCAACCTGTTTCAGGCGAGGCGACGATTGATACTGGCAGGCGAGGTGTGTCCGTGAAACGGGTTTTGCAGAGCAATGCCCTCGAAATCGGGCATATCGCGTCTGACCGAGCCGCCGACCGCACCAAGGACGCGCCGTCACCATGGGCTGGGCCGTGATGACGGAGTCAAACACGAATCGCCAGCGCCGACAGCATCAGTGCAGAGCATCCCTAAGTCAAGAAATTGAGGTTCAACCGTTTGACCAACCCTAGTGTGCCGCCGCTCGGCGACCTGGAAATTGCCGTGCTCGAAGACATCTGGCGCTTCGGTTCATCCGACGCCAAGACCGTCCATGCACGAGTTAAACATTCGCGTTCGATTGCATTGAACACCGTGCAGTCCGCGTTGGAGCGCCTGTTTCGCAAGGGGATCCTGCAGCGCGAGAAGATCAGTCATGCCTACGAATACTCGGCAGGTCTTTCTCGCCGGGAGCTGGTTCGCAAGCTGGTGGAATCCACGGTGCATCGTGTCGCCGGCACACAATCGGATGCGTTGTTGTCAGCTTTTGTCGATCTTGCCGTACAAGCGGATGACGACCAGCTCAAACGATTGGAGGAATTGATTGCGCGGCGTCGTGCTGAACTGGATGAGAGCCGCTGATGATGAGCTATGGGTCGCTACTTCAATCTGCGCTGCTGGCCGGCTTTGTTCTGGCGATTACCCTGTCCTTGTTGGTTGTGGTCTGTGAACGCCCGCTAAGTCGGCTGCTTTCGAGACAAGCGCCTCGGCATCGAGTCCGAATACTTTGGTGGTTGCTGACAACGCCTATATTGGTGGGCATTGGCTATGCAGTAGTGGCTATAGCAATGCCCTCGGCCCTTCACGACTCGGCCCGGTTTGCCGCCGCCTGTTCTGCACACTCAGACAACCTTCTACATTTGTGTGTCTGGCATCCGAACGAAAATGGGCAGAGCACTTGGTTGTGGGGGGCGATTGTCCTGCTGGCGGGTTATGCAACGTGGTTGATAGCGCGGGCAGTAATCGGAGTCTGGCACGTCCGGCAGACCCTTCTTACCATGCTGCGTTTGAGTCGTCGTTTTGGGCACACAGACGACAGGCTTCGTGTGGTGGATGTCGATCAGCCCATGGTCTTCGCTTGCGGCATAGGGACAGGCCATGTTTTTCTCTCCCAGTCGTTGCTCGACTGGCTCAGCCCAACTCAGCTGCAAGTAGTTCTGGCCCATGAGCAGGCGCACCTTGAGCATCGCGATGCGTTCTGGCGTCTGATGGCGGGGATGTTGTCCGGCATCCAGTTGCCGGGCACTCGTCGGCGCCTTCTGCGTGACTACGAGCTTGCCCTGGAGCAGCGCTGCGACTTCATTGCTGCGGCTTCGGTGGGTTGTCAAATTACGGTCGCTGAAACATTGGTCGCGGTGAAGAACATTTACCGTCATCACGCTTTAGCAGGTATGCCGCTGTCGATGGCCTTTCTCTCCGATTTCGTGCCTGAACGTGTTCAGGCGCTGTTGTCTCCGGGCCACAGATCCAATTCATATCTGGGTTTATTTTTGGGCTTTACCGTGTTGGCGTTTTGCAGCTTGTCCACAGGGTGGCTGCACTACTTAACCGAGTCACTCATCACCATGTCGGCGGGATAATCACGAGGCGGAAATTTCAGTATTTTTTTGACATAAAAACCGATCATCGATCGGTTTTTATGTCGGTGTTTGGGAACGTACAGGCCCGCCTTACGAAACGGCGTGTTGATCTATTGCTACTTGTTACCCGGAGGTCTTTTGTGAATTTGCACTGGTTGAGGGTTTTGGTGTTCGTCGGAGCCTGCGGCATCCCCGCGGTACAGGCTGCCGAGCCCTTGCATCTGGAGGAAGCGGTGACCCGCGCGTTGACCTCCAATCCGTCCATCATTGCCGAAGGAGCTCAACTACAGGCCGTGCAGGCCCGCGCCGAGCGTGAGGCTCTGCCGCCGCCTTACGTGATTGGCGGTGAGTTCGAGAACGGGGCCGGTACCGGCAACCTGCGTGGCATTGATTCAGCCGAAACCACATTGCGCATCAGCCGGGTGATCGAACTCGGCGGCAAGCATGCAGCCCGACAGACACTTGGCAGGGCCGAGGTAAGCCAGCAACAACACCAGGCCGATACGGCACGAATCGACTTAGCCAGCCGAACCACAGCCCGCTTCATCGAAGTACTTGCCAGACAACAGCGGCTGGACTACGCCGAGGAGCGTGTCCGGCAAGCCGAACGTACTCGCCGCGAGGTCGCCACTTGGGTATCGGCGGCCCGCAACCCCGAATCGGACCTCCAGGCTGCCGAGATTGCGCTCGCCGAGGTGGAGTTGGCGCGCGAGACAGCGCAGCACGAATTGGCCAGCGCCCGAATGACGTTGGCTGCGAGCTGGGGTGCGTTGACGCCCGACTTCGGTTCAGTCGTCGGCGACTTGCAAGCCCTGCCGCCGGTCGAGTCGTTCGAGACATTGGCCGCTCGCCTGTCGATGACGCCCGAACTCTGGGCCTCGCGACTACAGGCGAACACCATCTCTGCCCGCCGCCAGATAGCCGAAGCCGGAGCGAAACCGGATATCGACCTGAGCCTGGGCGTACGCCGTATGGAAGCTTTTAACGATCAGGGCCTGGTGATGTCGATCTCGGTGCCGTTGGGCAGCCGCAAGCGCTCCGGATACTCGATCGCGCAAGCTGACGCCGAACTCATCGCCCTGGAAGCCCGCCGGGATGCTGAACGCTTCGAGCGGCATCAAGTCTTGTTCGATACCTATCAGGAACTTATGCACGCACGTCACGAAGCCGAGACGCTGCGTACACGCATGCTGCCCATGGCCGAGGACGCATTGGCGAACACTCGCCGCGGATTCGAGGCCGGACGCTTCTCGTTCATTTCACTGGCACAGGCACAAAGGACGCTGTTCGACCTGAACCAGCGCACCGTTGAAGCTGCTGCCCGCTATCACCTATTGCTGGTCGAGGTGGAACGCCTCACCGTCACCGTTGAGGACATGACCCCATGAATCGCCTGCTTTTCCCGCTTTTTCTCTGTTTGGCGCTGGCCGCTTGCGGCCCTAACAGTGACCGTGATGACGACGGCGGTGTTGATGTGCAAGCGAACGAAGACTACGAGCGTGGCCCCAACAACGGGCGGCTCCTACGCGACGGTGACTTCGCGTTGGAAGTCACGATCTACGAGACCAATGCGCCCCCACACTACCGGCTTTACGCCTATCGGGGCGAGAGTTCGATTCCGCCCACTGAAGTCGTTGCGACCATCGAACTCTCGCGCCTCGACGGTGAAGTCAACCGATTCACGTTCGCGCCGGAAAGCACCTATCTGGTTGGTAGCGGCGAGGTGACCGAACCGCACTCATTCGATGTGGCTGTGACCGCAGAACACGGCGGCAAGAGATCCAATTGGTCCTACGAATCCTATGAGGGGCGCGTCACCATCCCGGCCGCCATTGCAGAAGATGCCGGTATCCGGGTCGAGCAGGCCGGCCCGGCTCCCATCCGCGACATCGTACGACTGACTGGCACCATCGCCTTTGATTCCAATCGCTATGCGTCCGTCGGGGCGCGCTTTCCGGGCATCGTGCAGTCGGTGAACGTACAGCAGGGCGAGCGCGTCCAGCGCGGCCAGACACTAGCGGTTGTCGAGGGCAACGACAGTATGCGCACCTATCCGATCACCGCGCCGCTCGATGGCGTTGTGATCGTGCGGAACACTAACGTCGGTGATGTGGCCGGAGCCGGCGCGTTGTTCGAATTGGCCGATCCCTCGCAAGTATGGGTTGACCTGCGCGCTATCGGTACCGACGCCGAAAACCTGGCGCCCGGACAGGTAGTGCGAATCCGTTCGGCGACGGGCAGCGCGGTAGCAGAAGCGAAGATCGAAAGCTTACTGCCGGTGGCCGGTATCGGGCAGAGCGTTATCGCCCGCGTCAACGTACCGAACCCGCAGGGCCAGTGGCGACCGGGGATGACGGTATCCGCCGAAGTCATGGTGGACTCGCGCGAGGTGCCGTTGGCAGTGAAGGAGATGGGCTTGCAGCGCTTCCGTGACTTCACCGTGGTCTTCGTACAGATCGACGAGACCTACGAGGTGCGCATGCTCGAACTCGGGGATCGCGATGGCGAGTACGCCGAAGTGTTGGGCGGACTCAAGCCGGGTTCGCGCTACGTTACCGAGCAGAGTTTCCTGATCCGCCAGGACATCGAAAAGTCCGGCGCCAGCCACGACCATTAAGGAGGACGCCATGCTTGAACGTATCATCCGCGCGTCCATCGCGCACCGCTGGCTCGTACTCATCCTGGTGCTAGCCCTGTCGGGCCTGGGGATCTGGAATTACAGCCGTCTGCCCATCGACGCGGTGCCAGACATCACCAACGTCCAAGTGCAGATCAATACCGAGGCGCCGGGCTACTCACCGTTGGAGGCCGAACAGCGCGTCACTTTCCCGGTCGAGACCGCGCTCGCGGGTCTCGCCAGGCTGGACTACACGCGCTCGATCTCCCGCTACGGCCTGTCGCAGGTGACAGCCGTCTTTGAGGATGGCACCGACATCTACTTCGCGCGGCAGCAAGTCGCCGAGCGCTTGCAGCAAGCTGCGTCGCAACTGCCGACGGGGCTGGAACCCACGCTGGGTCCGGTCGCAACTGGCTTGGGTGAAATCTTCATGTACACCCTGGAACCCGAGGCGGGTTTTGAGGAAACGTGGACACCAACCGCGCTGCGCACGCTGCAAGACTGGGTGGTGCGTCCGCAGCTTAGGAATCTGAAGGGCGTCACCGAGGTCAACACCATTGGTGGCTACGTGCGCCAGTTCCACATCACGCCCGACCCGATGCGGCTGTTGGCCTACGAACTGACGATGCGTGACGTGTTGGACGCGGTGGCGCGCAATAACGCCAATGTCGGTGCCGGCTATGTTGAGCGTTACGGCGAACAGTATCTGATCCGCATCCCGGGTCAGGTGGCGGATATCGAAGGGCTGCGGAATATCGTCGTGGCAACGCGCGACGGCCTGTCGCTGCGCATTGACGATGTTGCGGAAGTAATCGAGGGCAGTGAACTGCGCACGGGTGCGGCGACCAAGGACGGCAGTGAGGTTGTGTTGGGCACCGTTTTCATGCTGATCGGTGAAAACAGTCGTGCCGTCGCTCAGCGCACCGCCGACAAGCTTGCAGAAATCGACTCCACACTGCCCACTGGTGTGCGTGCGCATACAGCCTACGACCGCACTAACCTCGTCGATCGAGCCATCGCTACCGTACAGAAGAATCTGGCGGAGGGCGCATTGCTGGTGATTGCCGTGCTGTTCCTGCTGCTGGGCAACCTGCGTGCGGCGTTGATCACGGCAGCGGTCATCCCGCTGGCCATGCTGATGACAATTACCGGCATGGTGCAAAATCAGATTTCAGCCAACCTGATGAGTCTGGGGGCGCTCGACTTCGGCTTGATCGTCGATGGAGCGGTGATCATTGTCGAGAACTGTGTGCGACGCTTCGGCGAGCGCCAGCACCAACTCGGCCGACTGCTGACCCGCGACGAGCGCTTTGCGTTGGCAGCCAACGCCAGTGCGGAAGTGATCAAGCCCGCGATTTTTGGCCTGTTCATCATCACCGCCGTGTACCTGCCGATCTTCGCGCTGTCAGGTGTGGAAGGAAAGATGTTCCATCCGATGGCCCTCACCGTGGTGATCGCGCTCACCGCCGCGATGGCGCTGTCGCTGACTTTCGTACCAGCGGCTGTCGCGTTGCTGATCACCGGCAAGGTCGCCGAGAAGGAAAACAGAATCATGCGCGGTGTAAGCCGCTTCTATGCACCGCTGCTGGCCAATGTGATTCGGCTGCGGGTGGTGGTGGTCGCTGCGGCGATGGTTCTGGTTGTGCTATCCGGTCTGCTCGCCACGCGCTTGGGCACCGAGTTCATCCCGCAACTGGACGAGGGTGACATTGCGCTGCACGCGTTGCGCATTCCCGGAACCAGTCTGACCCAAGCGATCGGCATGCAACGCCAGTTGGAGGCCCGGATCAAGGAGTTTCCGGAAGTGGAGGAAGTGTTTGCCAAGATCGGAACCGCCGAGGTCGCGACCGACCCGATGCCTCCCTCGGTGGCCGACACTTTCATCATGCTCAAAGATCGTAAGGATTGGCCGAATCCACGCAAACCCAAGGCGGTGTTGGTTGCAGAGTTGGAAGAAGCAGTGAAGGCCATCCCGGGCAACAACTACGAGTTCACCCAGCCGGTGCAAATGCGCATGAACGAGCTGATCGCTGGTGTGCGGGCCGAGGTGGCGATCAAGGTCTATGGCGACGATATGGAACAACTGGCCGAAATTGGTGGCGAGATCGAGGCGCTGGCCGAGGGTATTCAGGGAGCGTCCGACGTGGCATTGGAGCAGGTCACGGGCCTGCCGGTGATGACGATCACGCCGAACCTGGAGGCGCTCGCTCGCTACGGACTATCCATCGATGATGTGCAGCAGGCGGTCGCTGTCGCGCAAGGTGGCGCAATTGCCGGCCAAGTGTTCGAGGGCGACCGCCGGTTCGACATCGTGGTACGGCTGCCCGAAGCGCAGCGCCAAAACCCGCAAGCGCTGGCATCCCTGCCAATTCCGGTACCGGCCGCCGTGGCTGGGGGGGACCAGGCCACCTATGTTCCGCTGCATCAACTCGCCTCAATCGAGGTGGTGCCAGGTCCCAACCAGATCAGCCGCGAGAACGGCAAGCGTCGGGTGGTCGTCACCAGCAACGTGCGTGGACGCGATCTGGGTTCGTTCGTGGAGGAGTTACGCGATCAGGTTAGTGCTCGAATCGAACTGCCGGAAGGCTACTGGGTAGATTACGGCGGCACCTTCGAGCAGCTTATTTCAGCCGGTCAGCGTCTGTCAGTGGTGGTACCCGTGGTGTTGGTCATGATCTTCGGTCTGCTGTTCATGGCCTTCGGCTCGGCCCGGGATGCAGCGATCGTGTTCACGGGCATACCACTGGCCTTGACCGGCGGCGTGGCCGCTCTGTGGCTGCGAGATATCCCGTTCTCGATCTCGGCCGGTGTGGGCTTCATCGCGCTGTCCGGCGTGGCGGTGCTCAACGGTCTGGTGATGGTGAGTTTCATCCGCAGACTGCTCGACCAGGGAGCGCCGCTGCATGAGGCTATCTTGAATGGCGCCCAAGCACGACTGCGCCCGGTGCTGATGACGGCGCTGGTGGCCAGCCTGGGTTTTGTGCCCATGGCCATTAACGTCGGCACGGGTGCCGAGGTGCAACGCCCGCTCGCTACCGTGGTCATCGGCGGCATCATCTCCTCGACGCTGCTGACGTTGCTGGTGTTGCCTGCCCTGTATCGCTTGGTTCACAGAAATGGCGGGTGACCGCATGTCGAGGTTGGGCCATCTGTGGAGGCAATGCCATCGTGATGAAGGTACTTCGTCACAACAGCCTGCCTCTCGCGTGCATCGGCGAAGCGCTGAGTTCATCGCCCCAAACACCAGTAATCGAATCGTGGGCCTGTTGCCGGGCTCTGTGGCGAGGCGATGAGCCTGGCCCGGCCAAGTCCGGTAACCATATCGAGTCGAATCCACCGTACCGCCATCATGAAAAAACACTTTGGAAATCCTGTCAGGAGATGAAGCTACTTATGCATGAATTTCTACCCCAAGCTGTGCCTGACCGCTACCCGCAGACCTGGCGCCGAACGATGCTGCTCCTCGTGGCGGCCACTTTCCTGATCTTCTTTGGAATGAACGATGCGCTCGCGCACGCCATTGCAGAAGGTGACAAGGGCTATATCCAGGAAATATCCGGGGTCCATTTAATTTCCTTTATGTACCTGGGCGCCAAGCACATGGCGACGGGATACGACCACATCCTGTTCCTGCTCGGTGTGATTTTTTTCCTGTACAGGATGAAACACATAGCCCTGTACGTGACCCTGTTCGCCGTCGGGCACTCGACGACGATGCTGCTCGGTGTGTACTTCAACATCGGCATCAATAGCTACCTCATTGACGCCATCATCGGGCTATCTGTGGTTTACAAAGCGTTCGATAACATCGGTGCATTTCAGCGATGGCTCGGCTTCCAACCGAACACGAAGATCGCAACGCTCGTGTTCGGCTTGTTTCACGGGTTTGGGCTGTCCACGAAAATCATCGAATACGACATCTCGCCCGATGGCCTGATTCCGAATCTGCTGGCGTTCAACGTCGGCGTCGAGATCGGACAGCTGCTAGCGCTTGGCACGATCCTGATCGTCATGGGTTACTGGCGTCGGACAGCCAGTTTCTGGCGCCATGCTTATACCGCCAATGTCGCGACGATGTGTGCCGGTTTCGTCCTGATCGGCTATCAGCTCACCGGCTATTTCATATCCTGACCTACACGCGGAAAAAACCTCTATGTACAACATTGCCAAACCAACTCCTGACGATCTGCCAACCTCGAAGCAGTTGCTGCGTTCAACTCTCATCGCGCTCGTCATCGCTATCGCGATTCTGTTCACTGTCGTTCTTCCCTCTGAATATGCCATCGACCCGACCGGCATTGGTCGGATGCTCGGGCTGACGGAAATGGGTGAGATCAAGACGCAGTTGGCAGAAGAAGCGGCGATCGACGCCTCGATGGATGCCGCCGCTGCGCGTGCGGCCGTACAGCCGGCCACTCCGCTGGATGCCGGAGCAAGTTCTGTCACGGCTCAGCCCGCGCCGATTCCCTTGCCGGCAACGGATAGCTGGCGGGACGAGATGCAGGTAGTGCTCACCCCCGGACAAGGCTCGGAGATCAAACTCGTCATGCAGGCTGGAGAGCGGGCGGAATTCAGTTGGGTTGCGCAAGGCGGTGTCGTCAACTTCGACACGCATGGCGATGGCGGCGGGCAATCCATCAGCTATGAAAAGGGGCGCAGTGTGCCTTCCGATGAAGGTGTCCTCGAAGCAGCCTTTGATGGAAATCATGGCTGGTTTTGGCGAAATCGGGGGAGTTCCGACGTGACCGTCATCATTCGGGCGCGCGGCCAGTACGTTGAAATGAAGCGCGTGATTTAACCGTTACGCCAAGCAATGGACGACTTTTGGCGTCGTCTATCCATGTCCCAACCTCCGTGAAAACTCGGGATACATTTGAAAGGAGATATTGAAAATGACCATTCGTACTTTGGTGTTCACTGTCGTCGCATGTGCGTCCGCTGCTTCCATGACGGCGTTCGCTCACCCTGGTGGGCACGACGACGATGAGAAACTCATACCCACCACCTGCGCCCAACTGGCCGACAAGGAACGCTACACGGACGACATTTCGTATCCGGAGGTCAAAGCGTTGAAGGAACGTTGCGATGCCGAGAAAAAGGTCCAGGTGGAACCGAGGAAAACGACCGCACCCCGGTCGTCGGATAAGGATAGCTGAGGAGAGTCAGGGTGAGGCGCAATGATGCGCGGCACTCTCTGTCTTGACTTGGACGACTGGAGTGGATTCGATGCTTGGGATTCTTCGTCATACCGATTTCCGGAGGCTTTTCCTCGCACAGATGGCCGCGTTGGTCGGTACAGGGCTGGCCACGGTGGCTCTCGCCCTGTTGGCCTACGAACTCGCCGGTTCCAAGGCCGGGGCAGTTCTGGGTACAGCGCTGGCGATCAAGATGACGGTATACGTGCTACTGGCGCCAGTAGCCGGCGCCTTGGTGCCGCCAGCCAAACGAAAGGTGGTGTTGATCTCGCTCGATGTCATCCGCGCCAGTGTCGTGCTGGCGTTACCTTTTGTTACCGAGATCTGGCAAATCTACTTACTGATCGCGGTGTTGCAAGCTGCTTCCGCAGGTTTCACGCCACTGTTCCAATCATTGATCCCCGAGGTGCTTTCGGAGGAGCGCGACTATACGCGGGCGCTTTCTTTGTCACGCATCGCCTATGACCTGGAGAATCTTTTCAGCCCAGCCCTCGCGGCTATCTTGCTGGTCTGGATCAGCTTCCACGGTTTGTTCGTCGGTACGTCCTTCGGTTTCGCACTATCGGCAGGGTTGATTGTGACAACGGTGTTCCCGACAACCGTGGCCGGAAACCGGAGGGAGGCGCTGGACGAACGCATGTTGCGCGGCATGCGCATCTACCTGCGCACGCCTCGACTGCGCGGTCTGCTTGCTTTGAATCTGTGTGCCGCAGCCGGCGGAGCGATGGTGTTCGTGAACACTATAGTAATCGTTCGGGAGCTTCTGGGCGGAGATGAACAGCAGCTCGCCTTGGCATTGGCGGTGTTTGGTGGTGGTTCGATGTTGGCTGCATTGTTATTACCCAAGGCACTTGATCGGCTACCGGATCGCCAAGTGATGCTGTCATCCGCGATCGCTATGGTCATTGTGCTGTTGACCCTCACGATGCTCTGGGTTGCACTGCCAAGCCAACGTGGTTGGGCATTGTTGTTGCCAGCCTGGGGTCTGATGGGGATTGCCTACGCCGGCTTGGTGACTCCAGGCGGGCGGTTGATACGGCGCTCCGCTCACAATGAAGATTTGCCCAGCGTGTTTGCCGCGCAATTTTCCTTTTCGCATGTCTGCTGGCTGCTTGCGTACCCGCTGGCGGGCTGGGTTGGTTTGAAGCTCGGCCTCGGAGTTGCCTTGGCCGCTTTGAGCGGCCTTGCGGTACTGGGATTGCTCGTCGCGATTCGGAGTTGGCCGTCGGACGATCAGCGCGTACTGGTTCACAACCATGAGGACCTGCCGAGCGACCATCCGCACTTCGCATCGCACGGTGTGGCACCGCATGCGCATCCGTTCGTCATCGACACGCTGCATCGGCGATGGCCTGGATGACGGTGCACAGGTGCTGCCGCCAGCTTCACTCTAGGGCCTCAAGGCCAACCGAAGATGACGGAAGAATGACGGGAATGTAATGAATGAGTCATCTCGGCGACAGTGACCGTCGCCTATGTTGGATGCCTGAGTTCCACAGACTTGGGTTCTTATGGCGGTGCGCTATGGGATGTCTGTTCAGAAAGGCCCCGGGAATTGCAGCCGCTGCGGGTTGCCACAGCCGGCATGCTCTGAATCGAATCCTTCCGCCATAGCGACTTCAGGTGCAGCAGATACCCGATGGCATGTGCCGCAGTGATGCGTGCTCTGCCACCGAGATCAATCCATACCGATCACCGGAGATCATTCATGTCATCCAGACCTTTCGGTTCAGATGCCGAGGAAAAATTTGCACTATCACGGCGGCAGTTTGTCAACGGGCTGGCCGCTGGCGGCGCGCTGTTCGGTCTCGGGCTGTGGCCCAAGCCTGTGTGGGCGCTGAAATCGCACGGGCAGAAGACAGTGCTGGCAGGCACCGAATTCGATCTCTCGATCGGCGAAACCCCGTTGAACTTCACCGGCGCCACCCGCACCGGTATCACCGTCAACGGCTCGGTGCCGGCGCCGCTGCTGCGCTGGCGCGAGGGCGACACGGTCAATCTGCGGGTATCCAACACGCTGCCGGAAGACTCCATCCACGGCCACCAGACCTCGATCCACTGGCACGGCATCCTGTTGCCGGCCAACATGGATGGCGTGCCGGGCTTGAGTTTCGACGGCATCAATCGTGGTGAAACGTATCCGTACCGTTTCGACGTGATCCAGAACGGTACTTACTGGTACCACAGCCATTCCGGGTTCCAGGAACAGGCCGGCGTTTACGGCGCGATCGTGATCGATCCGCTGGAGCCAGAGCCCTTCACCTACGACCGCGACTACGTGGTCCTGCTGAGTGACTGGACCGACCTGGATCCGGCCATGTTGTTCAAGCGGCTGAAGAAAATGTCCGACTACGACAACTTCGCCAAGCTCACCGTCGGCGACTTGGTCGATGACGTGCGGGAACAAGGTCTGGCGGCGACGCTGCAGCACCGGCTGGCATGGGGCAAGATGCGGATGACGCCGACCGACCTGTCGGACGTCAACGGCAACACCTACACCTACCTGTTGAACGGCACCACCGCGCTGGGCAACTGGACGGGGATTTTCCAGTCCGGTGAAAAGGTGCGGTTGCGCTTCATCAATGGCTCGGCCATGACCCATTTCGACGTGCGCATCCCCGGTCTGAAGATGACCGTGGTCGCCGCCGACGGCCAGTACGTGCGCCCGGTGTCGGTCGACGAGTTCCGCATCGCAACCGCCGAGACGTTCGACGTGATCGTGGAACCCACCGGCCAGGATGCCTTCACGATCTTCGCGCAGGATATGGGCCGCACGGGTTACGTCAGCGGCACCCTGGCGGTGCGCGAAGGCTTACGCGCGCCGGTGCCCGCAGTCGATCCGAAACCGATCCTGACCATGGACGACATGGGTCATGGCGGCATGGGCGGTAGTGGACACGACATGTCGTCGATGTCAGGGGGCTCGACCCAGAACAGTTCCATGGAAGGCATGGACCACAGCGGTCACGACATGTCCGCGATGGCCGGCGGAGCCATGGCCGGCATGGACCATGGCGCAGGCGGCATGCAGCAGCACCCCGCCAGCGAGAGCAACAATCCGCTGGTCGACATGCAGACCATGGCGCCGACTGCGAGGCTCGATGACCCCGGCATCGGCCTGCGTGACAACGGCCGCCGGGTGCTGACCTACGCCGACCTCAAGAGCACCTTCCCCGACCCCGACGGGCGCGAACCTGGCCGCACCATCGAGCTGCACCTGACCGGGCACATGGAACGCTTCGCGTGGTCGTTCGACGGCATCAAGTTCTCGTCGGCCGAACCGCTGGTGCTTAAGTACGGCGAGCGCATGCGCATCGTGCTGGTCAACGACACGATGATGACCCACCCGATCCACCTGCACGGCGTGTGGAGCGACCTGGAGGACGCCGACGGCAACTTCCAGGTGCGCAAGCACACCATTGACATGCCGCCCGGCAGCAAACGCAGCTTCCGCGTCCGCGCCGACGCGCTGGGACGTTGGGCGTTCCACTGTCACCTGCTGTACCACATGGAAGCCGGCATGTTCCGCGAAGTGCGGATAGAGGAATGAACATCATGAAAACGACGTCTGTCATTACTACCCGTGCGCTGGGCCTTGCGATCGCGATCGCGCTGGGCGGCGTGTCCGCCTCGGTTGTCGCGCAGGAAATGGACCATTCCAAGATGCACATGCCGGAACCCGCGCCGGCGGCCCGCAAGCCCGAACCGCAGCTGTCTACAGCTCCGACCGCCGCGCCAAAGCCAGCGGTCGATCCGCATGCCGGCCATGTCATGCCGGCGCCAAATTCCAAGCCAAAGCCCACCTCCAGGCCGGCCCCGGCCCAAGCCACACCGGTCGACCATGCCGCAATGGGTCACGATATGCCGCCCACGGAGGCGATGGACCACTCGGCAATGGGTCATGACATGCCGCCCGACGAGCCAACCGAGGAAATGGATCACTCCGCCATGGGCCACGACATGGAAAACATGACGGCGGAAGAACATGCCGGCATGCACGGACAAGACCTGCCGGCGAACGCCGCACCGCGCGAACCGATTCCGGCGGTGACCGATTCCGATCGCGCGGCGGCATTCCCCGACGTCGCCGGACACACTGTGCACGACGACGGCATAAACTGGTTCGCGCTGCTCAACCGGCTCGAAACCTGGGACGCGGACGACGGCAACGCGATCGGCTGGGAAGGCAGCGGCTGGGTCGGCACCGACCTGGACCGCGTATGGGTGCGCAGCGAGGGCGAGTCGATCGACGGCAGCATCGAGTCGGCCGATGTCGAAGTGCTTTATGGTCGCGCGATCGCGCGGTGGTGGGACCTGGTCGCCGGTGTTCGCCACGACTTTGGGGAAGGGCCGTCGCAAACCTTCGCTGCCGTCGGTGTGATGGGCCTGGCGCCGTACATGTTCGAAGTCGAGGCGACCGCTTACCTCGGCGAATCGGGCCAGACCGGTCTCGGGTTTGAGGCCGAGTACGAGACGCTGTTCACCAACCGCCTGATCGGGACGTGGCTGGTCGAGGCCGAAGTGTGGGGACAGGATGATCCGGAGCGCGGCATCGGTAGCGGCCTGAGCACGCTGGAGGCCGGCTTCCGCCTGCGCTACGAGTTCCATCGTCAGTTCGCGCCCTACATCGGCGTGGTGTGGGAGCGCGCCTACGGCGGAACCGCCGACTACCGGCGCGAACAGCGTGGCGACATCGAGGACACGCGCGTCGTCGCGGGCGTCCGCATCTGGTTCTAGGGGGGGCCACCACCATGACATTCGTGAAACGTAAGACCTTGGTTATGCTGGCCGTCAGCACCCACCACGTCTGAGGCGGCTCTGGTTCTAAGAGGAGGATCTCCATGACAAAGCAGACTGTTCCGAGCCGGAGCGACGGTACGACGGCATCGCTCTATCGCCTGGCAACGAGCGATCATTTGTGTCCATACGGTTTGAAGACGAAGTCGTTCCTGGAACGACAGGGTTTCTCCGTCGAAGACCATCTGCTGACGACGCGGGAGGAAGCCGATCGCTTCATGCAGGAGCATGATGTCAAGACCACACCGCAAGTTTTCATCGGAGGCGAGCGGATCGGCGGCTATGACGATACGCGCAAACACTTCGGCAAACGACTGCGCGGGAAGGACGAGACGACCTACCAGCCGATTATTGCGCTGTTCAGCGTTGCGCTCCTGATGGGGTTTGCGGTGAGCTGGTTCGCCTCCGGAACCGTGTTCAGCATCCATGCCGTCGAAGCGTCAATTGCCGTCGCCATGTGCTTGCTCGGTGTGCAGAAACTCCAGAACGTCGAAAGTTTCTCGACCATGTTCCTCAACTACGATCTTCTGGCGCGCCGCTATGTGCCCTATGCGTATTTCTATGCCTTCGGCGAGACGCTGGCGGGAGTTCTGATGCTGGCCGGAGCCCTGATGTGGGTCGCATCGCCCCTGGCTCTGTTCATCGGCACGGTAGGCGCCGTCTCGGTATTCAAGGCGGTCTACATCGACAAGCGCAAGCTCAAATGCGCCTGCGTGGGCGGCAACAGCAATGTGCCACTGGGCTTCGTCTCCCTTACGGAGAATCTCATCATGATTGCAATGGCCATATGGATGCCGCTGCGCATGGGATGGGGCTAGTCAGAAAAAAACACGCCGGCGAAGTTTTCGACCTTGATCAACAAGAGGCTCTTTGTGGACGTCGCGCAGCGACCGCCTGTGCCACGCGGCGCGCGGTATACGCTGTAGAAACCGCCGGCCAGGAGCGATATCGCGCCACGCTCGCTGCCGTGCAATGGCAGCGTGTTCGCTCCTGCGTGTTCGGAGGTCTTATGCCTATTTTGTTCCCATTGCTCCATGCGCCCACCTGGCGCCACTTTCGCTATTGGGCGGCGCTGCTACTCGCCTTCTCATCGTTTATCCCTATCAGTGAGGCAGCCCCGACGAGGGAGGTATCGTTTGACGAGACGCTGCGTCTGGCCGTCGAGCGTGCTCCCAGCCTCAACGCGCGGCAATCGCAAACCCAGGCTGCCCGCGAAGAAGCTATTCGCGCAGCGGCCCTGCCCGATCCAAGGCTGACTTTTGTAGTGGTCAACTAATTCCGGACACTACGTTAAGTTTTTCTTCGGCCTTCGCGGGCGAGAGCCCACCGTTATGCCGATGCGGACGCTGCTGGTTGTAGTAGCCCATCAGATACTGCCCAACATCCTTGCGAGCTGCCTCCGGTGACCGATACCCAAGAGGCGGCACCCACTCCGTCTTCAGGCTTCTGAACAGTCTTTCCATCGGGCTGTTGTCCCAACAGTTTCCTCTCCGGCTCATGCTCTGCGTGAAACGATAACGCCACAGCCGCTGCCGGAACGATATGCTGGCATATTGGACGCCCTGATCGGAGTGAAACAGCACGCCTTGCGGCAAGCCTCGCACAACGTAGGCATGATCCAGAGCCCGGATGGCCAGTGCTGCATCCGCTTTGTCCGAAAGTGCCCAGCCCACGATACGGCGGGCATACAGGTCCATCACTGTGGCCAGATAAGACCAGCGCTGCCCGGTCCAGATGTAGGTGATGTCTGAACACCAGACCTGGTTGGGTGCTGACACGGTAAAGGCTCTGTTCAAACGGTTGGGTACGTCAGGGCGTTCAGCCCCCGTGCGCTTGTAACGGTGCACGCCCGGTTGCCCGGACATCAGCCCGGCTTCCTTCATCAGACGCGACACCTTGAAGCGGCCGATACAGGTGCCCTGATCGTTCATCTGCTGCCTGATTGTACGGCTACCAGCAGACCCCCGGCTTTGGCTAAACAGACTCTGAACCTGTACGCGCAACCGCAGGCGCTCAGCATCTATCCGCCCTCGCCGGGCACAATGGTCGTAGTAGCGAGAACGTGCCACCCCAAACAATCGGCATAGCTTGGTCACAGGCCAGTGTGCGCTCAGGACCTCGATTATCTGGACTGCTTCCAGTCGTCCGACATCAAGAGCGCTGTAGCCTTTTTTAGGATGGCTTTGTCCTGCTCCAGGCTCTTGACGCGTGCTTCAAGTTCTTGAATCCGCTGCTGCTCAGGCGCGAGGGCCGGGTTGCTCGGCGTGCGGCCTCCGCGTTCGGACCGAAGCTGCTCCCCCCAGCGCCTCAGGGCTGTCGCGCCCTCACCGAGTGACTGGCAGGCTTCGGGTACGGAATACCCTTGATCTACCACCAGGCGAGCCGCCTCGCGTTTGAAATCCGAACTGAATGAACGACGTTGTTTGCTCATGAACACCTCTTCTACGGTAGCCATGCTACCACCTAGTCAGGTGTCCGGTTTTAGTAGACCACTACACTTTCGGCCTCGACAACTGGCCGGTCACCGGCTCCCAGGCCTTCGATTGGCGCGCTGAGGACATGACCATGAAGCGAATCGGCCTGATGCAGGAGTTTCCGGCGCGCGCCAAGCGACAGGCTCGTCAGGCCGTGGCGGATCGCGCTGTCGAGCAAGCCGAGGCGCTGTCTGTCACTGAGCAACTGGCAGTGCGTCAAGTCGCTGCAAGCGCCTGGATAACCCTATGGGCCGCCGAGCGTGAGCAAGAAGTGCTGAGCTCCCAGCGCGAGCAGTCGGCATTGGGCATTCGACTGGCCGAGGCGCGTCTGGCCAGCGGTGTCGGCACCGCTGCCGAAGCTCTAGCTGTGCAAGCTGCCGGGCTCGATCTGGAGAACCGCATCGACGCTGCACGTGCCAAAGTGGAGGCGGCTCGTGGCACGCTCGCGCGTTGGTTGGGGAGCGATCCTAGCGAGGTCGGTACGGTAGGCGTGCCACCGGATCTGGCGACGCTACCCATCGATGCGGCTACGCTGCTCGCATCGGTTGATCGCCAGGGACCATTGCTGCCTTGGCGTTCGCGTGAGGCGATCGCCGAAGCCGAACTGGCCTTGGCAGCAGCGGAGAAGCGTCCAGACTGGCGCCTTGCCGCATCTTACGGACAGCGCGACAGATCGCGCAGCGATCTGCTGATGCTGGAAATCTCTGTGGACTTGCCATTGTTCGCGGCCAACCGGCAAGACCGTGGCATCGCAGCACGCCGCGCGGAACGGGATGCCGTAGTCGCTTCCCATGAGGAGGCGCGCCGCATGCAGGTCGAGGCTGTGCATCGTGCCCTGGCGGAGTGGAATGGGCTCAAACGTCAGGTTGCACGCAATGAACAAGAACTCCTGCCGCTGGCCCACGACCGGACGCAGGCGGCCATCGCGGGCTACGGCGGTGGTGGTGCGCTGCAACCCTGGCTAGATGCGCACCGTGACGAGATCGAACTCCATATCGAGCACACCCGTCACGTCGCCGAACTTGGCCGGGCCTGGGCCTGGCTCGCCTACCTGCTGCCCATCATGGAGACCCTGCCATGAATCGCATCATGATCCGGGCAGGACTCATCGCCTCGACTCTGGGGTTGTTGACCATCGGCATCGGCGGCGGCTACTGGTGGGGGCAACGACATGCCGATGCCCACGCAGAAGTGTCGCAACCCGCCGTGCCCGCGCCACAGGAGCGCCAAGTGCTGTACTGGTACGACCCGATGGTGCCGGACCAGCACTTCGACCAGCCAGGCAAGTCGCCATTCATGGACATGCAACTGGTGCCGAGATATGCCGACCAGGCTGCTACTGCGAGCGTGCGCATTGATCCGGGTGTACAGCAGAACGTCGGTATCCGCACCGCTGTAGTCGAAGTTGGCCAACTGACAGACCCCGTTCGCGCAACGGCCACCCTGACATGGGATCTACGACGGGAGTCGGTGGTCAGTGCGCGTGTCGATGCGATCATCACCCAGCTACACGTCAAGGCGCCTTTTGAATCCGTGCGCCGCGGCCAACGGCTTGCGACCGTACTGGCCCCGGCCTGGAGTAGCGCGATCGCCGAGGCACAGACGCTGGAAGAAGCGGACTCGGCAGCGGCAAAAAGCCTGCACACGGCGGCAATGCAGCGATTGCGACTGCTGGGACTGTCCGACACCCGTTTGGGCCGCGATGGCAGTGTGGTGCTGCTCGCACCGAGCGATGGTGTCGTCAGAGAAGTGCTGGTGCGCGAAGGTCAGGCTGTTGCGGCCGACATGCCACTGTTTCGCGTCAACGGTACGGCCACGGTGTGGCTGGAAGCGGCGATCCCGCAGGCAAGCGTCGGTGGCATCGGCCCGGGGACAAAAGTCGAAGCTACCGTCAGCGCAATGCCTGGACGGCGCTTCGCGGGAGAAGTCGAAGCCCTGCTGCCACAGATCGAGCCCACCAGTCGCACTCAATGGGCTCGCATTGTTCTGAACAACCCGGACGGGCGACTTGTGCCTGGCATGTTTGCCGAATTGACCCTGCAATCCGCCGGGGCCGAGCAGGTGCCGCTGATACCGGCCGACGCGCTTATCGCCACAGGTGACGACAGCCGGGTAATCGTGATGCGTTCCGACGGCGGCTTCGAGCCGGTGCGCGTGCGGACCGGTCGCAGCGGCGGTGGCCGTATTGAAATCCTGGAAGGTCTCCAGGGCGGTGAGCACATTGTCACGTCAGGCCAGTTCCTGATTGATTCGGAAGCCAGTCTGTCGGGTGCGTTGCAGCGGTTGGGGGCTCCAACGCCCGCCGCATCCGCACCGCCCGATGCGACGGAGAACCGGCCATGATCGCCCGGATCATTCGCGGCGCTGTCGCCAACCGTGCGCTCGTGCTTATCGGTGCAGTGTCGCTTGCGATCGTGGGACTGTGGTCGGTGCAGCACACACCGCTGGACGCGCTGCCCGACCTATCCGATACCCAGGTCATCATCCGGACCGAGTGGAGCGGCCAAACGCCGCACATTATCGAGGATCAGGTAACCTACCCGCTGGCGACCACCATGCTGTCGGTGCCGGGTGTACGAGCCGTGCGCGGTTTCTCTTTCTTCGGCGACTCGTTCGTTTACGTGCTGTTCGATGACGACACCGATCTCTACTGGGCGCGATCGCGGGTACTGGAGTATCTGAGCCAAGTACGCGATCGCCTGCCCGAAGGCGTCAGCCCCGCATTAGGGCCTGACGCGACCGGCCTCGGCTGGATTTACCAGTACGCCCTGGTTGACCGAACCGGCCGACATGACCTGGGACAGTTGCGGGCATTGCAGGACTGGTTCCTGCGCTATGAACTCAAGACTATCCCGGACGTCGCCGAGGTCGCCAGCGTCGGCGGTATGGTCCGCGCCTGGCAGATCGTGCCCGACCCGCAGGCCTTGGCCGCGCGCGGACTGACGGTGGCCCGGCTGATCGATGCGGTTCAAGCTGCCAATGGCGCTACGGGCGGCTCGGTCATCGAACAGGGCGAAGCCGAGTTGATGGTGCGCAGCGAGGGCTACCTGCGCAGCCAGGCGGCATTCGAGCAGGTTCCGATCATGACCGATGGCGTGCCGGTGCTGCTCAGCGAAGTCGCCACGGTGCGACGTGGCCCGACCTTTCGCCGTGGCATCGCCGAACTTGATGGTCAAGGTGAAGTCGTCGGCGGCGTGGTCGTGCTGCGAACCGGCAAGGATGCGTTGCGGGCGATCGATGCGGTGAAGGCACGTCTGGAGCAGTTGAAGACCAGCCTGCCCGCTGGCGTCGAAATCGTCCCGGTTTACGACCGCTCCGAACTCATCCATGAAGCGGTGCGCAACCTCAGCTTCAAGCTGGGCCAGGAGTTCGTTGCCGTCGCGCTGATCTGCGTGCTTTTTCTCTGGCACCTGCGTTCAGCGCTGGTGGCGGTCATTACCTTGCCGTTAGGCATATTGGCGGCCTTCATCGTCATGCGCTACCAGGGAATCAGCGCCAATCTGCTGTCGCTGGGGGGTATCGCGATCGCCATCGGCGCGATGGTGGATGCCGCCGTGGTGATGATCGAGAACGCGCACAAGCACCTCGAACATTGGCAACGGGTGGAGGGGCGCGAACCCAAAGGTGAGGAGCGCTGGAAGCTGATCACCGAGTCCGCCATCGAAGTCGGTCCGGCGCTGTTCGTCAGCCTGCTCGTGATCACCCTTTCGTTCGTGCCGGTGTTTGCGCTTCAGGCACAGGAAGGCCGGTTATTCACGCCGTTGGCCTACACCAAGACCTATGCGATGGCGGCGGCCGCCGGCCTGTCGATCACGCTGATCCCGGTGCTGATGGGTTATCTGATCCGTGGACGAATCCGACCGGAGAGGGAAAACCCGCTGAATCGCGTTCTTATCGCCGGCTACAGACCGCTGGTGGACCGAGTGCTGCGCTTCCCGCGCCTGACCCTGGTCTTGGGTGGCCTGATGCTGATACTCACACTGATTCCACTGAGCCGCCTCGGCAGCGAGTTCATGCCACCGCTGGACGAGGGCACCCTGCTATACATGCCGACCGCGCTGCCCGGGTTGTCGGCAGGCAAGGCCGCGGAACTGCTCCAGCAGAGCGACCGAATGATCAAGACGGTGCCCGAGGTCGCGCACGTCTTCGGCAAGGCCGGACGCGCTGACACTGCGACTGATCCCGCTCCGATGGAGATGTTCGAGACCACCGTCACCTTCAAGCCGCGCGATCAATGGCGACCCGGCATGACGATGACCAAGTTGCGAGAGGAACTCGACGCGGCAGTGAATGTGCCGGGACTCACCAACCTGTGGGTGCCCCCGATCCGCAACCGTATCGACATGCTTGCCACCGGCATCAAGAGCCCGATCGGGATCAAGGTCTCCGGACCCGATACGAAAGTCATCGAGGAAATCAGCAACGAGGTCGAACGCGTCGCCAAGACGGTGCCGGGCGTAAGTTCGGCCTTGGCCGAACGCATCACTGGTGGGCGCTATATCGATGTCGGTATCCGGCCTGGTGCCGCCGCGCGGTACGGGTTGAGTCAAGCGGACCTGCAACGGCTGGTATCGACCATCGTGGGGGGCGATCCGATCGGCGAAACCATCGAAGGCCGTGAGCGCTACCCGATCGTAGTGCGCTATCCGCGCGTGCAACGCGATTCGCTGGCCGCCTTGGCACAGTTGCCGATCATCGCCGCCGACGGTGCGCAGGTGACCTTGGGTCAGGTAGCGGACCTGTCGCTGACTTCGGGGGCGCCCATGCTAAAGAGCGAGAACGGACGTTTGGTGGGCTATGTTTTCGTTGATGTCGTGGATCGCGACTTGGGTTCCGTGGTGGCCGATCTGCAGCAGCGCATGGCGCAGGAGGTCGAGCTGCCGCCCGGTTACGGGCTTGCATGGTCGGGCCAATACGAGTATCTGGAGCGCGCCTTGGAAAGGCTCAAATGGGTAGTGCCCGCCGCGCTGTCCGTCATCTTCCTGCTGATCTATCTGGTGTTCCGACGCTTTGGCGAAGCGGCCATCATCATGCTCAGCCTGCCGCTGGCCCTGGTCGGCGGCTTGTGGCTGATCTGGGTGCTGGGACATGCAGTATCCATCGCTACCTTGATCGGCTTCATCGCCCTGGCCGGCGTCGCGGCAGAGTTCGGCGTGATCATGCTCCTGTATCTGCGCCAGGCTTGGGAACGGCGTTTGGCGCAGGGCGAACCGGAAACGATCGCCACGCTGGACGCAGCTATCCGCGAAGGTGCGGTGCTCCGCGTGCGCCCCAAGGCCATGACCGTTGCGGTGATCCTTGCCGCACTCTTTCCCTTGTTCATCGGCAGCGGTGCCGGCTCGGAAGTTATGCAACGCATCGCTGCCCCGATGATCGGCGGCATGGTGACCGCGCCGCTGCTCTCGATGCTGATCATTCCGGCAGCCTATCGATTGCTGCACGGTCGCGCCCTGAAACGCCGTCAGATAAGGGAGGGCATCGCCGTGACGTGACACAGGGCATGGACGATCACTCATCACCTATTTCGTTATCGCTACTGCATGTCGGCTGCAATGCCGTAGCGAACGAATCCGCAGTTGAAGTCTTTTGGAGAACTACGTCATGAAAATTCACATACTCTTGTTGACCGCCACGTTGCTGGCGGGCTGCTCGAAGGCGCCCGACGAGGTTGCGGATACGGGGCAGCGCGGTGCCCAGCCGATGCAGATGGCTGATGGCGTCGGTGCCAGAGCGGATGACGCCGCAACGGCGACGAAAGCCTCGGCAACCGGGACTATCGAAGCCATCGACGCCTCTGCAGGAAAGATCACGATCGCCCATGAGCCGGTGCCATCACTGCAGTGGCCGGCGATGACCATGGGATTCCGGGCTACGCCAGAGCAGGTCGCCTCAGTACAGGTGGGGCAGACGGTGCGGTTTGACTTCGAATCTAAAGGAATGGATGCGACGATTACCCAGATCGTTCCTGTCGAATAGATCGTGATCGCGAAGCGACGGGAGGTCTACCGAGGATCTGCCCACTGAACCACCGACTTGCCTGCCACCTCGGACGGGATTCGAACCTAACTCTCGCCATCGGGAAATTGCCGAATCTTGATGGTGCCCAGCTCCCGGCCGCCCGCATCGGCCAAATGGCGGGCCAATGCCTCGTTGCTGGGCAGAGGCAGGATCAGCCGATCGCCTCGGACGGCTTGGTGGCAGAGCTGAAATCGCATCTACCCATCGAGCGGCAGGCTCGCGGGATCGGGGATCTCTCGCGCTTTGAACACCCGCGCGCACTCATGTCCTACCTTGGACTGGTCCATCTCTCGATCGCAATTCATTCTTTCGTAAAGTCGCGAGAGTGACTCGTAGCTCCGATTGAAAAAAATGCCATATCAGCATTCAACATGATCGTGCTCTGGAACACCGTCTACATGGAGGCCGCCTTGAATCAGCTCCGGCGAGACCGCTATCCAGACGACGTGGCCCGGCATTCGCCGCTGCTGCATGAGCACATCAACATGCTGGGACGCTATTCGTTCTCGGTGCCGGAGGCGGTCGCCAACGGCGAGCTGCGGCCCTTGCGCGATCCGGCCGATGGGGCATAAGTGCCGATCAACCGGGCCGCTGGCGGTCGGTGCCCGCTACCCGGCGCAGCAAGACAGCTGCTTCACGTCCTTGGTGAAGGTCTGCGCTGCGAGCTTCAGCCCCTCGACCATCGTCAAGTAGGGGAACAACTGGTCGGCCAGTTCTCGCACCGTCATGCGATTGCGAATCGCCAGTGCCGCAGTCTGGATCAGCTCGCCCGCCTCGGGGGCCACCGCTTGCACACCGATAAGGCGGCCGGTGCCGGCCTCGGCGACCAGCTTGATGAAGCCGCGCGTGTCGAAGTTGACCAGTGCTCGGGGCACGTTGTCGAGCGTCAGCGTGCGGCTGTCGGTCTCGATGCCGTCGTGGTGCGCTTCGGCTTCGCTGTAGCCCACCGTGGCCACCTGCGGATCGGTGAACACCACCGCCGGCATGGCCGTCAGGTCCAGCGTCGCGTCACCACCGGCCATGTTGATGGCCGCGCGGGTGCCGGCTGCCGCCGCGACATAGACGAACTGCGGCTGGTCGGTGCAGTCGCCGGCCGCGTAGACGTGAGGTGTGCTGGAGCGCATGGCGTGATCGATGACGATAGCCCCCTGCGCGTTGACTTCGACCCCCGCTGCTTCGAGGTTAAGAGCGCGGGTGCTCGGTGCGCGACCGGTGGCGACCAACAGCCGGTCGGCACGCAGTTCGCCGAGTTCGGTGGTGAGCACGAATTCCCCATCCGCATAGGCGACCTGGCTGGCCTGCGTGTGATCCAGCACCTCGATGCCCTCGGAGCGGAACGCGGCCGTCACAGCTTCGCCGATCACTGGGTCTTCGCGAAAGAACAGCGTGCTGCGCGCCAGGATGGTCACCTTGCTGCCCAGCCGGGCGAAGGCCTGCGCGAGTTCGACGGCCACTACCGATGAGCCGATCACGGCCAGCCGGTCGGGGATCGTGTCGCTGACCAGCGCTTCGGTCGACGTCCAGAAAGGCGTGTCTTTCAAGCCTGGGATCGGCGGAATCGCCGGACTGGCCCCGGTGGCGATGAGGCAGCGGTCGAAACTCACCTCGCGCATGCCGTCGTCAGCGGTCGCCACGGTCAGCGTGTGCGCGTCCTTGAATCGGGCGTCGCCGCGCAGTACGGTGATGGCCGGAGTGCTTGCCAAGATGCCTTCGTACTTGGCGTGGCGCAGTTCATCGACGCGCCCCTGCTGCTGAGCCAGCAATCGCTCACGCAGGATCTTCGGCGAGGCGGCGGCAATGCCGCCATCGAACGAGCTCTCGCGCCGCAGGTGAGCTATGTGGGCAGCACGGATCATGACCTTGGACGGCACGCAGCCAACATTGACGCAGGTGCCGCCGAGGGTGCTGCGCTCGATCAGCGTCACGCGCGCCCCTTGCTCGACGGCCTTCAACGCCGCCGCCATCGCCGCGCCGCCGCTGCCGATCACGGCCACGTGCAGTGCAGCCTCATCGTCCTCGCGCTTTGCTTCGCCACCCAGCCGCTCTTGTGCTTTGTTCAGCAGGTCGCTGGGCTGCTCCGGCGCATCGGCAAGTTGCGCTCGGTAGCCGAGGGCGGACACCGCCGCGACCAGCGAGCTCACGTCCGCGGCGGTACCCACATTGGCCTCGATCTCGGCCTGGCGCTGTGAGTAGGACACCGAGGCCGAACGCACACCGGGCACCTTTTCCAATGCCTGCTTGATGTGCTCAGTGCACGCCCCGCAGGTCATGCCATCGATGTGCAGTGTGATCGCCTCGGTCATCAGCGTGCGCTCACTTCTTGACGGTGGAAGGATAGCCGGCGTTCTCGGTGGCCTTGGTCAAGGCGGCCGGCGTGGTCTTGGCATCGTCGTAGGTCACCACTGCCTCCTTAGGCTCCCAGGTCACCTTGGCCTCGATGACGCCTTCGACCTTGGACAGCGCCTTTTTGACCGTGATCGGACAGGTGGCGCAGGTCATGCTCGGCACCGACAGCGTGACGGTTTTGGTGGCGGCCCAGGCGGGAGCGCTGAGGGCAACGGTCAGAGCGAGCAATGCGATGAGTTTCTTCATGGCGATTTCCTTTCAGTAGAACAGGGGCATGAGGTAGGGGAACACGAGGGCGATCAGCACCAGGGCGGCGGCGATCCAGAAGATGACCCTATAGGTCGTCCGCGCCTGGGGCATGGCGCACACGTCGCCCGGCGCGCAGGCGCGAGCCGGCCGGAAGATTCGGCGCCATGCGAAAAACAGTGCGACGAGCGCCGTGCCGATGAAGATCGGCCGGTACGGTTCCAGCGCGGTCAAGTTGCCGATCCAGGCACCGGAGAAACCCAGCGTGATCAACACCAGCGGACCGAGGCAGCAGATCGAGGCGAGGATGGCGGCGAGGCCGCCGGCGGCCAGTGCGCCTCGACCGTTGCTGGGGTCTGCCATGTGAGGATCTCCTTCCGGGACTTCGCGTAATGCGCTAACGTTACTTCCGTAGTCAAGTACGGAGTCAAGCACAATGATGAACGATCCACCAATCCTGACCATCGGCGCCTTCGCCAAGGCCGCCGAAGTCAACGTAGAGACCATCCGGTTCTATCAGCGCAAGGGGTTATTGCCAGAGCCAGATCGGCTCTATGGCCGCATCCGCCGCTACGGACCGGAGGACGTGGCGCGGGTGCGCTTCGTGAAATCTGCCCAGCGGCTGGGGTTCAACCTGGACGAAGTCAGCCAGCTCCTGCAGCTGGAGGACGGCACTCACTGCAGCGAAGCCGCCGAGTTGGCTGCGCTCCAGCTCACCGACGTACGCGCCAAGCTGGCGGACCTATCCCGGATCGAAGCGGTGCTGTCCCGGTTGGTCAACGAGTGCCATGCGCAGCGGGGCAATGTGTCGTGCCCGCTGATCGATTCTCTGCATGGTAGCTAGGCGAGCTGCTTAATCCGATTTTCCGTTCCACTGCGCCTCAACCCCAGTTTCAATGGTCATTCTATGGAACTGCCGCTGTCGTTCTGGTGACATGAGCATTACATTTTTGTAATCTCTGCGTCATCATCCTGGCAGGTCCGGCTAGATAGATTGCTAGTTGAAGCCACCTGCCCCGATTCGCCTGCCATGAGGGGCCGGGCGCCGCATGAGTAACGCAACGATGAAACTGCTGATTGTCGAAGACGAGAACAAGACGGCGGACTATGTTCGTCAGGGCCTTATGGAAGCAGGGTTTGTAGTCGACCTGGCGCGCAACGGGCTCGATGGTCACCACATGGCCATGACCGAAGCCTACGACCTGATCATTCTCGATGTCATGCTTCCAGATATAGACGGCTGGCGCATCCTGCAGTCGGTCAGAACTGCGGGCAATCAGGTTCCGGTGTTGTTCCTGACCGCACGTGGCCATGTGGATGATCGCGTGCAGGGGCTGGAGCTGGGTGCCGATGATTACCTGATTAAGCCATTCGTCTTTGCCGAGCTGCTCGCTCGAGTGCGTACTTTGCTGCGTCGCGGCGCCATACCTACCCATCACGACCGCATGCTGATCGTGGATCTTGAACTGGATCTGGCACGGCGACGTGCGATCCGTGGCGGACGGCGTATCAATCTGACCAACAAGGAGTTCGCGCTGCTTGAGTTGTTAGCGCGTCGTCAGGGTGAAGTGTTGCCGCGTTCGCTGATCGCGTCCCAGGTCTGGGACATGAACTTCGACAGCGACACCAATGTGATCGATGTCGCGATTCGTCGGCTGCGGGCAAAGATCGACGATGACTTCGAGCCCAAGCTCATTCATACCGTCCGGGGCATGGGCTATACGCTGGATATTCCGGATGACGAATAGATCTGCTATCGCCCGTCGTCCAGCGTCACTCGCGTCGCGGGTGACTTGGTTGGTCGGCCTCGCGATGCTGCTGGTATTCCTGATATTCAACTGGCTCAGTGTCAGATCGTTGGATCAGCACTTCGCCGAGATGGACGAAGAAGAATTGGGGGTGATAGCCAGTTCGGTGATCCGGGCGCTAGGTGAGGTGCATGACAACAGCGATGCGCAGGCCTTGCAGCGTGCAGTCCGCGGGCACCATGGCGTCTACTACTATGTAGCCAATGCTGCTGGAGAAACACTCTATGCTCCCAGGGGTGGTCCCGATCTGGCACGCTTTACCGCGAATGAGCGTCCTATCGATCTCGCAAGTGAGCAGGAGATGTCGGTATGGGAAGAAAACGGGACGCACTATCGCGGCGCCGTTTTACAGAGCGGCGGCGATGACACCCTGGGTGAGAGGTACACGATAGCCGTTGCGATGGATATCGGTCACCATCTCACATTCATCAGCAGTTTTAAACGCATCCAGTGGTGGACGGTCGGCGTCGTCATGTGCATTGCGATCTTGGTGGCCTGGGGTGCGGTTCGCTGGGGGCACAAGCCGATCCGCAGGGCCAACGAAAAGATTCGAGCGATCACTTCTTCCAAGTTGTACATGCGATTGGACCCGAAGGAAGTGCCGATTGAACTGGAAGAGACCATCTCCTCGTTCAACGCTATGCTCGGGCGTATCGAGGAGGGATACGCGCAACTGGCCAATGTTTCCGCCGACATCGCCCATGAACTGCGCACGCCAGTCACCAACTTGACCACGCAGACGGAAGTGGCGGTGGGTCAGGCCCGTTCCGCCAATGAGTACCGGGAAATTCTCTACTCGAACCTAGAGGAATTCGGGCGCCTGAACCGGATGATCAACGATATGCTGTTTCTCGCGCAGACCGAGAGCGCTCCGGCCGATCTCTATCTGGAGACCGTGAATCTCACCGAAACGATCCAGGGATTGTTCGAGTATTTCGAGGCCTGGATGGAAGATCAGGGCGTCTCGTCGCAGCTCAAGGGACGAGCAGCACCGATACGGGCCGATCAGGAGATGCTTCGCCGCGCACTCAGCAATCTTCTCTCCAACGCGATCCGCTACACGCCACGCGGGGAAACCATTACCGTGACGCTGTCCCAGAATGAGAAAACCACCACCATCAGCGTCGAGAATCCGGGCGAGAAGATTTCGGCGGAGGATCTGCCAAGGCTTTTCAATCGTTTCTATCGCGGCGACCCGTCTCGGCAACGCAAGGGTGATGGTGCCGGGCTGGGGCTTGCCATTGTCAAGTCAATTGTCGAGGCGCACAAAGGCAAGGTCAATGTCGCATCCGACGATGCGCTGACGCGACTCCTCATCGTGCTACCGCGCGCTTCACCGAAGACTGATCGCGAGTAAATATTGGCAGCGCTCAGCATCCGAAGAACCTGCATACCCGACCTGTGCCAGCCGGTGATCAACGCCGTCGTCTGCTAAGGTCCCGCCCGGAAGCCCGCGATCTGCTCCACCAGCGCCGAAGGTGTGGTCGCGCGGGCTCCTTGATCCTGCGGCGGTAGCCTCGCCTCATAGCCCACAACCATCAAGCTGCCCACCTGTTCCGTCGCCAAGGCTCTCCCCAAGCGAGCCTGCTTCGGGCGATTTTTCATGCTGCGGCGGGAGCATGCAGCGCACGTAGCTGTAGACGGCAAATAGGGGGTACGTGTTACAATAGATCGGATATGAAGCTGCTGTGGGAGAGTTCGCTTCCGCATGTATCTTCCCCGGTTAACTGAACCTCGGTCTGCCATGACCCGTACCGCTTCGATCAACGTTGCTCAGTGGTGGCGCTTCCAGTAGGAAGCGGCACGTCGTTGCGGCCTCGATCCGCACCTTGCCGCCGTACCGGTAGGCAAGGTTCAGCAGATGGCTCTCCGGCACGGCGGCTCCAAAACTCAGGAGATTGCCCGATGCCATTAAATCCCCCCGCCATAGGTAGCGCCTCGCGTACCCCGTCCTCGTGGTGCTCAGTTGCGCACGTCGCTCACCGGCGTTCAGGCCCACAGCCTCGCAAGCAACCTCATCGAGGCCCCTTGCATGGAAGCACTGTGAGGCCGGCCTCTATGCTCGCCAACACCCTACAAGGACACTCTTCGGCGCTTGTTCTGCCGAAGTCTGGCGCGAGTGTGTATATATCTGTGTATATAAAGTTAGGGTCGATCATGAAAAATACAATGAAATCAACAGGATGAATCGCCTATGTTGCTGATGATCGACAATTACGACAGCTTCACCTACAACATTGTGCAGTACCTGCAGGAGCTGGGTGCCGAGGTGCTGGTGCATCGCAATGACGCCATCACGCTCGAGCAGATCGAGGCGCTGGCGCCGGACCGGCTGATGATTTCCCCCGGTCCCTGCACGCCGAACGAGGCGGGGATCTCGATGGACGCGATCCGCCATTTCGCCGGCAGGCTGCCGATCCTCGGCGTGTGCCTGGGGCACCAGAGCATCGGCCAGGTGTTCGGCGGCAAAGTGGTGCGGGCGCGCCAGGTGATGCATGGCAAGACGTCGCCGATTTACCACAATGGCGTCGGTGTGTTCCGTGGCCTGCCGTCCCCCTATACCGCCACCCGCTATCATTCGCTGGTGGTGGAAAAAGACAGCCTGCCGGAATGCCTGGAGATGACCGCCTGGACGCAGCATGCGGACGGGACGGTGGACGAGATCATGGGCATGCGGCACCGCACGCTGGACATCGAGGGGGTGCAGTATCACCCGGAATCCATTCTCACGGAGCATGGCCATGCTCTGCTGAAAAACTTCCTGGAGCGTTGAGCCATGGATATTCGTGATGCCCTGGCGCGGGTGGTGGAGCACATCGACCTGAGCCGCGAAGACATGCAGCAGGTGATGCGGCAGATCATGACCGGTGGCGCGACCGATGCGCAGATCGGTGCTTTTCTGGTCGGGTTGCGCATGAAGAGCGAGTCATTGGACGAAATCACTGGCGCCGTGGAAGTGATGCGCGAGCTGGTCACGCCAGTGGATGTCAGCGGCCTGAATTATCTGGTCGATATCGTCGGCACGGGCGGCGACGGTGCCAACCTGTTCAACGTGTCGTCCGGCGCCTCGTTTATCGCCGCGGCGGCGGGCTGCCGCGTGGCCAAGCATGGCAACCGCTCCGTCAGCTCCAAAAGCGGTGCGGCGGATTTGCTGGAGGCCGCCGGGATCAGGATTGACCTGTCGCCGGAAGAAATCGGTCGCTGCATCCGCGAGGTGGGTGTCGGTTTTATGTTTGCCCCGGCGCATCACAGCGCCATGAAGTACGCCATCGGGCCGCGCAAGGAGTTGGGCCTGCGCACACTGTTCAACATCCTCGGCCCGATGACCAACCCGGCCGGCGTGCGGCGTCAGGTGGTGGGTGTGTTTTCCGACAAACTCTGCCGTCCGATGGCGGAAGTGCTCGGCCGCCTTGGTGCCGAGCATGTGATGGTGGTGCACGGTCTGGATGGCCTGGATGAAATCAGCCTGGCGGGCCGCACGCATGTGGCGGAATTCCGCGACGGTGAGCTGAACGAGTATATGCTGACACCGGAAGACGTGGGCCTGGAATCGGCCTCGCTGGTGGGGCTGGATGTGACCAGCGCTGAGGAGTCCCTGGCGCTGATCCGTGATGCGTTCGGCAAGCGCAAGACACCTGCCGCCGCCAAGGCCGCCGAGATGATGGCGCTCAACGCCGGCGCCGCCATTTATGTCGCCGGTGTCACCGCGACATTGAAAGACGGCGTGCGCATGGCTGAAGACCTGGTGCATAACGGCGAGGCCGGCGAACGCCTGCGCGAAGTGGCCCGTTTCACCGACCTGCTCAAGAGTGGCACCGCATGAGTATCCAGCACACCGGCACGGTGCTCGACCGCATTCTTCTGCGCAAGCAGGAAGAAGTGGCGGCACTGCAACAGGCCCATCCGCTGACGCAGATCCGTGAGCAAGCGCAGGCCATGAACCGGCAGTCCCCGGCGCGGGGATTTATTCCTGCGCTGGAGCAGCGCATCGCGCAGGGCAAGGCAGCGGTGATCGCCGAGATCAAGAAGGCCTCGCCGTCGAAAGGCGTGATCCGCGAGGATTTCCAGCCCACCGCCATTGCCGCCAGCTACGAGCGTGGTGGTGCGGCCTGTTTGTCGGTGCTCACCGACCGCGATTTTTTCCAGGGTAGCGACGACTACCTGCAGGCTGCCCGCGCCGCCTGCACGCTGCCGGTGCTGCGCAAGGACTTCACCATCGATCCGTATCAGGTGTGGGAAGCCCGCGCCATCGGCGCTGACTGCGTGCTGCTGATCGTCGCCGCGCTGTCGGATGCGTTGCTGGCCGAGCTGTACCAGAGCGCTATCGAGGCTGGCTTGGATGTGCTGGTGGAAGTGCACACTGCCGAAGAGCTGCAGCGGGCCCTGCGCCTGCCGGCACGCCTGATCGGTATCAATAACCGCGACCTGCACAGCTTCGACGTGTCGCTGGACATTACCCTGTCGCTGCTGGCCGAGGTGCCGGCGGACCGGCTGCTGGTCACTGAAAGCGGCATTCTCGCCCCGGCCGACGTGGCGCTGATGCGCGAGCATGGGGTGCACGGTTTCCTCATCGGTGAAGCCTTTATGCGTGCCGAAGACCCTGGTGCTGAGCTGGCGCGTCTGTTTCGCTGAAATATCTTCGCTGAAATATCGAAGATTTCTTTCCTGCTGAACAAGCCGGCCTGTCGCGCACAGCGTGATGGGCCGATTTCTGTCTGTCTGGCAATCTCTTTTTTCTCGTATGGCGCTCCGCCAGGTTCGCATGATTTCGTGCGGCGCAATGACCTGGGTGGCTGGGCAGGTCATTGACTATGCCGTGCGTCATATTCTAGCATCGGCCAAATATGACGTGTGTCATATAGTGATGGCGCAGGTGCTTTGCCTGCGGTAATGACCTGACATGGCGGGTGTCTCTGATGGATAGCACTATCAAGATATACAAGGCGTTGATCTGGCTGACATTGTATGCAGCAGCGCTGCACTTCTTCGATAACGTGTACTTTTTTGACCAGTATCCGGAGCCTGCCTGGCTGAACGCACCGATCGTGGCGGCGTTGTGGATTCCGCTGGCGCTGCTGGCACATCGTGCGGTGGATTATGTGTATGCCGGCAAAGTGGAACGCAGCTATTCAATGGTGCATGGGTTTGTGCTGGCCAACTGGATATCGCTGGGGCATTACCTTTTCGCAAGCCCCGTCGAGGTTTTGCCACGGATCAATATCGCGATCGGGTTGCAAGTGGCGATGGCCACCCTGTTGCTGTGCTACACCTTGTGGATGCAGTTTTCCCGTGACCGGGACTCATTGCCCTGGACGCGTCGGGCGTGGCGCCGGAATCTGGTGATGTACGCCGTGCTGATAGCAGTGCTGGAGTTTTTCTGGCCGTCCAGTTTCGATACCTGGTGGATGCCGTGGGCCTGATGTTGGCCGGCAAATCTTTTTGATCAGGACAGGGTGCATCATGGTTTTCAATGAACTGATTTATGACCGGGACGGCGCGGTGGCCACGGTCCGTCTGAACCGCCCGCACGTCTACAACGCGGTGAGCCTGACCATGCTGGGCGAGCTCAACGAGGCGTTGAAACGGGCGGAACAGGATGCAGCGGTACGCGTGGTGGTGCTCACGGGCGAGGGCGCTGCTTTTTGCAGTGGCGCTGATCTGGCGGGTGCGGTTGCCGAAACAGGTAACGGGCCGGACCTTGGCAAGGTATTGGTGGAGCACTACAACCCGGTAATTCTGCGTATGAGAGCCATGCGCAAACCTGTTGTTGCGGCGGTCAATGGCCCCGCTGCGGGGGCCGGTGCCAATCTGGCGCTGATGGCAGACCTGACGATCTGTGCGCATTCTGCCTATTTCTTGCAGGCATTCGTCAATATAGGGCTGGTGCCGGATGCCGGTGGAACCTGGTTGCTGCCGAGGCTGGCCGGCGCCCAGCGCGCGATGGGGATGGCGTTGCTGGGCAACAGACTCAGCGCAGCCCAGGCGCTCGCGTGGGGAATGGTCTGGGATGTGGTGGAGGACGGACAGTTTCAGCAGGCTGTGGCCATGCTGGCCAGCGATTTGGCCGAGGCACCCGCGTTTGCGGTGTCGAGGATCAAGCAGGCGCTGCATGCCTCGGACCAGTTGTCTCTGGCCGAGTCACTGCAACTGGAAAGTGAGTTGCAGCGGGAATGTGGCGCGGCTCCGGATTTTCGTGAGGGCACTCGCGCCTTTCTGGAGAAAAGGCGCGCGCGTTTCAATCAATAAGGTGAAGTGGTGGTGCGCAGGCTGGCTGGTCAGTCGCTGGCCTGGACCGTCTTGATGGCGCTGGTGAGCAGGGCTTCCAGTTCTGTCTGCACATCATCCAGAGGGCGCACGCTGCGTGAAGCACGGCATAGCGCCACGGTGCCTTCGACCGAAGAGATAATCAGAGTGGCAAGGCGCCGTGCCCGCGCCGGGGGCAAACCGTCCTTGCGCAGGCCGGTGCACAGGATTTTCTGCCAGTCCTCCAGGGCGGTGCGGGCGATGTCCAGCAGCTGCTGCTGGGCCAACGGATTGGGCAGTCCGTCGTCTCCAATATATTGCTCGACGGCGACCGCCAATATCGGGCAGCCAGCTTCGAAGTCGCTTTTCTGGAGGATATGGCGCCAGCCCTCGATAAAAGCGCGCAGTCCTGACACTGTTCCCGAGCGTGATACCAGTTCCGCCAGGGGGGCGCTGACTTCCTGGTGCGCGAGCAGCAAGGCTTCTTCGACAAGCTGCTGCTTGCCATGAGGGAAGTGATGACCGATGGAACCCCGGGGGGTGCCGGTATGACGGACCACTTCGCGCATGCTGGTTGCGTTCACGCCCCGACGGCGAATCAGGTCCGCCGCGCCGACCACCATCTTCTTGCGTGTCTCGCCTTTCATTGCTACTCCTGACGGTAAGGTATGCTTGACTATGACGCACGGCATATTATAGCGTGTCTCAAGTATGACGCCCGGCATACCCATTGTCATCTTCCAGGAATGCCCCATGAGTGTCTTCGACAAAACATACAAGCCGTTGGCTGTCCTGGTGCCATGTGTTTTCGGGCCGGATGATACCTGCCGGTGGATGCATCGCACGGCAGGGTGGGCCTGTACACGATGAAGGATAGCACCTACGACCGGATACTCGTGCTGCTGGTGCTGCTGGCGCCGTTTTCGATGATTGTGCTGAGTAAATGGCGTGCATCGCTTGAAACCTCGTATGTGCCGATGCAAGGCGAGTACAGGGAGTTCTTCGACGCGCCCTTCGAAAAGCATGTCGCAGGTTGGCTTGCGCGGCAGGCCATTTCCGGTCCGGAGCTGATATTGATCGTAGCTTCCGACTGCCCCTGTACGCAGGCAACCCGGTCGAGCCTGCAGAAAGCGCTTGCGGAGGCCAGCCGACCGGAAGCCAGGCTGACGTTGCGCTATATTGATGACCCGCAGGCCGCTGCTGATGCGGATTGGCAAGCCGTGCTGGCGGCGATCCCGGCAACGCCCACGTTACTGGCAGTGGATCAGCAACGGCTGCTGTATGCAGGGCCGGTGACCTCCGGTAATTTCTGTACCACAGCCGTCAATCGGGTGCTGGGTCTGACGGTGCTGGAAGCACGTCCGGACAATCCGGTCATCAACTGGTTCGATGAGGGCTGCTACTGTCATCTGAAGGGGGCATCATGAGTGGGCTGGTGATGTGGCATGTGGCCGCTGTGTCATTCTGGTTCGGTGTGGTGGGTGCTGAATTTGTCATCGAGCGCAGCCGTGCCGACAGCCGGCCGCATGGCTATTCCGTGGCGCGCAACCATTACTGGATTGATGTGCTGCTGGAGGTGCCGGTGGCACTGGTTGTGCTGATAACAGGCGTGATGCTGTTGCAGGTGACCCCGGTTACCCCCTGGTTTCTGATCAAGATACTGGCCGGCTTGCTGGCAGTGGCCGTGAATGTGGGCTGTCTGGTCCCCGTCATAAAGAGAAAAGCCGCGGCGGATGAGGAACGCTTGTCCGACGTGATCCGTTATTCTGCGGTGATCGATCGTATCACCGTGGTGGGCCTGCCTGCCGCCCTGATCGCGTTGATGATTGGCCTGTTGCATTAATCCGTTGGGCCGGCTCGTGCATGACAGAGGCGCGTGGATTATGTATTAATGGGGCCGTTTTCTGTGGCCGGGCGGTACCTGGCACAGCCCGGCGCAGACCGGGCAGCAATCCCCGGAGCAGGAAGCTCGATACTCACCACGGGAAGGAGAGGGTTATGTTCCTTGACGCATTGCCGTCCGGCGAGCTGGACCAGGCGTTGTTCGCCGAAGCAGCCGGTAACTGGCACTACATTCGTTTTTTTCGTTTCCCCGATATTGACCTGACTGATGCCGCCACCGGCGTGGTCACGGCGCGGCTGACACAGCGTTCTGCGGCGACGCGGGTGTGGTGGAATAACGGGCCGCAGTTCTACACCGCCATCTATGGCCACAATGTCACCGCCGTTTCGGCCAGCACCCCGCATTTCAGTACTCGCCTGATCATGAAAAACCAGGGTGGCGGCACCGAGCTTGTGCAGGACATCGCCGACCATGTCAGTTGTCGTGATACGGATCGCCGTAGCGTATGGACCTTCAGCATCACCGGCGAGCAATCGGAATATATCCTGCGGGCTGCCGCCACCCTGTTCGGGCCGGTGCAATGGGAGGCGTGCGCATGAAAATCTGGACGATGCTGGCGCTGCTGATGCTGGCAGGATGCAGTGGACGGCCACTGGTGCCGGATGAAGTCGCGGCACTGCGTGATATTCAGGGCGAGCAGGTGCACTATGAGGACGTGCGCCTGCACGATGGCATGTTCCGGCGCACGGCGAAAGTGCGCAAGGCGCTTCGCGAGGAAGGCAACGAACTGACCGCCCTGCTGGCCCAGGCAGCACTGACTGACGGCCGCGGCCAACCGATGACCGAGCGTCAGGCGGTGCAGCAGTTTGTGGCGAGACCCGATGCGGTGACTCTGGGAGACCACATCTATTACCAGCGTGACATGTACCGGAAAAATTTCGCGCGCGGACAACATGGTGATGTGCCGGTGTGGGACCTGGCCTTGCTGGCCCACGAGGTCACCCATGTCTGGCAGCATCAGAACCGGTCCCGCACCGGTTACAGCCTCGCAGCGGTCATCCTCGAACATCTGCGGCATGACGCGCCTTATGCCTTCCGGCTGGTGCCGGGCAAGACCTTTCTGGAATACCGCTTTGAACAACAGGGCGCCATGGTCCAGCGCTATGTGATCTGCAGTTACTTCCCTGCCACGCCCTGGTTTGAACAGCTGCGTGCTGTGGTGGAGCCGGTGTTCGGGGCGGCGCCGACGGTGCCTGCGGGCGTGCGCATCGCCCGGCCGGCAAACGTCTCCTGTGATGGATGAGGGCGGGACAATGACGCGTTATCAACCGGCGCTTGCCTTGCTGATGCTGCTGTGGCTGACGGGGTGTCTGAAGCAGACGCATTTTGTCGCGCCGAAACAGGAGGACATTACGCTGGCGCTGATTCCGTCCGTCGTCAGCCCGGACAGCCCGTCACTGCCGTTGAAATTGTCAGCAGCGGATGGCGTGGCCGGTGTGTTGCCTGGGCAGGAAATGCACATTCAGCAGTATTGTGGCGGCGACGCCGAGAAGCTGTTGCCGGAGGTGGGCGTCAAGGTCCTGGCTGCCCTGGGTGGGGCGCTGGGCGATTACCTGACCGAGCGCATGAGCCGCTCGCTGGCGAAGAAGATCAGGCAATACACTGCACAATATGAAGCACAGGGACAGTTCGACTTCTACCGTGAGGGGGATGCCGGCCAGCGGGACTCCCCCTGGCGGTGTCTGCGGCTGGTGCGCGAGCATGCGGGGCAGCCGGTGTTCGAGGCGCTGGTGGAAATTCGTACACAGGACATCCGTGCACAGGACAAGAGTGTTGATGCCCTGCAAATGGTGTTGCGCCGGGTCTACTGTAACGTGCCGGCGGTCCCGGCGGATCGGCGCCGCATTGCCGTGCAATTGAGCCTGACCGCCGACGCCACCTGGCAGCAGGGCAACCGGGGCATGCAGGAGACGCTGTTCGAGCACCGCTTCCCGGTGGTGTACTGCCCGCGTCGGGGTGGGCCGACGGTACAGTATTTCCTGACCGGCGAAGGGGAGCCTTTGAAGCAAGACGTGGATGAACCGGTTAAATGGGATCAGGTACCTCGCCTGCCCAGGGTGCCGATGTCGGTCGGGTTTGACGGCCAGTTGATTGGCCTGGGCACGGTCTCCCTGCTCGCCACGGTCACTGAATCCGGCCTGCCACCCAAGTGGCTGGAAAAGGCCTATGAGATCGTCAGCGACAACGAGGACGCCCTCAGTGACCTGCTCAAGAAGGAGGCGGAGAAGCTGGGCGAGGACGAGGAGGACGAGGAGGAGGAAGACTAGGCACCCCGTCTTTTTTTCCGGCGGCTGTCGAATCCCGGCGCCGCCCGGCGACTACTGGCATGCAAACGGATGGTTTGATGCCATGAAATACCTCTGTCTGGTCTACATCAACGAACAGCGCCTGGCGGCCCTGCCACGCCCGGCGCTGGACCGGCTGGCGGCGGATAGCGCCGCCTACGACAGCGCCTTGCAGCAGCGCCGCTGTGTGCTGGAGGCGCGCCGGCTGCCATCGGTGCAACTGGCCACCACCGTGCGTCCGGGCGGCCAGGGCACGAATGTGCCGCTGATCACAGATGGGCCCTATGCTGACACCTTCGAGCAGTTGAGTGGGTATATGCTCATCGAGGCCGGCGATCTGGATCAGGCGATCCGCATTGCCGCGCAGATCCCCGCCGGTGCCCTGGGCTGTGTCGAAATTCGCCCGCTGGGGCCGTGACCGGGAGATGTCATGAGCAGCCATCCGCGGAGTATCGCTATGCAACAACAGGTCGAAGCGCTTTACCGCAAGGAGTCGCGGCGGGTGCTGGCGACGCTGATCCGCCTGCTGGGGGACTTCGATCTGGCCGAGGAAGCATTGCAGGAAGCCTTCATGGCCGCGATGCAGCAATGGCCGCGTGATGGTTTGCCGGACAATCCCCGCGCCTGGCTGGTGTCTGCCGGCCGCTTCAAGGCGATCGACAACCTGCGCCGCCGTGCGCGCTTTAATGCGTCGGTGGCGGAAATGGCGCTGTTGCACGATGAGGTGGATGACACCGACCTGCTCGACGACAGTGTCGAGGATGATCGCTTGCGGCTGATCTTCACCTGTTGTCACCCGGCGCTGGCGCCCGAAGCGCAAATTGCCCTGACGCTGCGCGAAATCTGCGACCTCACGACCGAAGAAATCGGCCGTGCCTTTCTGATCAGCACGCCCACCGTGGCGCAGCGCATCGTGCGCGCCAAGACCAAGATTCGTGACGCAGGCATTCCCTACGAGGTGCCCACGCTGGCGGAATTGCCGATGCGGCTGGACAGTGTGCTGCGGGTTATTTACCTGGTGTTCAATGAAGGCTACTACGCGTCCTCGGGTGGCTCGCTGACGCGCACGGATGTGTCCGCAGAGGCGATCCGGCTTGGCCGTCTGCTGCTGGAATTGCTGCCCGAGCCGGAGGTTGCCGGGCTGCTGGCCCTGATGCTGCTGATCGAGGCACGCCGCCCGGCGCGGCTGGATGTCTCCGGTGATCCGGTGCTGCTGGAAGAACAGGATCGCACGCTGTGGGACCGTGCCCTGATAGAAGAGGGCGACCGGCTGGTGCTGCGCGCCTTGCGTTCGCGTCGCTTTGGCGCCTACACGCTGCAGGCAGCGATTGCGGCGGTGCATGCAGAAGCCGTGAATGCGGCTGACACCGACTGGGCGCAGATCGTTGGCCTCTACGATGCCCTGATGAACCTGACGCCGTCGCCGGTGGTGGCGCTGAATCGCGCGGTGGCCGTGGCCATGCGCGACGGCTCGCGCGCCGGGCTGGCGCTGATCGACGCGTTGCACGCGCAAGGCGAATTGCGTGACTACGCGCTGTCCCATGCGGCCCGCGCAGATCTGTTGCGGCGGCTGGGTGACAACGATGCCGCCCGGGCGGCCTACAGCACCGCGCTGTCGTTATCACAGCAGGAGACCGAGCGGACGTTTTTCGCACGCCGCCTGCGGGAACTGAAGGAATGAACCGAACCTGTATAAGCCATTACCGCGTTGGAGGACGCACCATGAAATACCTGTGCCTGGTCTACAGTGATGAACAATTGCTCCACAGCCTGCCGGACAGCCCGAAAGACCCGGAATGTCATGCCTACGCAAGCAGTCTGTACGACAGCGGCCGCATGATCGCCGGTGAAGCGTTGCAGCCGGTGGCGACCGCCAGCACGGTGCGTGTGCGCGACGGCAAGACCGTGGTCACCGACGGGCCGTTTGCCGAAACCAAGGAACAACTGGCGGGTTTCTACCTGGTGGAAGCACGCGACATGAACGAAGCCCTGCAGATCGCCGCGAAGATTCCCCCCGCGCGCGTCGGCAGTATCGAAGTGCGTCCGATCCGCGACCTGGACGTATAACGCCCTGTCATAAAACCCACTGACACAGGAGGTGTGCCATGAGTGTTGCCCTGATTCCTCATCTGCAATGCCGTGAAGCCAGCAAGGCAGCGGAATTTTATCAGCGTGCCTTTGGCGCGGAAGTGAACATGATGATGCCGGCACCGGATGGCCGCCTGATGCACGGTGAGCTGCAGATCGGCGAGGCCCGTCTGATGTTGTGCGACCTGTTCGAGGAGTGCGGCGATCTGCCGCAGGCCGGTGCCATCAGTCCGGTGACGCTGCACCTGCAGGTGGATGATTGCGATGCGTTGTTCCAGCGAGCGCTGGACGCCGGCTGTGAAACGGTGATGCCGCTGGAGGACATGTTCTGGGGCGATCGCTACGGCGTGCTCAGCGACCCGTTCGGACACCGCTGGTCGATCGCTTCTCACGTGCGGGATGTGAGCCCGGAAGCATTGCAGGAAGCAATGCAGCAGTTCTCACAGAACAATGACAAACCCGGCTGTGCCTGACAGGAGAAACAGCATGAGTAACACGGTGGAAAACGAGATTCGCGCGCTGGTAGAAGCCTGGCACGCCACGGTGACAGGCGGCGATCTTGATCGCATCATGGCGTTCTACGACGATGACGTGGTGGCGTTTGACGCGATTGCGACACTGCAATTTGTCGGCGCAGCGGCATACCGCGAACACTGGGCGCAGTGCCTGCAGTTCATGGGCGAGGGCAGCATTGTGCTGCACAGCGTGACGGTGCAGGCAAGCGACGATCTGGCGGTGGCCTGGTTTATCGACCGCTGCAGCGGTCCCAACGAGCAGGGCGAAATGGAAAGCGGTTATACGCGCGGCACGGCCTGCTACCGGCGGCAGGCGAATGGCTGGCGGATTGTGCATGAACACTTCTCGATGCCCGTGGACATGGCGACCGGCAAGGCAATATTTGACGCGGCGCCCTGATGCCATCCTCCCAAGGTCGGATGTTGTCTTCCGGGGCGGTGTTCTAGGCTGGCGTTGTGTCAGTCTGCAAGAGCGTGCTCCATGAAGCTGAAGATCGGGTACAAGGCGTTGCTGGCGGAAGCCGGGCGTGAGGCCGAACTGCTGTCCCAGCAGGATGCTGCTGCGCTGTTGCACGACAGCGATGTGGTCTTCGTGGACCTGCGTGATCTACGTGAACTGGAGCGTGACGGCGTGTTGCCCGGTGCATTCCATGCGCCGCGCGGCATGCTGGAATTCTGGGTCGATCCGGAAAGCCCTTATTTCAAGCCGGTATTCGGCAGTGGCAAGCGGCTGGTGCTGTACTGCGCCAGCGCCTGGCGCTCGGCACTGGCGGCGGCACAGCTCACGCGCATGGGCGTGCCACGCGTCTGTCACCTGGAAGGCGGTTTCCGTGCCTGGCAACAGGCCGGGCGCCCGACCACCTCATTGCGCCGACATAGCGAACAACGCAAGGGCGCTGCTGAATAACGCGCCGCCCGCCTGCCTGACACCTCCCCCGGAGGCTGGCGGGCGGTGCGTTGCCCCTGCAAAACATTGTCAAAAGCATGGCCCGCTGCGCGACAACCTGGCGCCTGAAGCGCCAACATCATGCCAGCAGGAGCCGTTGCCTGAGGCAACGCTGCCGGCGGCCGTGGAGGGCTGCCGGTCCGTTCCCCGGCCTGTGTGATGACATGCAGGAGGTCAGTATGAAGAAGTCTACGCGTCGAGGGTTGCCGCTGGCCGGCGTGCTGGCGATGGCAGCCGTTGCCATGCCGGCGTATGCCGATGTCAGTGTCGATGATCTGCACGGGGTGCTTGAGCGCAGTGCGGAGTACGGCTTCACCTACTACAAGGACATCGAGATTGATGATGACGGCTCGGTGGAAATTGAAGGCTGGCTGGCCGGCAATGCCATGGCCAAGGTGACGTTCTCTGCGCAGGGCGCGGTGATCGAGGAAAGGACCCGTGGTGAGCGCGAGCGCAAACACAGCATGCAGCAGAGTGATGTGCGCGCCGCCGTGCAGGCGGCGGCCGGAGAAGGCCTGACGCGCGTCGATGACGTGCAGATCAACCGCAAGAATGTGATCGAGGTGGAAGGCCAGACCGCCGATGGCAAAGATATTGATGTGCGCGTCCAGCAGGGCAGCTTCGATGTCGTCAAGGTGGACCGGGACGACTGATTATTTCGGTGTTGTGCAGCTAAAAAAATATCCGGCCCGCAGGCCGGATATTTTTTGCTACCGAGAGAAGGTTTGAATCAGTCGCGGTCGATATTGATGACCTGATAGCTGTCCACGTCGATGTGGATTTCCAGTTCACCGCCGTTCTGGCCGTAGCCTTCGACTTCAATGGTATTGCCGCGGCGGGTCTGGATTTCCTCGATCTGCGTCAGGCCCTCGGCCGTGGCTGCTTTCACGGCGTTGCGCACATCGTCGGCACTCAGGCCACGCGCGCCACCGTCCCGGCGACGGCGTTCCTCGCGCACCGCCTCGCCCTGCAGGGTGAAATCGACGTCGGCGGTCCAGTCGTTGTCCAGCCAGCCTTCGACTTCCACCTCGCCATCATCGAAACTGATTTCTTCATAGTGGGTGAAGCCGTACTCGCCGGTCTGCTTCAGCAGTGCATCCACCTGGTCGGGTGTCATCCGGGCCTGGGCGCTGACAGCGGCCAGGGACAGGGAACCGGCGATCAGGGGCAGCATCAGGGCATGTTTCTTTTGCATGGTGAATCTCCTTGTTCAGCGCTTGGTGTCGTGGCGACAGGGGCGATGTGCCCCGTCGTTGGAAACCATCCTCCCACAAGGTGGTTTTCAGTAAGCTGAGCAGCTTGTTAATGTTCCGTTCATGTTCGGACCGCGACAATGGATGCCATGAAGACGTTAATCAAAGCACTGCTGTGTCCCCTCATGTTGCTGACCCTGTGGCCGGCGGCCTCGGCCGATGACGACTGGCGGTCGTTGCACGGCGATGTGCAGGCTGGCCGTCTGGTAAGTCTCGGATCGGTGCTCGACTGGCTCGAGCAACACTATGTCGGCAACGTGATCGAAGTGGAACTGGACCGCGACGACGGCAGGGTGTACTACGAGATCGAGATGGTCGGGCCACAGGGACAGGTGGTGGAATTCGAATTTGATGCCGCGACCGGCGAGCTGGTGGGGATCGAGGGCGTCAATATCAACGGGATGAAGCGCTGAATGAAGGTGTTGCTGGTGGAAGATGACCAGGCGCTGTGCCAGGCACTGGCCGGCGCACTGACTGAGGCGGGCCTGCTGGTGGAAACCAGCGACACCGGCAGCGATGCGGACTTCCTGGTGCGTACGGAACGCTACGATGTGGTGATCCTGGATCTTGGCCTGCCCGATGGCGATGGCACCCGCTGGCTGGCGCAGTGGCGCGACGACGGCATTGATCTGCCGGTGCTCGTATTGACCGCGCGCGAGCGCTGGTCGGACAAGGCCGCCGGTTTCTCCGCCGGCGCTGATGATTATGTCACCAAACCATTTGAAACCGGCGAAGTGCTGTTCCGCCTGCATGCGCTGGTGCGCCGCAGTCATGGCCATGCGCACCCGGTGCTGACGGTGGGAGACCTGCGTTATGACAGCCACGTCGGCAGCGTCACCCGGGCAGGCATGCCGGTCACGCTCACCGCGCAGGAACTGCGCCTGCTGGCCTGTCTGATGCGCGCGGCGCCGCGCATCGTCAGCCGCACGGAACTCTCCGAGCATGTCTACGACCGCGACAGCGAACCGGATTCCAACGTCATTGATGTGCAGGTCAGCCGCCTGCGCCGCAAGCTCGGCGGCGAGCGTATCGAGACCGTTCGGGGCCAGGGCTACCGGCTGGTGGCGATCGAATGATCCGGCGGCCGCTGTCGGTGGGGCTGCGGTTGTGGATCGCCGCGCTGGTACTGGTGCTGGTGATCCTGCCGCTGGCGGGGTTGGCACTGGCCTACAACTTCCGCCAGGCAGTCAACCATTCCTTTGATGAACGCCTCGGTACCTTGCTCAACGTCGTGCTGGCCGGCGTGCGCTATGACCCGCTGGCGGGCCAGCTGGTGGTCACGCGCTCGCTGGGGGATGCCCGTTTTGATCGTGTCTTTTCCGGTTGGTACTGGCAGGCCAGCGACGGCGAGACGCTGGCGGTGACGTCACGTTCGCTGTGGGACCAGCGGCTGGCAGTGCGTCTGCCCGCCACGCCGGGGCAGGTGGCCTTTGACACCGTCGGCCCCCGCGATACGCCGTTGCGGGCCATGCAGCGGCCGATACTGCTCGCCTCGCTCGGGCGCCCGCTGTACGTCACCGTCGCCGCGTCGCGGGAAGAGCCGGATGCCGAGGTGCGCAGCTTCGAGCGCCTGTTGGGGCTGTCGCTGCTGGCGCTGGCGGTGTTGCTGCTGACCGGGCTGGCGTTGCAGATTCGCTGGGGGCTGACCCCGCTGCGGCGCATGCGGGCGGCCTTGCGCAGGGTCGAAGCGGGCGACGCCTCGCGGCTGGACGACCAGGGCCTGCCCGGCGAGCTGGCGGACCTGGCGACGGCCATGAATGAGGTCATCGACAAGGACCAGCGCCTGATTGAGCGTGGCCGCAATGCCGCAGGGAACCTGGCACATGCACTGAAAACGCCGGTGGCGGTGTTGCAGACACAGGCGGATCGCCTGCCGCCCGCACAGCGCGAACAGGTGCGCGCGGAACTGGCGCGCATCGATGACGCCGTACGCCACCATCTGGCCCGGGCCTCGGCTGCCGGGGGGGCCGCGCTGGCCGGCCGCACCCGTGTGCTGCCGGTGATCAGGCCGGTGCTGGAGGGCCTGGGACGGCTGGCGGCGCGCCGGGGCCTGGTGCTGGAGACGGCGCTGGATGAACAACTGACGTTGCGCATGGACCCGCAGGACCTGCAGGAGCTGTTCGGCAACCTGCTGGAAAATGCGCTCGGCTGGGCGCACACGCGGGTGCGGGTGACACTGGCGCGCAACGCGGAACAGGGCCAGCTGTGTATCGAGGATGACGGGCCGGGCATGACCGCCGGGCAGCGCGAGGCGGCGCTGGCGCGCGGGGCGCGGCTGGATGAACAGCGGCCGGGGTCGGGCCTGGGCCTGGCGATCGTGGCAGAACTGGTGACGCTTTACGGCGGCACGCTCGATCTGGATGACTCGCCGCTGGGCGGGCTCAGGGTGAGCATTTCATTGCGCCGGTGAAATCGGTGCAATGAAATGCTGCGGTGCGTGGCGCGCGGCGCGCGAAAGAAAAAGGATGTTCCGCTCGCCGCCTCTTTAATGGCTACTTTTTATGGCTGCTTTTTGGCGAACGCGCTCGCTTCGATGCCTTCCAGCGTGATGCGGACGTCCATCTCGTCGCTGACCGCCGGGGCGTAGGCACCCATGCCGAAATCCGAGCGCTTGATGGTGGTTTCCGCGCTCAGACCGATGGCGCGGGCGTTGTCCCACATCGGGTGCTCGCCGACCTTGTTCACTTCGGTGTCGAGCACGACTTCCTTGCTGATACCGTTCACGGTCAGCACACCGACCAGATCGAATTCCTGTTCCTCGCGGTCTGCGTTGCGGATGCCGGTGCTGCGGAAGGTGATGGTCGGGTGCTCGTCGGCCTTGAAGAATTCCGGTTTGGTCAGCAGGTGCTCGTCCAGCAGCGGTACGTGGGTGTGTACGCTGCGCACGGGGATGGTGACGTCGACGCGGGATTGTTCCGGGTGTGCTTCGTTCACATACACCGTGCCGGTTACTTCATCGAAACTGGCGCCGGGGGTGGAAAAGCCAAAGTGGTCCCAACTGAATCGCACCTGGGTATGGGTGGGGTCAAGGGTGTATTCGGTGAGGGTGTCGGCCTGGGCCAGTGGCGCGCTGGCCAGCAGGGTCAGGGTCAGTGCAGGAGCGAACAGGCGCATGAAGATCCTCCATGAGTGAGCGATACGGAAGCCTTCGAGCATAGACGTCGCCGGGGTGGTGGCTCCACCCCGGCGAATTGAACGTATTGATCGGATTTCCTGAACGGTCTGGTGTTCAGCGCAAGGAAAACAGGACGTCGGTGACCCGGCCTTTGCGCAGCAACTGCTTGGCGTCCTCGGCGCTGAAGCAGCCGCTCTGGCGGGTGCCCTGAAAGCCGCAGATGAAACTGTCCCAGTTCGGGCTGCCGGTGACATTGAAACCGGTATCGCCGGCTTTCGGCACGGTCGGATCAATCTTGACGTAACCGTAGGCCTGATCGTTTTGCACCTTCACCCAGGCGTTGAAGTTGTGCGGCAGGCAGTCCGCCGGCGTGTTGGCGCCGGCCTGCCAGCGGAAATTGCCATTCACGGTGGGTTCGCCGAAGAACACACCGAGCCGGTAGGCCACGGTGATCTCGCTGACCTGGCAACTGCCGACGGTCAGGTTGCGGCGGGTGATGGTGCCTTCGCAGTCGCATGCCATGCCCTCGGCGGACTGCATGCGGCCGCGTTGCAGGCTGGCACTGTTGGGGGAAGGTTCCACCCGGCGCGGGGCGGCGGCGGGAGGCGGAGTGCGTGAGGCGGGCACGGTAGCCGGCGTGCGGGATGTCATGGCGACAGGCGTGGCCTGGGGTGCGGGTGTCGCTGCCCGACGTACCGGTTGTTGTTGACGCGCCGCCTGCTGGGCTGCCAGCGCCTGTTGGCGTTCACGCAGGGCCTGTTGCTGTGCGGCCTGCTGGCGCTGTTGTTCGGCCTGGGCCTCGGCCAGTTGGGCTTGCAGGCGGCGGTTGGTTTCTTCGGCTTCCAGCGAGGCACTGAACACCTGCTGCACGAGCGGGTCACGTACCTGGAAGTTGCCGCTAGCGTATTGCTGATGCAGTTGTGAAAGATTGTTGCCCTGACCGTTGTCGAGCCAGATATCACGGATGGACGCGCTCATGATGTCGGCGGTCTGGTGGGTGGGCAGGTCTGCCTGCAGGGCCGTCGCGCCGATGGCCACCGTGGCGAAGGTCCGCATGAAATTGTCACCGCCGCTTTTACGGCCCTTGTAGTTGTGGGTCCGGCCGCCGTACCGGGCCAGCACCTGCGGGGTGGTGCTGTATTCCTTGTACAGGGCCAGGTCCATGGGGGAGTCGTTGTCCGCATCCAGCAGGTTCGGATTGCCGCCCATCTGCAGCAGTGATTCGAGCACTTCGTAGTGGCCGGCGTTGGCCGCACGGTGCACTGGCGTCCAGTTGTACTGGCCCGGGGTGCGCAGATTCGGGTTGGCGCCGCCCGCCAGCAGGATTCTGACCATCTCGCCGGCGTTGTCGCCCACGGCGTAATAAAGCGCGTTGTAGCCGTTCCGGGTGGTGATGTTCGGATCAGCGCCGGCCGCCAGCAGGCGTACCGCGATGTCCTGATGGCCAAGGTCTGCAGCGGTCATCAGCGGGGTGAACGGGCCGTCGCCGTTGCGGCTGTTGACGTCGGCACCGGCCGCCAGCAGTTGGTCGAGCGTTTCCCCGGCGCCGTGATAGGCGGCCTGGTACAGGCTGCTGAAGCCGGAATGGCTGTTGCTGTTGATGTCGGCGCCTGCGGCCAGCAGCAGTGCCACCATCTCGGCGTCATTGTGTTGGGCAGCATAGAGCAGCGGCTGGCTGTACTGGGCGCTCACCGGCGGTTCGGGATGGGCACCCGCTGCCAGCAGCAGCTTCCCCATGGCGGAATGCTCGTTTTTCAGGGCCAGGCTCAACAGGGGAACCTGTTCGGTACCGTTCGGATTGCCGCCGGCGGCCAGCAGTGATTCCAGCAGCGCGCGGTTGTCTTTTTCCACGGCCACCTGCACGGCAGTCCGGCCGTCGCCGTCCTGAAGATTGGGGTCGGCCCCGGCGACAAGCAGCAGCGCCACGGCATCGGCGCTGTCGTGGGTGGCTGCTGCGAGCAGCGGTGTGCTCTGTCCGGCGGTCATCTGGTTCGGGTTGGCGCCGGCATCCAGCAGTTGTTGCATCAGGGATATCTGGTTATGCCGTGCTGTGCGGCACAGCATGGTCATGCCCTCGCCATCCTGTTGCGCGGGGTCGGCGCCGGCGGCCAGCAGCAAGGCGGTGAGTGTGCTGTCTCCGTTGGCGACGGCAACGGCCAGCGCGCTGTTGCCGTTGGTGTCGGTCTGGTCTGCGCGGGCGCCGGCGTTCAACAGATGCGTGGCGGTGTCGACATGGCCGCTCTGGACGGCGGCGATCAAGGCCGTCAACTTTCGGGATTCGTTGGTGCCGTGGATGTCGGCGCCGGACTGCAGCAGAAAGGCCACGGTATCCGTGTGGCCCGCAGCGGCGGCCTGATACAGCGGCGTGCGTCGGCGCAGATCCCGTTTGTCCACGGACTTGCCTTCGGCATGCAATGCCCGGAGGGTATCGAGATCCCCCTGGCTGGCGGCGTTGACCGCCCTGGTCGAGGCGCATCCACCAAGCAGAAGTGACAATGCGACGGTGACCAGGCAGACGGTTGCTGCTCTGTTGAGATACGTCATGATGTGTTCCCTTCCCGTTTCGTCAGGCGGGTTTGATAACATGATGTTTTCTGCGGCGCATACCCCAAACGGGGGATGTCCGACGGTCGGAGCCGGAGGAAGAGAGGAGAGCAATGATGACAGATCCGGGCTGGGCACGCCGGGTGAGACTGCAGCAATTGCGCACTGTATTGGCCGTGGCACAGAACAGCAGCCTGGTGAAGGCGGGCGAGGAACTGGGCCTGAGCCAGCCGGCGGTGAGCAAGATATTGCACGAAGTCGAGGCGGATCTCGGGGTGCAGTTGTTTGTGCGGACCAGCCGCGGCACGCACACCACGCCGTTCGGTGAGATGCTCGCCAATCAGGCCAAGGCGGTGTTTGCCCAGCTCAGCCAGGTGGAGCAGGAAATCCATAATGCCCGTGAGGGGCTGAGTGGCCACGTGTCGGTGGGGGCACTGATTGCCGGGTCGGCGCAGGTGCTGCCGCAGGCGGTGGTGCGGCTGCATCGGCTGGCGCCGGGCATTCGCACCTCGATCCGGGAAGGCACCTACCGGCAACTGGTGCCGGCACTGCGGCAGGGCGAACTGGACATGATTGTTGGCCGGTTGCCGGCGCACCGCTATCGGGAAGGGCTGGTGGTGGAGCCGTTCTATCAGGAAGAAATCCACTTTATTGTGCGCCCTGGCCATCAGGCGCTGTCGCTGCGGCAGCCGGACCTGGCCGCATTGCGTCAGTGGCCCTGGATCCTGCCGCTGCCGGACACCACGTTGCGGCAGATGCTGGAAGCGGCGTTCCATGACCTCAACCTGGAACTGCCGGTGGCGCCCTGCGAATCCCTCTCTGTGATCGGTAACCGGTGCATGTTGCTGGAAACGGACTATATCTGTGCCTTCCCGGCGCGGGTCATCGAGCCGGACGTGCGCGCCGGGCTGCTGGCGCGGATCGATATGGCGGAACCGCTGTTCTTCGGCCCGGTCGGGGTCTCGCTGCGCAAGGACAGCCCGCTCTCCAAGGCCGCAGAGGCGCTGCTGCGCGAGCTGCGGGCGGCAGGCCGTGAGGGGCTGTCGCTCTCCTGAGGCATTACTTCAGGTTATATCGGGTAGACATATATTCATTTCAGGGAATGGCGCTGGCTGGTTAGAGTCAATCGCCAGAGACGCCCTGTGATGGCTGCCGTCATGAGTCAGGCAGGGCGCTGAATAACAACAACGGGAGCGCCTGATGTTCGTTCATCCCGCCGCGGGGTCCCTGACCCGCCATGCAGGTTCGCGCCAGAGCCCGTCGTTGTGCCCGGAAACCGTCGCTCCGGCGACCACACAACCACGGTAAGGAACCTGCTTCATGATTGACGCCTCCTCTCCCCTGGCAGACACCGTCACGCGTGCCGACGCAGAAATCATTGTCCGTCGCGCTGCGCGCGCACTGGGCCGGCACGGTCTGGTGCATGCCTACGGGCATTGCAGCCAGCGTCTGGACGCTGATCATTTCCTGGTCTGTACCGCCAAGCCGCTGGGCACCATCGCGCCGGGCGAGGCCGGGACCGTGGTGCCGGTCAACGGTCCGTTGCCGGAAGGGGTGCTGGGTGAAGTGCGTATCCACCGTGAAATCTACCGCCGCCGGCCGGACATCGGCGGCATCGTGCGCAGCATGCCGGCGCGCGCCATGGCGCTGTCCGCTCTGGGCCGCACCCCCCGTGTGCTGCACGGCATGGGCAGCTATTTCGCGCCGGGCACACCGCTGTGGGATGACCCGCAACTGATCCGTGATGACGCGGCTGCCGAGCAACTGGCGGACCTGATGGCCGACAGCCCGGCGCTGGTAATGCGGGGCAACGGCGTGGTGGCCGCCGCCGAGTCGCTGCAATCTGCCGTGGTGCTGACCTGGTACCTGGAAGACGCCGCGCGCGTGGAGCTGGACTGCCTCGCCAGCGGACAGCCGGCGAAAGAACTGAGCCTCGAAGAGTCACAGCGGCGTGCCACCCGCTCGGGCCTGATCTTCGAGCGCATGTGGGACTATCTGACCCATGGAGATCCCGAATGAGTGCGCAGACGACGACACCTGACAGCAACGATGTGATGCTGCCCGATTTTTCCGGGCAGGGGTTCCTGCCGTGGCTGCAGCGCGCGAGTTATCGGCTGGCCCAGGCCGAGCAGGTCCTTGCCGGGCTGTTGGTGGGCCTGGTGTTTCTGCTGCTGATCCTGAATATCAGCACACGCGCCTTCGGCAATGCGCTGTACTGGGTCGACGAGGCGGCCGTGACCGCGATGGTGTGGATGGCGTTTCTGGCGGCCTCGGTAAGTCTGTATGCGCGCGCCAATATTGCTGTGACCCTGGTGACAGACGCAGTGCCGGCCAGCCTGGCGCGGTGTCTGGCTGTGCTGGTGGATCTGGTGTTGCTGGCGTTTGTGCTGGCGCTGATGTGGATGCTGTGGCGCTGGTTCGCCCCGATGGACCTGTACAGCGTCGGCTTTGATACCGACGCGTTGGCGGCGGAATTTTTCAATTTCATCTATCAGGAACCGACACAGACGCTGGGCATCAGCAAGTTCTGGCTGTGGCTGGTGTTGCCGCTGTTTGCGCTCGGCGGCCTGGTGCATGCGCTGTCGAATCTGGATATCAGCCTGACGCGCCTGCTGCGCGCAAAGGAGGCCTGATGGTTGCCGGACTGTTTGTTGTGCTGCTGGTCATTGGTGTGCCGGTGGCGTTTGTGCTCGCGATCAGTGCGCTGATCTACATTTTCTCCACGGGCAATACGGTGCTGCTGGACTCCTATCCGCAGCAGTTTTTCGGTGGCCTGGAAAACTATGGCCTGCTGGCGCTGCCGTTGTTCATCCTGGTCGGTGAGTGCATGAACGAGGGCGGGATTGCGCGGCGGCTGATGAACATGGCCACGGCGCTGATCGGCTCGATCAAGGGCGGGCTGGCGTACGTCAACCTGCTCTCGAACATGATGATGGCGTCGATCCTCGGTTCCACGGTGGCGCAGATCACCATCATGTCGCGCATTGCCGTGCCGGAAATGGAGCGTGTCGGATATCGACGGGATACCGCCGTGGCGATCACCGCCGCCGGTGGCCTGTTGGCGCCAATCATCCCGCCGTCGATGATGTTCGTGATCTTCGGTGTGATCGCACAGATTTCCATTGGCGACCTGTTTATCGCCGGCATCGTGCCGGGCATTCTGCTCGGGCTGGCCTTTTTCGCCGTGCTGGGCTGGATGGCGCGGCGGCATGATTTCCCCACCACCGAAAAGCTGACGTTCCCGCAGCGGCTGAAGGCGATGCGGGACGGCGCCGCCGCCGTGCTGATTCCGCTGACCATTGTCGGCAGCATCCTCGGCGGGCTCGCCACGCCGACAGAAGCCGCCGCGCTGGCCTGTGTGGCAGCGATTCTGGTCGGCCGTCTGGTCTATCGTGAATTCGACCTGCGCATGTTGTGGCCGGCGCTGCTGCGTACGGCGCGCAACTCCGCCATCGTGTTGTTCCTGATTGCTGCCGCGAACCTGTTCAGCTGGGTGATCACCTTTGAAAACCTGCCGGCGCTGGCGGCCGCCTGGATCAGTTCGCTGTCCGATTCCCCGGCCACGTTCCTGGTGCTGGTGATGCTGATGCTGCTGCTGGTGGGGATGATCCTCGATCCGATTCCGGCCTTGATCCTGGTGGTGCCGGTGCTGCTGCCGGTGGCGACCGATGTGTACGCCATCAGCCCGTTCCACTTCGGCATGATCGTCTGTCTGACCCTGGTGATGGGGCTGCTCACACCGCCGGTGGGGTCGGCGCTGTTCACCGCCTCGGCGTTGTCGGGTGTCCGCGCTGAACGTATCGCCGTGCTGCTGTTGCCGTATCTGGCGGCCATGCTGATGGTGCTGTTGCTGCTGATTTATGTGCCTTCTCTGGTCACGGTGCTGATATGAACGACATGCGGCATGTTGCGGTCCTGGGCGCTGGCCTGATCGGTGCCGGCTGGGCGGCCCTGTTCGGGCTGTGTGGCCGTCGCGTAACGGTCATCGACCCGCACCCGCAGGCGGCGGCGCGGGTGGCTGAAGCCGTGGCGCAGGCCCGGCCGGTGCTGGCGGCGCTGGGCCTGGCACCGGTTGCCACCCCGGCGATCGGTTTTGTGGCATCGCCCTCACAACTTGATGACGACGTGGCACTGGTGCAGGAAGCGCTCCCCGAGGACGCGGCGCTGAAGCGCGCCGCGTTTGAACAGCTTGAACCGTTCATCGCTGCCGACACGCTGATTGCGTCAAGTTCCTCCGGTTGCCTGCCGACACCGATGCAGGCGGGGCTGGCGCACCCGCAGCGGCTGTTCATTGCCCACCCGTGCAACCCGCCGTGGCTGATGCCGCTGGTGGAGCTGGTGCCTGGCCGTCACACCGACGCCGCTGTGCTGCCCCGCGCGGCGGCGTTCTATCAGCAGCTTGGCCGGCGCACGGTGCAGCTTGCCGGTGAAATTCGTGGCCATCTGGTGAACCGCCTGCAGGCGGCGCTGTGGCGTGAAGCCGTGCATCTGGTCGCCAGTGGTGCGGCGAGCGTCGAGCAGGTGGATCTGGCCGTGACGGAAGGGCTGGGCGCACGCTGGGCGTGTTGCGGCCCGCACATGATTTTTCATCTGGCCGGTGCCGAACGTGGCATGGCCGGGTTCCTCGACAACTTGGGCGAGGCGGTGGAGCAGTGGTGGGCCGACCTGGGCACGCCGACGCTGGATGAAGAAACCCGCCGGCTGCTGATCGAGGGCATGCAGGCGGCCACCGGTGGCCGGGAGGTGGCGTCACTGGCTGCTGCCCGTGACCAGGGCGTGACGCACATGCTGCGCGCGGCACGCGCGCTGGAGAATGAATGACCGTGCGGCCGTGTGGCCGCGATGTTTCCGAATCACCACTTTTCGTACCACCACTTTTCGTATCACAACAATGACCCGACACCGGGAGAGGTTCATGAAAAAGCTCGCAATTCTTTTTTCGACACTGCTGTGTCTGTCCTTTTTGCCCCTGACCGGACAGGCGAAAACCCTGCGCCTGGGTGTCATCACGCCACCGTCGCATCAGTGGAGCAAGGGAGCCCAGGCGTTCGCGGATGAGGTGAAAGCACGTTCTAACGGTGAACTGGAAGTGCTGGTGTTCCCGTCCGGCCAGCTCGGCAGTGAAGCGCAGATGCTGCAACTGCTGCAGCGGGGCGGACTGGACATGGCGTTCCTGGCAGCCGGTGAACTGGCCAACCGCCGCCCGTCCTTTGCCGCGCTGTTTGCGCCCTATATTGTCGAGACACCGGAGCAGGCCCGTGCGCTGCTGCAGGGTGAGACGGCCACGAAGATGCTGGAAGATGTGCGGCCGCTGGGCCTGGTCGGCCTGGGCTATGGCATGGCCGGCCTGCGTCAGATCGTGATGCGCGGCGACGTGCAGAGCGTGGACGACCTCAGGGGGCGCAAGGTGCGCACCATGCCGATCGAACCGGAGCGTGATTTCTGGCTCAAGCTCGGCGCTGCGCCGACACCGATTCCGCTGCCGGCGCTGTACGATGCGTTTGCCAATGGCCAGGTGGACGGCATGCAGATCGATTTCGAGGGGAGCTGGAACACCCGCTACATCGACAACGCGGGCACCGTGATTGAATCCAATCACATGATGCTGCCGATGGTGGGCGTCGCCTCTGCGCGGGTCTGGAGTTCCCTGTCCGACGGCGAGCGCGACCTGCTGTCCGAACTGGCGGCCAAGCACCTGGACCAGATTCTGCGCGTGTACGCGGATATCGACCGGGACTATCTGGCGAAGATTCGCGACGCCGGTGTGCCGGTACTGACCGTACACCGTGACTTCTTCGGCCCGGGCGTCGACCGGTGGTATGAAGAATGGCGTGCGCGTGCCCCCGTGCTGAAAGACCTGGAGGCTGACGCCGAAGCGATCCGTGCTGCCGACGAATAATCCGGCACATCCGGGACGGTGCGCGGGCGATGCCCGCGCACGTCAGTCCGGTTCCAGCAGGCGCGGCCCCGGGCCCTGTTCGCCGAGTTCGTCCCACGGGTTACGCAACGGGCAGCCCTCGATAGACAGGCAGCCGCAACCGATACAGCCATCCAGTTGATCCCGCAGCCGGGTCAGCCGGTCGATGCGCTCATCCAGATCCCCTCGCCATTTGCGCGACAGCCGCGCCCAGTCCCTGGCAGTGGGGGTACGTTTTTCCGGCAATGATGCCAATGCCTCGGCGATCTCCGAGAGGGGAATACCGGTGCGCTGCGCCACCTTGATGATGGCCACCCGGCGCAGCACGTCGCGGGTGTAGCGACGCTGGTTCCCTTTGTTGCGCGCGCTGTGGATCAGGCCGCGCGCCTCGTAGAAATGCAGGGCAGACACCGACACGCCACTGCGGCGTGCCACTTGCCCTACACTGAGTTCTTTGGGAAATTCCTCGGGGCAGTCTTTCTTCATGACGTATCCTTGATCACCGCGCCGGCTTGAAAACGCGCCCACGCGCTTTTCGCCCGCTGCCTGGTGGAGCAGCCTCATGCAAGGTTCAGGTTTTATCGCAGCCACCGCCCCGGTGCAATGTGGGTGGTCTTTCTGGAGCTGGAGCGCTGATGCGTGACCGTCCGCTGATCACCGGTTTTTATCAGGATGACGATGGTGACTGGGTGGTGAGGCTCAGTTGCGGCCACACCCAGCACGTGCGCCACCGGCCGCCGTTCATGCAGCGGCCCTGGGTGATCACCGAGTCCGGCCGGCAGGCGCAACTGGGCCGGCCGTTCGAATGTGGCTGGTGCCGCCAGGCGCGGGCGCGCTAGCCTGCGGCCAGCTGGCGCAGGGTGGGCCACATTGCGACCGTGGGCCTCCGCCCGTTCCTGACACGGTTCGCCGGCGTGCCCACCGGTTTCGTGCCCGCCTGAACAGGCAAAGGCGCCCTGGGGCGCCTTTGCCGGGAGTGTGTCCGGTGCCCGGGTCAGCGGGTGCCGTACACCACCATGGTCTTGCCCTTCACCGAGACGAGCCCCTGGTCTTCCAGGTTCTTCAGTACCCGGCCGACCATTTCCCGTGAGCAGCCGACGATACGTCCGATCTCCTGCCGGGTGACCTTGATCTGCATGCCGTCCGGATGGGTCATGGCGTCCGGTTGCTTGCACAGGTCGAGCAGGGTGCCGGCGACGCGGCCGGTGACATCCAGGAACGCCAGGTCACCCACCTTGCGGGTGGTGGCGCGCAGGCGCCCCGCAATCTGGGCCGAGACGGTGAACAGGATGTCGGCGTCCTCGCGGGCGAGCTGACGAAATTTGGCATAGCTGATTTCGGCCACTTCGCATTCGGTCTTGGCCTTGACCCAGGCCGAACGGCTCGGATCCTGCTCGAACAGGCCCATTTCGCCGAAGAAGTCGCCTTCGTTCAGATACGCCATGATCATCTCGCGGCCGTCATCGTCCTCGATCATGACGGTGACAGAGCCCTTGAGCACATAGTAGAGCGCGTCGGACTCATCACCTGCATAGATGATGGTGCTTTTGGCCGGGTATTTGCGCCGGTGGCAATGGGCCAGGAAATTGTCCAGGTTGGGAATAATCTTGTTGCTGGAATCCGTCATGGCCTGTTATTCGCGTGGTGGGTAAGTAAAAAAGGTGACAAAACGGTCCGATATTGCCCTTTTTTGACGTCCCTGCCAAGGCGGGCCTTCACAGGCTGCGGACTGATCGGCATCGGCGGTTGCCGGGCTGGCTCATGCGGAGGGTATGGTGGCGGGGGGGCCTTGTGGTAATCTGCGCCCGCATTGAAGGAGTCTCCTATGCAAGCAACGATTCGTTGGCAGGGTAACGTCTGCTTTGAGGCGGAATCCGGGTCCGGGCACACGATACTGATTGACGGTCCGCCGGATCACGGTGGCGAGAACCGCGGCCCGCGCCCGATGGAAACCCTGCTGCTGGGGATGGGCGGCTGCGCGTCCTTCGATGTGGTGCACATCCTGCGCAAGTCGCGCCAGGACATCACTGACTGCCGCTGCGAAATCCAGGCCGAACGGGCCGAGGACGAAGTGCCGGCGGTGTTCACCCGTATTCATCTGCATTTTGTCGTCACCGGCAACAACCTGAAGGAAAACCAGGTCAGGCGGGCAGTGGAACTGTCGGCCGAGAAGTACTGCTCAGCGTCGATCATGCTCGCCCGTGCCGGGGTCGAGATCACCCACAGCTATGACGTTGAGGCCGCCTGACGTGAGCGAACGCCCCTCCGGTCTGGCCGGGCTGCGTCATGTGGCGCTGTTCGTCGAGGATCTGGCGGCCTGCGAGCAGTTCTATGTCGGGCTGCTGGGGATGGCCGTGGAGTGGCGTCCCGACGAGGACAATGTCTACCTGTGCTCCGGATGTGACAATCTGGCGCTGCACCGCTGGCAGGGGGAGTCGTTTCCCCGTCCGCAGCGCCTGGATCACATCGGGTTCATTCTCGACGCCATGGATGACGTCGACCGCTGGTTCACGTTTCTGAAAGATCAGGGCGTGACGATGAGATCGGAGCCGCGTACGCATCGGGATGGCGCGCGCAGCTTCTATTGTCTGGACCCGGAAGGCGTGGTGGTGCAGTTCATCTTCCACCCGCCCATCTCCGGGCACCGGTTCATTCGCAACGACTGACTGCGCAACGCGCAGAGGAAAGGTAGACCGAGGTGAAAAACCTGGACCAGAAGATCAGACTGCATGGCTTCAACAACCTGACGAAGTCGCTCAGTTTCAATATCTTTGACATCAGTTATGCCAAGACTGAGCAACACCGCAAGGAATACATCGAGTATATTGATGAACTCTACAACGCGGAGCGGTTGACCGAGATTCTCACCAACGTCACCCGGATCATCGGCGCCAACGTATTGAACGTGGCACGCCAGGACTATGATCCGCAGGGCGCGAGTGTGACCATGCTCATCGCCGAGCACGAATCACCGCCGACCGACCCGGACTTCGACGAAGAAGCTCCCGGTCCGTTGCCGGACACCATCGTCGCGCACCTGGACAAGAGCCATGTGACGGTGCACACCTACCCGGAATCACATCCGGACAATGGCATTTCCACCTTCCGTGTGGACGTGGACGTGTCCACCTGCGGTGTGATCTCGCCGCTGCGGGCGCTGAACTACCTGATCCACAGCTTTGATTCGGATATCGTCACCATCGACTACCGGGTGCGCGGCATGACCCGCGATGTGGATGGCACCAAGCATTACATCGATCACGATATCAACTCGATCCAGAACTTCCTGACCGAGGACACGCAGAACGGATACCAGATGATCGACGTCAACGTCTATCAGGAGAACATCTTCCATACCAAGATGCTGCTGAAGGACTTCGACATCGACAACTACCTGTTCGGTGCCGGCGCGGATGAATTCAACGCCGAGGAACTGGAAGACATCGAGAGCCGCCTGCGCAAGGAAATGCTGGAGATCTTCTACAGCCGTAACCTCGACTGACGCTGACGCACGGTTGACCGCGAACGCCCCTGCCTCGTCAGGGGCGTTCTGTTTGGCAGGCTTCTCAACACCCTGCTCAACACCCTGTTTGGCTGACCTGACAGGTGGCCATTTTCCTACAGCGAGCAGCCCCTTTGGCTGACAGGACTTTCGGCGTTGCCCGACAGCCACGGTCCGGACTGCCTGCGATGATGCTCATCCGCCTCTGGATGAGCCTGTCATGGATGACCACGACACCAGTTACCGCCTGCTGTTCTCACACGTCGAGATGATTCGTGAGCTGTTGCGCGGCTTCGTGCCGGGTGACTGGGTATCCGAACTGGATCTCGATTCACTGGAAAAAATGAACGGCAGCTACGTCAGCGACGACCTGCGCAGCCGGCACAGCGACGCCGTCTGGCGGGTACGGTGGGGGCCGCGCTGGGTCTACGTTTATCTGCTGCTGGAGTTTCAGTCCACGGTCGACCGGTTCATGCCGGTCCGTATTTCCAGCTACATCGGGTTGCTGTATCAGGATCTGATCCAGCGCCAGGAATGGGGGCGGGGGCGCACACTGCCACCCGTACTGCCAATCGTCCTCTACAACGGCAAGCGCCGCTGGCGTGCACCGGTATCCCTGGAAGCACTCATCCAGCCCATGCCGGATGCGCTGGCCGAATTTCAGCCTCGCCAGCGCTTTCTGCTGCTGGATGAAGGCGCCTTTGATGAGGCTCTGCTGGAGCAGCGCAATCTGGTGGCGGCGCTGTTCCAGCTGGAACACAGTCCGTCGCCGGAGGCGCTTCAGCGTGTTCTGGCGCGTCTGGTAGACTGGCTCGACACGGCCGATATGGCGGATTTGCGTCGGCACTTCGTCGAATGGCTGCGGCGCCGCGGTCCAAGTCTGGATCCGGCGACGCACTGGCGTGAGATCAATGACTTACAGGAGGCGAACACCATGCTCGAGGACAGAATACGAGAGTGGAAGGCACAGTATCGCCGGGAAGGTCTTGCTGCGGGAAGGGAAGAAGGGCTCGCTGCGGGGCGTGAAGAAGGCATTGAGCAAGGCATCGAGCGGGGTTCCGTTCAGGAGGCCAGAGCCATCCTGAGCCGTCAGTTGGCGCGCCGTTTCGGTAGCCTCCCGGCGGCAGTGGAAACGCGCCTGGGCCTGGCCAGCCGCGAGCAACTGGAGCACTGGATCGACTGCTTTTACGAGGCCCGCACGCTGGACGACGTGTTTCGATAAGCCCCCGACCGGACCTGCTACAGCGTCCTCGCTCTCTTGTACTGGCGCGACATCAAAGCGTCATTCGCGCACGCTACCGTCTCCCCGCCAATAACGATGATCTTGGGGAGAGCTTTATGCGCCGTGTCACGCGCCGTGATTTTCTGCAGGTTTCCGCCCTTGGCCTGGGCGCCGTGGTGGTGTCCACCGGGCTGTCAGGCTGTGGTGGTTCGTCCGGCTCATCCCGGGGACGCAAAGTCGGTTTCCGGCACGGTGTGGCCAGTGGTGATCCGCTGAGTGACCGGGTGCTGCTGTGGACCCGTGTCACGCCGGAGGACTTTAACACCACCGCCATCGAAGTGGGCTGGGAAGTTGCCACCGACGCGGACTTCACCGACCTGGTGCACAGTGGCACGGCGGAAGTCTCCTTTGAACACGATTACACCCTGAAAGTGGACGTGCTTGACCTGCTGCCGGGCAGCACCTATCACTATCGCTTCCGCGCTGCCGGCGAGCTGTCGCCGGCAGGTGTCACCCGCACGCTGCCACAGGGCGGCGTGACGCAGGTAAAGTTTGCCGTGCTGTCCTGTTCCAACTACCCGGCCGGTTATTTCAACGTGTACGCCGAAGCTGCGAAGGAACAGGGCCTGGACGCGGTGCTGCACCTGGGCGACTACCTGTATGAGTACGACAGCCAGGGCTACGCCGGTGAAGACGCCGAGGCGATGGGGCGCCTGCTGCCGGCCGACAACGATGTGGAGCTGCTGACGTTGCTCGACTACCGCCGCCGTTATGCCCACTACCGCACCGACACCTACCTGCAGGCGCTGCACGCCAGCGCGCCGTTCATCGCTGTCTGGGATGACCACGAGATCGCCAACGATACCTGGCGTGAGGGCGCGGAAAACCATGATCCGGCCACGGAGGGTGACTTTCTGGTGCGCAAGCTGCAGGCATTGCAGGCGTACTTCGAGTGGATGCCGGTGCGCCCGGCCATGCCGGACGACGAAGAAATCATCTACCGCAGTTTCGACTTTGGCGATCTGGTCAGCCTGCACATGCTCGACACACGCGTGATCGGCCGCGACGAGCAGATCAATTATGCCGATTACCTGACGACAGAAGGCATCAACCTGCCGGCCTTTCAGGCGGCCATGGGCGATCCGAACCGTTCGCTGCTCGGCGCCGAGCAGCGGCTGTGGTTGCAGAACCAGTTGATGTCGTCGTCGGCCACCTGGCAGGTGCTTGGTCAGCAGGTACTGATGGCGCGCATCCACATGCCGGCAGAAATGCTGCAGGGCGTGCTCGCCCGGGACCCGGCGCTGATTGGTCTGATTGCCGAACTGACGGAACTCAAGGGCCGCTATCTGATGAATGACCCGAGCCTGACGCCGGGGGAGATTGCCCGGGTCATCACCGTGCTGCCGTATAACCTGGATGCCTGGGATGGCTATGTGGTGGAGCGGGAGACGCTGCTGGGTACGGCACGCGCCGCCGGCAAGAATCTGGTGGTGCTGGCGGGCGACACCCACAACGCTTGGGGCAGTAACCTGACCGACATGGACGGCAACGCGGCCGGGGTGGAATTTGCCACGGCATCGGTGTCGTCGCCGGGCCTGGAAGAGTATCTGCAATTGCCCCCGGAGATGGTGCCGACGGCGGAACAGGCCATCAGCCTGCTGGTGGACGATCTGCATTATCTGAACGCCAGCCAGCGCGGCTACCTGCTGGTGACCTTCACGGCCAGCGAGGCACGTGCCGACTGGCGTTATGTCTCGACAGTGAAGGGGCGTGAATACAGCCTGGATGACACACGTGCCCGCAGCCTGGTTGTACAGGCCGGCAGCAACGTCGTTGCCGAAATAGTCTGAGGTTCCCGGGCGGTGTCGTGGCTGTGGGGAGCGCGGCGGCGCGCCGGGTCAGGCCAGTGCGCGGACCAGTGTGGACACCAGTTCGGTCTGCTTGCGATAACCGTTCTTGCCCAACAGGCTTTTGATGTGCTGTCGCGCGGTGTGTACGGAAATCCCTTTCTTTTCGGCGATCTCCCCGGCGCCCAGGCCGTGTATCAGATCCGTGGCCACGGCGGCTTCGGCAGGTGTGCAGTGGAACAGCGACTGGATGCGGTCCAGGTCCGGTTGCAGTGCCGCGTCATAACAGAACAGTTCCATCAGCGCACCCTGTTGCAGGCTGTCCTCGGCCAGCAAGGGGGTGATGCACAGTGCGATACGTTCGTGGCGGTTCTCCGTGAACAGCGTGCGGCCTTCCGGCGAGCCCTTGCGCGCCAGCATCACTGTGGTGGTGATGGCATCGCTGATGCGGCGGTTCAGGCGCGGATCGCTGGAGACCAGCCGCTGATCCGCCGATACCGACAGGCTGTTGCTGCGCGCCAGCAATGCTCGCGCGGCGCTGTTGGCCTGCGCTACCGTGCCCAGCACATCGAATACCACCATCGGCTTGTTCACATGATCCAGCGCCATCGCCAGGCTTTCGTTGGTGCTGCGCGACTGGTACAGCTTCAGATGCAGACTCACCGCCTGTTCGATATGCGGCGCGAGCAGGTTCATCTGCAGCATGTCCTGGGCGGTATAGGGGCCGGCGTCTCGGTGCCGGTTGGCCATGAACACCACTTTGCAGCCCTGTGCGTGCCCGGCCAGCATGCCGGCGCTGTCGCCCAGGCAGACCATTTCCGCCCAGACACGGCTCTGTGGGCAGATCATGTCGAGAATGTTTTTCGAGGGGTCGCCGCCGAGAAAGGAATCGAACTGCCGGGGCGGCAACTGGCTGTAGCGCGCCAGCGCCTCGTCCTTTTCCGGCAGGTCGCTGTTGATGAACCATTCCTCGAATCCGTCGGGGTAGCCGAAGGTCCAGCCGAACATCATCCGGCGCGGTTGTTCCGTCAGGCCGATGATGCCGCCCTGCATGGCGTTGAAGTGGCGGATAAAGGCATCAAAGAAAGGCTGGAACCCGTTGTCGGTATGCAGGCAGCCGTACAGGGCACCTACCAGTTGGTTATAACGTGCCAGTACATCGGCAGAAACGGTCGTCGTGTCGTCAAGGTGCGCCGGATAGGTGTCCGGAGTCGCCATGGTGTGTCCCCCAGGAAAGCAGATTCCGCCGGCCTTGCCGGAAAGTGGAAAGCGGCGGAAAACATCGCGGGGCAGTATGTCCAAGGCGGGTGGGGCGGACAACCCGGCGTGTGCTATACCCGATACGTGGTGAACGTCATCACCTTGCTCATCAGTGTCATCAGGCGCCGCAGGGGCGGCGGCAGTGCGGCACCGCCTGCCTGTTCGGCGGTGACGGCGTGGCGCAGTTCGTCTTCGCGCATCTGTTCCAGGATGGCGCGGGTGCGTTCGTCTTCCAGCGGCACCTGGCCGAGATGGCTGTCCAGATGGCGCACCACCTGCTGTTCCGTTTCTGACACAAAGCCCAGGCTCCAGCGGTCACCGGCCAGGCCGGCGAGTGCGCCGATGCTGAACGACATGGCGTAGAAGACCGGATTGAGGCGGCTTGGCACGCTGCCGAGTTCGCGGATGCGGTCCTCGCACCAGGCCAGGTGGTCTTCTTCCTCGCGGGCGGCTTCCTCCATGGCGCGGCGCACGTGCGGCAGCCCGGCGGTGCTGGCCTGGCCTTGATAGAGCGCCTGCGCACAGACCTCGCCGGTATGGTTGATGCGCATCAGCCCGGCAATGTGCCGGGCCTGATGAGCGTCCGCCGGGCGGCTGTCGCCGTGCGCGGCCCCGGCCGGGTTCGGCCGTTCGCCACGGGTGGCACCGGGGGTGAGTGTGCGCAGGGCGTTGTCGGCGCGGGCGAGCAGTTGGTCCAGCGGGCTCAGCCGGCGGCCGGTGGTACGGGCGTTGTCGTTCATGCGGCGCAGTTTACCATGGCGTGATCAAGGCTGTGATAGTCTGCGATGACCCGCTGGCGCCGGGATTGATACAGAACAAGAACGGGTGGCGAGCGCGCCGTACCACCTGACAGGCATTGGGGATGTCTCGGTGAAGGATCTCAACGACCTGCGACTGATCATGGAGTCGCGCTATCCGATCGTGGTGGTGGAAACCTGGGAAGAGCAGCGTGCCCTGGACCTGGTGCGCCGTATCGGCATGCAACAGGGGCGGCCGGTGTTCAGCTGGAGCATTGTCGATGGCCTGCGCCGGCTGGAAGTCGACGGCGCGCCGAACCAGCGCCATACGGTCGAGCCGGATGCGGTGCTGGGACAGATTCGCGGCAATGCCGAAGGCGGCATTTATGCGCTGTGCGACTTTCATCCGTTTGTCGAGAACGCACCGAAGGTGGTGCGGCTATTGAAGGAAATCGCCCTGCGCCACGATACCGTGCCGCACACGCTGGTGCTGGTCAGCCACGCCTTTACGCTGCCGCCGGAACTGTCGCGCTTCAGCGCCCGGTTCCACCTGTCGCTGCCTGACCAGGAACAGCTCATGCACATTGTGCAGGAAGAAGCGCGCGCGTTTGGTCGCTCACGCGGCGAGCGGGTACGGGCCGGGCGCGAGGCGCTGGACAAACTGGTGCGCAACCTGCGCGGCCTGACCACGGAGGATGCACGCAAGCTGGCGCGGGGCGCGATTATCCACGACGGCGCCATTACCGAAGATGACCTGCCGGAAGTGAACCGCGCCAAGTTCCGGTTGCTGGATATGGAGGGCGTGCTCAGTTTCGAGTACGACACCGCCAGCTTCGGGCAGGTGGGCGGGCTGGCCCACCTGAAACAGTGGCTGCAGCGGCGCCGTGACGCCTTTCTGCAACCGCAGGGCCCGGACACGCCGCGCGGCATTCTGCTGGTGGGCGTGCAGGGCGGCGGCAAGAGTCTGGCGGCCAAAGCGGTGGCCGGCCTGTGGCACCTGCCGCTGCTGCGGCTGGACATGGGCGCGGTCTACAACAAATATTTCGGCGAGTCTGAACGTAACCTGCGCGAGGCGCTGCAACTGGCGGAGACCATGGCGCCCTGCGTGCTGTGGCTGGATGAAATCGAAAAAGGGCTGGCCAGCGGCGATAACGATGGTGGCACCTCGCGGCGCGTGCTCGGCACGTTGCTGACCTGGATGGCGGAGCGCAAGGCGCCGGTGTTCATGGTCGCCACCGCAAACAATATCGACCAGTTGCCGCCGGAGCTGGTGCGCAAGGGCCGTATCGACGAGCTGTTCTTTGTTGACCTGCCGGCGGCGGACATTCGTGCCGAGATTCTGCGCATTCATCTTGAACGCCGTGGCCAGGATACGGCGCAGTTTGATCTGGCTGCGCTGGCGGAATACTGCGACGGTTTCACCGGTGCCGAGATCGAACAGGCCGTGGTGGCCGGGCTATACAGCGCCCGTGCCCAGGAGGCACCCTTGTCCGAAGCGCACCTGCGCACGGAAATGACCAGTACGGTGCCATTGTCGGTGACCATGGCCGAGCCCCTTGCGGCGCTGCGCGCCTGGTGCCACGGCCGGGCCGTGCCGGCTGGCTGACAGGGAGCTATCTCCAGTGCAGATTGATCCGGACCTGGCGGGCGAGCCGCAGTCGCTCTCCGCCGCCTATATCACCTCCGTGCTGCCGCCGCTGCTGGACCGTTACGGCCTGACGCGGGACGCGGTGCTGGCGCGTGCCGGCGTTGATCCGCTGCAACTGGCGCGGGCCGATACGTTGGTGCCGATGGTCGACGCGCTGCGGCTGTTTCTGGTGATCCTGGAGCAGACTGGCGATGAAGGGCTGGGTTTCGAAGCAGGCCGCTGTGTCCAGCCGCGTTCGTATCAGGTGCTCGGTTACGCGGTACTGTCCAGTGCCAGCCTCGGCGAGGCGATCCAGCGTTTGCTGCGATTTGAAAAACTGGCCGGCAATCTCGGCCGCTCCAGCCTGACACCGGGCGATCCGGTACAGCTGAGCTGGCACTGCCCGTTGCCGGGTGCGCCGGCACGCTATATCACCGAGGCTGCCATCACCGGCTGGGTCACCTTCGCACGGCAATTGCTGGCTGAACCGGCAGCGCCATTGTCGGTGCATTTCCGGCATGCGGCACCAGCGCAGAGCGAACGCTACGCGGACTGGTTCGGTTGCCCGGTGCAGTTTGCGGCAGATTTTGACGGTGTGAGGCTGGCGCCTGCGATGCTGTCGTTGCCGCTGACCAGCGCCGACCCCGGCCTGAACCAGATGATGGAGCGGGAAGCCGCCGCGCTGCTGGCGGATTACGATGCCGGCACCAATCTCACCAATGCGGTGCGCAGCCATCTGTACCGCATGCTGGCGGACGGAGAGCCGGGGCTGGAGACGGTGGCGGGGCGGATGGGGCTGGCGGCGCGTACGCTGCAGAGCCGCCTGCATCGACAGGGGGTCAGTTTCCAGGAACTGCTGGACGGGTTGCGCCGGTCGCTGGCGGAGATTTACCTGCGCGATCCGGCGCTGGGCCTGACCGATATCGCACTGCTGCTCGGCTTTGCCGAGCAGAGCTCCTTCAACCGGGCGTTTCGTCGCTGGCGTGGCCAGAGCCCGACAGCATTCCGTCGCCAGCAGTGAATTGCACGATGGCCTGACGCAACACGTCCAGTTCCACCGGCTTGGGCACATGGGCATTCATGCCGGCAGCGAGGCTGCGTTCCCGGTGCTCGCGCAGGATGTGTGCGGTCAGGGCGATGATCGGCACGGCCTTGCGGTCGTGCATGCGCTCCCAGTCGCGAATCCGCCGCGCGGCTTCAAAGCCGTCCATTTCCGGCATCTCGCAATCCATCAGCACCAGATCGTAACGGCCATCGCGCACTGCTTCGAAGGCTTCGCGACCGTTCGCCACCACGTCGCCATCCAGGCCGAGTTTGGCCAGCATGCCGCGGATCACTTTCTGCGAGAGCTGGTGATCTTCGGCCACCAGAATGCGCAGGCCGGGGTCCGGCGCCTGGTCGCGCAGGTCCGGTGTCTTGCGCCGTGAGGCGGCACCGAGTTCCTCCGCCAGCGCCTGGCGCAGCCGGTTGCCGGATACCGGCTTGCCGAGCACACGGTGAATGCCGACATTGCGCGCGGCGGTGGCGGTGGGTGCATCATTGATGCCGGTGAGCATGACCAGGATCGGTGTGCGCGTGATCAGCGGGTCCTCGTGCACGCGCGCCGCCAGCTGCATGCCGGTCATGCCGGGCATGCGCTGGTCCAGCAGCACCACGTCGTAGGGGTCGTTCAGGTTGGCCTGGGTGCGGATGCTGGCCAGTGCCTCGCGCGGGTCGTGGCTGGCGGTGACGCGCATGCCCCAGGCCAGCGCCTGCTGGCGGATCACCCGGGTCATGGTGCTGGAATCGTCCACCACCAGGATCGAGCGGCCCTGCAATGTGGCGTCGTCGCCTTCCACTACGCCGGGATCGACCATGGCCGGCAGTGGCAGCACAAACCAGCTGGCCGGCCCGGCGCGGCCATAGCGCACGCCGCACCGGCCTTCCATCACGTCGACCAGTTGCCGGGCGATGGACAGCCCGAGCCGGGTGCTGTCGCCGTTGTCGTCATCCGTGGTGTCATGCGGTGTGAGTGCGCTGAAGGCATCCCCGGCCTGTTGCAAGGCACTGCCCTCGAACTCAAAGCGCAGGTGGTCGGCGCGGCCGGAGGCATCGCGGGCGACATCAATGACCAACTCGCCGGGCTGTGCGTGGCGGATGCAGGCGCCGAGGATATTGGTCAGCACCTGCTTGATGCGGTTCGGATCACCTTCGACCTGTTGCGGCACATTGGTATGCACATGCGGGATCAGCTCGATCTGCTTTTCTTCGGCTTTTTCGCGGAACAGTTCGACGGCGTCCATGACCAGCTCGTTCAGATCAAAACGCAGTTGCTCAAGCTCCGTGTGGCCCTGTTCCAGGCGCGAATATTCGAGCACGTCATTGAGAATCTTCAGCAGGCTCTCGCCGGCGTTCTGGATGCCGCGCACGCATTCCTTCTGATTGGGGGTCAGCGGCGTATCGCGCAGAATTTCCGCCATGCCGAGCACGCCGCTCATGGGCGTGCGGATTTCATGGCTCAGCCGCGCCAGGGTTTCGCTGCGGGCGTGCCAGGTGGCGGCGGTGATCGCTTCCTCCTGTTGCTCGCGCAGGGTCTGGCGCAGGTCGTCGCGGCTCTTGCGCGAGAGGCCCAGGGCAAACAGCATGGCCTCAAACGTGGTGCAGGCGAGCACCAGTAGCGGGCCGTCCAGGGTGATCGGCACGATCGCGAAGCCGGCCAGGATTGACAGCAGCGCGGCAAGGATCAGCGGCAGCCGTGCGACCAGGTACAGCCCGGCCAGCTCACCCTGGCGCAGCCAGCAGGCCATGCCCAGCCACAGCAGCATGATGGCGTTGATGATGGCCAGCCCCTGGACGATCTGCAGCGCCAGCAGCGACGGCAGCATCCAGCTCAGCGGGGCGCCCACGCCCGCGACAATGATCATGCCGAGCAGCCAGGGTTCTGCGCCGGGCAGCAGGGTGCGGCTGTTGAGGAAGGCGCGGCTGAAGGCGGTGCTGGTGGTGATGGTGAGCAGCGCGGCGAAGGCTTCCAGGTGCGGTTGCAGGCCGGCGGCGGGCAGATACTGGTAGCCGAGGAAGCCGCCGCCGGTCAACAGCGTGATCAACAGCGCCGACAGAAACAGCGAATAGTGGAAATGCACGGTGTTCCGGTACAGCAGGCTCTGCGCGAAGTTGTACAGCACCAGGCCGAGTACCACGCCGCACAGCAGCAGGAACACGCCATCGTTCCACAGCGAGCTCTGCAACTGATACTCGACGCTGTTCAGGTGCAGGGTGTAGTTCATGTGCCGCTCGGGCACCACGCTGAAGTAGTAGGTCTCGGTGGCGCCGGGCGGCAGGGTCAGGGCGTAGACCGGTGTCCGCGCACGCAGGTCGCCCCAGGGCAGGGGCAGATCGGTGCCGCCGTGGCTGGTCTGGTACAGGCCACGGGCATCCGGACGGTAAAAGCTGATACGGGCATAGAGGCCGGGCGTGATACTCAGCAGCAGAGGTTGTGGGGCGGCGGTGTCATTGTGCAGCGCGAGCCGTATCCACCAGCGCTGGTCACTGAAGCCGAGAAACTCGGACGAGCGCAGCGCCGGGACGAACTGCCGGTCATAGGCGCCGCTGAGGATATCGTTGAATTCGATCTCGCCGGTGTCATCCAGCAGGTGCTCGGAATAGACCGTGACGCGGGCGCTCTCGAGCTGGCCATTGATGACAAAGGGCGGTGGCGGGTCTGCCTGGGCCGGTGTGGCCAGGGCGGCGCACAGCAGCGCCAGGCACCACAGCCACAGGTCAGGACGCTGCCGACTCGGGCGGCGCGCTCTGCCGCTCGAGCACGAAGGCGTCGAAGCCCGCCTCCGAGAGCAGGTAGGCGCCAAGCTCACTGCGGCGGCCCCCGTCACAACTGACCACATAGATAAAATCCTTTTCCAGACTGCGTAGTTCACGACGCAGCTCCGTCAGCGGGATATTGCGTGCACCCGGGGTGCGATCATGCCTGAACTCCATCGGCAAACGAACATCAATCAGCACGCAGGCACGGTCGCCGTCTTCGTTCAGGGCGTCCAGCTCGTCGCTGCTGACACGTCGTACCACCGACTGTTGCAGGATGTCGCGGAAATCCTCTTTGCCCAGGCACATCAGGATGCCGTCACTGGTCATGGTGACCGTGGCATTGCGCGGCGCGTCGGAGATCAGCGCATCCTCGCCGAAGAAACTGCCGGCGGTGAGGGCGGCCAGTGTGTCCTCCCGTCCGCCCTGGCGGCGGGTCACCATCGCCTTGCCCTGCTTGATGACGTAGAAGGTATCGCCGCCGTCGCCTTCGCGCACCACTTCTTCACCCAGGTGACAGGTGCGCTCCTCAAATCTGGCGAACAGTGACTGGATGCGCGTCGGTGGCACCTGGGCAAACAGCTCGGAACCGAGCAGTGCATCCATCCAGTCACTTTGCCGGTCGTCGTCGCCTTCCTCAAGCATGGATTCCGCTGCCTGGGTCCAGGTCATCAGCAGGTCCAGATGATTGCGTTCCAGCAGGTAGAAAGTGCTTGGTTCGGTGGTGATGGCGTTGACGGTGTGCTCGGGATAATTGTCCAGGGCCAGATAGTTTTCATCATCGTCGGCGGGAAAGGGGCGTACCTGAAAGCTGGCGTCGGTAATGTCCACTGCGCCCTGCACCAGGAACATGGCCTGTCCGGCCGGCTGGCCGCGTTTGAATACCAGCCGCGCAGGGGGGAGATGCAACACATGAATGCGCTCGCGGATTTCCGCCAGGTGCGAATCGCTGAGGCTGTCAAAGGGAATGAAGTGCTTCAGCCGCTCGAGATCAATGCGGGTCGCGTCATCGCTCATACGGAATAGTGGCCCCCGGTTATTTTTCTACGACGGAAGCATTATGTCAGAAGGACAGGGGGGCTTCACAGGGGCGGGTTGGCAATGCGGCCGCCCGGACGGGCGGCCGCAGAGGGTCATTGCTCGCGGGCGATGGCGCGGTAGCCGATGTCGTTGCGGAACTGGCAGCCGTCCCAGTGGATGGCGCGCACGCCTTCGTAGGCACGTTGCTGGGCGGCGGAGACACTCTCACCCAGGGCGGTGACGCACAGCACGCGCCCGCCGCTGGTGACCACGTTGCCATCACGGCTGGCGGTGCCGGCATGGAACACTTTCAGGTCATCGGCGTCGACGCCGTCGAGGCCGCTGATCACGTCGCCCTTGCCGTAGTCACCGGGGTAGCCGCCGGCGGCCATCACCACGCCCATGGCCGGGCGCGGGTCCCATTCGGCGCTGGCACGGTCCAGGCGGCCGTCGAGCGCTGCCAGGCACAACTGCGCCAGGTTGCTGTTCAGGCGCATCATGATCGGCTGGGTCTCCGGGTCACCGAAACGGCAGTTGTACTCGATCACTTTCGGCGTGCCTGCGCTGTCGATCATCAGGCCCGCGTACAGGAAGCCGGTGTAGGGATGCCCTTCGGCGGCCATGCCGCGTACTGTCGGCAGGATCACCTCCTGCATCACGCGCTCGTGGATTTCCGGGGTCACCACCGGTGCCGGCGAATAGGCGCCCATGCCGCCGGTGTTCGGGCCGGTGTCGCCGTCGCCGACGCGCTTGTGATCCTGGCTGGTGGCCATCGGCAGCACATGCTCGCCGTCGACCATGACAATGAAGCTGGCTTCCTCGCCGTCGAGGAATTCCTCCACCACCACGCGGTGGCCCGCATCACCGAAGCGGTTGCCGGCCAGCATGTCACGGATGGCCTCCTCGGCCTCTTCCAGTGTCATGGCCACGATCACGCCTTTGCCGGCGGCCAGGCCGTCGGCCTTGATCACGATCGGTGCGCCGCGCTCACGCACATAGGCGAGGGCGTCGTTGACGTCGGTGAAGTTGCGGTAGGCGGCGGTGGGAATGCCGTGCCGTGCCAGGAAGTCCTTGGTGAAGGCCTTCGAACCTTCCAGTTGTGCTGCACCGGCGCTCGGGCCGAAACACTTCAGGCCCTCGGCCTGGAAGTGATCGACGATGCCGTCCACCAGTGGCGCTTCCGGGCCAACGATGGTCAGTGCCATCCCGTTGTCACGGGCGAAGTGCGCCAGCGCGGTCTTGTCGAGCGCCTCAATGGCGATGTTTTCCACGTTTGCTTCGCGCGCGGTGCCGGCGTTGCCTGGCGCCACGAACACTTTTTCCACGTCCGCAGACTGGGCCACTTTCCAGGCCAGCGCGTGTTCGCGCCCGCCGTTGCCGATGATGAGGACCTTCATGGGGACTCTGCCTCTTCTGACTCTGTCTCGTTGTGAGACGGGTCGGACGTCGGACGTCGGACGTCGGACGCTAACCCCGTTTGTTGTGTCGTCAGACGTCTGACGTCAGACGTCCGACCGTTTCATCAATGCCGAAAATGCCGCATGCCGGTAAACACCATTGCCATGCCGGCTTCGTCGGCGGCGGCAATCACTTCTTCGTCGCGGATCGAGCCACCGGGCTGGATAACACAACGGATGCCGACACCGGCGGCGTTGTCGATGCCGTCGCGGAACGGGAAGAAGGCATCGGACGCCATCACCGAGCCTTTGACTTCCAGGCCAGCATGCTCGGCCTTGATGGCAGCGATGCGGGCAGAATTGACGCGGCTCATCTGGCCGGCGCCGACGCCGACGGTCTGGCGGTTTTTCGCGTAGACGATAGCGTTCGACTTGACGAACTTCGCCACTTTCCAGGCAAAGATCAGGTCGTGCATCTCGGCTTCGGTCGGGGCGCGGCGGGTGACGACCTTGAGGTCGGCTTCCGTGATCATGCCGACGTCGCGGTCCTGTACCAGCAGGCCGCCGTTGACGCGCTTGTAGTCCAGGCCGCCGGCGGTGGGAGCGTCCCATTCGCCGCAGACCAGCACGCGCACGTTTTTCTTGGCGCCGGTGATCGCCAGTGCTTCCTGGCTGACCTTCGGTGCAATGATCACTTCGACGAACTGGCGATCAACGATGGCCTGGGCGGTGGCCGCATCCAGTTCACGGTTGACGGCGATGATGCCACCGAAGGCGGACTCCGGATCGGTCTGGAAGGCCAGGTCGTAGGCCTTGCCGATACCGTCCAGGCTTACCGCCACGCCGCAGGGGTTGGCATGCTTGACGATCACGCAGGCCGGTTTGGTGAAGGATTTGACGCACTCGAGCGCGGCATCGGTGTCGGCGATGTTGTTGTAGGACAGTTCCTTGCCCTGCAACTGGCGTGCAGTGGCGATGGACGCCGGCACCGGGGTGCGCTCGGTATAAAAGGCAGAGCGCTGGTGCGGGTTCTCGCCATAGCGCATGTCCTGCGCCTTGCTGAAATTCAGGTTCAGGGTGCGCGGGAACGGGTCGTTGCCGTTGCCGACCTGCTTGCCGAAGTAGTTGGCGATGGCGCTGTCGTAAGCAGCGGTGTGCTCGAAGGCGCGGACGGCGAGGTCAAAGCGGAAGGCGTCGCTGAGGGCGCCGTCGTGCTCACCCAGCTCGGCCAGCACGCGCTCGTAGTCGGCCGGGTCGGTGACGATGCCGACGTGGGCGTTGTTCTTGGCGGCGGCGCGCACCATGGTCGGGCCGCCGATATCGATGTTCTCGATGGCGTCTTCCTGCGAGCAGTCCGGCTTCGCCACGGTCTGCTCAAACGGGTACAGGTTGACCACGACCAGATCAATGCGCTGGATACCGTTGTCGGCCATCACGGCATCGTCCTGGCCCCGGCGGGCGAGGATGCCGCCGTGGATTTTCGGGTGCAGGGTCTTCACGCGGCCGTCCATCATTTCCGGGAAGCCGGTGTGTTCGGACACTTCCTTCACCGGGATGCCGGCCTCGGCCAGGGCACGGTAAGTGCCGCCGGTGGACAGGATTTCGATGCCGCGGCCGCTCAGGGCGCGGGCGAAATCCACCACGCCGGTCTTGTCGGAGACACTGATGAGGGCGCGTTCAACGGCTTTGCTCATGACCTTGTTTCACCTCGTGGTCGGAAACAAAAAAGGGCAGTCTCGACTGCCCTGGCGGGTGCGGGCTTGCTGTGCGCGGAAGGCTTACAGCAGGCCGTATTGCTTGAGTTTCTTGCGCAGCGTGCCCCGGTTGAGGCCAAGCATCTCGGCGGCCTTGGTCTGGTTGCCACGGGTGTATTCCAGCACCTTTTCCAGCAGCGGGATTTCCATTTCCGCCAATACCATCGGGTAGAGGTCGTTGACCGCTTCCCCTTCGAGATTGTTGAAGTATTCGATCAGGGATCGTCGCACGCAGTTGCGCAGAGTGTCCTGGCTGTCAGTCTGCGCCAGTGTCAGGTGGGGAGTGCGGTTTTCAGCGGTGTTCATGCTAATCAGTGTCCGTGCGGCTGTACTGGTCATGCGGCCATTACTCCTTGTTGGGCAATGTCTTGCGCAACGCCTTCCCGGGTGTCGGCGTCAGACACCACGTAGCGACCGATGTCGATTCGGTCGGCCACATCTTCAAGGTTGTGGAAATACTGCTCGACTGCCTGCCGCTGTGCATCGGGCTCGGTCAGTCGGTTGAACTTCTGCCGGAACATCTCGCCTTCCGGCAGGGCCTGTGTGTACCAGCCCAGATGTTTGCGAGCGATACGTACGCCGGCGTCCTCGCCATAAAGCTGGTGCAGTGCCCCGAGATGTTGCAGCACCAGCGTCGCCACTTCCCGGACTTCGGGGGACGCCGGCAATGCCCCATGCGTGAGGTAATGAACGGTATCCCGGAAGATCCAGGGATTACCCTGGGCAGCGCGGCCGATCATGATACCACCCGCGCCGGTGGTTTCCAGTACCCGTTTGGCTTTTTGCGGTGAATCGATATCGCCGTTGGCAATAACCGGAATGTTCACCGCCTCGACGATGCGGGCGATGGTGTCGTATTCCGCATTGCCTTCGAACTTGTCCTCGCGCGTGCGTCCGTGCACGGCGAGCGCACGAATGCCACAGGATTCAGCGAGTTGTGCGATGTTGACGCCGTTGCGTGCCTCGCGGCTCCAGCCGGTGCGGATCTTCAGCGTGACCGGTACATCCACCGCAGCGACCACGGCTTCGAGAATCTCGCGCACCAGTGTTTCGTCGCGTAACAGTGCCGAGCCGGCGGCTTTCTTGCAGACTTTTTTTGCCGGGCAGCCCATGTTGATGTCGACGATCTGTGCACCGAATTCCACATTCGCGGCGGCGGCCTCGGCCAGCATGCCCGGATCGCCCCCGGCAATCTGTACCGAGATGGGTCCGGGTTCGCCACGGTGATCCAGGCGATGGCGGCTTTTGCGGGAATGCCAAAGACGCGTATCTGCCGTCACCATCTCGGACACCACCAGCCCCGCACCAAGTTGCCGGCACAGTTGCCGGAACGGGCGATCTGTGACGCCGGCCATGGGCGCCAGCACCAGATTGTTGGCAAGGGTGTAAGGGCCGATCTGCATGTGGTGACTCAACCCGCGGCAGCGAAGGGGGCACATGATAGTGGCCCGGTGGCCGGGGGTAAAAGGGCTTTTCGGGACGAGGTGCCGGGTGGTGCGCCCACGCCCGGGACGGGCGCGGGCTTGTTCTGCGTGGCTGTCAGGAGGCGCTGGCTGGGGCCGGGTGCAGGTGCAGGCGATAATTCTCTGCTTCCGGACCGGGATTGAGGATCTCGAACGACACCCGGATGGGCACGTCGCGGGGCATCTCCTGCATGCCGGTCAGGTCGCCGCGCAGGTATTCAACCGGCAGGAAGCGGCGGCTGGCCACCGGCTGGCCGCGCAGTGAGCTGAAGCTCAGCTCGATCACCGGGAAGGGCTGTTCGTAATCGGCGTGGTTGAACAGGATGGCATCGACGATCAGCGCGCCGGCTACCTGGGGGTGCGTGCGCACGATCAGGTTGGTGCCGCGCAGCAGCCGGACATCGGACGGATTCGGCAGCGTGCAGCCGGCCAGATGGCAGGCGCTGGCATAGAAAGGCCGCCACTGTGGCGTCCGCGCCAGATGATCGAAGTTGAATACCAGGTACTGCCCGGCCAGCACCAGCAGCGCGGCCAGCGACAGCAGGCCCCACTTGAGCAGGCCGCCGAGGTCGGTGCGTGAACGCTCGAACGGGTTGGCGGCGGCTTTCTTGCCGGCTGGTTTGCCCGCGCCAAGTTCCAGGGCCGCGAAATCATCGTCGAAATCGTCATCGAGGTCGTCAGCGTAACCGCCGTCATCGACCGGGCTGAGCGGGTCGTCTTCGGCGAACAGGTCGAAATCTTCCGCGAACAGGTCATCCGCTGCCGGAGCGGCCTTCTTTTTCGGCGCAGCCTTTTTCTTTATCGGCGGTATCGGCGGTGCGGGCGTTGCCGCCGGGCTGTCGTCCTGCAGGCGCATGGCGCTGGCCTTGGCCGGCGGCGGTGGTTCCTTGTCTTCCAGCTCCTGCAGCAGGGCCTCGGCCCAGGACTCGTCGGCGTTCTCGCTCTGCGTGGCACGTCCGGCACCGCTCATGGAGGAGAAGTCCTCGTTTTGCAGGCGCTCGTCGTTGTCCTCGTCCAGCGACAGGAAAGAGTCCGACAGTTCCATGCCGCCGCCGAGCGAGACGCGTGTGTCGTTCTGTTCCTGTGTGGGGTCTTCGGGCACCGGTGTGGCGTCTTCCGCGAGCGCGTCGTCCAGGGTCCACTTGTTTGGCGCGGCCGGTGCGGCAGGAGGAGGCGGCGGTGCGTCGTCGTCCAGCAGCGCCTCGGCCCAGGATTCATCGTCGCCGGCCTTGCGGGGCGGTTTTGCCGGGGCAGGTCTGGCCGGGGGTGCCTTGGCGGCCGCTGCCGGGGCCGAGGGCGGTGTCGCGGCCGGATCGTTCAGCAGGTGATCGGTGGCCTGGAATACCTGCAGGCAACTGCCACAGCGCACCGCGCCACGCGCCTGGCGCAGGTGCTGTTCGCTGATCTTGAACTGGGCGCCGCAGTGCGGGCACTGAGTCTTGTATTGGACGGCCATGCTGATCCGGCTGTTCTTATAGGAAGGAATGGTTCCCGTTGTACATAAAACCTGGCTGCCACCGCAAGGGCGGCGCTCAGGCTTTGCGGGTTCCGTCTACTCTTGTCCAGTCGCCACGTACCGCGACCGGGTTCAGATTGACCTGAGGCTGGTAGGCCGTGACCACCTCATCGGCCTGCGCGGCCAGAATGCCGGACAGGACGATGCGCCCACCCGGGCGGCAATGGCTGATCAGTTGCGGCGCCAGTGCCACCAGTGGGCCGGCGAGGATGTTCGCCAGCACCACGTCAAAGTGGGCGGCGGGCATCTCTTCCGGCAGGACGCAGCTCAGGCGGTCACCGACGCCATTGAGCCGGGCGTTCTCGCGCGTCGCCAGCAGGGCCTGGGGGTCAATGTCGGTGGCCACGGCGTAGTCCGCGCCCAGCAACAGCGCGGCGATCGCCAGCACGCCGGAACCGCAGCCGAAATCCAGCACGCGTTTGCCGGTCAGCTCGGCGCCGTCGAGCCAGTTCAGGCACAGCGCGGTGGTTTCATGGGTGCCGGTACCAAACGCCAGGCCAGGGTCGAGCTTGAGATTGACCGCGCCGGCATCCGGCGCCTCGGCCCAGCTTGGCACGATCCACAGCCGCTCACCGAACGGCATCGGCTTGAAGTCGTCCATCCAGGCCCGCTCCCAGGCCTGGTCAGCGACCTGCTCAAAGCGGTAGTCAGCCGGTGGCGGGTCCAGATGTTCGTTCAGGGCGGCGATGATCGCGGCCTCATCGGCATCTGCCTCGAACAGCGCGCTGACAATGGTTTCCCGCCACAGTGGCGTGGCCCCCGGCGGCGGTTCAAACAGCGGCTGGTCGGCGCCGTCGGCCAGTGTCACGGCGCTGGCGCCCAGCGCCAGCAGCATGTCTTCCACTGCCTCGGCGTGGTCGGCGGTGCTGGGAATGTGTAGTTGCAGCCAGGGCATGGGCGGGTCCCGTTTTCCGGTGAGCATAACGACAGCGGCCCGGAGAGTGCTCCGGGCCGCGATTCGGCGAACGTCAGGATACCTCAGCTCTGGCCGAGCTTCGATTCCAGATAGTGAATGTCGACGCCGCCCTCGGCGAAGTGTTTGTCGCGGAAGATCTTGTCGCGATGCAGGGGAATGTTGGTGCGAATCCCGTCCACGACGATTTCCTCCAGCGCGTTGCGCATGCGTGCGAAGGCGGTGGCGCGGTCCGGGCCCCAGGTGATGATCTTGCCGATCAGTGAGTCATAGTAGGGCGGGACCGAATAGCCGGTGTAAACGTGCGAGTCCACCCGTACGCCGTTGCCGCCGGGCGCGTGGAAGTAGGTGATCTTGCCCGGGCAGGGTGTGAATTTCACCGGGTCTTCCGCGTTCACCCGTACCTCAATGGCGTGGCCGCTGAACTCGATGTCTTCCTGGCGTACCGACAGCGGCAGGCCAGCGGCAATACGCAACTGCTCCTTGACGATGTCGACGCCGGTGATCATCTCGGTCACCGGGTGTTCCACCTGGACGCGGGTGTTCATCTCGATAAAGTAGAAGCCGCCGTTCTCGTACAGGAACTCGAACGTGCCGGCGCCCCGGTAACCGATTTCAATGCAGGCGTCGACGCAGCGCTTGGCCACTTCATCTTTCAGGTGTTGCGGGATATGTGGCGCGGGCGCCTCTTCCACCACTTTCTGGTGCCGGCGTTGCAGGGAGCAGTCCCGGTCCCCCAGGTGAATGGCATTGCCCTGGCCGTCAGCCAGCACCTGGATTTCGACATGGCGCGGATGCTGGAGAAATTTCTCCATGTACACGGTGTCATCACCGAAAGCGTTGCGGGCCTCTGAACGGGTCAGGCTGATGGATTTCATCAGCGCGTCTTCGCTTTCCACCACGCGCATGCCCCGGCCGCCGCCGCCGGCCGCCGCCTTGATGATCACCGGGTAGCCGATCTCGCGGCCCAGGCGCAGGGCGTGCTCGCTGTCTTCGCTGACCGGGCCGTTGGAGCCGGGTACCGTCGGCACACCGGCTTTCTTCATCGCTTCAATGGCCGACACCTTGTTGCCCATCAGGCGGATGGTGTCGGACTTCGGGCCGATAAAGGTAAAGCCGGAACGTTCCACACGTTCGGCGAAGTCGGCGTTCTCCGCCAGGAAACCGTAGCCGGGATGGATCGCATCGGCGTCGGTGACTTCGGCAGCAGAAATGATCGCCGGGATGTTCAGGTAGGAGTCCACCGATGGCGCCGGGCCAATGCAGACCGCCTCGTCGGCCAGCCGCACGTGCATCAGGTCACGGTCGGCCTTGGAGTAGACCGCGACGGTGCGGATGCCCATCTCGCGACAGGCCCGCAGTATGCGCAGGGCAATCTCGCCGCGATTGGCAATGACGACTTTTTCCAGCATGACGAACCCCCGTTCAGACGATGGTGAACAGTGGCTGGTCGTATTCCACCGGTTCGCCGTTTTCCACCAGGATCGCCTCGATGGTGCCGGACTTGTCGGCTTCGATCTGGTTCATCATTTTCATTGCTTCGACAATGCACAGCACATCGCCGGCCTTGACCTGCTGGCCCACTTCCACAAAGGAGGCGGAGCCCGGTGACGGCGAGCGATAAAAGGTGCCGACCATGGGCGAGCGCATCACATGGCCGTTATGCTGCGGGGCGGCCGGCGCGTCCTGGCTTGCCGCCGGGGCGGGCGCGGCCGGCGCCACATGCTGTACCGGCGCTGCGTGCTGCATCGGCATCGGCTGGGCGCCAGCGCGGGAGCCGCCACGGCTGATGCGCACGGATTCTTCGCCTTCGCGGATTTCCAGTTCTTCGATGCCGGATTCCTCCAGCAGCTCAATCAGTTTTTTGACTTTGCGAATGTCCATAGACTACTTCCGTCCTGTCCGGGTATCTCGGTTGTTGTCGTCTTTGTGGCTCAGGTATTTTTCGCCTCAGCCAGCTTTGTCATGGCCGCCTCCAGCGCCAGGCGATAGCCGTCTGCTCCCAACCCCACGATCACGCCTGCGGCGATATCGGAGAAATAGGAGTGGTGACGGAATGCCTCGCGCCGGTGGACGTTGGAAAGATGCACTTCGATAAACGGAATGCCCACGCCAAGCAGGGCATCGCGCAGCGCGATGCTGGTATGGGTAAAGGCCGCCGGGTTGAAGATGATGAAATCAATGCCTTCACTGACGGCGCTGTGGATACGCTCGATCAACTCGTATTCGGCATTGCTTTGCAGGGTCTGCAGATGGTGGCCCCGTTCCTGGGCCAGGGCCAGCAGCCCCTGGTTGATCTGCGCCAGCGTCTGGGCGCCATAGGTGGCCGGTTCGCGGGTGCCAAGCAGGTTGAGATTCGGACCGTGCAGTACCAGCAGTGATGCCACCTTGGCCTCCTTGCATGCCGAGCGCGTCAAAATGCAGTGAAAAGTTGTGAACTGGATGACAAAAGCCGCCTATCAGGGCGGCTTGGGCATAATGACAGCAATACTAGGGCGAAATAACCAGCCTGAAAAGGGATTTACACCTTTCCTTACAAAGCGGACCGGCCAGTCATCAGCAGAAGTGCGTCAGATCGACGGAAATACCCGCGTGTTCAGGTGACTGAGAAAGCGCTCGGTACTCATTTCCCCGAGAATGCGGCTTTCCGGGATTTCCTCGCCGTCCCGCGCCATGAAGACCAGGCTGGGCAGGCCGAAAATGCCGTATTCGGCCATGATCGCCTGGTTTTCGCGGTCGATGTTGGTGATATCCGCCCGCACCAGCAGCACGTTCTGTGCCTGCATGGCCGCGAGCACCGCTGCATCGGAGAGGGTGGTTTCTTCCAGCACTTTGCAGGCCACACACCATTCCGCGAAGAAATCCACCAGCACCGGGCGGTTATCGGCCTGCGCCTGACGCAGTGTGTCGGCCAGCGCCTGCTGGCCAGCCACATCGACAAAGCCATACACACCGGCGGTGGCTTCACCCGGGCCGGCGACATGCGGCGTCGCCGGTGCCTGGCGATGCGCCAGCGGTTGCCATGGGTCTGTGCCACCGCCCGCCGCGCCGATCACCATGATGGCGCCATACAGTGCCAGCACCAGCGCCATGCCGCGCCGCAGACGGTGGCCGCTGGCATCCAGGGCGCCGAGTTGCACGCCATAGACTGCCAGCAACACGCCATACAGCCCCAGCGTGAGCGACGGCGATACGATCCGGCCCAGCAGCCAGATTGCCACGCCGAGCATCACCACGCCGAAGAACCGCTTGATGTCGTCCATCCACTCCCCGGCGCGTGGCAACAGGTGGCTGCCGCCAGTACCAAAGATGACCAGCGGCGTGCCCATGCCCAGCGCCAGGGTGAACAGCGTCAGCGCGCCGGTCACGGCTTCGCCGCTGCTGGCGACATAGATGAGGGCGCCGGCCAGGATCGGTGTGACACAGGGCGACACGATCAGGCCGGAAATGCCACCAATCAGCGCTGCGCTGCCGAGCGATCCGCCCTGGCGGCGTTCGCTGGCGGCATTCAGCCGGTCACGCAGGAACGCCGGCAGTTGCAGCGTAAAGACGCCGAACATGCCCAGCGCCAGCAGCAGAAAAATGATCGCGGAAATAATGATGGCCGCCGGTTGCTGCAGCCAGAACTGGAGGTTCAGCCCGGCACCGAACAGCGCCACCAGCAGGCCGGCCAGTGTGTAGGGCACTGCCATGCCGAGCACATAGGCGCTGCTCAGCAGGAAACCGCGCCGGGCGGTGGGCTCGGCCTGGCCGGCAATGATGCCGGAAAGAATCGGGATCATCGGAAACACGCAGGGTGTCAGTGCCAGCAGCAGGCCGCCGACGTAGAACAGCAACAGCACCATGCCGAGGCTGTGGCTGCCGAGCCAGCGGGAAAAGGCATTGGCGTCCTGCGACGAGAGTGTGCTGAAAAAGCCGTCGTCCTCGCCGGTGATCGGGGCGGGTGCAGGGGCGGGTGCAGGGG